>CASEDP010000008.1 GCA_949286835.1 uncultured Clostridia bacterium | reverse complement strand
TGATGCGTTGCCAAATTTCGATACCCGTTGACGGGTGTGCCGGCAATTAACCCTTTTAGGGTATGTGCAAACCACCAGTTCACTGGTGGTTTTGAATTGTCCTTTCGTAAGACTTCAGTTACTTTATCTCCCTCAGCCAGCCTTCGGGTGCGGGAATTCTTCCCATCTGTATGCCCGTAAGCGTGTCATAGAGCTTCTTGGTTATCTCTCCCATCTTCTCCATACCGGAGGGCAGGCAGATTTCCTTTCCGTGGTCGACGATTTTTCCGACGGGGGAAATTACCGCCGCCGTGCCGCACAGACCGCACTCGGCAAAGTCCTTTACTTCCTCAAGCTTTACGGGACGGTGCTCTACGGTAAGACCGAGGTATTTTTCGGCGACGTAGCACAGCGAGCGCCTTGTTATCGAGGGGAGTATGCTGTCGGACTTGGGCGTTACGACTTTGCCGTCCATCGTTATGAACAGGAAGTTTGCGCCTCCCGTCTCCTCGACATATGTGCGCGTACCCGCGTCGAGGTACATATTCTCGTCAAAGCCCTTGTTGTGCGCGTCGACAATGGCGTGCAGGCTCATCGCATAGTTCAGCCCCGCCTTGATGTGCCCCGTGCCGTGGGGCGCCGCCCTGTCAAAGTCGCATACCCTTATGGTTATGGGTCTGACGCCGCCCTTGAAATAGGGTCCGACGGGCGTTGCGAACAGACGAAATTCATATTTTTCCGCGGGTTTTACGCCTATTACGGGCGAGCAGCCGAACATATAGGGGCGCAGGTACAGCGTTGCGCCGCTGCCGTAGGGGGGTACGTAATCCCTGTTTGCGGCGACTACCTTGTCCACCGCGTCGAGGAACATTCCGTCTGGCAGGACGGGCATCTCAAGCCTTGCGGCGGAGGCGTTCATTCTCTCGGCGTTCAGGTCGGGGCGGAACGTGACAATTCTGCCGTCCTCGGTGGTGTATGCCTTAAGTCCCTCAAACGCCGTCTGGGCATACTGCAATACGCCCGCACATTCGGAAATCGTAATCTTATCTTCCTCGGCCAGCGCGCCGTTATCCCAGCCCTTTCCGTCGTAGTGCGCTACAAAGCGCCAGGGTGTCTTAATATAGCCGAAGCCTAAACTTTTCCAGTCGATTTGCACAGCCATAGCTTTTACCTTCTTAAAAACAGATTATGTAGTATTATACCGCGGCGTTCGTCGGATGTCAATAATCGTAATTGACAAAGTGGCGCATAAATGCTAAAATGTCAGTGTTTTAAAGGAGAATTCGCTATGTCGGAGATAACCTCTATCGAGCCGCAGGTCAAGGACAAGCGGCGGTGCAGCATATTCATAGACGGCAGGTTTTACTGCGGAATGAAGCTCGAAGTGGCAATAAAAAACCGCCTCAAAGTCGGGCAGAGCATCGATAAGGAGGAGCTGGACAGGCTCCAGCTCGAAACCGAGAAGAGCGAGGCTGTGGACAGGGCTATGACGCATCTTTCCTCGTCGCCCAAGACCGAAAGGGAGATGCGCACTTTCCTCGCTAAAAAGGGATATGTGGAGGCGGTCGTCGACTTCGTCGTCGAAAAGCTCAAAGGCTACGGCTACCTCGGCGACGGCGCCTATTGCAGGAGCTATCTCGAGGGCGCGTCCGGCAAGAGCAAGCGCGCAATGGAAGCCGAACTTTTAAGGCGCGGCGTAGACAGAACTACGGTGGAGGAGGAGCTTGCCGACTACTCCGACGACGAAGAGGAAATCTTTGCCCTGCTCGAAAAGTACCTGCGCGGCAAGGAGAGGACGAGAGAGAACATATATAGGGGTTGCCGCTATCTCATCTCAAAAGGATACGACTACGACAAGGTAAAATCCGCTTGCGGGAGGATGGGCGATGGCGAAGATTATTGAACTCTACGAAGTCGCCTCTACCAACGATTATATAAAGGGGCTGAACAGCCCCGAGGAGGTCATCGTCTCCGCAAAGAGGCAGACTGCGGGCAGGGGCACAAAGGGCAGGAGCTTCGTCTCCGACGAGGGCGGCGTATATATATCTGCGCTGAAAATAAGAAAAAATTTTGACTTTTCGCGGGCGTTTTCCATAATGATAACCTCCTGCGTGTCGGTGTGCAGGACGGTTGAATTTTTCGGGCTGAAGCCGACGATAAAGTGGGCTAACGACGTGCTCGTCGGCGGGCGCAAAATCTCAGGCACGCTCATCGAAAATACGCTTTCGTCGGGCAATATGTGCCGTTCAATCGTCGGCATAGGGCTCAACGTTAACAACTCCTTTTCGGGCGAACTGTCCGGAATTGCCACCTCTATGAAAAACGAGGCGGGGCACGCCTTTTCCGTCGACGAGGTGCGGGAGGAGCTTATTAAAAATCTCGGAAGGGAATATTCCGTCGCCGACTATAAAGAATACATCGATTGGTTCGGCAGCGAAGTAATTCTTATAAAGGAGGGGGAAAGGACTTTGGCTACCGCGCTCGACATCGACGAGGTCGGCAGACTGATAGTTTCTGTCGGCGGGGAAGTGCGCCGCATATCGAGCGGGGAGATAAGTCTTAAACTCATATGAAGATATACCTTGACAATTCGCAAATGCGCGCGGCGGACGCTTCAACTATTGCGGGCGGCACCTCTTCGGAAGAGCTTATGGCGCGCGCGGGCAGGGCAATCGCGCGTGAGGTCGCGCTCGCCGCGGCTGAACGCGGCGCAAAGAGCGTTATGTTTGTCTGCGGCACGGGAAACAACGGCGGCGACGGCTACGTCGCGGCGCGCCTGCTTGACAAAAGCGGGCTTAACGTGTCGGTATATGCCCTTTCGGGCAGGCTTTCCGCCGACTGCGAGAGGGAGAAGGCGCGCTATAACGGCTGCTATTCGGCGGAAATATGCGGCGACATAGTCGTCGACTGCATCTTCGGCACGGGGCTGTGCCGCGAGGTGACGGGCGGCTTTGCCGACGCGATAGGGGCAATAAACGCAAGCGGTGCGTTTGTCATTGCGGCGGACATCCCAAGCGGCATAAACGGCGACAACGGACAAATTATGGGCGTTGCGGTGAGGGCGGATATGACGGTTGCCGTTGCCTATCCCAAGCTCGGTCACGTTCTGGGCGACGGCATAGATTTCTGCGGAAAACTGTGCGTCAGGGATATTGGCATTGTCGCTGAGGAATATGCTGTGACCTCGCCCGACGACGCGGACATCTCGCCCCTCTTTCCCGCACGGCGGCGCAACAGCCACAAGGGAACTTACGGCAACTGCCAGATAGTTGCGGGCGATTGCTATGTCGGGGCGGCGGCGCTGTCGCTCTCCTCGGCGTCGGTCAGCGGCTGCGGCTATGTCACGGCGGTCGTCGGCGAAGGGCTGAAATATGCGTTGGTTGCGGCATATCCCCAGGTCGTTTATGCGGACGCAATCGCTTTTTCCCCCGCGGCGACGGCGATAGGTATGGGCTGCGGGTGCAGCAGAGCGACCTACGAAAAGGTGTGCAACCTCATTGAAAATTACGGCGGGAAGCTCATAATCGACGCCGACGGAATAAACGCACTTGCGGAGTACGGCAGGGACATTCTGAAGCGCGCGAAGGGGCAGGTGGTCATCACTCCGCATATAAGGGAATTTTCGCGCATTTCGGGATATTCCGAGGGCGAAATACTCTCCGACCCCGTCGGAAGGGCAAGGGAGTTTGCGTCGGAATACGGCGTGACCGTCCACTTGAAGAACGCCGTCACGCTCACGACGGACGGGAAGAGGGTCAGTCTGGTCACCCGCGGCAGTTCGGCGCTCGCGCGGGCGGGCAGCGGCGACATTCTGTCGGGCCTCGTTGCGGGCAGTGCGGCGCGCGGGCTGGACGTGTTCGACGCGGCGGTGTGTGCGCAGTATGTCTTGGGCTGCGCGGCGGAGCTTGCGGGAAAGGAATGCTGCGAATACTGCGCGACCTACCGCGACGTAATAAAAAATATAAAAACTGTCGTCAAAAGCTTGACTTGCCGCGGCGGACGATGGTAAAATATACCTGTTGGAAGGGAGTAGTTCAAGTCAAACAACGACATCACAGCACAACCGCTCGGGGTTTGACGCCGACTTTTTAATTCGGTAACAAGACTTTTAACTTAAAGCAATTTAAGTTGGAAGTCTTTTTTTGTTCATTTGGTCAAAAATTTTAAAAAGGTGCAGAATATGGCAATATTGTGGATTTTGGCAGTAATCGTCGGTTTCGTCTTTCTCGTAAAGGGCGCCGACCTCTTCGTCGACGGCGCTGCGGGCATTGCGGCAAAGCTAAAGGTCTCCTCCTTTATAATAGGGCTCACCATCGTCGCGCTCGGCACATCCGCACCCGAGGCGGCGGTGTCGATAATAGGCGGCATAAAGGCGCTGAGGGGCAATACCGAGGCGGCAAGCGTAATAATGGGCAACGTGCTCGGCAGCAATATGATTAACATTCTCTTAATTCTTGGTATCTCGGCGCTCGTCGCAAGAATACCCGTAGAGAAGAGCTCCCGCCATTTCGAGCTGCCCTTCCTCATAGTCGTCAGCCTTGCGTTCATCATTCTCGGCGACCTCGGCAACTCCTTCGAGTGGTATGACGGCTTAATCCTCATAGTGCTCTACGTGCTGTTTATGACGTACACCATAGTTATGGCAAAGCGCACTCAGCCCGCCCTGCTGGAGGCGGACGTAACCGCCGTTCAGGCAGAGGAGAGGGCGCCCCGCACGGGCTTTTTCGGCTGGCTTGACAGGGTGGGCGCAAAGTATGAAGAGCTCAAGGACAAAGTCTGGTTCCTCATAGTGATAACCGTCGTCGGGCTCGGTATCGTCGTGCTCGGCGCACAGCTCGTCGTCGACGGCGCAACCTATATCGCGCAGGAGCTCCTCAGAATACCCACCTCGATAGTCGCGCTGACAGTAGTTGCATTCGGTACGTCCCTCCCCGAACTCGTCACCTCCGTTTCGGCGGCGAGAAAGGGGGATATGGGCATAGCCACGGGCAACATAATAGGCAGCAACATAGCCAACCTGCTGTTCATCGCGGGACTCGGCTTTGTCTGCTCTGGTCCTGTCGGCGTACCCTTCGACGTGTCGTCGCTCGCCGACGGCTATATGTCCATAATCGCGGCGATTGCCCTGCTCGTATTCTCCTTCGTAAAGGGCAACAAGCTCGGCAAGGCGGCGGGCATAACCTTCCTCGTCCTGCTCGTCGCGTACTATACGTACAGAATTTGCGCGGCGGTCGGCGTCTGCCCTATGATAGAAATTCCCGCCTTCTTCGATTGAGATTGCGCGTATAAAATTCCGCCCCTTCGTCAACAATTTTAAGTGTCGCAGGCGTATAATGTATTAAGCTACCGTACTGCGGCGCAAACAAATTGTATTTGCAAGGGGTCAGGATTATGACGATTAAGCGAGGAGAGCTGTACTATGCCGACCTGTCCCCCGTCGTAGGCAGCGAACAGGGCGGGGTGCGCCCCGTACTCGTCGTGCAGAACGACGTGGGCAACAAATATTCCCCGACGGTCATTGCGGCGGCGGTGACCAGCAAGATAAACAAGGCAAAGCTGCCGACGCACATAGAATTGCCGGAGGGCTCTTTCGGGCTCGCCAAGGAGTCCGTAATCCTGCTCGAACAGATAAGGACGATAGACAAGAAGCGGCTCAAAGAAAAGATAGGCGAGCTGCCTGCTTCGGCAATGTCCAGGGTCGACAAGGCAATTCTCATAAGTCTGGGATTTATAAAGCAATAGGGCGCGGAAAGGCTTTTTCTGCACCTTCTCTCATCTTTAAGAATGTGCCCGACGGCAACGCCGTCGGGCAATTTTCTTTTTGGTGCGCTCAAATGCTTTCAATCTTTGCCGCAGTGTGGTATAATCGGTCTATGAATGCGAAGAACTTCTTTGAAAAATTTAAAATACATTTCGGCAAGTTGAGCGCCATTCTCGTCGCGGTGTTCGCCGTATTGCTCGCAGCCGATCTCATATTAAAGCACTGCGAGGAGGCGTTCGACTGGAACTTCACCGTCATTCCCCGCTTAATCTGGGTGGAGAGCGGCTACCGCAACAACGGCGCGGCGTTCTCCTTTCTCGCAGATACGGAGTGGGGCAGGGTATTTCTCATAGTGCTCACCTGCATAATGGTGCTTGTAATGTGCGCCTGCTTTCTGCTCCTTCCGGAGCGGTTCGTGCTCCTCAAACTCGCACTCGCAATGATAGTTTCGGGCGCGGTCGGCAACCTCGTCGACAGAATAGCCTTCGGCTCGGTCAGGGACTTCGTGTGGGTCAATATGTTGTTCAGCGAGGCGTGCTGCAATTTCGCGGATTTCTGGATAGTTTTCGGCGTCATCATCGCCGTCGTCGACTGTCTGTTCTTCAACGAATGGTCGCTCGTTCCGCTCACCGCAAAGGCTAAGGCGGCGCAGGCGGAAAGGGAGCGCGAGGAAAAGCGCCGCGCAGCCGAAAAAGAGGACGGCGGAATGGCGGAAATCGGCAACCACGACAACCGCAACGCCGAGGAAAGCGGCAGCAACGACAGTTGCCGTAGAACCGAATCCGACGGAGGCAAGGACGGGGAAGAGGTGGTTGCGCCCGACGGAGAGGGCGGAAGCAAAGAGGGCGACTGATGGAAAGAAAACAGTTTACCGCGGACGAGCCCTGCCAGCGCGCGGACGTCTTTGTCTGCGCTCAGCTCGAAGGTTTCACCCGTTCGGCTGTCAAAAAGCTGTTCGAGGCAGACGGGGTAACCATAAACGGCAGGGCGGCAAAGCCCTCGCAGGCGGTCGCTGCGGGCGACTTGATAGAAGTTCTGATGCCCGACGTCAGGGAGGCGGAGGCAAAACCCGAAGATATTCCCATCGACATAGTATACGAGGACAAGGATTTCGCCATAATAAACAAGCAGCAGGGGCTTACGGTGCACGCCGGCAACGGCAATATCGACGGCACTCTCGTCAACGCGCTTCTGTTCAGGCTGGACAACCTGAGCGGAATAGGCGGCGTAATCCGTCCCGGCATAGTGCACAGGATAGATAAGAACACGTCGGGGCTTCTCGTCGTGGCAAAGAACGACGCGGCGCACTTAAATCTGTCTGCGCAGATTGCCGAAAAGAGCTGCCGCCGCACGTATCTCGCCCTTCTGGAGGGCAACGTAAAGGACGACAGCGGCGTCATCTCCACCTACATAGGCAGAAACCCCGCCGACAGGGTAAAGATGGCCGTCGTCGACGCGCGTCACGGCAAGCCAGCCGTCACCGAGTACGAGGTGCTCGGTCGCAGTATGGGCTATACGCTCTGCCGTTTTGTGTTGCAGACGGGCAGGACGCATCAGATAAGGGTGCACGCAAAGCACATAGGTCACCCCGTCGTCGGCGACGACGTCTACGGCAGAAAGAAGAGGGAGTTCAACTTAAGCGGTCAGCTTCTGCACGCCTGCAGGCTCGAACTCACTCATCCGTCGACGGGCGAGAGGATGACTTTCACCGCGCCCCTTCCCGACTATTTCGCTGCCGTGCTCAAAAAACTCAAATTCGACGGGTTTTGCTGAAAAAATCGTTGCAATCTCCCGCGGGGGTTGCTATAATTAAGGTCGCAAAATATTTAAAGGAGAAAAATTATGGCAAAGAATTCAACAAAGAATAAAACCGTTGTCTACAGCGGACACTATCCTCTCGTAAAGGTGTGTGCGTTCTGGGGCGTTGTGCTTGCGGGCATTGCGGGACTTATAAGCTTCATCCTCGAAGTGCTTGCCCTCTGCGATGTTCACATCGGCTGGGGCGCAAAGCTCAGCGGCGCCTGCTCTATGATAGCGCAGATAGCGCTGTTCATCTCGGCTTGGCTTGCAGCTTACGACTATGTGCGCAATAAGCCCAAGGCGTGGAAGACGGTCTATATCGTATTCCTCGTACTCGGAATACTCGGTCTCGTAGGTCTTGGTCTCAATTCCTTCATAGCTTAACCGGAAAAAAGTATCTCGAAGCGGTTTGTGCGGTTATCCGTGCAAACCGCTTTACTTTTTATTTAAGTTAATTTATAATGGGGAAGAAATAAAGTCAGGAAAAAATCAGAGTATGGCAAATCCTTTGGTAGCCGTGGTGGGCAGACCCAACGTCGGCAAGAGCACATTTTTCAATAAAGTCGTGGGGCGCAAGATATCCATAACGGAGGACAGACCGGGCGTCACCAGGGACAGGCTGTATGCCGATGCCGAGTGGCGCGGCAAGAACTTCTCCCTCGTCGACACGGGCGGCATAGAGCTCAAGAGCGACGATATGATGTGGCGCCACATCAAAAAGCAGGCGGAAGTTGCAATAGAGACGGCGCTGGTCATACTCTTTTTCGTCGACGGAAAGGAGGGGCTGACGACCTCTGACTACGACGTTGCGGATATGCTCCGCCGCAGCAAGAAGCCCGTAATTTTAGTGGTAAACAAGATTGACGAATATTCCGAAGAAAAGGTGTTCGAGTTCTATTCTCTGGGGCTTGGCGAGCCGTATCCCGTCTCCGCCGAACACGGCACGGGCATAGGCGACGTGCTTGACGAGGTCGTAAGTTACTTCGAGAAGTTTGAAAACGAAGAGGACGACAGCCTCAAGATAGCCGTCGTCGGAAAGCCCAACGCGGGCAAGTCCAGCCTTGTCAACAAGCTTCTCGGCTTCGAGCGTTCGATTGTCACAGACGTCGCAGGCACCACGCGGGACGCGATAGACACAAAATTCACATTTGACGGAAAGAATTACACCATAATCGATACGGCGGGAATAAGGAAGAAGTCGAAGGTGGAGGACGACATAGAGTACTATTCGGTAATGCGCGCCTTTGACGCCGTGCGCCGCGCGGACGTGTGTCTGCTCGTCGTCGACAGCACAGAAGGGCTTACCGAACAGGACACCAAGATTATCGGGTACGTGCACGAACAGGGCAAACCGTCGGTCATCGTGATGAACAAATGGGACCTCATCGAAAAGGACACCAACACCATAAACAAGTTCGAGGACAAGCTCAGAGAGGACCTCAAGTTTATGGACTATTTCAAGTCGGTATATGTCTCGGCAAAGACGGGTCAGCGCACCGAAAAGATTATGGCGGCGGTCGACAAGGTGTACGAAAACGCCCATCTAAGGATACCTACGGGCACGCTCAACGACCTCATTTCGGATACCGTCAGGGCGAACGAGCCGCCCTCGTACAACGGCAGGAGGCTCAGGGTTTATTACTCTTCGCAGGTGGCGGTTGCTCCGCCTACCTTCGTGCTGTTTGTCAACAGCGAGGATCTTCTTCACTTTTCTTACGAGCGTTTCCTCGAAAACACCATAAGAAAGGCGTTCGACTTTTCGGGTACGCCCATACGCATTGTCGTAAGGGAGAAAAAGGAGGGTTAAAATGACAGAGATTGCATTTTCCCAGCTCTGGTACTGGTTTCTGCTCGGCGCTGTGATAAGCTATTTTATAGGCTGTTTCAACTTCGCCGTGCTCATATCGGGGCTCAAGCACAAGGATATCCGCAACATCGGAAGCGGCAATCCCGGCACGATGAATATGACGCGCACGTTCGGGCTCAAGATAGGGCTCATTAACTTCTTCTGCGACGGACTTAAGGGCGCAATTCCCGTGCTCTGCGGTTACTTCATATTCAGAAATTACATATTCGAGGGCACGGACGTGATAGTCGGCGATTTCGCGCGCTATCTCTTCGGTCTGTTTGCCGTAATCGGGCACGTGTTTCCCGTAACGATGAAGTTCAGGGGGGGGAAGGGCATAGCCACTACTATAGGGCTCTTCTGGTGTGCCCTCTCCTGCGAGACTTGGTGGTTCGTGTTCATAGGTCTTGGAATTTTCCTCTGCCTGTTTATGTACGTCTACCTCACGGAGTGGGGCTCTATGGCTTCCCTCATAGGCGTATCCGTCTACACAATCTGGCAGGCTGTAATCTTCATTCTGCGCTACGGCGGGGAGCTTCTGAACGTCTATGTCATAGTCATTTTAATGCTTCTTCTGTCGTTCAATCTCATAACTTGGATTGCGCACCATAAAAACCTTGTAAGACTGCTTGCCGGCGAAGAACATCATACCTCGGTCAGGAAGATGCTCAAAAAGAAAAAGGCGGGAAAGCAGGCGGAAGCGGGTAAATAATTCGCCGACTTTTTTAATCAAAGCAAAAAAAGGCGCCGCAGATTGCAAAGAATTTTGCAATCTGCGGCGCCCCTTTTTAAGTTAATCTCTTAAAAAATTCGCCCACTTTTCGCCTGTGCAGAACCTGCGAAAGGAGAGCTCGTCCAACAGCCGCAGATATTCGCAAATTCGCCCTTCGACCGCCTCGCGGCAGCCGTCCGCGCCGTATCTTAAGACATATGCCGTCAGCTCGTACACGCACAGCCCGGGCGCGTGCCTCGGCGTGTGCACGGAGGAGCACGCCTGCCCCACGGCGTGGAAGAGCGCAGCCGCCTCGCGACTGCCCGCCGTCTTTGCCGCAGCGTGGCAATAAAGTATGGCGCGCCTTGCTTCCGGCATCTTTATGTCGCCCGCCGCCCACGTTCTTGCGGCGAATATGGCGGAAAAGGCGACGTCCGCGTCGCACTCGCCGAGTTCTGAAAGTCTTTCGGCGCAGTTCTCCGCCAGCGCGAGCGCCCAGAGTATCAACGTCCTTCTGTCCCGCCTTTCAAGCGCCGCGCACAACGCGCACAGCAGCTCGCAGTCAACGTCGAACAGTATGCTGCGCTTTCTCTTAATTTTGTCCCTGACTTCTTCAATCCATTCCATAATCTAAGGTTGCCGTAAAAAATGGGGCGGCAATTTGGTCGCCGCCCTCTATGCGTCAGTATCTTTAATTTTGCCGAAGGGGGAGGGTCTCACTTCAGCCCGTCCTTCTTGTCGTTTTCAAGCGATTTTATCTCGTATTCGATTTTGGGGTTGACCTTGAGGAGCGCCTGCACGAAATCTTCGTACCACTCTTCCTTGACGACTATTACGATATAGTTATCGTCCTCGAACGTGACGGCGAGCTTGTTGCTCTTTCTGTCAAGGGTAACGCGCTCTATCTTCTTTACCTCGTATTTGCTGACAATAAAGCCGAAGCGCGTCTTGAAGTGCTTTTCGTCGACGGTGTACGCCGAAAATATCAGCACGCTCAAGAGTATGGAAAAGAGCGCAACCGTGACGACGAACATCGTCGTGTACTGAATTATCGGATACACGGGGTCGGCGGCGGAGGCTATGCCGTAGCGTATGCACTGGTACAGATTGAGCGCGAACGCCGCAACGCAGAGTATAAGTCCCGCGATGATCAGCCAGAAAGTCAGTTTTGAAAATTTATATTTAAACGTCTTCATAGGGCTATTATACAATTTTCTCAATTAAAAATCAACGGGGAAAGGCGCAATTTATGTTAATTTCACGGGGAAATCATTTTTTTGCCCCGCGCACTTGATTAAGGCGGCGTTTTAGTGTATAATAAAAGTCAATAATCGCATTGCGGGCAGCAAATAAACATCGGAGGGCGACCAATGATTAAACTCATAAAGAACGGAGTGTATTACCTGGACGGCAGGCTCGTCAGGGAGAGGGAGGCATTCATCGTCGAGGCGAAGAAGCAGGAGGCGATAAAGGGCACCATAACCTATTCCATTCTCAAGGACCACAACAAGGGCGACGAGGAGAACCTCAAAATAAAGTTCGACGCGCTCGCCTCGCACGACATAACCTATGTCGGAATAATTCAGACGGCAAAGGCGTCGGGGCTCAGGGAATTTCCTGTGCCCTACACGCTCACAAACTGCCACAACTCGCTGTGCGCCGTCGGCGGCACGATTAACGAGGACGACCATCTCTTCGGTCTTTCCGCGGCAAAGAAGTACGGCGGCAACTTCGTGCCCCCGCATCTTGCCGTAATTCACCAGTACATCAGGGAGATGCAGACGGGCTGCGGCAGAATGATACTCGGCTCCGACAGCCACACCCGCTATGGCGCGTTCGGCACTATGGGCGTGGGCGAGGGCGGACCGGAGCTCGTAAAACAGCTCCTCTCGGACACCTATGACATAAAGCGCCCGCAGGTCGTCGCCGTCTATCTCAAGGGCAAGCCCAAAAAGGGCGTGGGTCCGCACGACGTGGCAATCGCGCTCGTCGGCGCCACCTTCAAAAACGGCTTCGTAAAGAACAAGATACTTGAATTTGTCGGCCCCGGAATAAAGAACCTCACAATGGACTTCCGCTCGGGAATTGACGTTATGACCACCGAAACGACCTGCCTTTCGAGCATATGGGAGACGGACGAGGCGACGAGGGAGTACTATAGACTTCACGGCAGGGAGGGCGATTTCAGAGAGCTTCATCCCGCAAATCCCGCATATTACGACAGCGCCGTAGTCATAGACCTGTCGAGGGTAGAGCCTATGATCGCCCTGCCTTTCCACCCCTCCAACGCCTATACGGTGAGGGAGGTGATAGACAACGCAAAGGACATTCTCGGCGAGGTGGAGGCTGCGGGCAACAGGCTTAAGGGAGAGGGCAGAAAGCCCTTCCGCCTGCTCGACAAAATAAAGGACGGCAAGGTGTACGTCAGCCAGGGCATAATCGCAGGCTGCGCGGGCGGCACGTACGAAAACGTGGCGGAGGCGGCGGAAATACTCCGCGGCAAGTCGTGCGGCAACGGCGAATTTTCGCTCAGCGTATATCCCCAGTCCCAGCCCGTGTTCAAGTGCCTTATGGACAACGGCTACGCCTCGACGCTTATGGAGAGCGGCGCAGTGCTCAAGACGGCGTTCTGCGGTCCCTGCTTCGGCGCGGGCGACACCCCTGCGGATAACGCCTTCTCCATTCGCCATACGACGCGCAACTTTGAAAACAGAGAGGGCAGCAAGCTCGGCGAACAGCAGCTTGCGGCGGTTGCGCTTATGGACGCGCGCTCTATCGCGGCGACGGCGGCAAACGGCGGCGTGCTCACGCCCGCAACCGAGGTCGAATTTGTCAAGAAGGTCAAAAAATATTACTTCGACAAGAGCATATACGAGCGCAGGGTTTATAGCGGCGCAGGTCACCCCAAGCCCGAAGAGCAGCTCATCTACGGCAACAACATCGCCGACTGGCCCGAACAGATTGCTCTCACCGACAACGTGCTCATAAAGGCGGTTTCGGTAATCGACGACCCCGTCACGACCACGGACGAGCTCATTCCCTCGGGCGAAACGTCGTCATACCGCTCCAACCCTCTAAGGCTTGCGGAGTTCGCGCTCTCGAGGAAGGACCCCGCGTATGTCGGCAGGGCAAAGGCGGTAAAGGCGCTCGAAGAGGAGAGGAGGACAAGCGGCGCAATGCCCGAAGAGGTGCTCAGAGAGGCGGGCGTAGAGATACCAGCAAACACCCTTCTCGGCAGCGCGGTAATCGCAAGGAAGCCGGGCGACGGCTCCGCAAGGGAGCAGGCGGCGTCCTGCCAGAGGGTGCTCGGCGGCATAGCCAACATAGCCCTCGAGTATGCGACAAAGCGCTACCGCAGCAACCTCATAAATTGGGGTATGCTTCCCCTCGTCTGCAAGAAGTTCGACTTCAAGGTGGGCGACTATATCCTCATAGAGAACATAAGGGCGCTCATCGCCGCAGATGACCCCGTAATCACGGCTACGCATATCTCGGGCGGCAAGGCGAATAAGATCTATCTCACCGTGGGCAGCCTCACCCCCGAAGAGAAGAAGATAATCCTGAGCGGATGCCTCATAAATTACAACAAGAAATAATGAGAAAGAAAAATTGCCCGCCCGCGGAGTTTCCGCGGGCGGGCAATTTGTTTATAAGCTGCAATTACATTGAGAAAGTGAACACGTGTTCATCGGCGCATATGTCGGGGGCAATGATAAAGTTCAACCCCTTCCGCGATGTGTCGGCGCACCTTTTTTACAGCCGTCGCGGGGCGACGTTATGGCGTTTTCGCCGTTCTCGCCGCCTCCCCGTCGTCGGGCGGGGCGATGGGGCGGGGCTTAACCCTTCTCCAGCCGCCGTCCCTGCCGTGCGGGCGGTGGCGGTGCCCGCCGTGCGGGCATTTCCCGTCGGGGCAGTCGGGGCATCTGTCGCCCTCGCCGCCGTTGTCGCCGTTGTCGTCGGGCGGCGTCTGTTCATCGCTTCTCGCCGCGCCGTCCGGCAAAATATTTTCAATGTGTTCGCCGTCCCTCGGCATATCCCCCTGCAAAGAGGTTGCCGAACAGCCCGTAAAAGTCAGGCACAGAAGTGCCGCCGCCGTAAAAATCAGTCTGCGTTTCAAGGTTTTCATACAATCATTATGCATAGCGCAAAATTAGTTATGCAAACGCTTGAAAAAAAATTGCAACTGTGGTATTATTTTCCCGCCTGAACCTGAAGGGAGACCTGGGGGCAAAGGAGTGGATACAGCATTTATTTACCGCACCGCATTTTTTTGCCGTGCGGGCGTCGCACTCCTTTATCTACGGCAAAGGGGTGTTTTTTTATGGGTGCATCGAGGATTGCGGTAATAGGAATAATCGCAGAGGACAGGGGCGCGGCGGAAGGCATAAACGCCGTGCTCTCGGAATACGGCGACTACATAGTCGGCAGAATGGGCGTTCCCTACCGCGAAAAGGGCGTGAACGTCATTTCGGTCATAATCGACGCGCCCGAAGAGAAGATAAACGCGCTCACGGGCAGGCTGGGCAACCTCTCGGGCGTCTCCGCAAAGACGCTTATGAGCAGAAACAGATAACGGCTGCCCGCTTTTTTAACTTAAACTGTCAAAAAATTTTAAGGCGGAAGGGCTCTTCCTGACGCCGAAAAAGGAGTTATAGATGAAGAAATTTATTTCAGCAGTGGTCGCGGCGGTGCTCTCCGCGACAATGGCTTCGGGGCTTGCTGCCTGCACGGGCGGCGAAGAGAACTCCGCGCTCACGGTATTTGCGCCAGACGGCGCGCCCGCGCTGTCCGTCGCCCGCCTTTACGAGGGCGAACTTAGGGAAAAGTTCGACGTCAACATCGTCGACGCGAACACCATCCAGACATACGTATCGGGCGAAAACGCTCAGGCGGACATAGCGATTATGCCCGTCAACGCCGCGGTGAAACTTCTCGGCAGCGGCGAAAAGTACAGGATGCTCGGCACGGTAACGCACGGCAATCTGTACATTCTCAAAAAGGAGGGCGGGCAGGACATAACCTCTTCCAACCTCTCCTCGCTCGTCGGCAAGACGGTGGGGGTGATAAATCTCTCCAACGTGCCGGGGCTTACGTTCAAGGCAATACTTTCGGACAACGACCTGCAATTCAACGAGCTCAAGGACGGCGCGTCAGTCGCTGCCGATAAGGTCAATTTAAAGGCGATAGAGGCGACCGAGGCGGTGCCGACAAATGCCGACTGCGACTATTTCGTCGTGCCCGAACCCGCCGCAAGCACCAAAGTGTCGGCGACGGGCGGCAAACTCTCCTTTGCGGGCGACCTGCAAAAGCTTTATGAGGGCGGAGAGGGCTATCCCCAGGCGGTCGCCGTCGCAAAGACGACGGTCAGCGCGGAGGATATCGCGGCGTTCACCGACACCTTTGCCGGCGCGAAGGAGTGGCTTATGGACGAAAATACCTCTGCGGAGACCATAGTTTCCGCAGTCAATTCGCTTATGTACAAGGATGACTACAAGAGCACGCTTACCGCAAATACACTCACAAAGACGGTCATCGAAAACTGCGGCATAGACTTCGTGTCTGCCGCGCAGAGCAAGGCGGACGTGCTTGAATATATGTCCAAGATAAACTCCGTTTCGCCTTCGGGCTTCGGTACGCCGTCGGATGAATTTTTCTATTCGGTTTAAGGAATGAAGAGATATCTTTCACAAAACGCCGGCAACATAGCCGCGTCGCTCTTTGCGGTGGCGGCAATGTGGATAGTCTGGCTCATTGCCTATGCCGCAGTCGGCAACGAATACCTCGTGCCGTCGTTTTCGGATACGGCGGCGGAGTTCTTCTCGCTCTTCGGCAAGTCCTTCTTCTGGGCGGCGTTCGGCAACACGCTCTTAAGGACTTTGGCAGCCTTTTTAATCTCGTTCGCGCTCGGCTTTGCGTGCGCGGCGGCGGGGCTGGCGTTTGAGCCGTTCGCGCGCTTTATGCGCCCCGTCACCGCCGTCTGCCGCACCCTGCCCACGATGGCGGTGCTCCTTCTCATACTCGTATGGACGTCGCCGCGGACGGCGCCCGTCGTAGTGACCATGCTCGTGCTCTTTCCCGCAGTCTGCTCGCAGCTCACCTCGTCCATATCGGGCGTCAGGGGCGAGCTTGCGGAGATGGCGCGGGCATACCGCCTTACCGCTCGGCAGAAACTTTTAAAGATATATATCCCGCAGATTGCCCCCGTAACACTGCGCGAAACGGGCGCAAACCTGTCCTTCGGCATAAAGCTGACAATCTCCGCGGAGGTTATGGCGCATACCTACACGGCGCTCGGCGGGCTGATGAGCGAGGCGCAGACCTACTACAATCTGCCCCGCCTCGCCGCGCTCACGCTGTGCGCAATCTTCGCGGGGCTCATAGTCGAATTCGTGTTCAGAATGACGGCAAAATACGCCTTTGCGTGGAAGAGGGGGCAGGAGGTATGATATCTATAAAAAATCTCTGCAAATCGTACCAAGATACAATCGTCTACGACAATTTCAGCCTCGATATCGAAGAGGGCGGGGTGCTTGCCGTCCTCGGCGAGAGCGGCTGCGGCAAGACTACGCTTTTAAACGTGCTCGCCGGGCTTACGGATTGCAAAGGCGAAGTGCCTAGCCTGCGCTCCTCATACGTCTTTCAGTCGCCACGCTTAGTTCCCAACCTGACGGTAAAGGGCAATTTAAAGCTCATCGGCGCGGAGGATGGAGACATAGAGGAGATGCTCTCCCTCGTCGGGCTTTCGGGGCTCGGCGGGCGCTATCCCGCGCAGCTCTCGGGCGGGCAGGCGCAGAGGGTGGCGCTCTGCCGCGCGTTTCTCTTTCCGTCTGAACTTATGCTGCTGGACGAGCCCTTTTCGTCGCTCGATTTAAAGCTCAAGATTGCCGTAATGCAGGTGTTTTTAAAGCTGAGGGAGGCGCGCCCCGTCACAACCGTCTTTGTCACGCACGACATAGACGAGGCGCTGTATCTTTCCGACAGAATAGTCGTGCTTAAGGGCGGCAGCATCTGCGGCGATATTGAAAACGCCCGCCCCGCGCAATACGGCGGGAACTCTGCGGAGCGCGCAAGGCTTACAGGACTTCTCATAGATTAGCGCGCCTCGGCTGCCCGTACAGACAGAAAAAATGTCGGGCGGTCGTTTTTTTATTTACAACCGCCGCGCTTTTTTGTATAATGATAAAAAACTTTTTCAAGAAAACATATGAAGCAACCTAACAGACTTATACGCAATTTCTGCATTATAGCGCACATCGACCACGGCAAATCTACACTTGCCGACAGGCTTATCGAGCTGACGGGTCAGGTCTCCAAGAGGGATATGGAAGAACAGCTTCTCGACAGTATGGATATCGAGCGGGAGAGAGGCATAACCATAAAGCTCACGCCCGTCAGAATGTTCTACGACGCCGACGACGGCAACGAGTATGTGTTCAACCTCATCGACACCCCGGGTCACGTCGACTTCACGTACGAGGTGTCGCGTTCGCTCGCCGCGTGCGAGGGCGCGATACTCATAGTCGACGCGTCGCAGGGCATAGAGGCGCAGACACTCGCCAACGTCTATCTCGCACTCGAAAACAACCTCGAAATTCTGCCCGTCATAAACAAGATAGACCTTCCCTCCGCGCGCCCCGACGAGGCAAAGAAGGAGATAGAGGACGTAATCGGGCTGGACGCCTCCTATGCGCCACTCATCTCGGCGAAGGAGGGCACAAACATTAAGGAAGTTTTAGAGGCGGCGGTAAAGTACTTTCCCGCGCCGCAGGGCGACGAGGACGCTCCCTTAAAGGCGCTCATATTCGACAGCTATTACGACAACTATAAGGGCGTAATACTCTTCGTCAGGTTGAAGGACGGCAAGGTCAACGTCGGCGATAAGATAACGACTTTCCGCTCCGACAAGGTGTACGAAGTCACCGAAGTGGGGGTATTCGCACCCTCGCTCACTCCCAAAAACGGGCTGTATGCGGGCGAAGTAGGCTATATCGCCGCGTCGATAAAGTCCATTCAGGACGTGGCGGTGGGCGATACGGTGACAGGCGCAGACAACGGCGCGGAAGAGCCGCTGCCCGGCTATAAAAAGGTTCAGCCCGTAGTGTTCTGCGGCATATATCCCCTCGACGGTTCGCGCTTCAACGACCTCAAGGACGCGCTCTTAAAGCTCCAGCTTAACGACGCCTCGCTCGTATTCGAGGCGGATACCTCGCAGGCGCTCGGCTTCGGCTTCCGCTGCGGCTTTTTGGGGCTTCTGCATATGGAGATTATGCAGGAGAGGCTTGAAAGGGAGTTCAATCTCGACATAATAACCACCGCTCCGTCGGTAAGCTATAAGGTCATAAAGACGGACGGCGAAAGCCTCTTCGTCGATAACCCCTCGCACCTTCCCCCCGTGTCGGAGATAGACTATATGGAAGAGCCGATAGTGCACGCCGACATCTATTCCCCGCCCGACTACCTCGGGCAGATTATGGACCTGTGCCGCGACAAGAGGGGCGTTTTCGAGCAGATGACCTACCTCGACGCGAACAGGGTGCGGCTGGAATATAAGCTGCCTTTAAACGAGATAATCTTCGACTTCTTCGACCAGATAAAGTCGAGGACGCGCGGCTATGCAAGCTTTGACTATGAGCTCATCGGCTACGAGCGGAGCAAGCTCGTCAAGCTCGACATTCTGTTGAACGGCGAAGTGTGCGACGCGCTCTCTATGATAGTACACGAGGATTCTGCATATACTCGCGGCAGAACGCTGTGCGAAAACCTCAAGGACGCCATTCCCCGCCAGCTCTTCGAAATACCCGTGCAGGCGGCAATCGGCGGCAAGATAATCGCAAGGGAGACCGTAAAGGCAATGCGCAAGGACGTGCTCGCCAAGTGCTACGGCGGCGACATAACGCGCAAGAAAAAACTGCTCGAAAAACAGAAGGAGGGCAAAAAGCGTATGCGCACCATCGGCAGCGTGGAAGTTCCCTCCGAAGTGTTTATGCATATTTTAAAGACCAACAAGGACTGACGTCCGTCGGTCGGTATATCGCTTGAGCGTGCGCCCGATTTCGCCTTTGCCGCGAAATCGGGCGCGTGAAATGGCTTCGACCCGAACATCCGTCGGCGGAGAGGCGAAATGCCGTCTTAAGAGGCAAATCTGGCAGAAACGGGGGCAATATGCAGGGATTTTTTGAAAGGGTGTATGCGGCGATAAGGCAAATTCCGCGCGGCAAGGTGGCAACCTACGGCGACATAGCGCGGCTTATCGGTTCGCCTAAGTCCGCCCGCCAGGTCGGCTGGGCGCTGCACTCCAACCCGACGCCCGTCGCCAACCCCTGCCACAGGGTCGTCTTTGCGGACGGGTCTCTTTCCGCGGGCTTTGCCTTCGGCGGCAGGGACGCCCAGCGCGCTCTCCTTGACGCAGAGGGCGTAGAGGTCGGCGACGATTACAAAGTCGACCTTGCCCTATACAGGTGGAATTGTCAGCCGTGACCGCGCGCCGCGGTCGCGTATTCAGCATATTTTTTCAGAGGTGAACAGAAATGGCGGGAATATACGTGCACATACCCTTCTGCAAGTCAAAGTGCAGATACTGCGACTTTACGTCCTTCCCCGAAAAGTTGGGCTTTGCGGAGAGCTATATGACCTGTGTCTACCGCGAAATGCTGATGCGCAGCCAAGAGCTGTCCTCATACACATTCGACACCCTCTACATAGGCGGGGGCACGCCGTCGGTCATTGACGAAAGCTACATCGCAATGCTCGTCGCCGCGGCGAAGAAATATTTCAGCCTTACGAAAAACGCAGAAATAACCATAGAGATGAACCCGGGCACGGTCAGCGCCTCCAAGATAGATTTATATAAAAAGTGCGGAATAAACCGCTTTTCGGTGGGGCTGCAGTCGGCGATAGACAGCCAGCTTGCAGAGCTCGGCAGGTGCCACACCCTTAACGAATTCGTCACCTGCGCCAAACTCCTGAAGGGCGAAAATTTCAGCGTCGACATAATGATAGGGCTTAAAGGGCAGACGACGGAGGACATTGCAAAGAGCATAGAGGTGGCGGCGGGCTTCGGCGCGAGCCATATCTCTATGTACGCCCTTACCCCGGAGGACGGCACGCCTATATATACCGACTATCTCAACGGCGAACTGCCCGACGGCGACGAAGTCGCGGCGATGTACGAGTTCGGCGTAAAGAAACTTGCGGAGCTCGGTTTCCGCCGCTATGAGGTCTCCAACTTCGCCAAAAGGGGAAAGGAGAGCCGCCACAATCTCAACTACTGGAAGAGGGGCGAATACATAGGCTTCGGCGTGGCGGCGTCCTCGCATATAAAGAACGTGCGTTTCACCAACACCTTCGACCTCGACGAGTATTTCAAGTGCATACTCACCAACCATTTTCCCGTCATCGACCGCGAGGAGGTGGACGGGGACGGGCAGAAGGAGGAAAAGCTTATGCTGGCATTAAGGACGTCCGCGGGGCTTGACATTGCCTCTTTCAATGCCGAATTCTGCGCCGATTTTTTAAGCGACTATGCCGCCGCAATCGAAAAGAACGCGCAGTACCTCGACGTTGCCGACGGCAGGGTCAGGGTAAAGGACGAATATCTATTCGTGCAGAATTCAATAATCTGCGATTTTCTCTCCTGAACGCCGATAAAATCGGGGCGCTTTCCGCCCGCAAAACTTGTCCTTTTAGTCCGCTCTCCGGCGGGAAAAATTAAATAAAAAAGTGCATAAACGCCTCCGCAAGGGGGCGTTTATGCACAAAAAGTTATCTACAATCGGCTGCATTCTGCCGCTTTTGCAAACAAACTTTTGCGAAAGTTATCAACAAACCGACGTTTTTCCGACATTTTTCGCGTGGTTTTTTTGATTTGACGCCCGCAAAGTCTGCAGTCATCCCGAAAGTTATCGACAATTCAAAAATCGCCTTTCGGGGATAATCTGCTGCATAATCGGGGCTCTCTCATTGGTCGGAGCTTTCAGACGTGGGGGGTATATGTGGTCGCCCCGTCAGACGGGGCTATTTGCAGTCAGTCCTTTTCGGCAAGTACTCTGCCGCTCGTTCCGTCGAGGAGGTAGGCGTGGGTCTGCCCTTCTCGGTCACACACGCCGACATAGTAAAAACAGCCCTCGTCATACAACAGTCTGACATAGATTTCGCCCGCAAAGCGCGCGCCTTCGGTCATCTTTTCAAAGCGCGCCCCGTCATATTCGGTGACGCATTTAAGCGCTTCTCTTCCGTCTATCACGCCCTCTTCGCGTACATTCTGGGCGGATATCGTCTTTGTCTGACCGTCGCAGGTCAATTCAACGTCCACGGAGGCGGCGTCAAAGTCGTCTGCGGTAAAGCACATATAGTAGTTTGCCGTCACCGACTGATAGCTCATCTCGCCGTCCAGCCCGCCAACGGAAATCTTTACGCTGTCGAACGACTTTTCGGGGCGGTAAAATATCTCCACGGTGCTGTTCATCTCGCCTTTAATTCCGTCGGAGGAATAGGGCGCCTCTCTCTCGGAGCAGTAAATTTTAAGTTCTTCCCCGTCCTCCGAAAATATGTATACGCCGCTGCGGTATTCGGAGACGTAGTCATAGTAGTCGACCTCTTTCGCGCAACCGGCGAAGAGGGGCGATATCAGTAAAACGGGGGCAAAAAGGCATAAAAAATGTTTCATACTCTCAATATATTGTCAGAAGGCGCGCAATATGAATATCTTTGGCAAACAGTCAAAAATTTATCCAAACAGTTGATTTTTTGTGTGCGCTGTGATAAAATATATAAAATATATTGAAAGGCAGGTCACAAGTCGGGCAGCCGCCCGACAAAATGCAGATTTGGAAAAGATAGTTGTAAAATCGGCGGTCAAAACCGTGCTCGCAATACTCGCCGTTCTCGTCGTCGTGTTTGCGGTGTTCAACTTCGCCTTTCCCCAGCATATGGCGACCTTTACCGAAAATATTGGCAACTATTCGCTTGCCGTAAAGTACGCCTCTCTCAGGTATTCCTACACGGGCGACAGTATGGATCTTTCGCGGTGCTTCGAGGACAGCGTAAGCCTCGGCAATGACGAATACATCATAAAATACGGCGAAGAGCTTGTCGCAAAGGACGACTTTTCCTCCGTCTGCGAGAGCAAGGAGAGAGAGTTTTACGAGCTCAACGACAAGTACTTCGGCGAAGATGTCGCGTACGACTATAACCAGAGGGTAAAGGGCAAGCTCGCCGTCGCGTATTACCGCGGCGGGGAGGTCGAAAAGGCGGTAAACTATGCGCTTGCGGCAAACGGCAGCGAGAGTTTTGTTTCGGGCAATGCGCTTATCTCGCTCTATCTTGAGGTAAAGGGTGCGGGAGACGGCGCGGCGGCAGGCGCGCTCATAAAAGCGCTCTCCTCGGTTTCGCCTTCGGACGCGCAGGAAGCCGAGTTGCTCCGCGAGGTGGTTGCAAGCCTCGAGGGCATAGCCGCGGAAGATTGAATTTGGTCTTAATTTTCACACACATATATATCTATATTCGAGATATATCTATATTCGAGATTTTAAAGGAGAAAACCAATGAGTAAGATTGTTAAAGAGGCGTTGACATTCGACGACGTGCTGCTCATTCCCGCAGCGAGCGACGTCATTCCTTCGACCGTAGACTTAGGGACCACGCTGTGCGACGGCATAAACCTCAACGTGCCGCTTTTGAGCGCGGCAATGGATACGGTAACCGAAAGCCGTCTTGCAATAGCCATAGCAAGGGAAGGCGGACTTGGCATCATTCACAAGAATATGAGCATAGAGGAACAGGCGCTTCAGGTCGACAAGGTAAAGAGGAGCGAACACGGCGTCATAACCGACCCCTTCCATCTCTCGCCCGAAGAGCCCGTATCCGCAGCGTGCGCGCTTATGGAAAAGTACCGCATTTCGGGCGTGCCCATCACCAAGGAGGGCAAGCTCGTCGGTATTCTCACCAACAGGGATTTAAGGTTTGAAACCAACTTCGACCAGCCTATCTCCAACATAATGACCAAGGATAACCTCGTCACCGCACCCGAGGGCACGTCTCTCAAGGAGGCGCAGGCAATCCTCGGCAAGCATCGCATAGAAAAACTGCCAATTGTCGACAAGAACGGTATGCTCAAGGGTCTCATCACCATAAAGGATATCGAAAAGTCAATTCAGTACCCCAACAGGGCGACGGACAAGAAAGGCAGGTTGCTCGTCGGCGCGGCAATCGGCGCAACGGCAGATATGCTTGAAAGGATCGACGCCCTCGTAAAGGCACACGTCGACATCGTCGTGCTCGACTCGGCGCACGGTCATTCCAGGAACATAATAAACAACGTCGCCAAGGCGAAGAAGGCATATCCCAACCTTCCCGTAGTCGCCGGCAACGTAGCCACTGCGGAAGCTACCCGCGCCCTCATCGAAGCGGGTGCGGACGTAGTCAAGGTCGGCATAGGTCCCGGCTCTATCTGCACCACGCGTATAGTTGCGGGCATCGGTATGCCCCAGCTCACGGCAATTATGGACTGCGCGGAGGAGGCGGACAAGTTCGGCAAGAGAATTATCGCCGACGGCGGCATCAAGTATTCCGGCGACATCGTCAAGGCAATCGCCGCAGGCGGCAGCGCCGTAATGCTCGGTTCGCTGTTCGCAGGCACGGCGGAAGCGCCCGGCGAACTTGAAATATACCAGGGCAGGAGCTTCAAGTCCTATCGCGGAATGGGCTCTCTTCCCGCAATGGCAAAGGGCGGCAAGGACAGGTATTTCCAGTCCAACGCGATCAAGTTCGTGCCCGAAGGCGTCGAAGGTCGCGTTCCCTACAGGGGTGCGCTCGCCGAAATCATCTTCCAGCTTATGGGCGGCCTCAGGGCAGGTATGGGCTATACGGGCAACGGCACTATCGAGGAACTGAGGAAGAACGGCAAGTTCGTCAAGATGACGGCTGCCTCCCTTGCAGAGTCGCACCCCCACGACATCTCCATCACCAAGGAAGCTCCCAACTACAGCCCCAAGAATTAAAGACAAGGCGGAGGTTAAAATCCTCCGCTTAAATACTTAAAACAGGAGAAATAACATCTTATGCAGCACCAAAGAGTACTCATTCTGGACTTTGGCGGACAGTATAACCAGCTCATCGCAAGGCGCGTAAGAGAGCTGTCGGTATTCTGCGACCTCGTCCCCTGCGATATGTCGTACGAAAAGATCGTCGAATACAACCCGATAGGCATAATATTCACGGGCGGACCCAACAGCGTGTACGAAGAGGGCAGCCCCAGGATAGACAGGAGAGTTTTCGACCTCGGCATACCCGTCCTCGGCATCTGCTACGGCTGTCAGCTTATGGCATATACCCTCGGCGGCACGGTAGAACACGCCGAAACTTCGGAATACGGCAAGGCAGAGGTCGACTATTCGGGCTCTCCCATAACCGTGGATATGCCCTCCAGGGCGGTCTGCTGGATGAGCCATACGGACAGGATAACCGTCCTTCCCGAAGGTTTTGTCGGGCTTGCCAAGTCCGAAAATTGCCCCTATGCGGCGTTCGGCAACAAGGAAAAGAAGCTTTACGGCGTTCAGTTCCACCCCGAAGTCAACCACACGTTTATGGGCACGCAGATACTCAAGAACTTCCTCTATGAGGTATGCGGCGCCGAGGGCGATTGGACTATGTCCAATTTCGTCGCAAACAAGATTGACGAACTCAGGGTAAAGATAGGCAAGAAAAAGGTGCTCTGCGCAATGTCGGGCGGCGTAGACAGCGCGGTTGCGGCAACTCTTTTGCACAGGGCGGTGGGCGACCAGCTCGTCTGCGTGTTCGTCGACCACGGTCTCTTGAGGAAGTACGAAGCCGACGAGGTTATGAAGGTCTTTAAGGACGGGCTGGGAATGAACCTCATCAAGGCGGACGACGGCAGGATATTCCTCGAAAAGCTAAAGGGTGTAACCGACCCGGAGACCAAGAGAAAGATAATAGGCGAGCAGTTCATCCGCTCCTTTGAAAAGCAGTCAAAGGCAATCGGCAAGGTGGACTTCCTCGTTCAGGGTACGATATATCCCGACGTTATCGAGAGCGGCAAGGGCAAATCTGCCGTCATAAAGTCGCATCACAACGTCGGCGGGCTCCCCTCGGTAGTCGACTTCGAGGAGATTATAGAGCCCCTGCGCGACCTCTTCAAGGACGAGGTCAGAAAGGTGGGCTTCGAGCTCGGGCTGCCCAAGAACGTAGTTATGCGCCAGCCCTTCCCCGGCCCCGGACTTGCCATAAGAATTATGGGCGAAGTCACCGAAGAAAAGCTTGAAACGCTGCGCGACAGCGACTATATATTGAGGGAAGAGATAGCAAAGGCAGGGCTTGACTCCGAGATATGGCAGTACTTCACGGTAATAACCAACTCCAAGACGGTGGGCGTGCAGGGCGACTTCAGGACGTATGAAAACGTCGTCGCAATCCGCGCCGTAACCTCTCTCGACGCGATGACGGCGGACTGGGCGAGAATACCCTACGACGTTCTGGAGACCATTTCTACGCGAATTGTCAACGAGGTAAAGCACGTAAACCGCATAGTCTACGACATCACCTCCAAACCCCCTTCAACCATAGAGTGGGAGTAATTCTCGCAACCTATGCCCCGCATATTCTGCGGGGCTTTTAATATGCGCGGTTCGCACCTCGTCGGCGGCGCGCGGGATATTTCAATAAAAGGGAGAATTTTGCAATGAAGATAGAATACGCAACTGCGCGTGACATAGAAAAGCTCACGGAACTCAGGCTGTCATATCTATATGCCGACTTCGGCGAACTCGGCGACGATATGATTTCCGCCGCCCGCCGCGTACTGCCGGAATATTTTAAAAATCACCTCAACAGGGATATATTCTGCTATCTTATGAGGGAGGGGGAAGAGGTCGCCGCGTGCGCATTTCTGCTCGTCGTCGAAAAGCCGCTCAGCCCGCTGTTCGCCACGGGAAAGATAGGCATAGTTATGAACGTCTATACCCACCCCGACCACCGTCGCAAGGGTTATGCCCGCAGCGTCATAGAAAAGCTTCTCGCCGATGCGAGGGAAAAGAATTTGAGCTCCGTCGAACTTCAGGCAACGGCGGCTGGCTATCCGCTGTATAAGTCTGTAGGGTTCAAGGACGAGGAAGGAAGATACCGCAATATGTCGTGGGAAAACGCCGACGCCGTTAAGGGTTGATTTTTGCGGTACATAATATTTGCGGAGAGGTCCGCGGCGAACGACGCTTTCGCCGCGGACTTTTTGCGTCCGTTTTTGCCGTTTATTGCGCGGAATGCAAGTAAAATGTGCAAAAAATTGCACATACGGTGCGCAAAGTTGGCGCTTTCAGCTCAAATTGCGCGTATGCTTGCATTTTTTGCCGAGCGGTGTTATACTTATATTTCGATATACCTATTATGGCAGAAATCAGCGAACTCAAAAAGTTAATAAATCCGCATAAGGAGCCGGACAAGCAGTTCTATCTTGACCTCCTCGACGAGGACAAGCAACGCGTTTGGGAGGAAAGACATCTTTCCGCGGTGCTTGCAATGCTCAAGGTAATGTACGTGGGCAAGCTCACCCGCGCCATAAAGGATGCGGAGGCGGAAAAGGCGTCGATTGCGTCGTCGCCCGACTACGATGCGGAAAAATACAGAAGGGTGCTCGAACTCGATGCGCTCATTTCGTCGTACAAGCAAAAACGGCTGTCCTATAAGTGTTTTTTCGATGAGACCTATTTCGCAAGAATGGATTTGGAGGACGACAAGGACGGCTATAACAGCTATTACATCGGCAAGCACGGCGACGAGGGGCTGGAAATAGTCGACTGGCGCGCGCCGCTTGCAAGGCGGTACTACCAGAAGAGCAAGCTTGCCTTTTCCATAAACGAGTTCAACTATAAGCTCGTCCTGCGCCGTTCGCTGCGCACGCACAACGGTCGGCTGGAGGACTTCAAAAACGAATATCTCACTGTCGGCGACAACCTCACCAGGGAAGAGATAGCCGGCAGGGACGCCTCGGTGGTGTTCGACCCCTTCCTCAAGGAGATATTGCAGTCGCGCAAGGAAAAGGACGAAATCTGCGACATAATAGAGACCATTCAGGAAAAGCAATACGAGATCATAACCGCGCCGGAGCGCGCCGAAATGGTGGTGCAGGGCGTCGCTGGCAGCGGCAAGACTATGATACTCCTGCACAGACTGAGCTATCTTATGTACAATAACGAGGAGATAAAGCCCTCGTCGGTAATAGTCATAACTCCGTCGACGAGTTTCAACGCCTTCATCGACGAGCTCGCAAAAATTCTCGAGCTCGAGAGGGTGAGGACGATGACGCTCGAGGAGTACTTCGTCCGCCTTTTGAAGAGCGCCGGCGTCAACCTCGAAGGCAGGGTGGACGAATTTGTTCCCGTCGCGCCCGAATACCTCAAATATCTCTACTCGGCAAAGTTCGTCTCCGACGTTGAAAAAAAGCTCAACAGGATATATTCCTCCGTGCGCGGAATAATACCCGCCGAGGGCGACGGGCTCATCGAAAACGTCGCAAACTCGCTTGGAGACAGCGTCGCCTCCTATGAAAAGCTCAAAAACGCAAGTCTGCGCGTAAGGCGGTGCGTGCTCGGCGAAATAAAGGAAAAGAAGGACGGCGGGCTGTTCTATACAAAGCAGATGCGCACGCTCTTCAACTGCGTTTTAGACGCCAGGGAGTTTCTTTCACTCAACCGCGACGACGCCCGTATGGACGGAAAATATTACTTTTTCAGGCAATTCCTCTCGTTCTACAAGTCGCTGCGCTTCATCTCGCTCAATGCCGAAAAGATATGCCGCATCGCCGTCGAAGACCTCGGAAAACTTGCCGTCACGGTCGACAAGGAGATTGCCGATTTAAGGCGATATAAACAGCACATAGGCGAAAAGACGGTGCTTGTCTATGCCGACAGAATTGAAAGGAGAGAGGCGCTAAAAGGGGAAATTGAGGCGGCAATATGCCTCATCGAAGGCATATCCTACGGTTTTGCGCCCGCCTCAGACCTGTACTCCGTAATCAAGGGCGAAAGCTACTTTGTAAAGATGGGCAAATGCGAGACGACGGTCGACATTGCAAGGCTGCTTTACAGGGAGATTGTAAAGCCCGCCAAGTCGAAGTACGGCGCGGCGGCAGGCAAGCTCATAAAGGGTGACGCATATGCGCTCTGCCTCGTACTTTCAAAACTCGGCTTTCCGCTCACTCCCGCATATTCCTTCGTGTTCGTCGACGAAGCGCAGGACATCTCGACATACGAATACGACATTCTCCGCACGGTCAATGCGGGGGCGTGCTTCAACGTGTTCGGCGACCTCAAACAGAACATAACGCCTTTCAGGGGCATAGGCGACTGGTCGCAGCTCGGCTATCCCGTGCACGAGCTCAATTTAAACTACCGCAACACCAACCAGATTGTCGGCTACGTTTCGGGCAACCTCAAAATAGAGATGCAGGCGATAGGTCTGGGCGGCGAGGAGGTAAAGACCATATCGCCGAGGGGCATAGCATCCTTCCTTGCCGAAAAAAAGGGACTTAAGGCGGTAATCACTACGGAGGCGAACCTTGAAAAATTTACCCGCAAGGCGTACAACGTCGTGCGGCAGAGCGGCAAGATTTCCAAGGACAAGGTGAACATTCTCACGGTGTACGAGAGCAAGGGTCTGGAATTTTCCGCCGTTGCCGTCGCCGACGGGGATATGACCGACAATGAAAAATACATTGCCTATACCCGCGCGTTAAAGGATCTTGCGATAGTCCGTGAATAAACCTTTCACAAATTTTCACCCCGCGATAACGACAACGGGTAGACAAATGCACGCATTTATGATAAAATTTTAACAATATCAGCATATTCGACGGGGAGAGAGTAATTTTTTTATGTGGCATGAAATATTGTACCGCGTACTGAGCATAATCAATTACGTCGTGCTCATGGCAATCGCAATACCCCTTTTGTTGCAGGTTATGTACGTCCTTCTCTTCTTTTTGCCCAAAAAGACGTGGAAAAAGAGCGAGAAGAAGGGCAGAATTGCCTTTCTGATAGCCGCCAACAACGAGGAGAGCGTCATCTTCGACACGGTAAAGGATTTGATTGACAACCAGCAGTACCCGAGGGAGCTGTACGACGTCTACGTCGTCGCCGACAACTGCACCGACAGGACGGCGGAGCTCGCGGAAAAGGCGGGGGCGAAGGTGCTCATTCACAACGACCCCGACCCCGAACATCACAGAGCGGCATATCCTTTAAGGTACGGACTGGACTATCTTATGTCGCTCGGCGATAAATACGACTTTGTGCTGCGCCTCGACGCCGACAACCACGTCAACCCGCAGTTTGCCTCGGTGATGAACGATGCATATCAGGCGGGCGTAGACTTTGCCCGCCCCTACGAGGGGGCTCGAAACGCCTCTCAGAGCTTTTTTACCAAGGCGTGCGCAATGTTTTATGTCTTTGATTCGCGCTTCGGCAGCAGGGTGAGGGAGAGGCTGGGTCTTGCCGCCCACGTCAACGGCAGCGGCGCTATGATGAGTATGAGGATGCTCAGGGCGACCGGAGGCTACGACTGCACCAGCATTTCGGAGGACGCCGAATATTTCATAAACAGACTTTTCGACGGCTACAAGGGGCACTTCGTCGAGGACGCAGTCGTCTACGAGGATATGCCCTCGTCGCTCAGAGATACGTATAACCGCAACAAGCGCATAGGCAGCGGCAGCGTCAGTCTGCTGAAGCCGAAATTTATGAAGATGTTCGGCAAGTTCTTCACTACCGGCAATTTCTCCTATCTGGAAGTATGTCTTACATATGCGTTCGTGTTCATAACTGCGATAGTCGCCACGTGGATACCGCTCTTCTACATATACAACTTCCTGTACCTCGGGTTTGCGGCGTACGGCGGGATGGAGCTTTCGCTCTTCACGCAGACGTATTATTATGAAGTGCTGTGGAATACGGTCATAATTATGGCAAGCGTATTGGTGGGGCTATTCGTGCTCTTCGGCTATCTTCAGGCGCTCTTCCTGGTAATGACCGACTATAAAAAATTGGGATCAAACAGCCGCAGAGAGCTTCTTTCGGCAGTATTCTTGTTCCCGTTCTTCCTCATTCTCTATTCAGTGACGATATTCATAGGCACAATGTCAAAACCTGCGTGGGGCAAAGCCAAGCGCAATGCAGGCGGGGCTTCGTCGCAGCAATGATTTTTTCGGAGAAACCGATGACAGAAAACGTAAAAAAAGGCGATTACGCCATAAGAATAGAAAACCTCGTAAAGACTTACCCCGGCGGCACGAGGGCGGTGGACGACATCTCGTTCGCCGTCGAAAAGGGTACGCTCTTCGCCTTTCTGGGCGCCAACGGCGCGGGCAAGTCGACGACGATAAACATAATATGTTCCATTCTCTCCAAGGACAGCGGCAAGATATTTGTCGACGGCTATGACCTCGACACGGACAGCGTAGCCATAAAGAGAGAGGTGGGCATAGTCTTTCAGTCGAGCGTGCTCGACAGGGATCTTACCGTAAAGCAGAACCTCGAAATAAGGACGGCGTTTTACGGCATCTCAAAGGAGGAGCAGAGGCGCAACATCGCGGATATCGTCCGCCTTTTAGAGCTGGAACCCATTTTGAACAAGCCCGTGCGCACGCTTTCGGGCGGTCAGGTGAGAAGGGTGGACATAGCCAGGGCAATGGCGCACAGACCCAAGCTCCTCATTCTCGACGAGCCGACGACAGGTCTCGACCCCAAGACGAGGCTCAACGTCTGGACGCTCATCGACAGGATAAGGCAGGAAACGGGTATGACGGTGTTCCTCACCACGCACTACCTCGAGGAGGCGGAAAAGGCGATGGACGTCGTCATTATGGACAAGGGTCACATCATTGCGCGCGGCACTCCCAACGAACTCAAGAACAGCTACTCGCACGACGTAATCATAGCATATATGCCCGCCGATACTTCTTTCGAGAAGGCAATGAAAAAGGGCGGAGAGGGCTTCAGGTACGACGAAGCTGCGGGCGCTTACAGGATAAACATTGAAGATACCGCCGATGCAAAGCGCATAATTTCGGCATACGACAAGTTCATAACCGATATGGAGATTGTAAAGGGCAATATGGACGACGTGTTCCTGACGGTTACGGGCAGGGATATAAAACTCACGGGAGGCGAGGGAAGCGATGCAGAGAGTTAAGCAGAACTATTTTGAACAGCTCGGCAAGCTGACAAAGCGTCATCTTCTCGTGTTCTTCAACAACAGGATGAGGGTATTTTTCACGCTGATGGTGCCCTTTATCGTGTTCGTCATCTATATTTTCTTCCTGCGCAACCTCGAGCTTCTCACCGTCAAGGACGTGTTCAGCGACAGCACGATTGACGAACTGAAGAACTTCGACCCCGCGGGCAACACGCAGGTCAACAAGTACGTCGGCGCAATACTCGACAGTTGGATGCTCTCCGGCATTATGGCGTTTTCAACGCTCACCGTTTCTCTCCAGACAAACAACATTATAGTTGCCGACAAGGAAAACGGCATAAACCGCGATTTTGCATCCTCGCCCGTCAGCAACACCGTGCTCATCTTAAGCTATTTCATATACAGCTTCGTGGTCACGCTCATTGTCAGCTTCATCTTTCTCATCGTGTGCTTTGTGTATCTCGCCTGTCTCGGCGAATTCTGGCTCAACTTTGTAGACGTGCTGACCATACTCGGAGTGTTGCTCTATTCCACGGTGAATTCAGTGCTCTTCACGGTTTTCATCTGCTCCTTCGTCTCTAAGGATATGACGATGGTCAGCATACTCACGGTGTTCTCCTCCGCGATAGGCTTCCTCATCGGCGCATATATGCCCTTCTATATGATGCCTGCGGCGGTGCAGAACGTCTGCTGTTTCATTCCGGGAACCTATTGCTGTTCGCTGTTCAGATATTCCTTCCTCGCCACGCCCATTGCCGAGGCAAGCAACTATATCGTCGGGCTAGACCCCGTAAACGGACAGCTCATAATAGAGGGACTGACGGGCAACTTCGGCTATAACCTCGAATTTTTCGGTATGTCCTTAACTCCCGAAATTCAGGCGGCGATAATTGCATTGTTTACGGTGCTGCTCATAGCGTTAAACCTTATAACGGGCAAAAAGCTGACTTCCGTAATCGGCGGGGTCGGCAAAAAAATCGCAAAGGCGGCAAAGACCGACGGGGGAAAGCACAAGTAATCTGCCAAAGCGCCAAGTCGCGGCGGAAATATGTGATGAATTTTGCGCGAAAAGCGCGGCGGAAAAGTCCTTTCCGCCGCGCTTTATCATTCTGTGCGTCATTAAGCCCGCAGCATTACGTAAGGCTTTTCGGGCAAAAGCCGTTTTTTAATTGTAAATTTGTCAATAAATAAAGGGCGCAAAATATTGAAATATCGGACGATAAGTAGTATAATTTAAGGTGAAAAATTATACAGAAATGAGAGGAATTTAATGGCGGCAAACAAGAAATCAGCACATCAGGCAGAGGCGTTAAGTCTGGAGGGGGATCTCCTCAACTGCGTTTCCTATGCCACGTATTACAACAGAATGCCCCTTTTCAACACTTTCCGACTGTTCAACAGCGGCGAAAGCGCGCTGGAAAATCTCGTTGTCAGGGTGACGGGCAGCAACGGGCTCATTCTGCCCGCGGAGATAAACGTCGTCGAACTTCCCGCCGAGAGCAGCGTGGAGATCAAGGCGCCGTCTCTTCTGAACCCCAAATATCTCGCCGACCTCGCCGAGGCGCAGGACTGCACGGTGACCGTAACCGTCACCTGCGGAAAGACGAGTATCTGCGCACCGGAAGCTTCGGTAAAGGCAATACCTATGGAGCAGTGGTCGGGTCTTTCGGACAACGTCGAAATGCTGTCCGCATTCGTCCGCCCCAAGCTTTCGGACTGTCAGAAGGTGCTTGCGGAGGCGGGTCTGCAGCTCAAGACGTGGGGCTATTCAAGGGAGTGGAGTGGCTATGCGGGCAACGATAAAAACGCGCTTATGTACGCCTTTGCGTCCATCTTTTCGGCGATAAGAAATCTCAATATCGAGCGGGAGGAGTGCGGCGCAGACTATTCCGGCGTCGTCACCGTCGGCAATGTGGCGGACATAGTTGCGGAGCGCAGGGCAACCCCGCTTGCAATCGCCGTGTTTGCGGCGTCCTGTCTGGAGGCGGCAAAGTTCAACCCCGTGCTCGTCGTCGGCAAAAACGACATAGGCGTGGGCGTGTGGCTGTATGAAAGCTGTTTCAACTCGCCCCTGCAGGACGACATCTCCGTCGTCGAGCGCTATATCTCCTCGGGCGTCAACAACCTTGCCATAATCGACGCCGAGGATCTTTTCGCGCACAAGCACGCAAGTTTCACGACCTCCGCGTCGCACTTCGCGTCGTCGCTCTCGCAGGGCTTTTTCGACTGCTGCATAGACGTTAAGAGGTGCAGAATAGGCGGTATTTTCCCTATGCCCATAAAGGTGGGCAAGGGCAACGACTATGAAATTCTGGGCGACAGCCAGTTCTCCTACGAGGCAAAGCCCAAATCGCTCATCGATGCGGGCAAGCTCGCCCTCGGCGGCAAGGTCACCAAGGAGCGCAACTGGCAGCGCCGCCTTCTCGATCTGTCGGTAAAGAACAACCTGCTCAACTTCAGGTATGCAAAGGATGCAATCCATCTTCTTCTTACGGACATAAACGAGCTCATTTCCAGGGTAGAGGAGGGCGGTCAGCTCACAATTCAGCCAAACCAGACAAAGCTCAAAAACGCCACATTCTTCGGCGTCAGCAACGAGATACGCACGCTTGCGGAGCTCATAAGGATAGAGCTCTCGTCTGGCATAGTGCGCTCCTATTCGGGCGACTTCACCCTGCAGGAGGCGGTTTCCTCGCTGATAAGAAAGGGCAGGGCGTCGCAGGAAGAGGTGGGCGCCAACACGCTCTTTCTGGCAACGGGCTTTTTGAAGTGGAAATACGGCGACGAAAAGGAATATAAGTACGCGCCTATCGTCCTCCTGCCCGTAAACATAAAAAAGACCAAGACGCACGGCATAATAGTCGAACCCGGCGAGGAGTTCACCGTAAACAACACGCTCATAGAGTTCTTGTACAGTCAGTTTGACCTCGATCTGAGGGGCGTGGAGGAAAAGAACCTCACCCCGTCGGAGATATTCGCCGTGTTCCGCTCCAAGACGAGCAATATGCAGGGCTGGCTGGTGCACGAGGACGCATACATCGCGCAGTTCACATTTGCCGGCTACGCAATGTGGCGGGACGTCAAGGACAATATGAAGATTTACAGGGAAAATCCTGTAATACTGAGCCTGCTCACAAACACAAACAAGCTCACCGAAAACAAGCTGTGCGCCGCCGACGAGGACGCAATCGCCCCCGACGAAATACTTATGCCGCTGCCCTGCGACTCCTCGCAGTTCTCTGCCATTGCAGAGGCGCAGAAGGGCACGTCCTTCGTTCTGCACGGTCCTCCCGGCACGGGCAAGAGCCAGACCATAACCAACATAATCGCAAACGCCATCTCGTCGGGCAAGACGGTGCTGTTCGTCGCCGAAAAGCAGGCGGCAATCAAGGTCGTCAAAAAGCGCCTCAACGAGATAGGCATAGGCGAATTCTGCCTCGAGCTGCACAGCGGCAAGACGGTGGACAAGGCGGAAATTGTCCGCTCGGTCGAAAACACCCTCTCCCTTAAGGACGAATACGACGGAACGCAGTTCGCGCAGGACGCAGAGAGAATTGCCAATTTCAGGGATACTCTCTCCCGCCCGCTGACCGCCCTGCACAAGAAGAGGGGGCTGGGCGTCTCCGTCTACGAGGGCATAGTAAACTACCTCGCCAACGCCTCCGCGCCCGAGCTTGTCAACATAGAATCCACCTTCTACGACAACCTCACCGACAAAAAACTCGCCGAGTATGAAAATATGCTGCTCACCGCGCAGGCGGCGGCAAAGGAGTGCGGCGGCGTCTACCGTTCGCCCTTTGCAAACGTCAATATGACCGAGTGCGACGAGACGGCAAAACGCGCCGTTATGTTCTCCTCCGAGGTGGTCGTCGCTGAGCTCAAGCACCTCAAGAACTATCTCGCGCTCTTCCTCGACACCTTCAGCCAGAAGATAAGCACCTTCACGCCCAAAAAACTCGAAGGGCTTATCGGCATAGTAAAGACGCTCAAGAGCGGCGCCCTTTCCGAGTTCTTCTCCTGCGACGAGCGCGATTTCTACATCTTCTTCAACGCCAACTTAAGCTATGACAGGGACGTGAGGCGGTGGATGACGCGCTTCAAGTCGCTCGTCGACATCTCCAAGTTCTGCGAAGGGCTGGAGGAGGAGATAGAGCTGTGCGGCGGCGACTATCTGTCGTCGAGAAACCTCACGGTAATCGTAAAGAGAATAAGCCGCGTCGCCAAGACGCCCCTCAGGGCAGGCGAAGAGCTGGAGTGGGTCAAGCTCGCGCTCGCAATAGAGGAGGACAAGCGCAACATCTTCGGCTATACCGACCTCGCCGCCGAATTCACGGGCATAACGGGCGGCATAAGCGACAGGAAGAGGGAGGAATTTCTCCGCCCCATATACGACTTCCACGCCGTCTGCGAGAGCGTCTTTATGGACTATAACGCCGACGCGTTCAACTCTGCCTGCGCAAGGGCGAACGACGGGCATCTGACGCCCCTCTACAACGGCATACTCTCCGCAGCGCGCTCCTTCGAGGAGAGCTGCACCTTCTTCGCAAAGACTGTAAAACTCGAAAAGAACGCCGTCGACGACCTGGACATATACGACTACTTCTTCGCCAAGTGCAGCGCGCTCATCGACAACATTGATATGCTGCCCGCGTGGTGTATGTACAAAAAGACGGCGGAAAAGCTCGACCGCAGCGGACTGACGTTCATAACGGACGCGCTCGAAAGCGGTCAGATAAGCGGCGAAAAGATACTCTCAGCATTCAGAAAGAACGTCTACCGCAACTTCGTGCAGAAGAATATCCCCGCCGACCCCCGTCTTGCGGGCTTCTCCGCGACGGTTATGGACGAAACGGCGTCCAATTTCTCGCTCGTACTCGAGGAGTTTATGCGCCTTACGCGGATTAAGATACGGCACGAGCTCATCTCCCGCCTGCCAGACGAGGGCACGGAGGGGGCAATCGCGCTTGAGCTGATGTCCTTCCGCCGCCAGACAAAGACCAATTTAAGGAGCCTGAATATCCGCACTCTCATCGCGGAAATTCCCGAACTTCTGAAGATCGTCGCACCCTGTATGCTGATGAGCCCGTTCACCGTTTCACAGTATCTTCCCGCGGTGTGCGACCTCTTCGATATGGTGATATTCGACGAGGCGTCGCAGATGCCCACGTGCGAGGCGGTGCCCTCGCTTGCAAGGGGCAGGAGCGCAATCGTCGTCGGCGACCCCAAGCAGATGCCGCCCACGTCCTTCTTTATGGCGGTAGGCGCCGACGAGGACAACCCCGAGGCGGAGGATCTGGAGAGCGTGCTCGACGACTGTCTTGCCCTCGGTATGCCCGAAAAGCATCTGTCGTGGCATTACCGCTCCAAGCACGAAAGCCTCATCGCTTTCTCAAACATAATGTACTATTCGTCAAAGCTTTGCACTTTTCCTTCGCCCGACGCAATGGACTGCAAGGTGACGCTGCGCTACATCGAAAACGGCGTATATCAGCGCGGCGGCAGCAAGTGCAACAGGGAGGAGGCTGAAGCGCTCGTCGCCGAGGTCATAAGGCGCCTTTCCGACAAGGAGCTGGCGCGCTCGTCGATAGGCATTGTCACCTTCTCTATGCCGCAGCAGGTGTACATCGAAAAGATGCTCAACCGCGCCATTGCCGACAAGGGGCTGGACGACGTCGCCTTCGACCGTGAAGAGCCCATCTTCGTCAAGAACCTCGAAAACGTGCAGGGCGACGAGAGGGACGTAATACTCTTCTCGGTCTGCTACGGACCCGACACGCTTGGCAAGATATCTTTGAACTTCGGTCCCTTAAACCAGCTCGGCGGCTGGCGCAGGCTTAACGTCGCGGTATCGAGGGCAAGGGAGGAGATGATTGTCTTTTCGTCTATGCGCTATTCTATGATAGACCTTTCGCGCACCACTTCGCGCGGAGTTGCGGGGCTCAAGGCTTTCCTCGAATTTGCCGAAAAGGGCAGGACGGGCATAGCCACCCCCAGCGACGAGGTCATAATCAACCGCACGGGAATAGGCAGATATGTCGCCAAAGAGCTCGCCTCATACGGGTACGAGTGCCGCTGCGACGTCGGCGTCTCCGACTTCAAGATAGACATAGGCGTCATAGACCCCAAGAACAAGCACAACTTCATTCTCGCGGTGTTGTGCGACGGCAGCACGAATTTCTCCATAAAGGATAAGTTCGTTATGCAGGTCAACACCTTAAAGCGCAACAACTGGAACGTAATAAGGCTGTATTCGGTCAATTTTTTCAATAATCCCAAGAGGGAGATAAAGAAGATAAAGGACTATCTCGACAAGCTCACTTCCTCCAGGCAGGAAGTGTCCTCGAGCTTCAGAAAGGTCTATAAGGCGGCAAAGACGGAAGTCAGCGAGGCGGATACCGCCGCGGTGCTCGGCGGTAACGTCGATGCCGAACTCATAAAGACCATAAAGGCGGTCGTCTCCGCCGAGGAGCCGATTTCCGAACAGTTCCTCGTAAAGAGGGTGCTGTCGCTGTACGGCATAACCAAGTTCGGCGTCAGGTTAGAGGGCAAAATACTCTCCCTCATACCCGCCTGCGGATTGAAGTGCGTCAATATGCTGGGTGCAAATCACTATTACCGCACGGAAAAGGCGATAGCTTTTGAAAAGTACAGGGTGGAGGAGGGCACTCCCGTCAGGACGGCGGATGCCGACTATTCGCCCTTCGATACGATAGCGCTCGCAAGGGCAATACTCTTAGAAAACGTAAGTCTTTACAGGGACGAACTCATCTCTGCAATCTGCGCGCACTTCAAGGCGGGCAAGGTGACGGATAAGCTCTATAACCGCTTCAGCGCCGCCATAGACGAGGGCATCGCCCGCGGTATGTTCATCCGCAGCGTGTCGGACAGAATTTCCCTCCGCTGACGGCTTTAGCATATGTCACGCCGCGCGCGCCGTAGAATTGTCAACTTAAGAATATTCACGCTCGTCGCGCTCTCCCTCATTGCGGGGATAGCCTGCGCGCTCGTTGCGGCGTATTGCGGAGCGGAGCAGGTAATTCTGCTCTGTCCCGTCGCGGCGTTTGCCTGCGCGTTCATAATCGCCGTGCTCGCAAGGGGACTTAAAGGGTGCGCCGCCCTGATTGCGGTTGCGGGCGTGTTCTTTGCGATAGGCGCATTTTCGACGTACGCCTACTATATCTCCTACTGCACGGCGGACGTTCCGCTCGGTCAGCTCGGCACGCTCGTCGGCAGGGTGGAAGAGGTGGGCTCAACCTCCTCGGGCGGGATATATCTCGTCCTTCGCGGCGCAACTTTTGAAGGAACGCCTCTGGGCGGAAAGGTCATTGTCTACCTTACGGACGCGGCGGGCGACTATTGCCGCGCGGGGTACGACGCAGAACTTTTAACGACGCTCGGCAAGGAGAGCTTTTTCTCTGACGGCGGAACGGGCTACCGCGCCGTGTCGGGCATAAAGTACTATTGCACGGTGTACGGCGGGCTGGACGCCTCGCAGAGCTTTTCCGTTGCCCCGTCGGTGAGAAACGCGATATACGACGCGCTGTATGCAAACCTCGACCAAAACACCGCAGCGGTAATTTACGCAATGCTTACGGGCGACTCCTCGGGAATAGCCGACGGCACGATTTCGGCATTCCGTTATGGCGGAATTGCGCACATCTTCGCCGTTTCGGGGCTGCACATAGGCGTAATTTTCGGAGCGATGACTCTTGCGCTCAAGAGGGTGAACAGGTACATATCCGTTCCCGTCAGCGTCGCGTTCATCTTCTTCTATTCGGCGGTGTGTTCGTTCACGCCGTCGTCGGTGAGGGCGGCGGTGATGTGCTCCGTGGCGGCGGTGTTGTCCCTCTTTCAGCGCAGGTACGATACCTTCAACGCCGTTTCGCTCGCCGCGGCGATACTTCTTTTAATCAACCCGATGTACCTTCTGGACAAGGGCTTCATACTCTCTTTTTCGGCGGTCTCGGGCATAGTGTTTTTAAAATATCCCGTGCAGCGGCTCTTAAAATTTCTCCCGCGCAAGCTTGTCTCTTCGCTGTCCGTCAGCCTCTCGGCGCAGGCGGGCAGCTTTGCGGGGCTTATGTCGGGTTTCGGCTATGTCTCGGCGGTGGGGATAGTTTTAAACGTCCTGGTGCTTCCCGTGCTGTCGGCGTTCTACGTCGTCATCTTTGCGGCTACGGGCATAACGCTCGTCTTTCCCGCGTTCGGCGCGGTTCTCTCCGTCGTATGTATCCCGATGGAGGCGTTCATAAACGCAATGACGGCGCTGGGCTTTGAAAGCGCGCTTCTCTCGGGCTGGAACGGCGCCCTTACATACGCCGCCGCGCTGTTGCTCTTTGTCGGCGCGACGGACAAAATAAACCTCATAGCGCCCCTGCGCCTTGCAGACCTCTCAGCGGCGCTCACTCTCGTCGTCGTTGCGGTCGTCGCGGCATATGTCAGCTTCGGCGGCACGCGGGTGACGCTCTCTACGGGCTATTCGGGCTGTGCTGTTACGCTTTATACCCCGCAGGGCAGTGCGGTGTTCATAACCGACGGCTATTACGGCGTCGCCGATATGCCGGACGATGCGGCGGCTGTCGTGCTCGTCGGCGACGGAGAGGACCTTTCGTCCTATCTCAATCTCGGCAGGCAATATCCGTTGCTGTACGTCTGCGCTGGCGCGCCCTTTACGGGCAACGTCTCGTCGACTAAGATAATTTCCTCTTCGCGCTTTTCGCTGTGCGGCGCGGAGGTGACGCTCTCGCCCGACTTCGCGCTGATCGAGGCGGAGGGCGTAAAGGTGGCGATAATCTTTACCGACGTCGAATACGACCTCTCGGATATGCGCGGGGCGGACATAGTAGTCTATGCCTCGGAGGAGAGGCAGGCGGTAGCGGTCACCGGGGAGGACGACTATGACCTTTCGTACAGCGGACAACTGACATACACCCTGTCGGACGGCGCATATTTGCTCGTTACGGCGGTGCCAAAGGAGTAACTTATGGAATACGTACAACTCAAGGACGACATAAAGGAGGGCGCCCGCCCTGTATATCTTCTGGAGGGCAACGACGCCTATTTCCGCATACACGCCGAAAAGCAGATACGGGACGCCTTTTCGGAGATGCCCGAACTGAACTATTCGTCTTATGACGGCGCGGACATCAAGGGGAGCGCATTTTCGGCGTTTACGGCGGCACTGCAGGCATTTCCGTTTATGGCGGAAAAGCGCATAATAAAGGTCAGCGAATTTTACCCCTCGGAGAGTGAGTTCGAGAGATATTTAAAGCCGCTGTTTGAGAATTTTCCTTCGACTACGATACTAATAATCGTCAACTCGCAGGGCAAAAAAGGCGTCGATTTAAAGCGCAAAAAGGCGGTGACGTATGTCAACTGCAACAAGTCGGACGAGGAGACAGTCACCCGCTGGGCGTACATAACCTTCAAGCGCGCGGGCATTTCCGCCTCGCAGGAGGCGTGCGGGGCGATCGCCGCCTATTGCCTTTCGGATATGTCCAGGGTCTCGCGCGAGGTGGAAAAGCTCACGGAGTGGGCTAAGGACGCGGGCAAAGTTACGCGCGCGGACGTCGACGAGCTCGTCTATAAGGACGCCGACTACCGCATCTACGAGATGACCAACTGCGTCGCGCGGAGGGACTATGCCTCCTTTGCAGCGATATCCGACGACCTCCTTTCCAAGGGGCTGGACGAAAACGCGCTCATCTCGTCGCTCGCCACCTACTTCAAAAATCTTCTGTACATTGTTTCAAGCGGCGAACGCGACGGCGAAATCGCCTCCGCGCTGAAGATGACCGAATGGGGCGTAAAGAAGAGCAGGGAGCAGGCGAGGGCGATAGGCGCGGAAAGGCTTTCAACCCTCTTTTCGGGCACCTATTCGCTTGCGTCGGCGCTCAAGAGCGGCGAAATGACGCCCCACGGCGCCTTTAAGACGGCGTTGGCAAAGGTATTTTTCTCATAAAGCCTGACAAATATAAATTAAAAAACATAAAGCGGCTTAAAACGCTTTATTTTTTTTGCACAAAATAATATAATAATTGTGTATATAATACCGTCGGATGGTGGGAGTTAATTTATGGGTTTCTGGCAGGATTACGGAAACAGAATAGCAAATATGTTCATCACGATTGACTGGAGCTACCTCTTCGAGTTCATAGTTTTCGCAATCGTGTTTTATATCGTATTCAAGATCTTAAGGGAAAACAAGGCGGGCATAATAATCGCGCTCTTTTCGGTCGTCATAACGCTGTTCGGGCTGGCGTTCTCCATGTCTAAGGACATAGAGTCGCAGACGCTCGTCCTCATCGTGGTCACTGGCACGGTGTTCGTCCTGTTGCTCTTCAATACCGAAATCAAGCGCTCGCTCCTCGGCACGGGCACAAAAAAGCACAACAGAAACGAAAATCTCACCGTGCACAACATAGAGTACACCATTGACGAAATCATAAGGGCGGTGCAGCATATGTCCAAGAACGACATAGGCGCGCTCATAGTGCTCTCCAACGACAACCTGCCCGACGGAATAGTCTCCAGCGGCACGGTCATAAATGCGGAGATAAACGCGCCGATGATAGAGGCGGTGTTCTACCCCAAGGCGCCCCTGCACGACGGCGCAATGATAATCGAGGGCGATAAAATTCACGCCGCTGGCTGCTTCCTGCCGCTCATCGAAAACGACGGGCTCCCGCAGGAGATAGGTTCCCGCCACCGCGCGGCGCTGGGCGTCACCAAGGTCGCCGCGGTCACGGCGATAGTCGTCTCCGAGGAGACGGGCATAATCTCCATTGCCAAGAACGGCGAGATAAGGAAGAGATATGCAAGCGACGCCGACCTCAAGAACATTCTCAGCGACTACTACTGGACGGATCTTACGGCGGAGGGTTAAGCAATGAAAAAGTTCACAAAATTTCTTTCAGACCTTTTCACAAAGAATATAGACATAAAATTGCTCGCCATAGCCGTCGCGGCGCTTGTGGTGGCGTTCATAAACATCGCGTAAGGGGGAAAATATGGATACCGTAAAGATACCTTTGGTGCTTCTCCCCCGCGAGGGCACGGATATGCCCAGGTGGGCGGTCAACGCCTGCGACCAGTTCACGTCCGATTTGAAGTACTGGCAGACGCTGGAGGAGTATGTCGGCGACAGCCCCTCGGCGCTCAACCTCGTATATCCCGAAATATATCTCAAGGACGACCCCGAAGCGCGCATCGCGCGCATAAACGCCGCAATGAGGAGCTACCTTGACGGCGGCGTATTCAGGGAAGTGGAGGGCGGCTTCATTCTCGTCGAAAGGCGCACGGCGTCGGGCGTCAGGACGGGCATAGTGCTCGCCGTCGACCTCGAGGACTATTCGTTTGAAAAGGGCACGACGGCGCTCATACGCTCTACAGAGGCGACCATTCTGGAGAGAATACCTCCCAGGGTAAAGATAAGAAAGAACGCGCCGATAGAGTTGCCCCACGTGATGCTGCTCTACGACGACCCCGAAAATACCGTTCTCGCCTGCGTGAAGCGGGGCAGAACGCTGTACGACTTCGACCTCAATATGGGCGGCGGACACGTCATGGGCACTTATATCGACAACTCTCCCGAAGTAAGGGAGAGCCTCTACCGCCTTGCGGAGGGCGACAGGTACGGCAACGGACAGAAGCTGCTCTTTGCCGTCGGCGACGGAAACCATTCCATCGCTACCGCCAAGACCTGCTGGGAGGAGCTCAAACCCTCTTTAAGCGAGAGCGAGCGGGCAAACCACCCCGCGCGCTATGCCCTCGTCGAGGCGGTCAACATCTACGACCCCGCGCTATTCTTCGAGCCCATTCACCGCTTCGTAAAGACGGACAGGGCGGACGCGTTTATAGAGGGGTACAGACCGTGCGGCGACGGCAGCGCGCAGATAGTCACCCGCAGCGGCCGAATGTGCGTGCCGTTCAATGCAGACGTGCCTCAGGGCATAAGGGAACTTGACGCGTACATCTCCTCATTCATTGCAGAAAACGGCGGCGAGGTGGACTATATCCACGGCGACGACCAGCTTGAAAGGCTGGCGGCGGACGGCGTGGGGATAGCCCTTCCCCCGATAAGAAAGGACGATTTCTTCCGCCTGATAGTCACGGGCGGTAACCTGCCCAGAAAGACCTTTTCGATGGGCGAAGGCAACGAGAAGAGATATTATATAGAAGCTAAGAAAATAGTAAAGGGATAAGAAAATGGCACTTAAAGTTTGTAAATTCGGCGGAACTTCAATGGCGGACGGCAACGTGATGAACGCCGTCAAGAAGATATTGCTCTCCGACGAAGCGAGAAAATACGTCGTCGTCAGCGCGCCCGGAAAGCGCTTCAGCGGCGACATCAAGGTCACCGACCTCCTGTATGCCTGCTATGACGAGCTCAAGCGCACGGGCAGTTGCGAGGCGTCGTTTTCCAAGATAAGGACAAGGTTCGAGAGCATAGTAAAGGAGCTCAACCTCGCAATGGACATAACCTCCATTCTCAACGAGACCGAAAAGCGCCTCGTCGAGGAGAAGAGCGAGGACTTCGCCGCATCGAGGGGCGAATATCTCTCCGCAAGGGTTATGGCGGTGCTTCTCGGCGCGACGTTCATCGACAGCGAGGACGTAATCTTCTTCAACGAGCAGGGGCTTTTAGACGGCGAAAAGACGTACAAGGCAATCTCCAAGGCGGTAGAGGGGCAGGATATGGTCGTGTTCCCCGGGTTTTACGGCAAGTCGGCGTCTGGCAGGGTCAAGACCTTCTCGAGGGGCGGTTCGGACATAACGGGCGCAATCGTCGCAAGGGCGGTCAATGCCAGCGTGTACGAAAACTGGACGGACGTATCTGGCTTTCTTGCCTGCGACCCCAGAATTGTAGATAACCCCAGGCACATCAAGACGCTGTCCTATAAGGAGCTGTTCGAGCTGTCGTATATGGGCGCAAACGTGCTCCACCCCGACAGCATCTATCCCGTCCGCAAGGCGAACATTCCCATAAAGATAAAGAACACCTTCCGCCCCGAGGACGAGGGTACGTCTATAATTCCCATATCGCAGTATAAGCCGGAAGGCAACATCGTCACGGGCATAGCGGGCAAAAAGAACTTCACCGTACTTCTCATCGAAAAGACACATATGAACGCCGAAATCGGCTTTGTCAGAAAGGTGCTCTCCGTACTCGAGAGGGAGAATATCCCCGTGGAGCACATTCCCTCGGGAATAGACACGATGTCGGTCGTGTTCGACAGCAGCTATGCGAGGGACTATAAGCTCGAAAGGGTGATAGAGGGCATCAAGAACGACGTCGAACCCGACGTAATAAGGGTGATGGAAAACGTCGCGCTGATTGCAACCGTCGGTCACGGTATGTCCTCCTCGATAGGCACTTCGGCAAGGCTCTTCAAGGCAATGGCGCAGGCAAACATAAACGCCAAGCTCATCGACCAGGGCTCCAGCGAGCTCAACATAATCGTCGGCGTCAGGAACGAGGACTGCGAAAAGTGCATAGACGCTATCTATCACGAGTTCTTCGCTTAAATTGCAATCTGTAAATATTCGGGCGGCGACTGCCATAAATTGGCAGTCGCCGCCCTTTTTGCGCCCTTTTTATATTTTATCTGCGCCCTTTTGATATCGTTTGGCGCCTTTTCCCCTAAACCGTCCGAATTTTCCCGATTGCACCCGTCCGTCCTCGTCCGTACCCCGCGTATCCGTGCACCCGCGCGAGCCGCAGCCCTTGCCGTCCGCCGCACTTTCGCGCAACTTGTCGCCCTGCCGTTGCCGCCAAAATTCCTGCAATTGCGACAATATTTTACATTTTACGACAGGGCGGCAGGCTATATAATGCTTGCACGATGCAAGTATATGCCGAATATGCCCTGCTTGAAAATTTCTGTATGGACTTCACCCTGCTGTATGCCGTGAAGGGAGTGACAAAGAACACCTGTTCGCGCAGGCGCATAGCCCTTGCCGCGGCTGCGGGCGCGTGCTTTGCAGTCGTCTATCCGCTTATGGGCATAGAGAGCGCACTCGCGCAGGTTGCGCTCAAGCTCGTTTCGGGTGCGGCTATGTGTGCTGTCGGCGGCAGATTTTCAAGGTTTTCGGGCTACATAAAGTTCACTGCGCTCTTTATGGCGGCGACGTTTGTCGTAGGCGGGGCGCTGATAGCGCTCTTCTCGCTGACGGGCGCGCAATACGCTCAGGGCGGGGGCTATCTCGTCTCCTCCGTGCCGGTGGGCATACCGCTCTTTGTGGCGCTGATCTTTTTTCTTGCCGTGCGCAGGGCGGCGTTAAAATTTATGTCTGCCCATTGCCTCGGCACGGTCAGATGCAGGGTGACGGTGGGCGACAGGGTGGCAGAATGTCCTGCCTTTTACGACAGCGGCAACAGGGTGCGCTATGGCGGCGTGCCCGTAAGCGTCGCGCCTGTCGAACTCGCGCAGAAACTCACCGACGTAGAGAGCATAAAAAGTTGCGTGGAAATACATACTGTATCAGGCAGGGCAAAGCTGCCCGTATTCAGGGCGGACAGCGTGGAAATCGATGACGGCAGGCACAGGCGCACATTAAGCGGCGTGCTCATCGGGGTTTCGCCGCAGCGCATACAAAAACTTGTCTTAAGCCCCGACTTAGCGGAGGTCAACTGATGTTTGAAAAGATTAAAAGCCTTTTGAGGCAGTTGTTCGGGATAAATACCCTCGACTACATATGCGGAACGGAGGCGTTGCCGCTGCCATTCTCTTCGGATGAAGAGAGGGTCAGGCTGGAACTTTTGGAGGGGGGCGACGCCAACGCCAAGTCGGAACTGGTGGAGCACAATCTGCGGCTTGTCGTCTACATAGCCAAGAAGTTCGAGGGAGCGGGCGCCGACGGCGACGACCTCGTCTCCGTGGGCACGATAGGGCTCATCAAGGCGATAGACAGCTTCCGCCCCGACAAAAACATAAAGCTGGCGACGTACGCCTCTCGGTGCATAGAGAACGAAATACTTATGTACCTCAGGCGGCTTACGCGCATCCGTCAGGAAATCTCCTTCGACGAGCCGCTCAATACCGACTGGGAGGGCAACGAGCTGTTGCTTTCCGATGTAATGGGTACGGATGCCGACGCCGTGTATTCGGACATAGAGGGCGGGGTCGAGCGCGAGCTTCTCAAAAATTCGCTCTCCCGTCTGAGCGCGCGGGAACAGAAGATTATGCGTATGCGCTTTGGGCTGGACGGCAGGGAGGAGATGACCCAGAAGGACGTCGCCGACGCCTTAGGCATCTCCCAAAGCTACATATCCCGCCTCGAAAAGAAGATAATCGCAAAGCTCAGAAAGGACATATCAAGGCAGATTTAACTTCTTCGCGTCCCGCAGATTTATTTTGCCTCCCTCTTTCTGTATTGCCTGCCGCGGCAAACAAAGTTCCGCCCGCGCCCGCTTTTTCGTACATAACGGAGGTAAAAGGTATGTACGAAAAAGTGACTATATGCGGCGTGGAGACAAGCGGGCTTCCCAAGCTTTCGGAGGCGGAACAGCAGGAGCTTATGCGCAGAATTAAGCAGGGCGACGAGGATGCGAGGGAAAAATTCATAGTCGGCAATATGCGCCTCGTGCTGTCGCTCGTAAGGCGGTTCTGGGCGAAGAAGGCAAACGCCGACGACGTGTTCCAGGTGGGCTGCGTCGGGCTTATCAAGGCGATAAACAACTTCGACGAAAGTTTCGGGGTGCGCTTTTCCACATATGCCGTGCCTATGATACTCGGCGAAATCAAGCGCTATTTAAGGGACGGCAACTCGCTTCGCGTTTCCCGCTCCATACGCGACACGGCGTACAAGGTCTTAAAGGTGCGCGAAAAGCTGGAGGAGGTCTCGGACAATGTCACCTACGACAGGATAGCCGGCGAGATGAACATCGCCGTTTCGGAGGTGGCGTACGCGCTGGATGCCATATCCGACCCCGTCTCACTCTACGACCCCGTGTACAACAAGCAGGGCGACACCCTTCTTCTTATGGACCAGATATTCGACGAAAAGAACAATGACGAGACGTGGACGGAAAAGGCGGCGCTGTACGAAGCGATGACAAAACTCGGCGACAGGGAGAGGACAATTCTCTTTTTGAGGTATTTCGAGGGCAAGACCCAGACGGAAATTTCAAGCGAGGTGGGTATCTCCCAGGCGCAGGTATCGCGGCTGGAAAAGTCCGCGCTCAAGCGCATAAAGGCGGACATCTGCTGAAAATTGCAGAGCGGTTTAAAATTCAGAACTTCTGCCCCGTAAGGGGCAATTGCCCGACGCGTTCAGTTTTTTCAACGGCGTCGGGCTGTTTTTATGTCGTCCGCGGCGGGAAAGCGATTAACGGCCATAATTCGGGCGATTTAAGGCACACAGTCGGGCACAGGGGGAATATAATGAATTAAAGGGCAGGGGGGAAAACCCCTGCGTTTAATTTCTACTGCAAGGTAAATACGTAATATGTGGTATAACTGTAATTCCTGCAACCGCAGCTCATCCTGCGGTTGCGGTCTTTTGAATTTGCTCCTGAACTGCGGCTGTTCGTGCAACGGTTCCTCCGTCTCGTGCGGATGCGCTTGCGGCTCGTCTAATTCGTGCGGGTGTTACGATGCCTACTATGAGGCGCAGTACGCGCTCAACGGCAGCTCGTCGGCAGGCAGGTGCTGCCGTTGCAGTTCTTGCTGCAACTCGTGCGGCTCGTCCTGCTGCGGTTGTAATTCTTGCGGAAAATCGAATTGCTGCAATTGGAACTGCGGCTGCAACTGATGTCGCCGCCGTAAACGGGATAGAGGGGGGTATCCGTAAATAATTATGGGTACCCCCCATAATTTTGCATAAGTGCGGATAATTTGGCAAAAAATAGATATATGCGCAATCTAAGACAGTGGTTTATATATCTTTCGGATAAGCGTTTTTCAACCATTTCTGGCACGCTTGTCTATTTTATGCTGATGTCGTTTGCGCCCTTTCTCTTCTGGCTCACTCTCGTATTCGGCAGAATAGACCTTGAAGGCATCATCTCGCACGAGTTGTTCGCCGCCGTTCTGCCGCTCATAACTTATCTTCAGGAGGCGGCGGAGAGCGCCACTGCAAGCGCCAGCGTCGTTCTCGTGTTCACGTCGCTGTGGTCGTCGACAAATTTTTTCTATCATCTTAGGAGGAGCGGCGAAATAATCTACGAAAGCAGCACCAAAAAGAGCGGCTTAAAGCTAAGACTTTCCTCTCTTTTAATCGTGTTTCTTGCATTTGTGCTAATTGCAATCGCCGCGGCGTTGCCCTTTCTCAGCTATAACATTCTCAACGTCATTATGCCGGAATTCCTGTCGGAGACCATATCGCTGGTATTCACAACTATGATTGCCATCTTCGTGGCGTATATATTAAATATCTTCGCCTGTCCGTACAGGCTGGATTTCAACATAGCCATAACGGGCAGCTTTCTGACCGTAGCGCTGTGGCTGCTCTGCGCGGCGGGCTTTACCGTCTATCTTCAGTTTGCCAACCTGCAGAAACTTTACGGCGCCATTGCCGCAATAATAGTCTTTCTGCTGTGGTCGTATCTTATGGTAAACAGCCTGGTAATAGGTATGATTTACAACGGCAGAATGCTCGTAACCCGAAAAACCAAAAGACTGTTCTGACGCGCAAATTTCCGCCGCGGATTTAAGCCGTATTGCCGCACCCGCGCGGCAGCTACGCGAAATGCTTCGCGCAGCTCTTTTGCAAGTGGCAATTATTTTCAAAATCGCCCTCACACACAGCCTTTATGCCCGTTGATTTTTGCGGAAAAATAAAATAAGCCCCCGCGGCGGACATTTTCGTCCTTGCCGAACGGGGGCAGAAATTATTTTGTCAGTAGACTATCGAACAGCCGCAGGCAAGCGCACCGGGTCCGATATGTATGGCAACGCTCAGGGAAAGGGGGTCGATATACCTTACTTCTATGTCGGGGAATTCGGCTCTGAGTTCTTCGGCAAACTTTTCAGCCTCCTCAAAGCACTGCGTGTGCGCCACGCCGAGCATAATCTTTCCCGCCTTTCTGTATTCCTTGAAACGCGTTTCGAGGTCGTTGCGTACGGCGTCAATCATCGTCTTTTTTGCGTCGCTCATCTTTCTTACCTGGGCATACTTGTCCAGCACTTCGCCCTGTATCTGCAATACGGGTTTAATCTTAAGGAGCGTGCCTATCGCTGCGACGGCGGGGGTGAGCCTGCCGCTCTTTTTAAGATATTTCAACGTTCCTACGGCTATGTAAATGGAGGAGAGTTGTGCTGTGGCATTGAGCCAATCGTAAATCTCCGCGGCGCTCTTGCCCTCTTCTATCATCTTAAGACAGTCAAAGACCGTCGTCTTCTGCGTGAGCGACACCCTGTGGTTATCAAGCGCGAACACCTTGCCCTTGAACTCCGGCTCGGTTTCCGCCATATTCTTAATGGTAAGCGCCGTCTGCGAAAGTCCGCTGGATATGGGCAGATATATTATCTCGTCGTGCGTCTTTAACAGCCTTCTCCAGCGTTCTGCCACGTCGTAGGGATTGGGTTGCGAGGTCGCCACCGTCGTCTTGTCGTCGGCAAGCGCCCTGTAAAATTCTTCCTGCGTAAAGCCCTCTTCCTCGAAGAACATTTCGCCGTTGATTATGAGGGGGGTGGGTTGAATTTCAATTCCGAGCTCTTCAGCCTGCTTTACGGTTATCCCGCAGTTGCTGTCAGTAACAATTGCAATACTCATATTATCTTCTCTCCGATTTTAAGGATGCGGCAGCTTGCCGCATATCCCCGTTGCGCCTTGATTGCGCTTCTTGTCTATTATATTATAATTGCCCTGTCTTGTCAATATGGGCGCAATGCCTGAAAATGCGCCCTTCACGGCTGATAGGGCGCATTTATATGTCAGAAATCAATAGGTTATGAATGTCGCACAGGCAAGCGCACCCGGTCCTATGTGGCAGGATATGCTGAGGGAGAGGGGGTCAACCCGCGTTACTTTAAGGTCGGGGAAGCGCTTTTCAAGTTCCGCCTTGAAGATTTCCGCCTCCTCGTCGTTCTGCGTGTGTGCAATCGCAATTGCCATCTTGCCCTGCTGTCTCAATGCATGGAAGCGCGTGTCAAGGTCGTGCGCGAGCGCGTCCGCCATAATCTTCTTTGCTTCGGCAAGCTTTCTGACCTTAGCGTACTGGTCAAGCTTGAAGCCCTGTATCTGGAGCACGGGCTTAATCTTCAGAAGCGTGCCTATCATAGCGACGGCGGGGGTAATTCTGCCGCCCTTTTTCAGGTACTTCAAAGTGTCGACCATTATGTAGATGGAGGACAGCATCTTTGTGTCTGTGAGCCAGTCGCGTATCTCTTCCGCCGTCTTGCCCTCGTCAGCCATTTTTATGGCGTCCAGAACGGACTGCCGCATAGTAATCGAAATGCGCTGGTTGTCTATGACGTACACCTTGCCCTTGAATTCGCTTTCGGCGAAGTGCGTAAGCGTGTTGCACGTCTCCGAAAGTCCGCTGGACATCGGTATGTGCACAATCTTGTCGTATTGCTTAAGAAGCTCCGTCCACACCTCGCCCACGTCATAAGTGCTGGGCTGAGAGGTGGAAATCTGCACATCGCCCGTCAGCTTTTCATAGAACTCCTTCTGGCTCAAATTTATGTCCTCGAAGTACTGTTCGCCGTCAATGAGAAAGGGCATCGGTATGACCTTAATGCCAAGCTCTTTGGCTTCCGCCTGCGTTATGTTGCTGTTACTGTCAGTCACTATTGCCGTTTTCATATATTATTATTTTGCTGTATCCTCCGTAAAAGATAAATATGTCATAATTATATATGATATTTAAGCATAAGTCAATGACTTTCAAGGCATTATAATTCGGCAATCGTTTCTATCTCTACAAGACAGCCTTTGGGAATATCTTTCACCGCAACGCAGCTCCTTGCGGGGCAGGAGGTGAAATAACGGCTGTACACTTCGTTGAAGTCGCCAAAGTCGGCTATGTCCGAAAGGAAGCATACCGTCTTTACCACCTTATCCATCGAAGAGCCTGCTGCCTCCAAAAGCGCGGCAACGTTTTTGCATACCTGCTCGGTCTGTCCGATTATGTTGCTCTCTTCAATTTTGCCGGTCGCGGGGTTTACGGGTATCTGCCCGCTGGTGAACACCAGCCCGCCCGATATCTTTGCCTGGGAGTAGGGACCTATCGCCGCAGGTGCCCTTTCAGTGCTTACAGTTTTCATAGTCAAATTTTCCTCGTTAAATTCAGTCTATTACTTTAAATCCGCCCTTTTTCAGGCTGTCTTTAATCTTTTTGATGTGCTCGAAGTTCCTCGTCTCTATCTGTAGTTTGAGATAGCAGCCGTTTACGTCTGTGCCCTCGTTGCTGCGCTCGTGGAGGACGGCGGTGACGTTGCCGCCGCAGCTTGCAATAATCTGAGAGACGGCTACAAGCTGCCCGGGCTTATCCATAAGCTCAAGCGTAAGCGAGCACTGTCTGCCGCTCATCAGAAGTCCGCGGTTAATGACCCTGGAAAGAATGTTAACGTCTATGTTGCCGCCCGAGATGAGGCAGACGACTTTCTTTCCCCCGATGTCGGGAATTTTGTTGAACATCACGGCGGCAAGCGAAACGGCGCCCGCGCCCTCGGCAATCATTTTCTGCTTTTCGATGAGTGCGAGTATCGCCGCGGAGACCTGGTCGTCCGTCACGGAAACTATCTTGTCGACGTATCTGGCGCAGAGTTCATACGTGCTCTTGCCGGGCTCCTTCACGGCAATGCCGTCGGCAATGGTGGAGACGGAGGCAAGCGCTTCAAGCTTATGATGTTCGAGAGAGTTCAGCATACTCGGCGCGCCGGCAGACTGTACGCCGTAAACCTTGATGGAGGGGTTTAGCGACTTTATCGCAAAGGCAAGCCCGGCAATCAGTCCGCCGCCGCCCACGGGCACGACTATCGCGTCAGTGTCCTTTAGCTGGTCGATTATCTCCAGACCTATCGTGCCCTGCCCTGCAATTACCTCCTCGTCGTCGAAGGGGTGAATGAAGGTATAGCCCTTAGCCTCGCGCAGTTTTTCCGCCTCGTTGTGGGCGTCGTCGTAGACGCCCGGAACAAGCACGACCTCCGCGCCGTAGCTCTTGGTCGCCTCGACTTTGGATATGGGCGCGCCGTCGGGCATACATATTATAGACTTTATGCCGAACTTTTTGGAGGCAAGGGCGACGCCCTGCGCGTGGTTGCCGGCAGAGCAGGCGATAACGCCTTTGGATTTTTCCTCTTCGCTCAGGCAGGATATCTTGTAGTATGCGCCCCTTACCTTGAATGAGCCCGTAACCTGCAGATTTTCGGTCTTTAAATATACCTCGCAGCCGCACTGTTCGGACAGGGTGGGGGAGTATATCATATCCGTCCGCCTTATTTCTTCCTGCAAAACATATTTAGCGTGATAGATTTTATCGAGCGTCAGCATAAAAACACCTTAAATAATTGAAGTAATTACCGAACATTATACTATCCGCCGCATAAAATGTCAACGATTAGGGGCAAATTTCGCATATTTATTCACGCTTTATGCGTATATGCACAAAAATGCGACCCGCATCGGTCAAATAATTTCTGCCCGCGCGGGTCGCCGTAAACTGAGTATGCATTTTTCGTCCCTGATTAAAGGGAGGCAAGTTCTTCTTCGCAGTTTGCCATATGCTTTTTGGATTTCTTTGCCTGGATGAGCCAGCGGATTATGCAGACGGGCGTTACAAAGATGCCGAATGCAAGCCCGAGAAGGAAAAACACTATCTTCAGCCACGTAGAGCGGTCTCTGCTTATTCCCGTATCGGTAATGACGTACGTCGCGCCGTGCTTGGTGTCGTAGTCGTCGATGGAGTTAGAGGCAAAGCGCCAGGCGGAGATTGCGCAATATCCGCCGATAAGCAGTATTCCCACAAGTATAAATGCCATATTTATGCTTGCAAGAGCAAGAAAGACAAAGCCTACTATGTACAGAACAAGGCATACTATTGCCGAAGTCAGCTTTTTCTTGCGGTCGGCGGCATAGAAGTCCCTTATCCCCTCAACTTCCTTGCGGTAACAGTCGGGGCAGAGAATGCCGCACTGCTCTCTCAGCGGCGCGCAGAAGAAGTACCTTTTAGATTTTCTTCAGGCAATGAAAAAGTAATTACGGTAAAAAATCAAGACGCCCGAACCGGTTAAAGAACCGTTCGGGCGTCTTTGGCGCAGAGGAGAGGATTCGCCGCTTGAGCACGGCGCACGGTTGACAGCCCAAGCCGAGGGCTGTCAAGTCGACGGTAGAGCCCGTCGACCTTGAGCACGGCGCACGGTTGACAGCCCAAGCCGAGGGCTGTCAAGTCGACGGTAGAGCCCGTCGACCTGCGCAAGCTTTGCTTGCTTGCCTCCCCTCGAACCCTCTATCCTCTTTGCAAAATAAAAACCCTTTTGCAACAGAAAACTGTCACAAAAGGGTTTTGGCGCAGAGGAGAGGATTCGAACCTCCGTACGTATTCCTACGTAACACGATTTCGAGTCGTGCGCATTCGACCACTCTGCCACCTCTGCAAAGGTCTTATTAAGTTTATATAAATATCGCCGAAAAATCAAGCGTTTTTGCCCCGCTATGATAAAAAATTTTTAACGCCGCCATTTTGCCATTTACATTTAATTCCTATTGACAAGGTAGGAATTAAATGTTATAATGCCGTTACACAATACTTAATGAAGGTTAATTTTTTATAATGGAAAAGCAATACGACATAACGGGTATGACCTGTTCGGCGTGCTCGTCGGGAATAGAGCGTTCGGTAAACCGTCTGGAGGGGGTCAACTTCGCCGAAGTCAGCCTTGTCGGCAGATGTATGAGGGTGGACTTTGACGAAAGCAAACTCTCGGAAGAGAGCATTTTTTCCTGCGTGGAGGCGCTCGGCTACGGCATATACGAGGAGGGGCAGGCGCCCTCCGGCAAGGCTGACGCGGAGGACAAAAAGCTGTTCGTCCGTTTCATAATTTCGGTATGCCTGCTCGTCCCCCTGCTGTACGTCTCAATGGGGCATATGCTGGGTGCGCCGCTGCCGTTCTTTATAAGCCCGGGAAAGGGCTACGCGGGGTGGTTCGCGCTCACCCAGTTAATTCTCAGCACGGCGGTAATGGCGGTAAACTATAAGTTCTTCACCCGCGGCTTTATGGCGCTTGTCAAGCGCGTACCCAATATGGATACGCTCGTGTCGCTCGGCGCGGGGGTGTCGTATGTCTACTCGTTCGTCCTGACCGTACTCATATTCATAGGCGAATACGGAGGCAACGCGGCGTGGTACGGGCTGCATATGGAGCTGTATTTCGAGGGCGCGGCGACCATTCTCACGTTAGTCACCGTTGGCAAGTGGCTGGAGGAGAAGTCCAAAAAACGCACGGGCGACGAGGTGGAAAAACTCTTAAAGCTCGCCCCCGACAGCGTGACTGTGGAATATGAAGGCGAAAGGAAGATTGTGCCGATTAAAGATGTGAAAGTCGGCGACATAGTGGTGGTAATGCAGGGCGACTATGTGCCCGTCGACGGAGTTATAGTCGAAGGTCACACTTTCGTCGACAAGTCGGCGATAACGGGCGAAAGCCTGCCCGCAGAGCTCAAAGAGGGCGACATAATCACCACCGCCTCGGTCAACACGGGCAACGTAATAAAGGTGCGCGCCGAAAAGGTGGGCAGGGAAACTACCCTGTCAAAGATAATAAAGATGGTCAGGGAGGCGGGCGCGTCTAAGGCGCCCATACAGAAATTCACCGACAAGGTGGCGGGCGTGTTCGTGCCCCTCGTCACGGCGATAGCCGTTATGACTTTCCTCATATGGCTGCTTATCGACGGCGAGTTTGTCGCAGAGCACTGCGTGACGTACGCGATATCCGTGCTCGTCGTGTCCTGTCCGTGCGCGCTTGGGCTGGCAACGCCCGTCGCGGTGATGACGGCAACGGGCAAGGCGGCGTCGCTCGGCGTGCTGTATAAGGACGCAGAAAACCTGCAGAAGATATGCGGAATAAACTGCGTGCTGCTCGACAAGACGGCGACCATAACCGAGGGCAGGCCGAAGGTGACGGACATCGTCGCGTTCGGCGCCAAAGAGGAGAGAATAAAGGAAATCGCGGGCGCGATAGAGAATAACTCCAACCACCCGCTTGCAAAGTGCATTTCCGAATACTGTGCGAGCCGCGCGGAGGCGGAGGACTTTGAATATGTCGTCGGCAAGGGCGCAAAGGCGACCGTCGGCGGCAGAAAATACCGCCTCGGCAATGCCTCGCTCGTCTCGGACGCGGCAATTTCGGGCAAGTTCAGGAACGCAGCCAACCGGCTTTCGGGCGCGGGCAAGACGGTTATGTACCTCGCCGAAGAGGGCAGCGTAATCGCCCTCATTGCCGTCGCAGACAGCGTCAAGCCGACCAGCGCGGAGGCGGTTTCCCTCCTCAAAAGGAGGGGCATAAGGGTGGCAATGCTCACAGGCGACAACGAGGCGACAGCAAAGGCGGTCGCGGCGAGTGTCGGAATAGACGACTATGTCGCCGAAGTGCTGCCCGAAGATAAACTGCGTATGGTTGAAAACGTGCAGAAGCTCGGCGGCTTCGTCGCAATGGTGGGCGACGGCATAAACGATTCGCCCGCACTTAGGCAGGCGGACGTCGGCATAGCCATAGGCAACGGCACGGACATAGCCATAGACAGCGCGGGCGTCGTCCTCGTCGGCGGCGATCTTAGGGAGCTGGATACGGCTATAGATTTAAGCCGAGCGACGGTAAGAAACATCAAGCAAAACCTCTTCTGGGCGTTCTTCTACAACGTGGTGGCAATTCCCGTTGCGGCTGGCGCTCTGGCGGCGGTAAACTTCACGTTCAACCCGATGATTGCGGCGCTCTGTATGAGCCTGAGTTCGCTCTTCGTCGTGGGTAACGCGCTGAGGCTGTTGCGGTACAGAAATAAAAATCTTAAGACTTCGGAGGCGTGCTCCTGCACCGTCACGGGCGCAGAGGAAGAGCGGGACGAAGTCGGGGAGAATGGATATATGAAGAAGATAATTCACGTTGACGGAATGTGTTGCGAGCACTGCGCCGCAAGGGTAGAAAAGGCGCTTTCGGCGGTTTCCGGGGTGGTTTCGGCGGACGTCAAGCTCAGGAAGAACATCGCCGTAGTCAGGAGCAGGGAGGAGATCGCCGACGACAAGCTCACGGAGGTAATCGTCGCCGCGGGCTATACCGTGACCGGCATAGAGGGTAAGTGACAAACCTCTCGCGTTTGTGACAATATAAGCCAAAATGTCATATTGACGCACGCACATATCAGCGACTATAATAGTGACTGACGTAAAAGGAGGCGTGGTTCGTGCAGGATATGATGTTGCTTGACAGACGTACTAAGGAATTGATAGAGGAGTATGTTCCCGACGGCGACGTCCTTGACAGCATTACCTGCTTTTTTGCGGTGTTTGCCGACCATACGCGGGTGAGGATGCTCTCTGCTCTCGCCATTTCGGAGATGTGCGTGACCGATCTTTCGCGCGTGCTGGAGATAAACCAGACTACGGTCAGCCACCAACTGCGCCTGCTAAAAAATCTCGGCATAGTCAAGTGCGAGCGGCGGGGCAAGATAATAACCTATTCGCTCGTCAACGACACGGTCAACGACGTTATGCTCAAGGGCGTCGAATTTCTCGGCTGCTGAACGGCACCCGATTTAACTTCACGGGGACAGGGGCGCATCGCCCCTGTCCCTTTGCGCGCAAAAAAGGGGGGCGGACGGCGAGGAAGGCGGCGCAAAGTATATGCTCCCGCTTGCAAAAGCATAAATAAGGTGTTATAATTAAACTCGGTGTAATATGGACGTAATAAGGCAAAAACTCAGTCTGCTGCCCGACAATCCGGGCGTTTATATAATGTTGGACAGGTACGGCAACGTGATATACGTAGGCAAGGCGCGCGTGCTCAAAAACCGCGTCAGGCAGTACTTTCACTCGTCGCCCAAGCCCGAAAAGGTCCTGCAGATGGTCGAAAACGTCGCGGACTTCAACTATATAATAACTGCGACGGAGATCGACGCCCTCGCCCTCGAAAATAATCTCATAAAGAAGTACAAGCCCAAGTACAACATACTTTTAAAGGACGACAAGACATATCCGTACATAAAGGTGGATATGCGCGACGGCTTCCCCGGTTTTTACGTCACGAGGAAGATTAAAAAGGACGGCTGCCGCTATTTCGGGCCGTTTATGGGCGGCATAAACTACAAGGACATTCTGGAAACCTGTCAGCTCCTCTACAACGTCCGCCTCTGCCATACGGCGATAGGCGCAAAGCCCAAGCGGGAGTGCCTCAATTATCACCTCGGCAGGTGTCTTGCGCCCTGCGCGCACAAGGTGACAAAGGAGGAATATGCCGAAAGGGTAAAGGGCGCGCTCGCCTTCCTTGACGGCGACTACAAGGGCGCGCAGGAAAGGCTCAGGGAAAAGATGCTCGCCGCCGCCGAAAACGAGGCGTTCGAACTCGCCCTCGACTACCGCAACAAGATGAATATGCTCAACAAGCTGGAGGCGAAGAGGGTAACTGCTATAAACAAGGCGATAGACGCCGACACCGTCGCGTACGCCACAAACGGGCTGTATTCGGCGGTAAACGTGCTCGTAACGCGCAAGGGCATAATGCAGGGCGGCTTTTCGTTTGCCCTCGACGACGCGCACGAAAACGATGCCGACGCGCTCACGTCCTTCATAACGCAGTACTATTCCTCGCACGAGCCGCCGCCCGAACTCATTCTGGAGAGCTATGCCGAAAAGGAGCTCGTGGAGGAGTTCTTCAGGGACAAGCTCAAAAAGGGCGTCACGGTCACGCTCGCCAAGCAGGGAATTAAGAGCGAGCTTCTGAAGATGGCAAAGGACAATGCCGCCGACTATCTCGAGCGGTCTGTCGACAGGATAAGGCACAAGGACGATATGACTATAAACGCCTGCAACCGCCTCAAGGAACAGCTCTCGCTGTCGCGCTATCCGAGGAGGATGGAGTGTTACGATATCTCCAACGTCTCGGGCGTGGACAAGGTGGGGTCAATGGTCGTGTTCATAGACGGCGAGGCGGACAGAAATTCCTATCGCCGCTTTAAGATCAAGACGGTCGAGGGCGCGGACGACTTCGCCTCCTTAAAGGAGGTACTCACCCGCAGGCTGAAAAAGCTCGGTACGGAGGAGGAAGACCGCTTCCCCAAGCCCGATCTCATAGTAATCGACGGCGGCAAGGGTCAGCTTTCGGCGGTCAAGGAGGTCTTCGACGAGCTCGGTGCGGCGGATATCGACCTAATCTCGATAGCCAAGCAGGAAGAGCTCATCTTCACCACCCGTTCGGACGACGGGGTCATAATTCCCCGCCGCGACTATTCTCTGCGAATGGTGCAGAGAATAAGGGACGAGGCGCACAGGTTTGCCATAACCTATTTCCGCAGCGTGCATACAAAGCGCAACCTTGCAAGCCTTCTCGGCGAGATAGAGGGCGTGGGCAAGGCTAAGGCAAAGGCGCTTATGGACAGATTTTCCAACATCAACAAAATAATGGAAGCAAGCGTCGAAGAGCTTGCCACTGCCGAGGGCATAGGCAGCGAGCTCGCGGCGAGAATAAAGAAATATTTTGACGAAAATGTATGAAAAGGCTTAACTGTAAACTCATAGTATCCGATTTCGACGGCACGCTTGCCGACAGCAACAACAATGTCGGCGAGGACGTGATAAGGGCGATAGAGGAATATCGCTCGCTCGGCGGCATATTCGCCGTGTGTACGGGCAGAATATTGCCCTCCATCCTGCCCAGGATAAGGGCGATGGGGCTCAGCGGGCTGGTTGCGGCAAGCCAGGGCTCGACCATTGCGGATATCGCCACGGGCAGAATAATAAGGGAGGCGGGGCTGAGCTGCGGCGACGCGGCGGAAATCTGCGCCGCGCTGGAGGAGTTCGGCGCAAGCGTTCAGGTTTATACGACCTACGGCTTCTACACCGACATTCCCGCAGGCAACGAGTTCCTCGCACTGTACGAAAGGATAACGGGCATAACCGCCGCCCATACCGACAAAAAGCTGTCGGAGTTCGTCGGCGACAACTGCGTAAAGGCGGCAAAAGTAGCGTCGCTCTGCTTTGCAGAGGACAGACAGCGCCTCTATGACTATCTTCTGGAAAAGTTCGGCGACAGGTTTGAAATAACCTGCTCGGCGTCAGTCCTCGTCGAAGTTTCACCCAGGGGAGAGACAAAGGGTTCGGCGGTCAAATTTCTCTCGGAATACTACGGCATACCCCTCGAAGAGACGGTGGCTGTGGGTGACAACCTCAACGACCTCGCTATGATAGAGGCGGCGGGGACGGGGATTGCCGTCGGCAACGCGGAGGAGGCGCTCAAGAGTCGCGCCGACTTCGTCACGGTAACCAACGACGAGGGCGCGGTTAAAAATGTCATCGAGCAGTTCGGGTACAGTTATGAGTGAGCTTCTTGCCCCCGCAGGCGACGAGAGGAGCGCCTATGCAGCGATAAACTGCGGCGCAGACGCCGTATATCTGGGGCTTACCGCCTTTTCCGCGCGCAGTTCCGCGCAGAATTTTGACTTTCCCGCGCTCGAAAAGCTGATAGCGTATGCCCACTTTTTCGGCGCAAGGGTGTACGTGGCGATGAATACCCTCGTCAAGGAAGAGGAAGTTCCCGCCTTCATCGAAAACGCCGTGCGCGCGCACAACGCGGGTGCGGACGCCATAATCATTCAGGATATCTATCTCGGCGCGCGTCTTAAGGAGATGTGTCCGCAGCTCTGTCTGCACCTTTCGACGCAGGCGGGCACGTGCAACGAATACGGCGCAAGGCTGGCAAAGGAGCTCGGCTATTCGCGCGTAATACTCGCACGGGAGACGGCGTTTGCCGATATAGAGAAGATTGCAAAGATAATTGAAACCGAAGTGTTCGTGCAGGGCGCTCTCTGCACGGCGTTCTCGGGTCAGTGCTATTTTTCCTCCTTCGCGGGCGGAAATTCGGGTAACCGAGGCAGATGCAAACAGCCCTGCCGCAAGCTCTGTTCGATAGACAGAAAGGGGTTCGAGGGTATGGCATACCGCCTTTCGCCCTCCGACCTGTGCGCGGGCGAAAATATATTGAAGTACAGGGACGCTGGCGTCTATTCCTTCAAGATAGAGGGCAGAATGCGCCGCCCGGAGTACGTCGCCGCGGCGGTAAAGTACTATAAAAACATTCTCGGCGGCACACCGCAGGAGGGCGATTTAAGCGCGTTGAAGCGCACATATAACCGCGGCAATTATACAAAGGGGCTGGCGTTCGGACAGGACAGGTCCTTCCTCTCGTCGGCGGTGCAGGGGCATATAGGCGAATATCTCGGCACGGTCAGCGTAGTCGGCGGCAAGTACGTCGTGGGCACGCGCGAGCGCTGCGGCGAGGGCGATTGCTTCAAGGTGCTGCGCGACGGCAGGGAGATAGCCGGCGCAACCTACCTTTCGCCCTGCAAGGGCGGGTTTTGCGTCCGTTCTTCCGAACGGCTTAAAAACGGCGACAAGGTGTTCATAACCACCGACGCGTCGCTCAACGCCGAGCTTATAGGTCAAAGCCGCACGCGCAAAGTACCCCTTAAAATTTCCGTCCGAAAGGGCGAAAAGCTTATCGCGGAGCTCGGCGGAAGAAAGTACGTCTCCGACTTTTGCGGGCAGGAGGCGCTCAGCCGCCCGACGACGGAGGAGGACATAAAGCGGGCGTTTGACAAGGTCGATACGTACCCGTTCGCCACCGAATATGTCGTGGTGAACGTAGAGGAAGGGGTATTCGTGCCCGCATCGCTGCTCAACGCATTCAGGCGGCAGATATATTCCGATTACTACCTGTCGGTGGCAGATAAAAGGCAAAAGTGCAGTCTGCCCGCGCTCCCCGAAAGGGCGCAGCCGCCCCGCGCACAGAATAAAATGACGGCGGTCATCGCCGAAAATCTCTGCGGGCTTGTCGCCGACATAGGCATACTCAAGCCCAGGGACTATTTTGCCGACCTGTCGCCGCTCGTCGGCGGCTTCGTCGGGGAGAAATTTCTCTTTCTTCCGCCCTTCCTCACGGGGGAGGAGATCGAAAGGCTTAAGCCTGCAATCTCGGCGTTCGACGGCATATACTGCGGCTCTCACTACGCCGCTGAGCTTGCGCGCGAGCTCAACGTAAAGTACTTCGCGGGCACGGGTGCAAATCTATCCAACTCGCTCGCGCTTCAAAAGATTGCGGCGGACTATGTCGCGCTCTCCAAGGAGCTCACCTCAAGGGAGGCAAAGCCGCTCGCCGCAGAAAATACGTTCGTCCTTACGGCGGGCGAAATTAAGCTTATGGACCTCATCTATTGTCCCTTCGGCAAAAGCTGTTCCTCCTGCGACAGGCGTGCGCGCTATGCGCTCACCGACGAGGGCAAGAGGCAGTTTGTCCTCAGAAGATACGAGACGGCGTCCTGCCGTTTCGAGATATATAACTGTGCGAAACTCATCTCGGAAAATAACTATACTGGTCGACTGTACGACTTTTCCGCCACGTGTGACGCGCCCGCAGTTCTCCGCGCGGCGGAGGGCGGCGCAGACGGGCTTCGCGCGGTGTTTGCAAATTATACCAGGGGGCACAGTGAAACGCCTGTACTCTGACGGCGCGCATTTCCCTTCCGTCTGTCGGATATTGCCCCTGCAGTACAAAAATCGGCATAACGCCACGGCAAATTAACGACTATGAATGCAAAGAGCCTTGAAAAACTTGAACTCAATAAGATACTTGCCGCCTGCGCGGAGTACTGTACTTTAGAAAGAAGCAGGCGCGCAATGGCGGCGCTTGAGCCCTCGACGGACCTCGCGGAGGTGCGCGCGCGCCTTTCGGCTTGCGCCGAGGCAGACAAGCTTCTCTACCGCTACGGCGTCGGCAAGGTCGAATACTTCCCCGAAGTCGACGACCTCGTCGTCAGGGCGTCAAAGGGCTCTACGCTGTCTATGGGCGAACTCCTCGACGTAAATTGCCTTTTGCGCTCTGCACGCGCGGCGTACGAAGGCATCTCGGCGATAGAGGACGAGGGCATAACCTACTTAAAGTCCGTCGCCCGCAACCTCTATTTCGACGCCCGCCTGGAGGAGGAGATTGCAGCCGCAATAATTTCGGCGGAGGAGATGAGCGACTATGCCAGCGACGCGCTCTTTTCGATACGCTCGAAGATCAGGTCGCTCAACGAGAGGATCAGGAGCACGCTGTCCGAATACGCCTCCGGCAAGGATGCGGAATTTTTGCAGAGCGGCATAGTTACCATAAGGAACGACCGCTATGTCGTGCCCGTCAAGGCGGAATACAAGGGCAAGGTCAAGGGCTTCGTCCACGATCGCTCGCAGACGGGCGCAACCTTTTTCATAGAGCCCGAATACGTGCTCAACTTAAACAACGAGCTCATCGCCCTCCGCATAGACGAAAAGGAGGAAACGGAGCGCATTTTAAAGGCGTTTTCTTCGCGTGTGGGCGCTCTCTGCGACCGCCTTACGGAGGACGCGGTCAATCTCTCCGAGATAGATTGCTGCTATGCGCGCGCGGAATATTCCTATACTAAAAAGGCGGTATGCCCCAGGGTCAACGGCAGGGGTTATATAGACATAGTAAAGGGCAGGCATCCGCTCATAGACAAGGACAAGGTCGTGCCCGTCTCCGTAGAGCTGGGCAAGGACTATAATTTCCTGCTCCTTTCGGGCGCCAACACGGGCGGAAAAACCGTAACGCTCAAGATGGTAGGGCTCTTCTGCCTTATGGCGCAGTGCGGCATATTCATTCCCGCGTCGGAGGGCAGCACGGTCTGCGTCTTTAAAGAGGTGTTCTGCGACGTCGGCGACAGCCAGAGCATAGAGGAGAGCCTTTCAACCTTCTCCAGCCACATAACAAACGTCATCTCCATATGCGACAGCGCCGACGACGGCAGCCTCGTGCTCATAGACGAGCTGGGCGGCGGCACCAACCCCGATGAGGGTCAGGCTCTTGCAAGGGCGATTTGCGAACATCTGCTCGCCGCGGGCAGCAAGGGCATAATAACCACCCACTTCACCGCGCTCAAGGAGTTCGCCTATTCCGAAAAGGGCATAGAGAACGCCGCAATGGAGTTCGATCGCGCCACGCTCAAGCCGCTCTACAGCATAAAGATAGGCGCGCCCGGCGCGAGCAATGCGCTCGCCATCTCCCGCAGGCTGGGAATGGATGCCGCCATACTCGACAAGGCGGAAAGCTACCTCTCGGAGGGCGGCAGAAACTATGAAAACATCATAAGAAAGGCAGAGGAAAACCGCGTTCAGTCGCAGAAGATACTCGAGGAGACGGAGCGTGAAAAGCTCGAACTCGACAAAAAGCTTGCCGAGGCGAACGCACTCGTCGACAGGCTTAACAAGGAACGCGAAAAGCTGGGCATTTCCGCCAGGGCGGAGAGCAGGCGCATAATCAATGAGCGCACCCGCCGCGCCGAAGAGCTTTTAGACGAGCTGGAGGGCATATTCAGACAGAGCGAGATAAGCGAAGGCGACCTCATAAAGGCGCGCACGTTGAGGAACAGAATAGGCGACGAGGCGTACGACGACGAGGATGGCGGCGTGACGTCGATAGTCAACTTCATCGACGCCACTGCCGAAAATCTGAAGGTTGGTCAGAGGGTATATGTAAAATCTGCCGACAGCCAGGGCGAGGTCATCTCCGTCAACCCCAGAAAGGGGGAGGCGGAAATCGCTATGGGCAGCATAAGGATGCGCACGGGCATAAAGAACCTTCAGATCGTGCCCGAAAATCCCAAAAAGAAAAAGGACGCGCCGAAGGAGAGGGTCAAGGTGGTAAGAAAGTTTGCCCCCTCCCAGCCCCAGCGCGAGATAAACGTAATAGGTCTGAACGTCGAAGAGGCGCTTATGGAGGTTGAAAACTTCCTCGATAAGGCGGTTATGGACAACCTCGAGGAGGTAAAGATCATTCACGGTGCGGGTACGGGAAGGCTGCGAAACGCCATTGCGGAGCGCCTTAAGCGTATGCGCCACGTCAGGGAGTTCCGCGCGGGCAGGTACGGAGAGGGCGAAATAGGCGTAACCATAGTCACCCTTAAATAGAAAAAGTATGCTTTGCCTCAGGCGTCCCCGAAAAGACGGCAGTCGTCAGCCTGCGGACAATGCGGCAAATCAGGGTCTTGCGCATAAAGTCGCAGGATATGTCAAAAATGCGCCGCCGACCGCCGCAAAAAAATTATTTTTCAGGAAAAATAGTCAGAGCTCGTAAATAGAATATAAATAACTATTCAATTTAGGGGCAAACTATTGAAAAATAAACTCATTTCTGTTATAGTAAACATCGCACTCTGTCTTGTCATAACCGCGACGGTAATCGTCGGCTTTGCGGGCGGAGGTGCAGAGACGGTTTCTTCCGACAGGGAAAATCTCTTCTACCGCGCAGAAAACCCAAAGGGCGTAAGCCTTATGTTCAACGTCTACGAGAATACGGGGAACGTCCTTGAAATTCTCGATATCCTCGACGAATACGGCGCAAAGGCGACTTTCTTTGTCGGCGGCTCCTGGGCGGACGACAACGTCGACTGCTTAAGGGAGATTGCCTCCCGCGGGCACGAGGTGGGTTCTCACGGCTATTTTCACCGCGACCACGACAAGTTGAACTATGCCCAGAACGTAGAGGAAATCTCGACGAGCGTAAAGCTCATAGAGGCTGTGCTCGGCACCGAGTGCGCGCTGTTCGCGCCCCCGTCGGGAGCATTTTCCGACGCGACACTGTCAGCAAGCGCTTCGCTCGGGCTTAAGACTATAATGTGGAGCCGCGACACCATAGACTGGCGTGACGGCGACGTGTCGCTCATAACCGAAAGAGCGACGAAAAATCTCGGAAACGGGGAGTTCATACTGATGCATCCCGAGGATGTCACGGTAAAGGCTCTTCCTCAAATATTAAACTGCGTAAGACAAAACGGCTATGTTGCGGTAACGGTATCTTACAATTTAGGAGAATAATGGTTCATTTCAAACAGCTTGATAACGGAGTAAGACTTATTGTAAAGCAGATGACGGGGCTTCTCTCCGTCACGATGGGAATAATCGTCGGCACCGGCGCCTCGTACGAGAGCAAGGAACAGGACGGCATTTCGCACTTCATAGAGCATATGATGTTCAAGGGCACGAAAAAGCGCACCGCATTCCAGATTTCAGACAGTATGGACGCAATAGGCGCGCAGGTCAATGCCTTTACGGGCAAGGATATGACCTGTTACTATGCCAAGTCTACCTCCAACCACGCGGCAGAGGCATTCGAAATCCTCTCCGACCTCTTTTTGAACAGCGTATTCCCCGAAGAGGAGATGGTAAGGGAAAAGGGCGTCATCGTCGAGGAAATAAGTATGAACGAGGACACGCCCGACGACCTCTGCCTCGACCTTCTCTCCCGCGCGTTTTTCGGCGAGGAGAACTACGGCAGGAACATTCTCGGCACAAAAGAAAACGTCAGGGGCTTCAAAAAGTCGGACGTGGACGCCTATATGAAGGACAGGTATACCGCCGACAACATAGTAATTTCAATGGCGGGCAACATCTCTGTGGAACTCGCCGAAAAGCTGGCGGAGGAGTACTTCGGGCATCTGCCCAAGACTTCAAAAAGGGGAGCGGAGCTCAGGGTAAGCCTCAAGTCGGGAAATCTTTTCAGGAAGAAGGACATAGAGCAGATACACATCGCCATTGCATACCCCTCTATGAAGAGGTACGAAAGACTTTCCGACGCGACGAGCATTATGAACGCAGTGTTCGGCGGCAGTATGTCCTCCCGTCTGTTCAAGACGGTGAGGGAGGAGCTGGGGCTTGCATATACGGTATATTCCTATATGTCTATGTTTGAAAAGTCCGGCTCGCTCGTCATCTATGCCGGCGTAAATGCCGCCGACTATATGCGTTCGGTAGACGCCATATACGGCTGCATAGAGGATATGAAGAAAAAGACGCTCACCGAGGAGGAGTTCCTCCGCGGCAAGGAACAGCTTCTCTCCTCGTCGGTATTCGCGCAGGAGAGCACCAGCTCGCAGATGCTCCTCTACGGCAAGGAGCTCATCTATACGGGCAACATCTACGACTTTGAAAAGCGCATTTCAGACATAACTGCCGTCACGTTCGCCGACGTTTTAGAGGCGATAGAGTACAACTTCGACGCCACCTATAAGGCTACGGCGGTCGTCGGCAACGTGGACAAGCCCATTTCGTGAACGGAGAGGCGACGGGCTTTGCTCCCTTTTTCGGGCGCGACAGCCGCTTGCTCATTCTGGGTAGCTTCCCCTCTGTAATGAGCAGGGAGGTAAATTTCTATTACGGCAACCCGCGCAATTCCTTCTGGCGCATACTCTCGTCCTTTTTCGGCGAGGATATACTGCTGACCGTCGAAGCCAAGAAGAATTTTCTTTCAAATCACGGCATTGCGCTGTGGGATATGGTCGAAAGTTGCACGATAAAGGGCTCTTCGGATGCGGCGATAAAAAATTTTAAGGTAGTAAATCTCAAAGAAGTCTTGCAAAATTGCCCGATAGAGGTTATACTTTTAAACGGCGGCAAGGCGGCGGAGCTCTACGAAAGGCACTATGGCGACATAGACCTGCCCTACATAAAGCTTCCCTCGACAAGCCCCGCAAACACAAAGCCAAAGGACGAGATATGGTATGACGCTCTACGAAGAGCTTTCGGCAAGGCTTGAAGAGCTAAAAGACGAAAAATACGCCGCGTTTAACTCAAAGCTGATAAAAAGCGGCGGCGGCTATGTCATCGGCGTGCGCGTTCCGCAGCTCCGCAAGCTCGCAGGGGAATATTTCCCCCGCATAGAGGAGCTGTTTGAAATGAGCGACGACCGCTACGAGTACAGGTTTTTAAAGCTCTCCGCGGCGGCAAGGCTCAGGTACGAAGATTTTCTGAAATATCTTCCGAGGTGTCTGCCCTTAATCGACAACTGGGCGCTGTGCGACTGCTTTTCGGCAAAGTGCATAAAAAGGCACAGGGAGGAGTTTAAGCCGTACATAGAAAGTTTTCTTACGGACGGCAGGGAGTTTTACAGGCGATATGCCCTGACAACGCTATTATCTTTCTATGTCGAGGAGCAATATCTCGGCTACATATTCGACTGTTTGGAGCGTGTTGACCGTTCGGAGTATTACGTGCATATGGCGGCGGCGTGGCTTTTATGCGAGGTCATAGTAAAGCACTACGAAAGGGGAGTTGAATTTTTAAAAAAGGGCACTCTCGACGCGGCGACGCACAACAAGGCAATACAAAAATCGGCGGAGAGTTTCCGCCTTGACATCGACCAAAAAAACTATTTAAAGAGTTTAAAGAGATAAGGATATGGAAATCGTAAAGCAACTTACAGATGAATTTCAGTTAAGACCCGACCACGCTCAGAACGTCGTCAACCTCCTCGACGAGGGCAACACAATTCCCTTTATCGCAAGGTACAGAAAGGAGATGACGGGCGGCATAGACGACCAGCTCTTAAGGCGTTTTTCGGACAGGTACGAATACCTCAAGAACCTTGAAAAGCGCAAGGGTGAAGTGGCGGCTGCAATAACCGAACAGGGCAAGATGACCGATGAACTTCAGGCTGCAATCGACGCCTGCCAGACTATGACGGAGATAGAGGACGTCTACCGTCCCTTCAAGCAGAAGAAAAAGACGAGGGCGTCCGTCGCAATCGCAAAGGGACTGCAGCCCCTTGCCGACTTCATACTCGCGCAGCAGGGCGACCCCTATGCGGAGGCGGAAAAGTACATAAACGAAGAGTTGGGCGTTGCGAGCGTAAAGGATGCAATCGACGGAGCTAAGGACATAATTGCCGAGATTGTCTCCGACAATGCAGAGCTCAGGAAGAAGCTCAGAACGCTTATGGAAAACCACGGCGAAGTGCAGGTCAAGCTCGTAAAGAGCGACGAAAAGGGCACTTACGATATGTATGCCGACTATGCCGAGCTCGTATCCGAAATCAAGGACCACAGAATACTTGCCATCAACAGGGGCGAGAAGGAAGAGTGCCTCAGGGTAAAGATAGCGTTCGATGCCGACCTTGCAAAGAGGGTATGCGCTGCAAAATACATAACCACAAAGGGCGACTGCGCCGACCTCATAAGAGAGGCGGCGTCCGACGGCTATGACAGGCTCATTCAGCCGTCTGTCGAAAGGGAAGTGCGCTCCATACTCACCGACAGGGCGAGCGAGCAGGCAATACATATGTTTGAAGTCAATCTTCGCCCCCTGCTTTTACAGCCTCCCGTAAAGGGCAAGGTAACGCTCGGGCTCGACCCCGGTTACCGCACGGGCTGCAAGGTCGCCGTCGTCGACGAGACGGGCAAGGTTCTGGATACGTCGGTAATCTATCCCGTTCCCCCGCGAGAGGACATAGAGGGCAGCAAGAGGATAATCAAGGATTTAATAAAAAAGCACAACGTAGACGTCATCTCGATAGGCAACGGCACGGCGGGCAAGGAGACGGAGATATTCGTCGCCGAACTTTTAAAGGAGGTTGATCGCCCCGTCAGCTATGCCGTCGTCAACGAGGCGGGCGCCAGCGTGTACTCGGCAAGCCCTCTTGCCGTGGAGGAGTTCCCCGACCTTGACCTTACAAAGCGTTCGGCGATATCCATTGCGAGAAGGCTTCAGGACCCCTTAGCCGAGCTAATAAAGATTGACCCCAAGTCGATAGGCGTAGGGCAGTATCAGCACGATATGGACAAGAAGAGGTTGGACGCCGTTCTCGGCGGCGTGCTTGAAGACTGCGTAAACAGCGTCGGCGTAGACCTCAACACGGCGAGCGCATATCTTTTAAAATTCGTCGCCGGGCTTAACGCGGGCGTAGCCAAGAACATAGTCGCCTACAGGGAGGAGAACGGCAAGTTCACAAAGCGCGCTCAGCTCTTAAAGGTGCCCAAGCTCGGCGCAAAGGCGTATGAACAGTGCGCCGGCTTCCTGCGCATCACCGACGGCGATAACATACTCGACAATACGGCGGTTCACCCCGAAAGCTATGACAAGGCGGAAAAACTTCTTGAGCTCTTCGGCTACACCGACGAGGACGTCAGAAACGGCGGACTTAAGGAACTGCCCCAAAAGGTAAAGACATTCGGAGAGGAAAAGGCGGCGGAATATTCCGGGCTTGACAAGGCTACGCTCTCCGACGTAGTCACCGAGCTCGTAAAACCCGGCAGAGACATAAGGGACAGCCTTCCCGCGCCCGTGCTAAGACGCGATATAATGAGCATAGAGGATTTGTCCGTCGGAATGGTCGTGGAGGGTTCGGTTCGCAACGTAATCGACTTCGGCGCATTCATAGATATCGGCGTGCACCAGGACGGGCTCGTGCATATCTCCGAAATTACGGATAAGTACATAAAACACCCCTCTGACGTACTCAAAGTCGGTCAGCGCGTCAAGGCGGTAATAATCAACCTCGACGTCAAGAAACAGCGCATAGGGCTGTCCATAAAGCAGCTCTCAAAGACGGCAAAACAAAAAAATACTTGACAATTCGGGGCGTTTGATATACAATCAAAATATAACCGATAGGAGATATTCATTATGTTGGACGAAATTGCAAAGATACTTTCCGAACAGCTCGGCATACCCCAGTCCAAGGTCACCTTGGAGAGCAGAATAGTAGAGGACCTCGGCGCGGACTCTCTCGACGTCGTAGAACTCCTTATGCAGCTTGAAGATACGACGGGCAAGACCATTCCCGACGATAAGGTTGCAACCATAAAGACGGTAGGCGATCTTGTGGAAACTCTCAAGAACTTATAATTTAGTCTGATATTTTTTGTGGCGGCGCGCTTTAGTTGAAGCGCGCCGCATTTTCGTCCTTAGTCGCCGTTTTTGCAGGACGACCGACCGGCGTTTTTTTTAGGTCATTCGCCCCTGCGCTTATTCCGTGCAAGTCTCACCGGACCGACCGCGCACAATTTAACTCCCGTAAGGCATAGACTATAAAAAATACTGTCTTACGGGAGATGAATTTTGTTGGATTGGTTTATCGGGCTGGACGGGTGGCTGCAGGCGCTCATAGCCACGCTGTTCACGTGGTTTATGACGGCGGCAGGCGCGTCGCTCGTCTTTTTCTGTAAAAAGGTGGGTAAAACCGCCTTTTGCATAATGACTGCGGGCGCGGCAGGCATAATGCTCGCCTCGTCCTTTTTCTCGCTGCTTCTTCCGGCGCTGGAGCGCGGCGGAGATAACGCGTATTTAGTACTTACTTCGGGCTTCGTGCTCGGCGGTTTCATAATAATGCTCACCGACTTCATAATGTCCCTCGCAACGGGCAGGAAAGGCGACGGCAGGGGGCGTTCCTCCGCCGTAATGTGCGTCGCCGTCACCGTGCACAACATACCCGAAGGTCTTGCCGTCGGCGTGGCTTTCGGCGCGCTTATGGGCGGGGGAGAGGCAGGGCTTGCCGCGGCGGCAATGCTCGCAATCGGCATAGGCATACAGAACTTCCCCGAAGGTATGTGCGTCGCCTTCCCCTTGAGGGCGAACGGAATGTCGCGCGCAAAGAGCTTTTTTATAGGTCAGCTCTCGGGCGCGGTGGAGATTGTCGCGGGCGTCATAGGCGCGCTTGCCGTCACCGTCATAAACTGGCTTCTGCCCTTCGCGCTCGCCTTCTCTTCGGGCGCGATGATTGCCGTCGTCTGCGCCGAACTCGTCCCCGACAGCTTTGCCGTGCACAAAGGCAAGGCTACGGCGGGCATAGTTTTAGGCTTTGCGCTGATGATGATACTCGACATAGCTTTCGGCTGATGAAAGTTGTCGCATATGCGCTCGATATTTGGTGTTCGTCGCCCCATTCATTCTGAACGGGGCGAATATTTTTTGCGCTTTGCGGTATGCTGATAGTATGGAAAACAACACAGCGTCAATGCAAAAAATACGCCCTTCTGCAATCGTCGTCGGCGGCAGTTCGGGCATAGGCTACGAAACGTGCGTCCGCCTCGTCAACAGGGGCTGGGCGGTAACCAATATCTCAAGGACGGCGTGCAACAACGCCAGTGTCGAAAACATATGCGCGGACGTCGCCCACGGCACGGAGGTGTCGGAGGCTATACGCGCCTCTGCGGAAAAGCACGGACTCACCGCGCTCATCTACTGCGCGGGCTATTCTATGGCTGCGCCCATAGAGCACGCAAGGGAGAGCGACTATAAATACCTCTTCGAGGTCAACTTCTTCGGCGCTCTTCGGGCTATGCAGGCGGCAATCCCGCTTATGAAGAAGAGGGGCGGCAAGATTGTGCTTGTCGGCTCGCTCGGCGGCGACGTGCCCATCCTCTTCGATGCGTTTTATTCCGCGTCAAAGGCGGCGCTCGAAATGCTTGCAAGAGAGGCTAACGCCGAACTCAACCGCTACGATATCCGCGTAACGGCGGTGCTCCCCGGCGGCACGGCGACAAACTTTTCGTTCAAGCGCAAGGTGTACACGGAGGAGGAGAACGGTACGTACAGCAAGTCGGTCAACAGGGCGGTTGCGGCGCTCAACAATATGGAACAGAGCGGAATGAAGCCCTCGCGCGTGGCAGAGGACATATATAAAACTCTGATGTCCGACCGCCCTCCCATAATCAAGACCTGCGGGGCTATGAACACTGCAAAGAGAATTGCAACGCGCGTAATGCCCGAAAAGCTTGCGCTGTATATCGGCGAGAGGATGTTCCATCAATGAGAAAGGAAATCGACTTATCGCGCCGCGACGAGCGCGAGACGCTGATAAAGGGAATTAAGGGGGAAGGCATCAGAAATGACAGGCAAACACAGGGAGAACTATAACGCCAACTATCTCAACTACGTAAAGCTGCACGACCCTCCCACCAAGCACCTGAAAAACTGCGCGGCGGCGTTCAGCGTGGGCGGGCTTATCTGCTGTATAGGGCAGTTTTTCAGATATATGCTGGAGTTTGCGGGGCTCTCCGGCGATATGCTTGCGGGCACGGTGTCGGCGATACTCATATTCATAGGCTGTCTCCTTACGGGGTTGGGCGTATATGACAGAATTGGAAGATACGCGGGCGCGGGCTCTATCGTGCCGATAACGGGCTTTGCAAACTCCGTGACCTCCCCCGCAATGGAATTCAAGACCGAAGGGTGGATATACGGTATGGCTGCAAAGATGTTCACGGTCGCGGGCGCAATCATCGTGTTCGGCGTTTTTTCGGGCGTCGCAGTCGGTCTGATATATTCTTTCATATAGTTGTAAAATTCTGGCAAAATACAATATATTGTGTTTAGTTAAAAAATATATAGCAATATTTTGTAATAAGGTGTTGACAATGCAATCAGTGTATGCTATAATCGCAGTGTAGTGATTTGGGTGTTGCCGTGACTGACGATTATTGGCGGATTACCGCGTGGAGCGGCACACTGTCTTTAAAGTCGTTCGTCTGGGCAAAGATATCGCAAACAGCGGTAATTTTGCCCTTATTTTATGCGGAGGTGCGCGTGGAAGGGTACGTTCATTCGTTTGAAAGCTTTGGCACCGTCGACGGTCCGGGCATACGCTTCGTCGTGTTTATGCAGGGCTGCCCTATGCGCTGCAAGTACTGCCACAACCCCGACACCTGGGCGTTCGGCGTTGGCAAAAAGTACACCGCGGAAGAGGTGGCGAAAAACGTCCTGCGCTATAAGAACTACTTTGTCGGCGGCGGGGGGATAACCCTCTCCGGCGGTGAGCCTATGGCTCAGGCGGCTTTTGCGCAGGAGCTCTTCGCGCTCATAAAGAAGGCGGGCGTCTCCACCGCGCTGGATACGTCGGGCGTGCTGTTCGACGCGAACGACCCGCACAAATTCGACGGACTTCTCGCCGTCACGGACCTCGTGCTTCTCGACATAAAGCACATAGACGACGGCGAGCACAGGGAGCTTACGGGACATTCCAACGCAAATGTGATGGCGTTCGCGCGCTATCTTTCGGATATCGGCAAGGATATGTGGATACGCCACGTGTTGGTTCCCGGCATTACCGACGACGACGGATATTTAAAATCGCTCTCCGCGTTCATAGGCACTCTTAAGACGGTAAGAAAGATTGAGGTTCTGCCATACCACACTATGGGCGTTTCAAAGTACGCGTCGCTGGGCGTCGACTATCCGCTCAATGGCGTAGAGCCGCCTTCGAGGGAGCGGGTGGAAAACGCAAAAAAAATACTCGGGGTGACTAAATGACAGATTTAAAGGGAATGTGCATAGTTGAATTCTACGGCGACGCCTGCGCAAGCTGTCACGCCGTTATGCCTGTTTTAAGCGCGCTCGCCCCGCGGTTCGGGTACAGGTTTATAAGGGTAGATTTAGAGGCGGACGGTGCGGCGGCGGAAAAGTACTCGATAACGCGCGTGCCTACGGCAATACTTATGGACGACGGCAAAGAATTTGCCCGTTTTTCGGGCTATCAGCCGCCGGAAATACTCGAAATCTGGCTGGAGAGCAAGACGGAAGAGCACAAAAACGACGGAAAGTGACGGGCGCGGCGGGAAAGCCGACCTGTCGGAAAAATCAACTTACAGAAAAAAGTATCATTTTGAGGAGAATTGCAGATGTTCTATACACAGTGGGAGGGCTTCAATCCCGGAAAATGGAGCGATGACGAAGTAAACGTGCGCGATTTCATTCAGCGCAACTATACCCCTTACGAGGGCGACGGTTCCTTCCTCGAAGGACCTACCGATGCCACCAACAGGCTGTGGCAGAAAATTCTGGAGCTCTCCAAGAAGGAGCACGACGCGGGCGGCGTACTCAAGGCGGACACAAAGATTGTCTCCACCCTGACGAGCCACGGCGCGGGATATATCGACAAGGAGCTCGAAAAGATTGTCGGACTGCAGACGGACGAGCCTTTCAAGCGCTCCCTGCAGCCCTTCGGCGGCATAAAGATGGCAGAGCAGGCGCTCAATATGTACGGCTATGAGCTCGACCCCGAAGTCAAGACTATCTTCACCAGATACCGCAAGACGCACAACGACGGCGTGTATGACGCATATACGCCCGAAATGCGCAGGGCGCGCACGGCGCACATTCTGACGGGGCTTCCCGACACCTACGGCAGGGGCAGAATAGTCGGCGATTACCGCAGGGTCGCGCTCTACGGCGTAGATTACCTCATCGGACAGAAGATGAGGGACAAGGACTTAATCGACGGCGATATGACGCCCGACAGGGTCAGGGACAGGGAGGAGCTTTCAGAGCAGATACGCGCCCTCGGCGAACTCAAGAAGATGGCGGAAATCTACGGCAAGGACATCTCCAAGCCCGCAGCCACAGCGCAGGAAGCTGTCCAGGCGCTCTACTTCGGCTATCTCGGCGCAGTCAAGGACCAGAACGGCGCGGCGATGTCGATAGGCAGAAACTCGACATTCCTCGACATCTACATCGAAAGGGACATAGCGCGCGGAATACTCACAGAAGTCGAGGCGCAGGAGCTCATCGACCAGTTCGTAATGAAGCTGCGCATAGTCAAATTTATGAGGATAAAGGAGTATAACGAGCTGTTCTCGGGCGACCCCACGTGGGTTACGGAGAGCATCGGCGGAATGGGCGTGGACGGCAGGACGCTCGTCACCAGGTCGTCGTTCAGAATACTCCACACGCTCAAAAACCTCGGACCCGCGCCCGAACCCAATCTCACGGTGCTGTGGTCAAAAAACCTGCCCGCAGGCTTCAAGAAGTTCTGCGCGGAGACGTCGATAGCTACATCCGCAATACAGTACGAGAGCGACGATTTAATGCGCCCCGAGATGGGCGACGATTACTGCATCGCCTGCTGCGTAAGCTGTATGAGGGTGGGCAAGGATATGCAGTTTTTCGGCGCGAGGGCAAACCTCGCAAAGTGCCTGCTGTATGCAATAAACGGAGGCAAGGACGAGCTCGTAAAGGACAAAAAGACGGGCAAGCCCCTGCAGGTTTCGCCTATGTTTGCGCCCGTCATCGGCGACGGCGCTCTCGACTATGACGACATAATCGTCAAGTACGAACAGATGATGGATTGGCTGGCAAAGCTGTATGTCAATACGCTAAATTTAATTCACTATATGCACGACAAATACTCCTACGAGGCGCTGGAGATGGCTCTGCACGATACAAACGTGCGCCGCTTCTTTGCCACGGGCATCGCGGGGCTGTCCTGCGCGGTGGACTCGCTCTCGGCAATAAAGTACGCAAAGGTATATCCCGTACGCAACGAGGAAGGGCTTGTCGTCGACTTCAGGACGGAGGGGGAATATCCCCAGTACGGCAACAACGACGACCGTGCGGACGAGATTGCGGTATGGCTCGTAAAGACCTTTATGAACAAGGTGAAGAGCAACTATACCTACCGCGAAAGCGTACCGACTATGTCAATACTCACCATAACTTCAAATGTCGTCTACGGCAAAAAGACGGGCAACACGCCAGACGGCAGAAGGGCGGGTCAGCCCCTCGCGCCCGGCGCAAACCCTATGCACGGCAGGGACAAGAGCGGCGCGCTCGCCTCGCTGGAATCGGTTGCAAAACTTCCCTATGAGTATTCGAGGGACGGCATTTCCAACACCTTCTCGGTTACGCCCGCGTCGCTGGGGAAGGAGTAAATGGGTTTCGTAAATTTGTTTTCTGGTGACGAAAACAAATTTGACGAGGTTGAGGGCGTTGCCCTCTTGACATATTGTGCTGCGGCACACGATTATTAGAAAATATGTCAATTCACCTGCCGCCCGCCCGACGAAGTCGGTCGCACGGAGCGTAAGCATAGTAGGCGAAAGTATTCGCAAAGTTTTAATCATTTGAACTACTTTTATATATAACTCAAAAAAATAAGGAGAATTAAACTATGTCAAGGGCAGATAATCTTGTAAATATGCTGGACGCCTATGTTGCGGACGGCGGACATCATCTCAACGTAAACGTATTCAGCCGCGAAACGCTGCTCGATGCGCAGGCTCATCCCGAAAAATATCCCCAGCTCACCATAAGGGTTTCGGGCTATGCGGTCAACTTCAACAAGCTCACCAAAGAGCAGCAGGACGACGTAATCAGCCGTACCATACACGAAAGCCTGTAAGCTTTTTCTGCCCGCGGAGAGGATTTTTTTCGCGCGTCGGGCAGGCGTACGGCGGCAGGGGGGCTCTGCTCTCCGTTGATGGACTGCAACACGGCACAAACGCTGTGTAAAATGAGCGGTTTTATGCAAAAACCGCTCATTTTTTTATTTACAAACGGGGACGACTAATGTATAATTATTGTGTATTATTGTATATAAATAACACAAAAACGAAATTTTATACGAGATGAAAGCAAAGAAAAAGCGCATATCCGCGGCGGCGGCGATAAGCGTCGCGTTCGCCGCGCTCATAGTGGCGGCGAGCATAGCCCTCATAATAGTCAACTGCTTCGTGCCCGTAAAGTATTTGTCGGCGTATGTCGTCCGCGCGGAGGACAGGAACGAGGAGGAACTCAGGATAACCTACCTCGACGTGGGCTTCGGCGACTGTGCGCTTGCGGAGCTGCCCGGCGGCAAGACAATGCTCATAGACGGCGGCAACGGCGACTATGACAATATGCTCTCCGTTCTGACGCTGCTCAACAGAAGAGGTGTGGAAAAGATAGATTATCTCGTCTGCACATCGGTCAAGGACGAACACTGCGGCGGACTTTCCGAAGTCGTGCGCTATAAGGAGATAGGCGAGGCTTACATACCCTATTGCAGGAACACGAGGGTGACGGAAGAATATCACGAATTCATCTCCCTTCTCGAAGAAAAGGACATTCCCTGTACGACCGCGCAGGTCGGCGAAGGGCAGGCGGACGATGAAAACGGCTGGTTTTTCAGCTTTCTCTCGCCCGTGAACAGCTTAAGCCCCGACGGCGAATATGCCGACCTCAACGAGAGCGCGACAAACGTCAACATAGAAAAGGCGTCAGTCGTAATGTGGCTGGAATACGGCGAAAACGCCTTTCTCTTCACCTCGGACGCACGCGTGGAGACGCTGGAGCGGATAACCACCGAATATGAACTTTGCAAACTTTTAAATCAGCCCTACTGCGAGGTAGGCGGGCAATCGCCGAAGCTTGAAGAGTGCGACGTCGTCACCGTGCCCGCACACGGCGGCGAGAACAACACATTCGCGCCCTTCTACGACCTCATCTCACCCGCGCACGCCGTCGTAAGCGTCGGCAAAAACTTTGCGGATTATCCTAGTTCTTCGGCGCTTTCGGACGTATACAACTACACGTCGCCATACTATACCGATTACGACGGCGACATAACCGTCGTCGCAACTTCTTTAAACTATCAGATATTCAAGGAGAAATGATGAAACTTACCACCGCAGGCGAATCGCACGGCAAGATGCTCTTGGGGATTATAGAGGGGTTGCCCTCCAACCTCGTCATAGACATAGAGGAGATAGACAGATATCTCTCTCTCCGTCAGGGCGGCTACGGCAGGGGCGGCAGACAGAAGATAGAGAGGGACAGGGTTGAAATTCTCTCTGGCGTCAGGGACAGAAAGACGCTCGCAAGCCCGCTCGCGTTTGCCGTAAAAAACCGCGACTATGAAAATTGGGCGGCGTGTATGGCGCCGGAGGGAGCGGATACGTCGCTCAGGCGCCTCACCAAAGTGCGCCCCGGTCACGCAGACCTTACGGGCATAATCAAGTACGACCAGACCGACGCCCGCAACATACTCGAGCGCGCCAGCGCGAGGGAGACTGCGGCAAGGGTGGTCGGCGGCACAATCGCAAGGCAGTACTTAAGGGCGCTCGGCGTGGAGGTAAGCGGCTATGTGCGCTGCGTGTGCGGCGTAGAGGATAAAGCTTTTCACGCGTTTGAAGAGCTGGAGGGCGCAAAAACTCAGCCGCTCTTTATGCTCGACGATAAAAAGCAGACGGAGGCAATGGCAAAGATTGACAAGCTCAAGGAGCTTGGCGACACTGCGGGCGGCATAGTCGAGATAAGGATTAAGGGGCTCAAGAGCGGCTTCGGAAGCTGTATGAGCTATTCGGAAAAACTCGACGCGCGCCTCTGCGCGGCGCTTATGAGCGTTCAGGCGATAAAGGGCGTAGAAGTCGGAATGGGCTTCGGCGTCGGAAGATGTGCGGGCAGCGCCGTCCACGACGAGATATTTTCCGAGGGCGGACGATACCGTCGCCGCACCAACAACGCGGGCGGCATAGAGGGCGGAATGTCCAACGGAGAGGAGATCGTTCTCCGCGCGGCGATGAAGCCCATCCCCACGCTTATGAGGGGGCTCAAGACGGTAGATTATGCCACGGGCGAGCCCTGTACTGCGGCAAGCGAGCGCAGCGACGTCGCCGCAATCTGCGCTTGCGAGATAATTTTAGAGAGCGTAGCGGCGTTTGCCCTTGCGGAGGCAGTCTCCGAACGGCTGGGCGGCGACAACATCAAGGAGGTAAAGGGCAGATACGACCTTCTGCCCTGAAATACGGATGCGGGACATAGTCATTGACGCTCCCTCGATGAGGAGCGTAATTCACTGCGGCGAGGGCGCGTTTGAAAAGTATGCCCCCCGAGCGGACGGCAAGGGGCTGTTCGTCATAACGGACAGCAACGTTGCAAGGCTGTACGTAAATCTAATTGCCGAACGCTTCAGCGGCGCGGCGGTGCACATAGTTAAAGCGGGCGAGGCAAGCAAGAACTATTCCGTTCTCCTCGCCATACTCCGCCATATGATAGCGGCGGGAATGACGCGCTCTTCCATGGTCGTCGCGCTCGGCGGAGGCGTTGTCGGCGACATAGCTGGGCTTGCGGCGTCGCTTTATATGCGCGGCGTAAAGGTCGTGCAGATACCCACGACTCTCCTGTCACAGGTGGACAGCTCCGTGGGCGGCAAGACGGCGATAGACCTCGACGGGGTTAAAAACATCGTCGGCACTTTCTATCAGCCGCAGGAAGTAATCGTAGACCCCGTCTTTTTAAAGACGTTGCCCAGGCGCGAATTGCGCTGCGGTCTCGGCGAGATAATAAAGTACGGCGCACTCGACGCCGGCATATACGATATGCTCCTCAACGCCCGCAGCCTCTTTTCCCTCGGCTTTGCGGAGGCGGTCACCGCGCCCTGCATACAGCATAAGGCAGACGTCGTCGCGGGCGACGAAAAGGACACGGGCGGCGCGAGAAAGACCTTAAATCTGGGTCACACCACGGGGCACGCGTTCGAGCTCTATTATAAACGCAAGTCGCACGGCGAATTCGTGCTCATAGGAATGTTCTACGAGCTGTATATCGCAGAGCGCCTCGGCAAGATTGAAAAGGACTACGCCGACAGCCTGCGCAGACTGATAAAGAAGGTCACAGGCGGCGTGCCCGCATATGCGGACGCGGGCAGGGCGGCGCTCGTGGCAAAGTACGACAAGAAGAACGACGTGCAGTCAATGGTGTCGGTAGTTGCGCCCTGCAAGGCGGGAAGCTGTCAGGAGATAGTGCTTCCCATAGAGCAGTATGCGGCGCTCATAGAGGAGTGTGCGGAAGAGCTCGGCGCAAGATGAGCCGCCCCGCCGCAAAGGAGAAAACATTATGAAATTCGCAGTGGTAGGCAAGGACGTGTCGCGCTCGACAAGTCCCGAAATGCACAAATTTATAGCCGACAACCTCGGCAGGGAGATATCGTATGAAAAGATATCCGTGCCCGAGGAGGAGTTTGAAGATAAAATCGACGTTCTCTTGAGGGAATACGACGGGCTCAACGTCACAATACCCTATAAGCTTGCGGTAATCCCCCACCTTAAGAAGCTGGAGGGCGACGCTCCCGTGTTCGGCGCGGTCAATACGATACTCGCTTCGACGCTCACGGGCTACAACACCGATGGGCTGGGCTTTATGCAGATGCTCACTTCGGCGGGCGTAAACGCAAGGGGCAAAAGGGTATTGCTGCTCGGCGCCGGCGGCGCGGGCAGAAGCGTGGCAAAAAAGCTCTTGGACGACGGCGCGGAGGTAGAGGTCTACGACAAGCGCACGGAAAACGCTCAGGCGGTCGCCGCAGAGTTCGGCGGAGTAAAGTGCGTGACCGAGGTAACTCCCGAAGAGCGCTATCTCATAATAAACGCAACGGGCGTGGGTATGCATAAGACGGTGGGCATCTCCCCCGTCGGCGAGGATGTTCTCGCAAAGTGCGAGGTCGCGGTCGACCTCATCTATCAGCCCGAAAGGAGCCGTTTTCTCGAAATTGCCGAAGCGCTCGGCAAAAAGGTGATAAACGGCAGGGCAATGCTCTTCTATCAGGCGTACTATGCGGAGTGCATCTATCTCGGCATAGTTCCGTCGGACAGCGTTGCGGAAAGGCTGTTTTCAGCATATTTAAAGGAGCTCGGACTATGAAATTTTTATTCATCAACGGCGTAAATTTAAACCTCACCGGCAGGCGCGAAAAGGGCGTCTACGGCAGCCAGTCGCTCGACGACATAAACAAGGAGATTGCCGCCCGCTTCAAGGGCGACGAGTGCGTGTTCTTCCAGAGCAATATAGAGGGGGAAATATGCACGGCGCTCCACAATGCCGACGCCGACGGGATAATTCTCAACGCGGGCGCGTTCACCCATTACAGCTATGCTATAAGGGACGCAATCGCCTCCATAGATATTCCCGTGGTAGAAGTGCATATGTCCAACGTGCACGCGCGGGAGGAATTCCGGCATAAGTCGGTGCTGTCGGAGGTATGCAGGGGCGTAGTGCTCGGCTTCGGCAAGAACAGCTATATCCTCGCGGCGGAGAGTTTCAAGCTATGAACATAGTGCTCTGCGGAATGATGGGCAGCGGCAAGACTACCGTCGCCCGCGCTCTCGGGGACGTTTACGGCTTCAGCGTAATCGACACGGACGAGATTATAGTAAGACGTCACGGCGAAATCAATGCCATATTCCGCGACTTGGGCGAAGAGCGGTTCAGGGACATCGAAAGTCAGGTAGTGGAGGAAGTTGCCTCTCTCGACGGATATGTCATCTCGCTTGGCGGCGGCGTGGCACTGAGGAAGAGCAACGTCGAAGCGCTCAAAAAAAACGGCAGAATTTTCTATCTCCGCACGCGTGCGGACACGATTATTTCCCGCGTCAGGGGGGACAGTGCTCGCCCCCTTCTTCAGGGCGACCTTGAAGAGCGGGTACATACAATTTTAAAGAACCGCTCGGCGATATACGAGGGCGCTGCGGACGAGATAGTCGACACCGACGACAAGACCCCCGCCGAGCTTGCCGACATAATAGTCGGTAAAATGCAGCAATAAGAAAATTGGGCTTTGTGAGACGAGGGCGATTTCGGGCACCGTTCGCACGGAACACTATCTGCTCACTCATCTCACTCACACACGAAAGGCGGGTGACCACCTTTCTATGAAGTGTGCTCGTTCGTCGTTGGTCGGCTCCGCGACGCCTCACGCTGACGCTCGGCAGGTCGCGGTCTCTCCGCGCCGCACGGACAGTGGGTGTCCACTGTCCTATGAAATGCGTCGCCCGTCTACATTTGTTGCTACCGCAACCTACTACGCTGACACTCCGTGCGACCGACTTCGTCGGGCGGGCAGCGGTGTGAATTGCCGCGACTTCTCATAATTGAGAGCACTTAAACGTCGCGGCAAGAGCGGCAGAGCCGCTCAAGATCGTCAAATTTGTTTTCGTCACCGGAAAACAAATTTACGAAAACAACTCAACGGCGCAAGCAGGGTTTCCTTGGTCGGCTCCGCGACGCCTCACGCTGACGCTCGGCAGGTCGCGGTCTCTCCGCGCCGCACGGACAGTGGGTGTCCACTGTCCTATGAAATGCGTCGCTCGTCTACATTTGTTGCTACCGCAACCTGAGCAGGTGAATTGACATATTTTCTAATAATCGTGTGCCGCAGCATAATATGTCAAGAGGGCGGCGCCCTCAAATCGGGCAATTTTGTTTGCGCATCTTAGCAAACAAAATTCACGAAACTGTATTTTAGGAGTTATTTTATGAAAACCGTACTTATTACGGGCGGAACAAGGGGAATAGGCAGGGCAATCGCCCAGGAATTTCTGCAGCAGGGATATGAGGTCATACTCAACTACTGCCGCGACGAAGAGGCGGCGCTCGCCGCCCAGGAGGAATTCAACGAACAGGGCTATTGTCCCGTGCTTATGCGCGCCGACGTATCGGATGAAGCGCAGGTAAAGGATATGTTCAAGGAAGTGTTCCGCATATACGGCAAAATCGACGTGCTCGTAAACAACGCGGGCATATCGCTAATCCGCGTCATTCAGGATACCTCGGACGAGGACTTCAGGCGAATAATGGCGGTAAACGTCGGCGGCGCGTTTCTCTGCAGCAGGGAAGTTGCCGACAATATGATTTGCAACGGCGGCGGCTCGATAATAAACATAGCCTCTGTCTGGGGCGAAGTCGGGGCGAGCTGCGAGGTGGCGTATTCCGCTTCAAAAGGCGCGCTTATCGCCTTCACCAGGGCGCTCGCAAAGGAACTCGCGCCATCGTTCGTGCGCGTAAACTGCGTTTCTCCCGGCGTCATCGACACGGAGATGAACAGTCACCTCTCCGACGTGGAGATGGAGGATCTCATCTCGCAGATACCGCTTGGCAGACTGGGCACGGGCGAGGACGTCGCAAAGGCGTGCCTGTACCTTGCCGAAAACAGCTACGTCACGGGCGAAGTTCTGTCCGTCGGCGGCGGCTTCGCCAAATAAAAAATTTGAATGAAAAAAGAGGAAAACGGCAAATTTTTTCGTATATATAGATTGAAAAATGGGTAATTTTAAGTCGATAAGGGAAAAGAGGTATGCGTTCGAGCAGGCGTTCCTTTCCCCCTATGCCGCACTTTCGGAAGATACGCGAGGCAGACAGAGGGAGGAAGAGCCCTGCCCTATGCGCACGGAATATCAGCGCGACAGGGACAGAATAATCTATTCCAAGGCATTCGTGCGCCTCAAGAACAAGACGCAGGTGTTCTTTTCCCCCGAAGGCGACCACTACGTCACGCGGCTCACCCACACCCTCGACGTTTCGCAGATTTCGCGCTCTCTTGCGCGCGCCCTGTCTCTGAATGAAGATTTAGCGGAGGCGATAGCGCTCGGTCACGATCTGGGTCATACTCCTTTCGGGCACAGCGGCGAGCGCATACTCAACAAGCTCTCCCCCAAGGGCTTCAGGCACAACGAACAGTCCGTAAGGGTGGTCGACGTCCTCGAGAAGGACGGCAGGGGGCTCAATCTCACCTTCGAGGTGCGCGACGGCATACTCAACCACAACAGCTTTACCGACCCGGCAAAGCCCTGCACGCTGGAGGGCAAGTGCGTCTGCATAGCCGACAGGGTGGCATACATAAATCACGATTTGAACGACGCCATACGCGCCGGCGTTCTCACGGCAGACGACGTGCCGAATGACATAGTAAAAGTGCTCGGTTCGACGTCGAGGGAGAGGATAAACACGGCTATAACCTCGGTCTTTCGCGCAAGCGAAGGCAAGCCGTATGTCAGAATGGAGGACGACGTGCGGGAGGCGAGCGATGCTCTGCGCGAATTTATGTTCGAGCGCGTCTATCGCACTAAGTACGCGATGGGCGAAGAGGAAAAGGCAGAGCGTATGATTTCGGCAATGTACGACTACTTTTCGCGCTATCCCGAAACGCTGCCCGAAAATTTCTTAAGACTTGCAGAGCGGTTCAGCCTCGACGAGGCGGTTTGCGATTACATATCCTCTATGACGGACAGGTACGCCGTCTACGTATTCAACAAAATCTTCGTGCCGCGCGGCTGGTCGTTCGGCGACGAAATCAACTGAAAAATTTTTTCGCCCCGACTTTCGGGGTATATCCATAACTTATAGAGATGAGCGGTGTCGATCAGGAGTTCTTGAGGAACTTAAAGGAAAAAGTAAATATAGTCGAGGTGGCGGAGAGCTATATCTCGCTTGAAAAGAGGGGAGCAAGCTATTGGGCGTGCTGTCCTTTCCACCACGAAAAGACGCCGTCTTTTGCCATAAACGAGGCAAATCAATACTATCACTGCTTCGGCTGCGGCGCGTCCGGCGACGTAATAAAGTTCGTCTGCGAGATGGAGTCCGTCGACTTCATTGACGGCGTAAAGATGCTTGCGGAGAGGGCTAAAATACCTATGCCCAGGCAGGAGAACGACAACGGCAGAACGGCGGAACTCAAGCGCAAGAAGGACACCGTGCTGAAGATACTCAACGACTGCGCGCACTTTTACCTCGACAACCTCAATTCCGGCAAGGCGGATGCGCATATAGAGTACATCTTAAGCCGCAGAATTCCCGCAAACATCGTCAGGGCGTTCGGGCTGGGCGCAAGCCTCAACTATACCGACCTGCCGCGCTATCTCCTTGCAAAGGGCTATTCCAAACAGGATATTCTGGACAGCGGCGCCGTGAACGAGGCGGACGGCAGACTTACCGATGCGCAGGGCGGCAGGCTTATCTACCCCATAATCAATTCGTATGACGAGGTAATAGGCTTCGGCGGCAGGGTGCTCAAAAAGACCAACTTCGCAAAGTACGTCAACACGCGCGATACGATAGTGTTCACCAAGCGCAAGAATTTATACAACATAAACCTTTTAAAAAAGCTCAAACGCGCGCAGACTATTAAGGAAGTCATAATGGTAGAGGGATATATGGACACAATTTCGCTCTATCAGGCGGGCTTTAAAAACGTAGTCGCAAGTATGGGCACTTCGCTCACGCAGGACCAGGCACGGCTGATCAGGCGCTATACCGACACCGTGCTCATAAGCTACGACGGCGACGCCGCGGGGCAGAAGGCAAACCTGAGGGGGCTGGACATATTGAAGGAAGAGGGACTTAACGTAAGGGTCGTCCCCCTACCCGAAGGGCTCGACCCCGACGACGTCATAAAAAAGCTGGGCAACGAGGCATATCAGGGCTGTCTCGACAGCGCAATGCCCTTAATAGACTACAAGCTCGACGTCTTGAAAAAGGACTTCGACCTCACCCGCACGGAGGACAAGCGCAAGTTCGTCTCCGAGGCGATAAAGGTAATAAACACGGCGGAGAGCAACGCCGAAAAGGAAGAGCTTTTAAAAAAACTCAGGGCGATGAGCGGCATCTCGTTCGAGGCGCTTCGCCGCGACCTTGAAAACCAGCCGCGGGAAAAGGCGGCAAAGACCGCAGAACAGCCCTCGGCGCGCACGGACAATGCCGACGCTATCAAACTTGCCTCCCGCTTTGTCGTTTCGAGCTTTCTCTTCGGCGCGGACTATGCTGCGGACGCGGACATCTCCGAGATAGAGTTCACCGACCCCGTGCACGACATAATTGCGCGGTACGTCCGCTCCAAAAAACTGATGGACGAGCCCATTCGCCTCAGCGAACTCTTTGAATTTTTCGACGAGAACACGCCGGAGTATGACGAGCTCTCCTACATACTCGACTATTCGGAGGGTGCGGGATTTTCGGGCGAAGTTTCCCGGAAGTACTTCATCGACTGCGTGACAAAGCTAAAAGAGCACGCCGTCGACATAAAGATAAGGGAGCAGACCAAAAAACTGGACGAATGTGCCGACCTCGCCGAACGCGCGAGGATTGGCGAATATATAGTCGAACTGACAAGACAAAAGCAGAAAATCAAAAACGGAGTAAAATGATGAACTTATCCGAACAGAAACTCAACGAAGTGTTAAAGCAGATTATCGACACCTATTCATCCAAAGGTGCGATAACGACCAACGCCCTTTGCGACGTTATGGAAAAGTATGAAACGACGCCTACGCAGATGGACTTCGTTTACAAGTCGATAGCCGATGCGGGAATACAGATTATAGACGAGGCGGAGAGGGACAAGGAGCTATATGAACAGGCTCTCTCTGACATCGGGCTGGACGACCCAGTCAAGATGTACTTAAAGGATATCGGCAAAGTGCCCCTCCTTTCAGCCGAGGACGAAATCTATCTCGCAAGGAGAATGCAGGAGGGCGACGAGGAGGCAAAGAAGGAGCTTTCGGAGGCAAACTTAAGGCTCGTCGTCTCCATAGCCAAGAGGTATGTCGGCAGGGGTATGCTCTTTCTGGACCTCATTCAGGAGGGCAACCTCGGACTTATGAAGGCGGTTGAAAAGTTCGACTATCAGAAGGGGTTCAAGTTCTCGACTTACGCCACGTGGTGGATAAGGCAGGCAATAACCAGGGCGATTGCAGACCAGGCGCGCACCATAAGAATACCCGTGCATATGGTCGAAACGATAAACAAACTGACAAGGGTTTCAAGGATACTCCTCCAGACGCTCGGCAGAGAGCCCACCCCCCAGGAAATAGCCAGGGAAATGGGCATTTCGGAGGACAGGGTAAGGGAAATCCAGAAGATTGCGCAGGATCCCGTCTCGCTTGAAACGCCTATCGGCGAAGAGGAGGATTCCCACCTCGGCGACTTCATAGAGGACGACAGGGCAATAACCCCTTCGGACAGCGTCTCGACGACGATGCTCAAGGAGACCCTGCTCTCCGTGCTCAACAGCCTTACCCCCAGAGAGGAAAAGGTATTGAGGCTGCGCTACGGCGTCGACGACGGCAGACCCAGAACTCTCGAAGAGGTCGGCAAAGAATTCAACGTTACGAGGGAGCGCATACGCCAGATAGAGGCAAAGGCGTTGAGAAAGCTGCGCCACCCTTCGCGTTCCAAGCATTTAAAGGACTTCCTCGACACCTGATATGGGCAGGATAGAGGCGCTGTGCGCCTTCCTCGACAGGTGCGATACGTTTGCCGACGTCGGCTGCGACCACGGCTATTGTACACAATACGCGCTGCAAAACGGGCTGTGCCGAAGAGCGGTAATCGCCGACATCAGCGCCAAGAGCCTTTCCAAAGCGGAGAAACTGCTTTCTGTCAGCATTGCGGAAGGCAGGGTAAAGCCGGTGTGCTGCGACGGACTGAAGCAAATAGACGAAGATACCGACCAGGTGCTCATTGCGGGAATGGGCGGGGAGGAAATAATTAAGATACTCTCCTCATCATTCATTCCGAAAAGATTTGTCTTTCAGCCTATGAAAAACGCCCCCCTTTTAAGAAGGTATCTCATAGAGCGCGGCGCAAAGATTGTCCGCGACGACATCTTCAGGGACGGCAAGTACTATTTCGTCATCAAGGGCGAAAGGACGGGCGGTACGGAGGGATATGGCGAACTTGAATACGAGTTCGGCAAAGACAGCCTCAAAAACCCCGCGTTCTTCGACTTTGCCCGTACCGAACTGAATAAGAAACTTAGCTATCTTGACGGCTGTGCAGAGGGTGCCGAATGTTCCTCTCTCAGACGGCAGGCGGAGCTTTTGAAGGAGGCAATGGATACATATGAAGCCGCAGGACATTCTCGGCATACTTGAGGCGGAAGTCGCGCCCGTAAAGCTTTCGGACGACTTCTGTTCAAAGTATAAGCTCTACGACAACAGCGGAATAATAATAGATATGGGCGAGGAGGTCACGGGCTGTCTCTTTTCGCTCGACTTTTCCAAAAACGCCGTAAAGGAAGCGGCAGAGCTGGGCTATAATCTCATAGTCACTCACCACCCCGCAATCTACGGCGGAATAAGCCGCCTCGACACCCTTTCGGACGGCAAGGCGGCGGCAATTGCGGAGTGTATGAAGAGGGGCATTTCGGTTATCTCTATGCACCTCAACTTCGACGCCGCGCCGGAGGGAATAGATTATTTCCTTATGGAGGGGCTGGGCGGCAGACAGTGCGCCGTTCTCGCCACCGTGGAGGGCGGCGCATACGGTAGGGCATACAGCGTAGAGCCGCTCGCCGTAAAGGACTTCTTGAAGAATATTGAAAGGACGTTCAGAACGCGCCGCGCGGTTGCGTTCGGGGACGGCAACAAAATAATAGACAGTGTGGCTTCTTTCTGCGGGGCGGGTTGCGACGGCGCGGCTATGGCCTTTGCAAAGGCACAGCGCGTAAGCGCGTTCGTCTCTTCGGATCTGAAGCACCACGAAATTGCCGAACTCACCGAGTGCGGCATAGCGGTAATAGAGCTCACGCATTACAGTGCGGAGGCATACGGTTTTAACCGTATATATGAAAAGGTAAAAAGACAGTTGCGTGCGCCGTCGTCGTTCTACTACGACGAAGGGCTTGCGTGACATAAGGAGTATAAGATGTCACAGATTACACAGCTTTTGAACTACCAGAAGAAGGACAGCGAACTTTTAGCAATGGAGGAGGAAATTGCCAACTCCGAGGAGAGGAAGAAGTATCTCCAGACGCAGAACTTCCTCAAAAAGGCTTCGGAAAAGCTCGACCAGCTCGAGGGCAAGTCGCAGGAACTCGCCGCGCTCTTTGAAAGGCTTACGGGCAAGTATGAAGAGATTGCCGAAACGCTCAAGGACTACGAGCACATTGACGAACTCGTTGCGGGCGGCGCGGACATATCCTTCTATCAGCGCAGCGCACAGCAGCTCACCGACAGTTTAAAGTCGCTCAAAGGCGAGGTCAACAATCTCATAGCCATCGCCAAGGAGACGCAGGAAGAATATCTCGCCCTCAAGAAGAAGGTGCTTGCCGCGCAAAAGCAGTATCCCGAACTCAAGAACGCATATCAGGAATACAAAAAGACCCGCCAGGATGCCGCGGCAAAGGTAACGGCGGAGCTTGAAAGCATAGCAAAGGACATCGACGAGGCGGTGCTCAAAAAATACAAGGCAAAGCGCGCGGAGAGAATCTTCCCCATACTTTGCGAGATAAAGTCAGACAGGTGTTCCAAGTGCGGAATGGAGCTGTCGCTCGCCGATAAGGAAGTCGTTTCGGCGGGCAGAGTGGTAGAGTGCGAAAACTGCCACCGTTTCCTTTACAAAGTGTAGAAAAATGGACTATTCGGATAAAAAACTTCTCATCTTCGGCGACAGCATAATGTACGGCTCCGGCAACGGAGGAAAGGGCGTCGGAGAATATCTCTCAGATCATCTCGGCATAACCTTTGAAAAGTATGCCGTAGGCGGCGCGAGGGTGGGATACAACAGGGGCAAGAGCTGGCTTGCAGAGCAGGTGCGTCGGGCAATTGAAAACGGCGAACAGCCCGATTACATAGTATTTGACGGCTTTACCAACGACTGCAACATCTCCGAGGGAAACACCCTTCCGGACGTGCCGCTCGGCGAAATGACAGCGGGCTATTCGGGTTTCGATATCTTCAACGTCACCGAAGAGATGAGCTTTTCGCGCTGTTTCGAGGAGGTCGTCTGTGCGTTTATGACGCACTTCCCCACGGCTAAGATACTGTTTGTTCGCCCCCACAATATGGGCAGGCGGGACGACGCGCTGCAAAAGCTCTACGGCGAAAGGGCGCTTGAAATCTGCAGAAAGTGGGGCGTAGCATACGTCGACCTCTATTCGGAGAGCGGTATGAACACCTTTATCCCCGTCCACCGCGACGCATTTACGTTCGACAGCTACGGCTGGGGCAAGGGCGACTGCACCCACCCCAATTCGGCGGGGTACGAGCTCAAGTATATTCCGCTCATAGAGGCAAAATTAAAAAGTCTTTAAGGGGTAAAATTATGAAAGTTCTGATGATAAACGGCTCATCGCACGCGCAAGGCACTACATATGCCGCGCTCAGCGTCATAGCCGAAGAGTTAAAGGCGCAGGGCGTCGAAAGCGAGATAATCTCCGTCGGCACGGCGGCTGTACATACCTGTATGGGCTGCGGAAATTGCCAGAAGAACGGCAAATGCGTGTTCGACGACGACCCCGTGAACGCCATAGGCGAAAAGGTGAAGGAGGCGGACGGCTATATCTTCGGCGCGCCCGTACACTATGCCTCGCCCGCGGGCGCAATGATAGCGCTTATGGACAGGTTGTTCTACTCCTACGGACGGTTTATGAAGTTCAAGCCGGGCGCATCGGTCGTAGTCGCAAGGCGCGCGGGCACCACGGCTTCCTACGACGTCCTCAATAAATATATGCAGATAAGCAGTATGATACAGGTTCCCTCTACATATTGGAATATGGTATTCGGCAGCAACGGCGAACAGGCAATGCTTGACGAAGAGGGCGTAACCGTTATGAAGGCGATAGGCTCGAATATGGCGTGGATTTTAAAGCTGCTCGAAAAGGCAAAGGGCACCGAGCTCGAACGCCCCGTCATAGTCAAAAAGGCGAGGACAAATTTCATAAGGTAAATATTAAGTATGGAGGCGGGGCTCTTTCAAAAAGCCCCGCCGCAATTTTTTGTCCGTTTCAGTTAAGTCGCGCCAATTGCGCGCGCCCTTTCGTCAGCTTGCCGGAAAAGCCCGCAACGCCCGAGCGACTTTCCCTAAACCGCGCCTCGCCCGAGCCCCTGAAAAGCCCGCAACGTCCGAGCGTCCGTCCAGAATTCTCAACAAATCTATATTGTCGTAATACTTAAAAAGCAGCCCCTGGCGGAAAATCTTTTCCGCCAGGGGCTGCCTTATTTTGCAGTGTTGCTGCGCCGTCACTCCTCGCTGACCTCGCCGGAGGCTGCGGCAATCTCCGCGGCGGGGCAGGGCGACAACGCGTTGCGCTTTTCGGTGCTGTCCTTGCAGCGCACGGCGAGGATAAAGAACGCTATGCCAAGCGCAAACATCACGGCAAGCGAGCCTACGCCGTAGTTCTGGTTATTTGTTGCCTGCGTTACGACTGAAACGAGCAGCGTTCCCGTAAACGCCGCGCCCTTGCCGAATATATCGTATACGCCGAAGTATTCGCCCGACTTCTCAAGGGGGATAATCTTGGCATAATACGAGCGGGAGAGCGCCTGAATTGTGCCCTGGAAAAGCCCCACACAAACCGCAAGTATCCAGAATTCGTACAGCTCGTCGAGGAATATTGCATATACGCTTATGCCGAGGTATGCCGCAATGCATACGCCTATGATAATCTCTATCTTAACGCTTCTCGAAAGCTTTCCCAGAAGTATGGCGGAGGGGAAGGCGACAATCTGCGTTACGAGCAGGGCGACGAGCAGCATAGTCGTATCCAGTCCCAGCGACTGTCCGTACGCCGTCGCCATATCTATTATGGTATATACGCCGTCTATGTAGCAGAAGAATGCGATGAGGAAGAAGAGTATCTTCTTATCGCGCCACAGTTCTCTGAACACCTTCGCAAGGTTTTTCGCGCCCGTCTTTACGGGGTGAGAGGCACTGTCTACAAAGTGTATCTGTCTGTAGTCCTTCCACAGCGGCACCGAAAAGCCAACCCACCATACGGCTACGATTATAAAGGCTATCGGCATAGCGATTTCCTGCGCCAGCATACCCTGCATAGCGAGTATTACAGGTATGAGCGACAGCACGAATGGAAGGCAACTGCCGATATATCCCAGCCCGTACCCGTAGGAGGAGACTTCGTCCACTCTCTCCGGAGAGGTTACGTCGCCGAGCATACTGTCGTAGATTACAAGACTGACAGAGTATGCCGACTTGGCGATGACGAAGAGCAGCAGAAACCACAGCCACGAGCTTATAAAGCTCAACACTATGCAACCTGCCGCTCCGACCAGCACCATAACCGAAAAAATCTTTTTTTTCAGTCCGCCTATGTCCGAAAGCGTGCCCAGCGCGGGACCGAGCAGCGCTACCAGCAGGGTAGAGGCGCTCGTTGCATAGCCGAAGTATGCAAGATAGTCCGTCTCCGAAATGCCTGCATTTTCGGCAAGAGTGTTGAAGTATATGGGTATTATAGTGCACACCAGCAGGGTAAACGCAGAGTTTCCGACGTCATACCACACCCATTTCTTTTCGCTGTCAGTAAGTTTAAATTTCATATTCTCTTTCCTCTTTAGTGCTCAGTACGGGGATATCCTGCCAGCCGTCGCACGGACCGAACGTCGGCGCAAAGCTGTCGCCCGGGGGCGCGCCGTCCTCCGCGCGGGCGAAAAATTCATCCGCAAGCGCATAAAAGTCGCCCTTTGCCCTTTCAAACAGCTTTAAAAGGCGCATATTGCTGTCCTCGCACGCCGCAATGTCCTTTCGGGAGTAAAACATATCGCGCATATCCTCATATTTTCCCGCAAGTTTCAGCGCGGCAAAGATTGCCGCTCTTCCTATTCTCGTCCTGCCCAGCATCAGTTTGTTGTAGGTGATAAACCCGCCCAGTGCGTCCAGAACTTCCTCAACGGATATGATCTTGAAATAGTCCCTCATATCGTTGAAGAAAGGCGTTATTGCCGCCGCGTCGGCGGCGTCTTTTTTTATTCCGCACGAAAGGTCGTACCTGAACGGTTCAATGCCGTCAATTCTCATCAGGTATTTGTCGAATTCCTTTTCAATCGCCGAATGGCTTACGTTTGACACGGCAATCTTGTTTTCAATGTAGCCGTGGCACGCCTTGTCCAGCGCATAGTGGCATAAAAGTCCCAGGGCGTATGCCTTAAAATCTGCCCTTTTCCGATTTTGGGTTATGATTTTGAGCGCGTTTCCGAAGAACAGCTTGCCGCTCTCCTCGTGCAGGTCATAGCCCACCTTGTTCACGCCGTTGAACTTAAGCGGCTTGTAAAAGAACAATAGGTCGGGTCCCTGCGCCCCCGCAAAGAAGAGGTCGGGGTAGCTTGAGGTAAGCTCTTTCAGGCGTTCCGGAAGTTGCAAAATAATCTGCCTTGCCAGGCGGAAGTGCGCATAAGCTGCGGGCATAAATGTTTCTCCTTGAAGATCAGGGTATCACAAGTTTGTAAAACCTTATTCATATAATAGTACAATTTCTGTAAAAAACGCAAACGATATCTGCGTTATTTTGCAAATTCTTTATTATCCTGTCAGGACAACTCGTCGGCGGCTGAGTTTTTGCGCCGTTTTTCGTTCTAATCGGGCGGCGAGGTTAATAGACTATAACTAAAGAGCGCCGCCGTAAGGTCACGGCGCTTTCGGCAAAAAAACACAAAAAACGGCAAAACGGTAATTTTTTCCGCATTATCGCATTGCTAAAATGGGAGAAGCTCTTGGCTGTAATAATCAGATTTAAAAGCGTCATATTGTGCTTCATAACGGCGGTGGTAATAACCGCCCTTTCGCTTTCGGCATACTATTCCGGCGCATATGCCGTATGGTACGGCGGCGTGCCTGGTCGCCTTCCCATCTACTCCGTAGAAAGGGAGGAAAAGGTTGTCGCCATCTCCTTCGACTGCGCGTGGGGCGTAGAGCATACCGACGCAATACTCAACGCGCTGAGAGTGGGCGATGTTAAGGCGACGTGGTTTATGGTCGAGTTCTGGACGGAAAAGTACCCCGAATACGTCAGGAAGATTGACGGGGCGGGGCACGAGATAGGCACCCACTCCGCGACGCACTCCTATATGTCCAAGCAGAACGGCGAGGAAATACGCCTCGAACTTTCCACCTCGTCGGAGGCGATAGAGGAGCTTACGGGCAAAAAAGTGGAGCTCTTCCGTCCTCCGTACGGCGACTATGACGACGAGCTCATCTCTACTGCCGCGGAGGAGGGATACTATTCCATTCAGTGGGACGTCGACTCGCTCGACTGGAAAGATCTCTCGGCAACGGACATAGCCGTGCGCGTAATAAATGGCGTAAAAAACGGCTCAATAATACTTATGCACAACAACGGACTTCACACGGCGGAAGCCGTGCCGATCATAATAGATACGCTCAAGAACAGGGGCTATAAATTCGTGCCCATAGGCGAGCTCATCTATCGTGAAAACTATACAATAAATGTCCAGGGCAGGCAAGTGCCGCTCAGTTGACAAATATGACATACAAAAAAAGAGGTGAAAACAATGAACTACACGACTGAAAAGAACAACAGGGTCTACATCTGCGGAAGAATAGTCTCCGACGCCGTATTCTCGCACGAAGTTTTCGGTGAGGGCTTCTACGAATTTTTCGTAGAGGTCTCCAGATTGTCGGGGCAGACCGATCTTTTGCCCGTAACCGTTTCGGAAAGACTGATGGGCGAAGGAATGAAGAAGGGCGACGAGCTGTGCGCACTCGGACAGTTCCGCTCCTACAACAAGCTTGAAAACGGCAAATCCCGCCTTATGCTTACGGTGTTCGTCAGGGAAGTGCTGGCAAGTCATCCCTGCAAAAATCCCAATTCGATTGTGCTGTCGGGCTATATCTGCAAGCCGCCCGTGTACAGGACTACGCCTTTCAACAGGGAGATTGCCGACCTGCTCATTGCCGTAAACCGCTCCTACAACAAGAGCGACTATATCCCCACGATCGCGTGGGGGAGGAACGCGCGCTTCGTAAGAAATCTTCAGGTAGGCGACAAAGTTGCGCTGTCGGGCAGAATTCAGTCGCGGGAGTACCAGAAAAAACAGCTCGACGATACTTTCGTCACTATGACGGCATACGAAGTTTCCGTCTCCAAACTCGCAACGTTTGACGACGACAGCGACTTTGACATAGACGAGGAGTTTGACCTCTATTCGCTTCCCCGCCAGCACGACGCGGAACACGTCAAGGACTGATAGGCAACTCATTTACTTATTTAACAAATATCTTGTGACAAATAAACATTTCCGATAATTTGAAACCGCCGATATAATTCGGCGGTTTTGGTGTTATAATGGTGTACCGAAGATTATAGTCAGGCGCACAAAGGCGGTTTCGCGCGCTTTTTCGCGCGTCGGGGAACGGAAATGAAGGAAAAGACAAAGGGAAAGACAATCGATTTAACTAAGGGCAATGTCTGGAAGGTATTGCTTCTGTATTCGCTGCCCCTTCTCGGCAGCGCGATGGTTCAGCAGGCATATTCGCTTGTCGACCTGATAATCGTCGGCAACTTCGCCGCGGATGGGCAGAATGCGCTCACCGCCGTCGGAGAGGCGACGATAATCGTCAACATACTCCTGGCGTTCGCGCTGGGCTGCAACGGCGGCTGTTCGGTAATAGTTTCGCGCTATTTCGGCGCGAAGAACAGTCAGAAGGTGAGGGAGACGGTAAATACCTCGCTGATATCCTTCGCCGTGCTGTGCGCCGTCGTAATGATTTTCGGCTTCGCGCTTGCAAAGCCTTCAATGCACGCGCTCGACGTGGACGAAGGGTTTATAATGGACAACAGCCTCGCATATCTCAACATATACGTGCTGTCAATGCCCTTTGTGTTCCTCTACAACGTCGGCTGCGGCATATGTTCAGCGCTCGGCGACAGCAAATCGCCCTTTTTGTTCCTCGTATTCTCCTCGGTGGTAAACGTCGGGCTGGACTTTCTGTTTGTCTGCGCGTTCCACTGGGACGTGGCGGGTGCGGCGTGGGCGACGCTCATCTCGCAGGCGGCGGCGTGCGTGCTTACGCTAATAGTGCTCGTAAGAAAGCTCAGGGAAGTTGGCGGCGACGGCGCAAAGATGTTCAACAAATACATCTGCCGCGACCTTGTAATAACCTCAATTCCCATAATACTCCAGAACAGCTTTGTATCCGTCGGCAACCTCTTCGTGCAGAAGAAGATAAATATGATAAGTTACGACGCGGCTGCCGGCTTCACTACGGCTTTCAAGCTCGTGCAGATAGCCAACGTCGGCGTCGGCACGATGACGGGCGGACTTGCCAACTTCTGTTCGCAGAACAAGGCGGCGGGGGAGTATAAGCGCATCAAGGTCGGCTATTTCGCTGTGCTCGTCTATGCGATGATAACCAGCCTCATCTTCCTTGCACTGTGCGAGATAATACCTCTGCCGCTCACTATGGCATTCATCGACAATCCCACTGAAGAGGCGATAGAGTGTTCCATACTCTTCCTGCAGATAGTTGCGGCGTTCCTGCCCGCCGTCTGCGTCAAGATAGTCTCCGACGGCGCGGTAAGGGGGTGCGGCGGCAACCTCGGTTTTACCATTTCCACATTCACCGACCTCATTCTGAGGGTGGTGTTCGTCTATATCCTCGTCGACGCGGGTATGGGCTTTGCAGGCGTCTGCTGGGCGTGGGCGATAGGCTGGTCAATAAGTATGTTCATAGCCGTCGGGTTCTTTATTGCAACGCCCTGCTTAAGGAAAAAATATGCTCTGCAAAAAAATACTTGATTTTTTGTCGGGCGTGTGTTATTATGTATAAAATTCAATATTTATAATGCGTCGAAGCGGAAAAGTAACCGCGTCCTCTGGTTCAGAGAGCTGTCGTCAGGTGCAAGACAGCCGAAGGGGCGGGGCGAACTCGCCGCGGAGCAGACGCGCCGAAAGTTTTTCAGTAAGCGCGTACGGGTTGTCAGCCGTAAAGGTGACGGGCTGTGTTTGGCAGCCGTAAGGCGGATTTATTCCGTAAAGAAGAGTGGTACCACGCAGGGCACGGCGTCTCTTTAAGAGATTATCGTGCCTGTTTTTATATGTCAGTATAAAGACGCTGTAAGGAGAATTATGCTTAACAACAACAAGTATTCAAAACAGTACTATCTTCCTCCCGAAAGGTGTATGGACTGGGCGGAAAAAGACGCGGTGGAGCGCGCGCCCGTCTGGTGCTCCGTCGACTTGAGGGACGGCAATCAGAGCCTGATAGAGCCTATGTCGCTGGAAACCAAGGTGAGATTTTTCAAGTTCCTCACCGAACTCGGCTTCAAGGAAATAGAGGTCGGTTTTCCCGCGGCGAGCGAGACTGAATATAACTTCCTGCGCAAGCTCATAGACGATAACCTCATTCCCGACGACGTGACCATTCAGGTACTCACGCAGGCGAGGGAGAATATAATCAAAAAGACCTTTGCCGCGGTAAGGGGCGCAAAAAACGTCATAGTGCACGTCTACAATTCCACCTCCGTCGCCCAGCGCGAGCAGGTGTTCGGCAAGGACAGGGAAGAGATTAAGAAGATTGCCACCGACGGCGCAAAGCTCCTCAAGAAGCTCGCCGACGAGGACGGCGCGGACTACCGCTTCGAGTACTCGCCCGAATCCTTTACGGGTACGGAGCCCGAATACGCGCTCGAAGTCGTCAACGCCGTGCTCGACGTATGGCAGCCGAAAGCGGACAGAAAGGCGATAATCAACCTGCCCGCCACCGTCGAAAACGCAATGCCGCACGTATACGCGCAGCAGGTCGAATACATTGCAAAGCACATAAAATACAGGGAGGGGGTCATAATCTCCCTTCACCCCCACAACGACAGGGGGGAGGGCGTCGCCGCGGCGGAATTCGGACTGCTTGCGGGCGCCGACAGGATAGAGGGCACGCTCTTCGGCAACGGTGAAAGGACGGGAAACTGCGACATTGTAACGCTCGCGGGGAATATGTACTCGCAGGGCGTCGACCCTAAGCTTGACTTTTCGGATATGCCCAGGGTCGTCGCGCTCTACAAGGAGTTCACGTCTATGCCCGTAAGCCCCCGCCAGCCCTACGCGGGCGAGCTTGTGTTCGCCGCGTTCTCCGGCTCTCATCAGGACGCAATCGCAAAGGGTATGTCATATCGCAAAAAGCACAATCTCTCCATGTGGAACGTGCCGTATATACCAATCGACCCCGTCGACGTCGGCAGGGAGTACGAGAGCGACGTCATCCGCATCAATTCGCAGAGCGGCAAGGGCGGCGTGGGCTATATAATGATGTCCAACTACGGCATTGAGATGCCCGCCAAGATGAAGGAGGATATGGGGTATAAGACTAAGGCTGTCTCCGACAGGGCGCACAAGGAGCTCAAGCCGTCGGAGGTATACGGCGTATTCATCGATAATTACATCAACTCGAGGGCATATTTCGACATTCCCGAATGTCACTTCCGCCAGGTTGACGGCATAGACGCCGCCGTCACCTTCCTCAGGCAGGGCAGGAGAGACGTGGTGGAGGCTAACGGCAACGGCAGGCTTGACGCCGTTTCCAACGCGATAAAGTTCTACCTCGGCATAGACTATGTGCTCACGGGCTATGAACAGCACGCCCTTACCGACGGCTCCACCTCGAAGGCGATTTCCTATGTCGGCGTGGAGAGCGGCGGCAGAACTTTCTGGGGCGCGGGCATCGACGACGACATAATCAAGAGCTCTTACAAGGCGCTGGCTTCTGCGGTCAACAACCTGCTCGCCGCGCGCTGAGCGCTGAAAAGTCAAGTAATTTTATAGAATTTTTTTAGAAATTCAAAAAAATTTTTTAGCTTGCGTTATAATTAGCGCAATATAAGTCTTTCAGAGAAAGACTTATCAACAAAAAACGGGTACAACCTCGATGATGGCACCCGTTTTATTGTACGACAAAAAGCCGCATTTAGCGGCTGTAAACATTTTTGAAAGTGCACTTTCAAAAAATCAATCAAAGAGCAGATAACTGTTTTGTGAACAGTTCGGCAGAAGCGGCAAACCCAAATATCTCGCGCGGGTAAGCGTTCACCCAATCTTGCACGCGCTGTATTTGTTTATCGCTGTACTTTGTAAAGTCCGTACCCTTCGGGAGCAGGCGACGTATTTCACGGTTTAACCGTTCATTACTTCCACGTTCACATGAGGTGTACGGGTGACAGTAATAAACAGATGTACGCTTGCCACCATAGATAGACTTTTCAAGACCTGCAAAGTCTGAAAATTCCGAGCCGTTATCAACAGTAATGGACTTAAAGACCTTTCGGAACTTTGAGCCAAACCGCCGTTCAAGTTTATTGACATAATGCACAACGGTAGCCGTCTTACGGTTAGGCATGCGCATTATGATTTCATATCGCGTTAAACGTTCGGTGAACACAAGGAGCGTATCGCGGCTTAACTTCTTGCCAACAACGCAGTCCATTTCCCAATGCCCGAACGAATTACGCAAGGCAATGTCAGACGGACGGCGTTCAATGCTCGTTCCTCTCGGCGGTCGTTTTACCCTCGTCTTTTTGTACTGTTTATGTTTTTGACCGCAGGGCAAATGCTCGGAGCGTATGCCCATAAATAACCCCTGCGCCACATAGCGGTACATTGTTGCCTTACTTACAATCGTTTTACATGGCTTAATGCGTTTAATCTCGCCGCAGACTGCCGCAGGGGAGAGCTTATCACAGATAACACGCTTTTCAACATAGCGGATAAACTCATAATCGTTGCCGACTTTCAAAGGTGCTCCGTGCGACGTCTGATTGAGCCGATATTTTTCCTCGGCAAATTCAGGACTGTACGCCGACACAATTTTATAATGCTTTTCGCCCCAATAGTCCGTATAACTGATTTTTTTCTGCGTGCATGCGCCTCGTTTAATTTCATTGTACACAGTCGCAAGGCACACGCCCAACTGTTTTGCAATCTGCCGTTTATGTATGTTTGCTTTCAACAACGCCTCTAATTGTAGCCGTTGCGTATATGTAAGATTTTTCGTTCCTTTCCGTTTCATGTCCGTAGTCCGTCCTTTGTCCGTTTTGTCCGTCAGTTTCCGTAAAATTTATGTTCCGATTACCGTTAAAATTTACACAGAGAGCACAACGCGCCACCTTGTCATAAGACGAGCGGCGGCGTTCGCCGCCGTGACAAGGTGGCGCGTTGTGCTGACCTACTTGCCGACTTATTTTATGGTGTTTTCGTGCAGAACGGGGGCGCGGGCAAGCCTCGCGCCCCCGTTAATGCTTTAAAACATTTGCCGTATACGGCAAAAATAACACTTACAGAGCAAACCGAAAAGCGCCGTATGTAAGCCATAGGCGCAAGTGTTGAGCGATGAAGTTTTACAACGAAACTATCCCACTAATCGTGGGTTACACAGCAGGTCAATTACTGACATCTGCCTTGAATAACGCATATGTGCAATATCACGTTCCCAATCAATCACATCGTCAAAGAGTATGAACTTTTGAACAAAGTCGTTTTTAAGCTCCGTAACGATATCTTTTGCCGTCAACTTCTTGCAAATTTCCGTAGGTATGCCCCTGCTGTAAACAATTCGCTCATTCGTCTTGCCTATGTATTTAAGTATATAGTCAACATTATTTCCGTACTCTAATTGCATATCGCTTATTTCCTCAAAATCGTTCCGTCCGAAAGCTCTTTCAAAAAAGCTGTTTTCAAGCCTCGTCTGCATGCGCCCCTGCGCCGTACTGTAATCTGTCTTTTCGGTCAGCGTTCCTATCATCTCGCCAGCAGGTGCGTACAATAAGCCGTGGAAGTGTAAACGCCCCGTTTCGGGCGCACGCTCAAACACGCCCATATAACGCCAACCGCGCCGAGTATGCAGGTTAGAAAGACAACGGCGAAGCTTGCGCCTAAATGTTTCCTCATCGTGTTTATTATCATCGTATGTAAACGTAATAAAGTAATTCCACCTGTTAAGGTAAGCCTTGCGGCGGAAACGCTTTTTACGATGTAAAAGATTATTGAACTTGCGCTTTACAAGTTCATCTATTTTTTCGCCCTCAATCTCACGTTCAGTAAACAGTTTTGACAGTCCCGAACGGATATAGTCAGACATCGGCTTTTCAATTTTGCTGTCGCGCAAACCTTTGTTATACGCCTGCAAAAACAAATCGCTGAACATTATGTCAAAAGCCGAACGGGGATACCCGAAGCCGACATTTGACGATATGTCAATTTTTTCGGCGGCAGGGGTAAACACACGGCGTTTAAGTTCCTTTTTCTTATCACGAAGAACACGCCTGTATATAAGGTCTTTCTGCTCTTGCGTTAAATCGTCCGACTTCCTGCGGCGTTCCGGCATATCCTGCGGCTTTTTGACCGGACGTCTGCACGAAGTCGCTACCAAATGCCTGCCGTCATTATATATTTTAAATGTCATCGGCGTGTCATCGAGAAAAGGGAACGGACAACCCGTGATATTGTCTGCCTCAATAAGATTAGCGATACTCATTTTTACCTCTGAATTGATTTAATCACCGCTGTGCGTAAAAAACACCCTTGCAGGGTAGGAGCTGATAAAAAAGAATTATTTGCCTTGCCGAGCCTTTCGCTCTGCCGCACAATCACGCATGGCGCACATAAAGCCTTTTGCGTACTGCACGCTCTGACGGGAAGTATCGCCCTTTATGGCAAGCAATTTATTACTGTCAATGTCGCTCATCATATCGCGTTTTCGCTTTTTAGAGGCTTTCGGGTAATCTCTGTATGCCTTAACCCCGAACCGATAACCATATGAAAACGGCGTTTTCAGATTAGAATTATACCGCAATTTTTCATCGACTGTAAATTGTTTCATAATAAACCCCTTATTTTTTGAAAGTACACTTTCAATTTTAGAAAGTTGTAAAAAATATATTGACTTTTATGTATAGATGAATATAATAGTTGATAGAAAGGTTGTGTATTGTTCGCCGTAAGGCTTGAACGTTGGTGAATGAACGATTTATCGGCTCCCCGACCTTTCTTTTTTTATGCCCTATTATTTACGGGGCTTTTTCTTTTTACGTCTACCTTCGTCCTCAATAACCTTCTTAACTTTTGGCTTATCACTTGCGGCAAAACGCCACCCTTTCAATCTGACATTACGAACGCCTTTATCAACCCTATCAGGCTTAGGTCGTATGTAAGCTTTATCAGCCCTGTTAGGCTCAGGGTTTACGTCAAGCGGAATATTTTCAACGCCATTCGTTACAGAACTTTCCGTAATTCCAATCACCTTGTAATCATTGCCGTCCTCGTCATATACATACTGTGGGTGTCCTGTAAATTTTGCAAACCTAAATTTGCGGAAATGTCCCTGAAAACGTTTATTTTTCTTTGTCATAAATCACCTCTTATTATTATGCCGCTTAGAGTTTTTCCACCCTAAGCGGCTATTTTGTCAATGAGGGGATACGCCCTCACATGAACTCTGTTTATCGTCCGCATGCTCATCGGCGGCGGACTGATTAACCTTTAATTTTTCCTTTTCTTTTCTGCGCAATTCTCGCTGATAATACCTGTCCTCACGGTCAATTTTGCGGAACTGCCGTTTTAAGTTCCTGAATATGTACGCCAAAATCTTTTTATTGTACTTCTCAGGCACAAAGTCGGCAGTATCAAGCGTGAGCGCAAACGTTTCATAGTACTTGCCAAGGCAGGTATTTATGAGCTTGTTTTTGTTGTAGTTAATCACGCTGCTTTCCTCCGTATATAGAAGTTTTCGGGCAACTCGTCATCGCACTCGGTCAGATATTTAATGTACCCGTCAATCGTACCGTCGTTCGGCTCTGCCTGAATGTAATCGAAATCATCATGCAAATGACCGTCATAAAACTTAGGTTTGCAGTTTTGGCTGTCGTAGCAGGCAAACACGTTATAATCGGCTTTGACGACCTCTTCCGTGTAGCAGTCTTTGTCCTTTTTGCCGCTCTGCATATAGCGGTCAAAGAGGGAGCTGTTTTCAATCTTACGAATGTTCCAAGTCAGACCGCGCACCTTGCCATAGCCGTCATATTTAAGCTCTAAGCTCATAATCTCGATGAACTGTGCAAGCTCACGCACATTGACATCAATGAGCATAGGGCGTTGAGTGTCAAGCCATATGTCAAGATTATTATGCCCGTGCTGTTCATACCAACGACTTTGCCAATCGGGGAAATACATTGACATACGGCTATTAAGGTACTTTTGCGCCTCGGTAATGCAAATGCACTCATAAGGAAGATTAAAATGCGTATCAACAAAGTCATTTGCATACCCCAACCGAAAGGGGTTAATGCGGCGGCTAAGACGGGGACTATACCCAAATTTGTGCATTACGATATCGTAGTTCGCAGATACGCAATGCTTCGGAATTGTCTGCAACCCGTCAAAGCCGTTTTGCATTTTCAATAATATTTCCCGCCGCATAGCGATATTGCGCCCTTTGTCAAATGCCGCCATATTCGCAATATGCGTCAAAAAACACGTCTTTCCCGTTCGCGGCGGGGCAAATATTATCGTTATCATTATTTATCGAACAAACTCCCAAACGCAACAAACGGGCGACTTATAAGCCACCACAAGCCTTTCAGAAGCCACAAAAGCCCCTTACCGACAAATACAACAACGGCAATCAAAATGTTACCTATTGCCGACAATATCCACGGCGCAAGAACGGCAAGAATTATGACAATAGCGACAATTATAATAATCGTTATAATGGCTGTCAATAACGCTTTTACCCAATCGGGAATACCGTCATCGGCACCTGCCTCAGCATCAGGAATATCATCGGGTGTTACCACATCGGACACTGCGCCTAAATCATAGATTTTTTGCCGAGTGTCCATAAAGTGCAGACGTAAAATCGTAATACCAGAAACTTCACTGCCTTTATGCGTTATATATCCCCAGCCCGTATCTTCCGAGTAATCGGTTTCATAAAATGAAAATACCCATTGACTATTTTTTACATTATCTTTACTCGTTTTATTCCAATCAATATCCTGTGCGTCGACAGTTGCTATGTAATCATCGGTGGACATTATCCTATTCCAAGAATATGATTTACCGCCAAGACCGACACCGCTATAACTTAACGTATCTGTGTCAAAAAGCGTTATTTTCTTAGGTTCCCAATCACCATAGGTTACATTCGAAGTTCCCGAAGTTCCCCACGTTTCAGACTTAGTACGCACATCAAAAGCAATATCAGCGTCATAGATATGCTCCACAATATAATTTTCAACGTCGAATGCAACATACCATCCCTGCAACATTTCATCAGGGCGAAACAATGTTCCCAACTGAAAACCGTTTTTAAACGTGATAAAACCACTATGCTTAATGTCTATATCAACATAATTAAATGTAGCCATTTCATAAGATTTACTACCGTTTATATCAGTTACGCACCACTGCTGACCAACACCTATGCCCAATTCGTCAGTCGTGCCGCCTTCAATAGGGTCATCAACGTCGGCATTAAATGCCCTGTAAATAGCCACTATGTTATAATAACGCTCTGTATCACTCGGAACGTCAAAGCCGGCCACTCGATATTTATCAAAAACACCTTCCGTATCAACGAGTTCAAGCGCATACTTATACGGGCTTAAACCTTTGCCGTCTTTTGAAAACCCGTAAGATATTGACACAGACGTAGCTTGCAAATCAACACTGTTATTTGCAGGCTGATAACAATAAATGTACAACTGCCTGCTGTCAGACTCGCCCACTTGGATAACGTATAGGTCATAGTCATATGCCTTAGTCGGATAATCATCCGCATTGAATGAGGGGTCGCCCTCAAGTTCTTCCAGCACACCTGACGTTACAGCAAATGCGCCAAGGGGTGTAGCCATAGAAGTCACGCCGAATATAATTGCAAATACCATGGCAAGCGTAAAAATGTACAATTTGTTTACCATAGCTAAAACCTCACGGGAAAATTATGATGTCTTTGTCAAAGATGATGTCTTTGACGTTACCTCCAAACCAGCTATTTACCCAGCCACTGACAGTATTTTTTATGCTTTCAAACCATCCACCGACGGTAGAACCTATACCATCAACACTACATCCGCTGAATGTAACAACGCAAACAACCGTAATCGTCGCAACGATAAAAGCAATAATCATTTTTTTCATAATAATACACTAAAACACAAGCCCTCCCGACATGCTAATACCGTTAACAGGTATATTTAGACTGTCCGCTGCAAACTTAACGTTACCGATACTTTCATACGACTGACCACCATATATCGCAACAACCTTTATCTGAAAATGATAATCGGATATGCTTTTAGCCGCACGAATGAAATCACCTGCATCTAACGTAAGGTAATAAACATACGGAGCGACCGCCGCTCTTAAAGGATTGCAGAGATTATAATAATACTCAAGGACATTGACGTTTTCAGCAGACGAAACACCGTCAACTGCCGCAGTCAGATTGCCGCTTGTTTCATTTACGGTCACCCAATTGACTGCCATATTACTGTCAGTGAATTTACCAGAGGCAGACTTCAATGCCGCCGAAAACGTAGGATTGAGTTTAATCGAATAAGTGAACGATATCTGATTATCGTCAAGAGCTATAGTGTATGTATCGCTAAGCAAAGAGTTATATACTATCGGATTTGCAGGAGAATATACAGTATTAGTGTTATTTGAAGTGCCCGTCTTATTTGGCATATTCGCATTTTCTGTCTGACCAGGGTTAAGAACTACCGACCCCAAATCATAATATTCAGAATTCACGAACGGCAGGCTTGCCATTGTACCCACATAACACTGACGATAGTCAACCGTCACCTTGCCCGAAACATCGGAATTATCACGGCTTGTAGCAACAACGTGTATCTGTTCTCCAAACGCCTGAAAACAACTGACTGTCGCTTTCCTAGCACCGTCGCTTTCGGGTATTACTGTCACATAGTCTGAAACCGATTTACCGCTTGCCCAAGTGGAAGAAGGGTTTACCCACTCGACAGACCAATCAAGCTCCTGATTGAATGCGTCTGAAGGCGTAACCGTTGCCGTTATCGTCTGCGCACTTTCAGCCATAGGCGATATGCCATAAGCTGAATAATCAGAGGGTGATATACGTGTGCTCATTAAAGATACACCGTTTCCCTCAACTTCGCTAACCTGCATGCCGCCCTCATCTTCGGGCGTTTCATCGTCGGGTGTTTCGTCAGGCTGTTCAATCTGAACGCCCTTTTCATATGTCCAATCGGTTGCCATACCGTAACCGACCGCGCCGCCGCCGACAAGCATTGCCGCACATAAAAGAAATGCCACTACACTCTTTGCACCATTGTTATTCATATTTTTTATCTCCTTTTAATATTTTTTTGACTTTTTACATAGCAACGCATATTCATATATGCGGTGCTCTTTCATTGCACGGTCAACGGCTTTCAAATCGCCGCGCCGTGCCGCATAATCTAACTTGCGTTCGGTATGCTCGTACATATTCTGTAACTTTGCCGCAGAGGTAGTACGAGCAAGCTGTTTTTGTTTTCGGGTAAACCTTATCATCGGCGCGCCTCAACACTTCATGCGACCGACAACAACGCCGTTTTCATCGACTACAAAGCACATGCCGCCAGCGGTCTTGCTTGTCTGTTTCTTGCTCTTTCCACGGACGGAATTTACACCGTTGCGGAATGACTGTTTACTTTTACTGTCGGGGCAATTTACACGCTTGCCAGCTTTTGCCGCGGCATACGCACGCCCCATGTGGTACGCTTTACGCTCTTTGGCTGTATAACTTCTTTTTGCCATATGATTTAAACCTCACAATCTGTTAATTTTTGTTTAATGTTTTCGTAGCTTTCCGCCACGAACATGCCCGTCGATTTGCCTTTGCCGTCCGTACCCGTTTCAATAAATACTCCGTCATCGTCTTTTACTACGCCCGATATTAGCCGTACAGGACACAAAACCTTTTCGCCGCCGCTCAATGTTACTTCAATAAAGCCTTTCATTTCCGTTACCTCGTTTCCTTTTATTTCCTTTAACACCCTTGCAGGGAGCAAACACCCCTTGCAGGGGAATTTTACTTATAAGAAGAAATATAGCAGTCTGCCCGTCCGCAGATTACTCCACAGACGGGTTAACCGTTTATATTCTTTATACCGCCGTTTCGGGGTTTACCTCGACGGTTTTAATCTCCTTTTTAGTCATATTTATCAACATTGCAAGCAAGTCGACATCACTCTTGTTGGTGGGTTTAACTTCACATTTCCACACAAGACCGTCCTCGTCAACGGTGTTTACCGTGTACACAGTGCGGTGCTGTTTTTTGCCGTTGAACTCGGTTACCTCGTCAGTAATTTCAAGTTCTGCCTCGGGCGATACATCGAACACAAGGTCAAGGGGCGTATAGCCGCCCTTATCCTTAGGCGAAAAATCTACCTTGATTGCCCTGCCGCGCAATTTGCCGCGCAGTAAATAGGCGTAATACAGTCGACCGTCCTCGGTCATAAACTGATTACCACGCTTATCGCAGATTGCCTCACGCCTTACAATGAAATTTCCGTTTGCCATGTCTGCCACAGTTGCCGCCACTTCGTTCTTTACCTTCTTTTCGTTTGCCATAATTTTGATAATTCTCCTTTGACAGTAGGTTGTCAGCCGTCCTTATTTTTCCCTTTCGGGTTTGGCGGAAACGGCAGGACTTGAACCTGCAAAACGCAGAGCGTTCACCGATTAGCAATCGGTTGCATTACCTTTATGCTACGTTTCCATGAACGGGGCGGAGGAGTACCCCGTTAAAATTTATCCGACATTATCGGACGGTGGATAGACTAATAATCAAAGTCATCATTTGCCAAAATATCACCCTTGACAAAACGCCCATTACCAAAAACATCTGTTGTATCAACAAGATGATATTTTCTTAATTCACGGTCATAATCACCACGAATATAAGTCTTAATGCCACGGTTGCCTTTTTTATCGACAAGGCGTATATAATCGCCTTTACGAAAGTCTTTTATCTTTGCCGTTCCTTTCGGGTCGGTGCTATATTTTTTCTTTGAAGGCTTACTGTTAAATGGATACATAAATCACCTCAATCACAAGATTTCATAAGCTCGTTACAGTCAACACACATGATATTGACTTGTTTAGTCGCTCTAACGCTCATGCCGCATTCAGGGCATATATACTTGCGTGTACTCGATGTTTTAACCGTCTGACCGTGCATAACGGGTAAACGATAAATAACCTCACAAGGGTTGTCCGCCTCAAAAGCAAGCATTTTTGCCTTTGTATCGTCCGTCAAAGTCGTTACCGACCAACCAATAGTAGGAGCACTTGCCACGTTAAGACCGTGCACCTCGGCTATCTTTTTGAATAGCTTATTGTGATAATTGCCGCCCCTTGATGTGTCTTGCAAATTATTCATGCTTGCATACTGATGACACATTTCATGAATAAGCGTTGCCGCAATTTCCGCAAATGGACGATTAAGCTGTTGAGCGGTCATATTGAGTTCGTGCGCCTCGCATTCAATCATGCGCTTGCAATCAATGTAATTAGGCTCATCGCCGCCGCTCATGCAATCATCGCGGCTATCACATTCAGCGCAGTTTGCAGGGGCATAATCGCGCCACTTCCAAACCTTTTTAACCGACCACCAACCGTTGGTTTTGTTGCGTTCGTCACGCTGTACAGTGATTACAGGTTTGTCAAGCTCACCGACGAACAATTCGGCATTTATATAGTCGTATAACTTTCCGAGATATGCGACCGTTTCAATGTACTTGTCCGTTCCGTTTAACATTGTTTCGATACCTCACTATTTTTGCCGAACAATAAAAAACGGTATAGACCAGTTCATTTACTGTTCTATACCATTGTAAAACCTTACGCCGCGCGCTGAGCGCGTATGTCCGTGCGTCAGTTCGTTGACTTATTGGAAAAATAATGGTATAATGCGCATATGCGGTCGTTAAAGCACGCCGCAGAGGATGCAGAATTATGATAAACGGACCTTTATTCACAATAGGAAAACTCAGCGTCTATCCCTACGGTCTCTGTATGGCGGCGGGGATAATATGCTGTTTCGTTTTCCTCTACATCACAATGACGAAGAAGAACTTCAACGAAGAGGCGATAGATAAGTTGCTTCTCTTCGGAATATTCGCCACGGGCTTCGGCGTGTTTATGGCGACCGTTTTCCAGGCGCTCTACGATTACATCGACGATCCTTCTGGCGGCTTTAAGCTTGGCGAGGCAATGACCTTCCAGGGCGGGCTCATCGGCGGCGTAAGCAGTTTCTTAATTCTCTGGAACCTGTACGTATACGTCATCGCGCCCAGGGCAAAGAGCAAGATACTGTCCAACCATATGAACGCAGGTCTGTGCGACGCAATACCCTTCGTCGCGCCTTCCATAACCATAGCGCACGCCTTCGGCAGGCTGGGCTGCACGTTTGCGGGTTGCTGTCACGGTGCGGAGACCGACGCGTGGTACGGTATATTTATGCACACCCCCGACGCCGGCTATATAAAGGTAGTGCCTACCCAGCTCTTCGAGTGCATATTCCTCGTGTTGCTGTCGGTCATTATGATTGTGCTCTACTATAAGTTCAAATTCAACCACAACTTCAGCGTATATCTCATCTCCTACGGCGTATGGCGTTTCCTCATCGAGTATGTCAGGGACGATTATCGCGGCTCTTTCGTCGGCGGAATTACGCCCTCGCAGTTCTGGTCGATAGTTATGGTGGTGCTGGGCATCGGATTTATCTTCCTCTGGAAGTACGTGCTTCGGAACAAGATGAAACACCCGGAGTTGCAGCCGCCCGTAAACAGCAAACAAAAGGAGGACGAGGGGTCCGAACCCCCCGTCAAGGAACAGTAATTCAATTATGATAAACATCGCGCCCCGAAAGCCAGGCTTTCGGGGCGCTTTTACGTTATGTTATATCGGCGTTAAAATTCAATTCGTGCGGCAATATGCCCCGACAAACGCGGTTATTTTCTTAAATATCGTCCCGTTCGAGGTTGAGGTACTGTGTCTCTTCGGGTGTCAGCTCTATGTCCGTCGCGGCGGCGTTTTCATATACTCTTTCGGGCGACGACTGCGACAGCACGGCATATACGTCCAGCCCGCGGAAGAACAGCCACGCCGTGCTTACCTGCGCGACGGTACAGCCCTTTTCTGCGGCAAGCTTTTCGGCGCGCGCCAGCCTTTCAAGGTTGTCGGGATAGGCGTACCCCCGCCTTGTCGGTCGGTCGAATTTTTTGAATATGTCGGGGTCGTGAGGGGAATGCCTGCCGCTCATAAGTCCGCGCGCGAGCGCAGAGTAGGCGAATACAGGTATCCCGTTTTCGGCGTACCAACTGCGCGCATCCTCTTTATCGCCGCTTATCGTCACGCATCCGCCCCACGGGTCGCCGTGCTGCACCGCAAGCCCGAAGTGCGGGGAGGACAGCGCAAACTTCGCAAGCCCGCGCCTCTCGGCACAGGCGTTCGCCTCGGCAATGCGGGTATGATCCCAGTTGGATGCGCCGAACGCCTTTATCTTTCCGCTCTCTATGAGTGAGGTCAGGCACTCCATAATCTGACCGAGGTTGGCACGGGCGCTGTCCCTGTGTAGCATAAGGATGTCTGCATAGTCGGTGCCAAGCTCATCGAGCGACCGCGAAAAGTCGGCGAGAATGTCTTTCGGCGTCACTCTGTTTCGGCGCAGAATGGAGGGATGGCAGCATTTTGTCGCAACGATTATGTCCGACCGCTTTTTGTCCTTCAGCCATCTCCCCAGCGAGCGTTCGCTCCCGCCGTAAACCCTTGCGGTGTCGAATATGTTTATGCCCGCCTCCAGCGCGGCGTCAAGCGTTTCGCCCATATCCTTCCCGCGGTTCATTATGTCGTTGGAACAGCCGAACACTATCTTCGATGCCGGCAGGTCAATTCCTTCAATCTTTCCGTATTTCATATTATGTACTCCGTAAGCTCAATTATATCTGTCGGACGCCCCGCTGTCAATGCCGTTTTATTGCAGACGGTTGTCATAACTTCTCATTTTATGACGGTAAATTCTTAATTTAAGAAAAATAATAATTTTTTTGTGTGTAGGAGATACCATTCTGCGCTGAATGTGATATCATCTTAATGAATATCGAAAGGTTGTGCCCGCACGCTGTTCGGACGGGCGCATTTTATGACTATCGCACATATGAACAAAGGAGCAAAGGAGAAGCAAGGTATGGTAACTAAGAGATTATTCGGAATGGTCGGCGGAAGGCAGGTCAACGCCTATACGCTCAGGGGCGGGCGCCTGGAAGTCACGGTAATAAACTACGGTGCGTCTATTCAGAGCATAAAGTTCTGCGGCAGGGAGTTGGTGCTCGGCTATGACGCCGTCGACGGCTACGTGACTACGACAAACTATTTCGGGGCGACGATAGGCAGGGTGGCAAACCGCATTTCGGGCGGCAAATTCACCCTCGGCGGCAGGCAATATTCCCTCGACCTCAACGACTGCGGCAAAAATTTTCTGCACGGCGGGTCAAAGGGATATGACAAACGCGTGTTCTACGGAGAGGACAACGGCGAAGAGGTGATGTTCACTCTGCTCAGCAAGGACGGCGACCAGGGTATGCCGGGCAACCTCGTCTTAAAGGTTGTGTATGCCATAGAGGGCGACGCGCTCAAGGTGACGTATGCCGCGGACACATCTGCGGAGACGATTTTCAACCCTACAAACCACTTGTTTTTCAATCTGAGCGGCACAAACCGCTCTGTCCTCGGCACAGAGGTAAGGATAAACGCGCGCGCCTACACGCCTATCGACAATAACTCCGTGCCCACGGGCGAGATTGCAGATGTCGGCGGCACGCCCTTCGACTTCACCGAATTTAAGGAGATAGGCAGGGACATCGCCTTGCAGGACGCGCAGATAGCCATTGCTTCGGGCGGGTACGACCACAACTTCGCGCTGGACGGCGAATATGCGGCATCCGCAAAGAGCGACGGCGTCAGGCTGGACGTATATACCGATATGCCCGGGCTGCAGTTCTATACGGCGAATTTCCTGAATAATGTCCGTCTGCGCGGCGGCGTGTACAGCGCGCGTTCGGCGTTTTGTCTGGAGCCGCAGTATTTCCCCGACGCAATAAATAAGCCTGATTTCAAAAAACCCATAATAGACAGCGGCAGGACGCACAGGCACTACATAAAATATTCGTTCTCGTCGGAGGAGTAATATTCTCCCGATACAACTTCTGAAACTCAAATTAAAAGCAGCGCCACGAAAGAGAAAAATCTTTCGGGGCGCTGCTCTGTAAAACGTCAAGTGTTGCCGTCATTTGTTGAAGATGTCTATTTCGCCCTGCCTGTTAATAAGTGCAATTTCATTGTCGGTGGCGTTGGTGACTATTATGTCGTAATCTTCGAGGGTGGAGGACATAAATGCGGCTGAGGTGTTTACCTTTGTATTGTCAAACACCAGCATTCTAGTTTTGCTGCGCCTCAGCGCAGCCTTTTTAATCTCCGCCGATTCCAGCGTAAACTCATAGCTGCCATCTTTATCTACCGCCGAGCAGGAGATTATCGCAAGGTCGAAGTTGAAATGGTTGATGATGTTCGCCGCCATACTGCCGTGAACGGCGGCCATATTGTACTTGACTTCGCCGCCGGGGACTATCAGGTTTACGTCGTCGTGCTTGGCAATCTGCAAAGCTACCTGCAGTCCGTTGGTTATGACAGTCTTGTGCGCAAGGTCCATTCTCTCGCTCAGGGCGAGGCAGGTAGAGGAATTGTCTATGAATATTACCTGATATTCGGGTATGTGTTTCAACGCTATGGAAACGGCTTTTTCCTTTTCCTTGGCGTTCTTCACCTGTCGTATGAATATCGAAATCTCGTCGGCGCCCTCCATAAGTATCGCGCCCCCGTGCGAGCGGTTTATCTGCCCGCGCTTCTGCAATTCAGTCAGGTCGCGTCTTATTGTCGCAACGCTTACGTACAGCATTTTGGAGAGCTCCTCTACAGAGGCGCTCTTCTTGATTTTCAGATATTCAAGAATTTGTGAAAATCTTTCATTATTTGACATAATTGCTCGCCTTTGATTTATTTTGATTGAATTATACGGCATAATTGCGCGTTTGTCAAGTTTTCAATCAAATAAATCAAAGATGTTGACAAAATTGAGCAGTATAGATATGATAAGGGTGCTGAAAGTAGTTTACACTTTTTGTAAAAAAGAATAATTGCGCAACGGGAAAGGAGCGTTGCGGGTTATAATAAATTATTTCCATACAGGAGGGAAACTATTAAATGAAACTCCAAAAGTTTAAGCCCTTGCTTCGCGGCGTGGCTGCGACGACGGCTGCGCTGCTGACCCTTTCGACGGTTGCCTACGGCGTTGCAAAGTCCGATCTGGCTATCGGCTGGGTTGACGGGTTCTTCGGCATTAACGACCGTACGATCTACGAAGATAAAATTACCGAAGTTCCCGGGTACACCATTCCCGGTGCGACCGAAGGGTATTCCTATCTCAAAGGCAAGCAGTACGAGACAATGTATAAGTCTGCCGACGAGTATGCCACTGCGCTCAAAGAGCACGCAATAAAGCAGGGCGAAGAGGGCTTTGCACTGCTCAAGAACGACAACGGCGCTCTTCCCCTCAACAAGTCGACGGCAGGCAAAAAGGTTGCGCTCTTCGGTTGGAACGCATATAACGCCCCTTCGGGTCATACGGGCGTAGTTGCTAATAACGGCGTCGCAACCACGGGCTGGGGCGGCGGCGTTACCGAATCCACTTCGAGAGAAGACCTCAAACAGATTACTCTCAAGGACGCTTTCGACAACATCGACGGCATAACCGTAAACGATACGGTAACTTCCGAACAGTTTACGGGTAAGATGTCAAGCCCTTCCCGCGGCGGCGGTTGGGGCGGCGGCACGGCAACTCCCTGGGAAACCTATGAATATACTATTCCCGAAGTTGCGCCCACTACCGAGCAGGTAAACAGTTGGTCGATAGATAAGGCGTCGACGACCGGCATTGTCGTACTCGGTCGTGGAGGCGGCGAAGGCAACAACTACAAGGTAGACGCCGCAACCAATGCGGAGGACCCCCTTGCGCTATCTTCTGACGAACTCAAGCTTGTAGAGCTCGCAAAGCAGAAGTGCGAAAAGGTAGTCGTGCTCATCGTCTCCGCAAACGCAATGGAGCTCGGTCCCCTCGTGGAGGAGGGCGGTCAGTACGAAGTCGACGCAATCGGCTTCTGCGGCATACCCAACGACTATCAGTATCAGGGCATCGCAAACGTGCTTGCGGGCAAGGTAAACGCAACCGGCGGTCTTACCGATACGTACGTCTATGACAACAGCTTCACACCTGCGTCCATAAATATGGGTCAGCAGCAGTACAGCGATTTGGAAACGATCTCTGCATTTGCTTCAAATGATCCTCTTGGAAGAACGGGAAGCGACACTAACTATCGTGCCGATAACTACATAGTAGAAGCGGAGGGCATCTACGTAGGCTATAAGTACTACGAAACCCGTTACTACGACAGCATAGTCAACCCCGAAGGCACAAAGGCAACTTCGGTCAAGGGCTCGACCAATGTCGGCAAGGCTTGGGATTACTCCAGCGAAGTCGTATTCCCCTTCGGACAGAGCCTTTCCTATATACCTTATACGCAGGAGCTCACCAAAGTAGTTGTCAACAACTCTGAAACGGGCAGCGTCACCGCAACCGTAAAGATCACCAACAACGGTACCGAGGACGGATATTTCCTGGCACAGCTCTATGTCAGCAGACCTTACACCCAGTACGACATTGACAACAAGGTCGAAAAGTCTGCGGTAGACTTCCTCAATTCCAAAAAGGTTTCTGTCAAGGCGGGCAAGAGTGCAGAAGTAGAAATCAAAGTTCCCACCAGATATCTTGCAAGTTGGGACAGCTCTGCGCTCAACGGCGCGGGTACCTATATACTCGATGAAGGCGACTACATCTTCACCGCAGCTGCAGGTGCACACGCAGCAGTAAATAATATCCTCAGTTCTTTGGGACACGAAACCGACGGAACGACTGATATTGGCGAAGTTGAAAAGTGGACGCTCGAAAAGTTCGATGATAAGACGTTCTCCGTCTCCAACGGCGTAGAGGTCAGAAACCAGATGGAAAATGCCGACATCAACTACTTCCTCGGCGAAGATACCGTTACATATCTTTCGAGAAGCGATTGGGACCGCACGTTCCCCAAGAACTATACGGACTATGTGAACGACAGCGGCATAGCCAGCGAAGAAAAGTTCACTATCAAGGGCGCTGAAAAGGAAGATGAGTGGCTCACAGAGCTCATCAATGCTCAATACAAAATCACGCCTGTAACAGATGAGTCCAAGTGGGCAAACGTGGAGGGCGTTCTTCCCGACAACGTAGGCGCAGGCAAGGAATTCGCTACCGTATGGGAGTGGATAATGAGCATTGCCGTATCCGACCCCGAAGCGTTCAGCGACATCAACTCCGACGAATGGCAGGCAGTCGCAAAGGCAATTCCCCTCAGCACGGCTATTTCCAGCGTCTCCGATTCCGGCGGTACCAGCAAGCTCTATACAGAGGATATCGGCAACCCCGGCAGCCAGCAGTCTGAAAGCGTTGCAGGTTATTCGCAGAAGCTCAAGCTTGAAAATGACAAGACTATGACGCTCAATGTGGCTTCCAACACGCTTCTCGGCTCGTCCTTCAACCCCGACTTCGCATATGAGTGGGGCATTATGGAAGGCGAAGGCGGTCTCTGGCTCCAGAAGACCGAAAGCGGCAGCAGCTTCTCCAGCTCGGCAATAACCGTCTGGGGCGCAGGTCTCAACCAGCACAGACACGCGTATAACGGCAGAAATTCCGAATATATGACCGAAGATCCTATGCTTGCAAACCGTATCGGTGCTGAACAGCTCCGCGGCGCAGTTGAAAAGGGATCCATCTGCGGTCCCAAGCATATGGGCTTCAACGACCAGGAGCTTAACCGTCAGGGCGTTGCTTGCTATATGACCGAACAGAAGGTGCGCGAAACCGATACACGCTGCTATGAAGGCGCTCTGAGGGTAGACGAAGGCAACGGCACGGGCGTCATGATGTCGTTTGCCCGCATAGGCGCGACCAACGTAACCAACAGCGTAGGCTACATCAAGAACATAATGCGCGGCGAGTGGGGCTTCACGGGTATAATCACCACCGATATGGGACAGAGCGGTTACCACGAGTTAGGCTCGATCATAATGGCGACCGTAAACGAGTGGGCAGGCTTCGGCAGCGGTTCTGCTTTCCAGAATACAAATGATGACAGTTATGCTCCCAATAAGGCTAAGTATATAACCCTCGGCGAAGCTAAGAAGGATCCCGTATTTGCGGCTCAGGCACGTCAGACGGCGCTCTATCAGCTCTTCACCATTGCGCGCAGCGGTTCCGGTCTCTATGTTGAGCGCGTAGCCAACACCGGCGAAGACATTGTCGTACCTCCCAGCACAATCACTATAAAGACGCCGGTAGGTACTATGGATAAGGTTGTATGGGATAACATCTTCATTGCGCTCGAAGCAGTATTCGGCATACTGTTCGCGGCTTCCGCTCTTGCGTGGATTGCATCTGAAGTAATACCTCAGAAGGAGGAGGACTAATATGAAGTTCATTAAGAAACTTGGTATAGGTACCTGGATATCTCTCGCCACTGTAGTGGTATTCATAATTGCACTCATAATCTACGGTGCAGCTCTCAGCGCGGGCACAGATCTCTTGATAGCAAGCGGTAGCCAGTTATTCTATGTGCTTGACCGCGCAGAAGATATGGCTATGATCAGTGCAGTGACTACCTGCGGAATACTTACGGTTATATTCCTCGCAGCGTCAATAGTGCTTGCACAGTTCGAGTTCAAAGGTATTGTCGGCAAGGCATGCGAATTTGTTGTCGGCGCGCTCAGAATAGTCGCTCCCGCACTGATTATAGTAGCGCTTCTCAATTTCGTTTACGGCTCGTTCACGGGTCTCGGCTGGACTTTCTTCTCCAACGAAGAGCTTGTAATAGCTCCCGAAGCTATCGCGGTGGGCAAGCAGGTAATCGTCGGACTGGTGTTCTTCGCCATCGCGGCTGTTGCGGGAATAGTTGCATCTTTCTTCGCAATGACAAAGAAAGAACAGGCATAAGTAAACATTATTTCTTCTCCCCATAAAGGTCGGGCGTACACAAAAGAGTGTACGCCCGATTTTTGCTTTCGTCGCGCGGAAAAGTTTTGCTCGTTTGTGATTTTTCTGCTGCGAAATGCACTATGATTTTGTTCGTTTTCGCGCAGACGAAAATCTGACTGAAGGCTGCGCATTCCCGCGCATTTGCGGTCAAATTATTCTGCAGTTTCGTGCAGATTTGCGCGCAAAATCTCGTTCGCTGAAAATGCTCGTTTTTTATCGTTTGTGCTCATTATAACGCTTTTTTGTGCGCCTGTTTCATAATAACAATCAAATTAAGGGGTTGTGTTGACAAGTGCTAATATAATATGGTATTTTTATTTCGATGAAAATATATGCTCGGAAAGGTGCAGGGCGCTGGCGGACGGGGCGCTTCGCGGCAGGGTTGTCAGCATAGTGCATAAAATCAAAACGAGCATAAAACGAGCATAAAACGAGCAGTGTTTCGGCAATGATCTGCGCATTATAATTGCGCATAAAATGACAAAAAATCTGCGCGTTTGTTCAGGGGGAAATTATGAAAATTATAAGGCTCACAACCGAAAATCTTACCTCAGGCTGCGTGACGGACGAGGCAAAACCTCGCTTCTCGTTTGCCCTTTCATCTGAAAATCAGGGCGTGCGCTTGAAGAGCGCGGAAATTTCCGTCGGCGAATGGAAAAAGACTGTCGACGGACAGATCTTAATACCCTATGAAGGCGCGCCTTTAAAGCCGTTTGAAACCTACACGGTAAAGATAAAGGCGACGGACAACTTCGGCGAAAGCGCAGAGGCGGAAATGTCCTTCGAAACGGGCAGAATGAACACCCCGTGGAAGGCAAAGTGGATATCCGACGGCGCGTATAACTTTACCGAAAAGGGAGTATCTCCCATACCTATGACCTTCAAAAAGGCGGTCACACCCGCCAAAAAGGTCGTCCGCGCAAGGCTGTATTCGACGGCTATGGGAATATACGAGGCGACGCTCAACGGCAAAAAGATAGGAAAGGACTACTTTGCGCCCGGCTTTACATCCTATTTTACCAACTTGCAGTATCAGACGTATGACGTTACAGAGCTTCTGAATGAGGGCGAAAATCTGCTAATATTCGTAGTCGGCGGCGGCTGGGCGGTCGGCTCGTTCGTGTGGACGAGGAAAAACCGCCACTATGCGGAAAGGCAGGCGCTGCTCGCCGAACTCAGGCTCGACTACGCCGACGGCACATCGGAAGTTGTCGGCACGGATGAGAGCTGGCAGGTAACCGAGGACGGCAATTACCGCTTTTCGGATATCTACGACGGCGAAACATACGACGCCACCGTCGATCTTAGCGCGGTCAGATGGCGCGGCGCTGCGCGCGAAACGCTTAAAATAAACCCCGTAATTTCGGCAACCTACGGCTCGCTCGTGTGCGAGCACGAGGTGTTTAAGCCGCAGACGGTTACAAAACTCCAGGACGGACAGATAGTCTACGACTTCGGTCAGAACTTTGCGGGCGTAGTCAGGCTCGAAATAAAAAAGGCTGCAAAGGGTCAGAAAATAACCGTAAAGCACGCCGAATTCCTCAAAAAGGACGGCGGGCTGTTCACCGAATTTCTCCGCTCGGCAAAATGCACGGCAACCTATATCTGCAAGGACGGCGCGCAGAGCTATTCGCCCAAACTCACATATATGGGCTTCCGCTATATTTCGGTTACGGGTATTGACGAAAAGGACGTAGAGGTCAGCGCGGTTGCGCTCTACTCCGATTTAAGGCGCACGGGCAGTTTCTCCTGCTCCGACGAGAGAATAAACAGATTGCAGAGCAACATAATCTGGAGCTCCAAGTCCAACTTTATGGACATTCCCACAGATTGCCCGCAGAGGGACGAGCGAATGGGCTGGACGGGCGATATCGCGGTGTTTGCGCCTACCGCGTGCTATAACTTCGATATGAGCCGTTTCCTCGATAAATGGCTCAGGGACGTAAAGAACGAACAGCGCAGCACGGGCGGCATACCCAATACCGTACCCGTGCACGGCTATGGTTTTCCCGCCACTATGCCCGTAATGGCTGTGGCCTTCTGGGGCGACGCTTGCATACTCGTGCCCTGGGCGGAATATCAGGCGAGGGGCGACAAAGAGCTTCTTAGGAAGATGTACCCTACAATGAAGAAGTATGTCAGGGCGTGCGCGTTCTGGGCTGGACTTTTAAGCTTCGGGAAGCGCAGATATATATGGAACGTGCCTGCAATGCTTACCTTCGGCGACTGGGTAGCTCCCGATCTCCCCAAAATGCAGCAGTGGCAGGCGAGGGGCAAGTGGACGGGCACGGCAAGCCTTAAAAACACGAGCGGCATACTCTCCGAGATAGCTGAAATTCTCGGCGAGGCGGACGACGCAAAGAAATACAAAGAACTCTCCGAAAAGGTTGCGGACGCATACCGCTCGGTATTCACCGACGGCAACGGCAAACTCAAGCAGGAGTTCCAGACGGCGTATGTGCTGCCCCTGCAGTTCAACATATTCAGCGGCAACGACCGCAGGGAGGCGGCAAAGAACCTCGTCGATTTAGTCGAGCGCAACGATTATTGCATAGGCACAGGCTTCCCGGGGACGCCGTACATACTCTTCGCGCTCGCCGATAACGGCTATGCGGACGCGGCTTATAAGATGCTCCTCAACGAAAAGTGCCCCTCGTGGCTGTACGAGGTCAAGGCGGGCGCAACCACCGTATGGGAGCGCTGGGACGGGCTTGCAGAGGACGGAACCTGTCACATCGGCGACGACGGCACGGCCGGCGTGATGATATCCTATAACCACTACGCGAGCGGCGCCGTCGGCAAGTTCCTCTATTCGAGGGTGCTCGGCATAGAGAATACCGAGGCGGGCTATAAGCGCTTTGCGGTAAAGCCCGTAATCGGCGGCGGGCTCACCTGTGCGGAAGGTCAGACTGAGACGCCCTACGGCACAATCTCTTGCAGGTGGGAAATCGACGGGGAGAGGACGTTCACCCTTTCGGTCAGCGTTCCCGTCTCAACGGTGTGCGACGTCACCCTTCCCGACGGCAGCGTCAACGTCGTCGGAAGCGGCGACTATAAGTTCACCTGTCCGCTTTAAAAGACATAATTCAGGCTACACGATATTTTTCATAAATTTTTTCTCCGACCCAAGTCCTACCGCAGGCTGAAAATGCCTGCGGCGGGGCGGAGGAATAAGAATGAGGACGGAGCAGATGAAATATTACCTTGCAATAGACATAGGCGCGTCGTCGGGCAGGCACATAGTCGGTCGGCAGGACGGCGGAAAAATAGTCACCGAGGAAGTTTACCGCTTCCCCAACGGCGTCAGGGAGGAGGGCGCACATCTCGTATGGGATATCGCCGCGCTCGTCTCGCACGTCAAAGAGGGCATAAAGGTTGCGTTCGGCAAGTACGCGGAAATTGAAAGCCTCGCCATAGATACGTGGGGTTGCGACTATGTGCTCCTCGGCGGCGAAAGCGAGTTTCTGCCCTGCATCTCCTACCGCGACGGCAGGACGGCGGACGTCATAGACCTCGTCCACGCAAAGGTGCCCTTCGCGGAGCTCTACTCCAGGACGGGCATACAGTTCCAGCCGTTCAACACGATATACCAGCTCTGCGAGGACAGGGAAAACGGCAGGCTGGAAAATGCCACGGACTTCCTTATGATACCCGAATACCTTGCATACAAGCTCACGGGCGTAAAGATGAAGGAGTACACAAACGCGACGACGACGGGGCTGGTAAACGCCGATACGGGCGGGTTCGACGGCGGAATAATAAAGGCGTTGGGGCTTCCCGAAAATCTGTTCCCCGCCCTTCACAAGCCCGGCGAAGAGGTAGGCGAGCTTCTGCCCGAAATACAGAAATATGTCGGCGGCAATACAAAGGTAGTGCTGTGCGCCACTCACGACACGGGCAGCGCGGTAGAGGGCATACCGATGGACGGCGAGGAACTGTACATTTCCTCCGGCACGTGGTCGCTGCTCGGCGTAAAGACAAAGAGCGCCATAACCGACGATGGCAGCCGAAAAGCCAACTACTCCAACGAGGGCGGCGTGGGCTATGTCCGCTATCAGAAGAACATAATGGGTATGTGGGTGGTCAACAACCTGAGAAAGGAGCTCTGCCCCGATATGCCCTTCGACGATATCATAAAGGGCGCAAGGGCGAGCGCGTATGACTGCATTGCCGACATAAACGCGCCGCAGTTCCTCTCGCCCGAACGGATGACGCAGGCGTTCGATGTCAGCGTCAAGCGAGTGCCCAAGGTATGGGCGGACTACTTCAAATGTGCATTTTTAAGCCTTGCCGAAAGCTATAGGACGGCGATAGCCGAGCTTGAAGCCAATACGGGCAAGAAGTACAAAAAATTGTACATAGTCGGCGGCGGGGCAAAGAACGGTTATTTGAACGAGCTTACCGCAAAGGCTACGGGCAAGGAAGTGATAGCTCTGCCGATTGAAGCGACGGCGATAGGCAATCTGAAAATACAAATAAAAAGGTAGCGGAAAAAAAATTTACTGCGCAATACATCGTTGCGGTTACGGTTGTGCTCGGTCGTTTACGCAAAAGTAAATTCCCTCGCACCATTTCGCCCGCGCCTTGTCTTGTTTGTAACTTTTTACCGAAGATTATAAACAGTAAATAAAAAGAGGAGATAACTTATGAGCGAGATATATAAGCTTGCGAAAGAGCAATATGCCGCATACGGAATAGATACCGAGGCGGCAATAGCCAAGCTTGAAAGAATACCCGTGTCGGTGCATTGCTGGCAGGGCGACGACGTAATAGGGCTGGACGGCGGCGGGGCTTTAAGCGGCGGCATACAGACTACGGGCAACTATCCCGGCAGGGCGAGGAACTTTGAAGAGCTTAAAGCCGACATAAAGAAGGCGTTTTCGCTTATGCCCGGCACAAAGCGTCTCAACCTCCACGCCAACTACGCCGTGCTCGGCGGCGACAAGGTCGACAGGGACAAGTACGGGGCAAAGCACTTCGTGCCCTGGGTTAAGTTTGCAAAGGAGCTTGGGCTTGCGGGCATAGACTTCAACCCCACGATGTTCTCCCACAGAATGGTAAAGGACGGGCTTACGCTCTCTTCCCCCGACGAAGAGGTCAGGAAGTTCTGGGTAGAGCACTGCAAAGCGTGCATCAGGATATCCGAATACTTCGCGGAGGAGATGGGAACGCCTACGATGATGAACATCTGGATACCCGACGGCTATAAGGACGTCCCTGCGGACAGGCTTTCGCCGAGGCTTCGCTTAAAGAAATCGCTTGACGAAATTCTTGCCATAAATTACAATAGAGATAAGGTAATAGTTGCCGTCGAAAGCAAGGTGTTCGGCATAGGCGTAGAGAGCTACACGGTAGGCTCTAACGAGTTCTATCAGAACTACGCCGCAAAGAACGCCATCTGCTGTCTTCTGGACAACGGTCACTATCACCCCTTAGAGTACGTTTCGGATAAAATTCCCGCACTTCTTGCATTCTATGACAAGGTGGCGCTGCACGTCACGAGGGGAGTAAGGTGGGACAGCGACCACGTCGTCTTGTTCGAGGACGAGCTTAAAGAGATAGCCAAGGAGATAGTAAGAAACGACGCGACCGAAAAGGTTCTGATAGGGCTGGACTACTTCGATGCGAGCATAAACAGACTGTCGGCGTGGATAACGGGACAGAGAGCTATGCAGAAGGCACTGCTCTTCGCCCTTCTCGTCAACCACGGAGAACTCAAAAAGTTGCAGAAGCAAGCCGATTTCACTGCGCTTATGGCAAAGCAGGAAGAGTACAAGATATTGCCCTTCGGCGTCGTATGGCAGGAATATCTCAGCCGCCAGGGTCTCGAAGAGGACTATCTCGCGGCTGTAAGAAAATATGAAAACGAAATTTTAAAGGAGCGGGTATGAAAGATATAATGGCTGCACCCTTCGTAAGGGAAATGTGCGCAACTACGGCAAATATGTACAGGCTTGGCTGGGACGAAAGGAACGGTGGAAATATCAGCTATATGCTTGACGAAAAGGAAGTTAAGGAGTATCTTGATATTGATAACGTCATCAGGACGATACCCCTTATGGGCGTAAACGAGGTCGATATCGACATAACCCCGCTCGTCGGCAAGTACTTCATAGTCACCGGCACGGGCAAGTACTTCAAGAATGTGGAGGCCGATCCCGAGACAAATCTCGGCATAGTCAGAATTGCAAAGAACAACATAGAGCTTCTGTGGGGCTACAAGGACGGCGGCAGACCTACATCCGAATTCCCCGCGCATATGATGAGCCATATGGCAAGGCTTAAGGTTGACCCCGAAAACAGGGTAGTAATTCACTCTCACCCCACAAACACGCTCGCAATGAACTACGTGCACGAGCTCGATGAAAAGAAGTTTACGCATACCCTCTGGGAGATGTGTACGGAGTGCATAGTCGTGTTCCCAGAAGGCGTGGGCATACTTCCCTGGATGCTCTGCGGCACTTCCGAAATAGGCAAGGCGACCGCGAAGAAGATGGAGGAGTTTCGCCTTGTCGTCTGGGCAATGCACGGCATTTACGGCGCAGGCAAGACGCTGGACGAGACTTTCGGACTCATCGAAACCGTCGAAAAGGCTGCGCAGATTTATATGCTCACCGCTCATCTTCCCAGGGTCAACACCATCAAGGACGAGGATATGGTAAAACTCGTCGAACTGTTCGGCGTTAAATACAGAAAGGACTTTTTGGATTTGTAAATGAAAAAGAAGGTAATCGCACTCATCGCGCACGACGGCAAAAAACAGGAAATCATAGAATGGGCAAAGAGGAATAAGGAAGAGCTCGGCGAATATGAACTCTGCGGCACGGGCACGACGTCCAAGAGGGTTGCGGAGGCAACGGGGCTCGAAGTAAAGGGCTTTCTTTCAGGTCCTCTGGGCGGCGACCAGCAGATAGGCGCAAAGGTGGCGGAGGGCGCGATAGACGCAATAGTTTTCCTCTGCGACCCGCTCACCGCGCAGCCGCACGACCCCGACGTCAAGGCGCTCCTTAGAATTGCCGTAGTCTATGACATACCCATTGCAACCAACGTGTCTACGGCGGATTGCATAATCAAATCGTACAAATATAATCAATAAGGAGGACTACTTAAATGAACAGGTTTATATTAAACGAGACCAGCTATCACGGCGCGGGCGCAATCAAAGCCATTGCCGACGAGGTAAAAAAGCGCGGCTTTAAAAAGGCTTTCGTCTGCTCCGACCCCGACCTCGTAAAGTTCCGGGTGACCGACAAGGTGTTGAAGGTGCTTGAAAACGCAGGCTATGCGTATGAGCTCTATTCTGATATCAAGCCCAACCCCACGATTGAAAACGTTCAGACGGGCGTTGCGGCATACAAGAAGAGCGGCGCCGACTACATAATTGCAATAGGCGGCGGCTCGTCTATGGATACGGCAAAGGCAATCGGCATAATCATCGCCAACCCCGAGCACGAGGACGTAAGAAGCCTCGAGGGCGCAGTCGATACGAAGAAGCCCTCCGTTCCCATAATTGCCGTGCCCACCACGGCAGGCACGGCGGCAGAAGTTACGATAAACTACGTAATAACCGACGTCGAAAAGAACCGCAAGTTCGTCTGCGTAGACCCCCACGATATCCCCGTCGTTGCCGTAATCGACCCCGAAATGATGGCAACGATGCCTAAGGGTCTTACCGCGGCAACGGGTATGGACGCGCTCACGCACGCAATCGAAGGGTATATAACCAAAGGCGCGTGGGAGCTTTCGGATATGTTCCACTTAAAGGCGATAGAGATAATTGCCAAGTCGCTCCGCGGCGCGGTGGCAAACACCCCCGAAGGAAGAGAGGGAATGGCTCTCGGTCAGTATGTCGCAGGTATGGGCTTTTCTAACGTCGGTCTCGGCATAGTTCATTCTATGGCACACCCTCTCGGCGCGCTGTACGATACTCCTCACGGCGTTGCCAACGCAATAATTCTGCCCACCGTAATGGAATACAATGCACCCGCAACGGGTGAAAAGTACCGCGAGATTGCAAGGGCTATGGGCGTAAAGGGCGTAGACGATATGACTGAGGAGGAGTACAGAAAGGCGGCAATCGCCGCTGTTAAACAGCTTTCGCACGATGTAGGTATCCCTGCAGACCTCAAGAATATCGTAAAGGAAGAGGATATCGATTTCCTTGCACAGTCCGCAATGGACGACGCCTGCCGTCCCGGCAACCCCAAGGACCCCACAAAGGAAGATATCATCGCGCTCTATAAGTCGCTCCTTTAATTCAGCACACAGAAAAATCTCCATAAATACATAATACCCGAAAAACCCCCGAAAGAGCTGTTCTCTTTCGGGGGTTTTTAGCCGTCAAATTTATCTCTGTACGTCGGAGCTCTCAAGCAGTATGCATTCGTTCAGGGTGGGATTGTTTTCGTTCGCTCCGTCGGGTATAAAGTTCTCCTGCATCACGTATCCGTCGGGCAGTTTGGTCGGCGTATAGCCCGTATATGCCTTGAAAATGCGGTTGAAGTTTCGTATAGTCATAAACCCGCAGGCAATGGCAATCTCCGTCATAGTCATCTGTCTGTCGGATTTAATCATATTCACTGCGTTCGCGCAGCGTATGTATGTCAGGTATCGGTTGAAGGAGATGCCCGTCACCGCGTGGAAGAGGCGGGAAAAGTAGGAGGCATTCATATTCATAAACTTCGCCGCGGCGGTAAGGTCATAGTCGGCATATTTCTCGTCTATGTCGCTCATCAGCGCCCTAAGCCTTTCGTCGCGCGCGTCGCGGTTTGCCGCGGGCACGGTGCGCTCTGTCCTCAGTACGTCCGTCATAAACTTCGCCACGTCTATCGCGGCGCGGAAGGTGTACAGCGCCTTCTTTTCGCGCATCTCGCCCATAACTTCGTCATACAGCGCGTGTACGTCATATACGCCAGCAATTATCGGAGTTTCAAGGCTGAGCCCTGCCGCAAACGGATTTATTATGCCATAGTCAAATACAATCATAGTTATCTCGGTGTCGGGCGTCAGCGCGTGCGTATAGTGCACGAGCCCGCTGTCGATAAAAAAGCTCTGCCCCGCGTTGACGCGGTAGACCGTGCCGTTGCACAGTACGTCCAGCGCGCCTCTGTCCACCGCAAACAGCTCGCAGTCGTTGTGCCAGTGCGGTATGTTCTGCGAATTTTTAAACCGCCCCGCCCAGACGCCGCCTTCGTTAAGGTTCCATCTCTGTCTGTTTATCTTCATTCTCCTTTCCTCTGCCGAAAGTCATTCTCTGTCCCGATTATATTTCATTTTACCGCATATGTCAATACGTCGGGTAAAAAATTGTCTATAAAGCGTAAAAAGAAGTCTTGTAATTGACTGCGATTTTTGTTACCATATAACCGTAATAAAAATACGGGTCGGCGCGGAGGAAAATCTTGCGGCGCTACGTGACCCGACGGGGGGATAACGATGAAGAAGATTGATTTCTGTCAGGGCTGGGCATTTAGGCATCTCGGCGAGGGCGAATGGGAGAATGTCGAGCTCCCGCACGACGCCGCCATATACGAGGAGCGTTCTCAGAATGCCGAAGCGGGCGTCAACACGGGCTGGTTTCTCGGCTTTGACTATGAGTACAGAAAGCAGTTCACCCTGCCCGCGGAGTACGAGTGGAAGGACGTAATCTTTGAATTTGAGGGCGTCTACCGCAATGCCGAAGTGTACATAAACGGGCAAAAGGCGGTCTACAGACCGTACGGCTATACCAATTTTTACGTCACCGCAAACGACAAACTCGTCTATGGCGGCGAAAACGAAATTCTGGTCATCGCGCGCAACGCCGAACAGCCCAACAGCCGCTGGTATTCGGGCGCGGGCATCTACCGTCCCGTGCATATGTATGTCGGCGAGCGCAAGAGAATTGTCCTCAACGGCGTAAAGGTGCGCACGCTGTCAATCTATCCCGCCGTCGTCGAGGTCACGGTAAAGACGACGGGCGTCGGCGAAACGAAGGTTGAGGTGTTTAAGGGGGACAGAGAGGTGGTGTCCGCAGTAAAGGCGCAGGAGGACGGCGACGCCGTGTTCGCCCTCGAAATTCCCGATGCAAAGCTGTGGTCGCCCGACGACCCTCAGCTCTACGAGTGCAGGGCGACGTTCGGCGCCGACGAACAGCGCGTTAAATTCGGCGTGCGCACGCTTACCTGCGACCATACCGACGGTCTTAAGATCAACGGCGAAAGGGTAATTCTGCGCGGCGCCTGCATACACCACGACAACGGCATACTCGGCGCAAGGTGCTATGCCGAGGCGGAGGAGAGGAAGATACGCCTCTTGAAGCAGTACGGATATAACGCCGTGCGTTCGGCGCATAACCCCTGCTCGAAGGCGCTTCTCGACGCCTGCGACAGGCTGGGTATGCTCGTAATGGATGAATACGTCGATATGTGGTACATTCACAAAAACCGCTATGACTATGCCGACTACATAGAAAAGTGGTATGCCCGCGACATAAAGGATATGATAGAAAAGGACTACAACCACCCGTCCGTCATAATGTATTCCCTCGGCAACGAGGTCGCCGAAACGGGCGAAAAGCGCGGCATAGAGTTCTTCAAGTCGATGAAGGCGGTCTGCAAGGAGTACGACCCCGACCGCCCCGTCACCACGGGCGTCAACATCTTCTTCAACTATCTCTATGCCCTCGGCTTCGGGCAGTACAGCGACAAAAAGGCGGAAAAGAACCCCAACAAAAAGGTAGGAAGCGAGTTCTTCAACAACCTTGCGGGTCTGACGGGGGATGCGTTTATGAAGACTATGGCGTGCCTTCCCGGGTGCGACAGAAAGACGCGAGATTGCTATGCCGTTATGGACGTGGCGGGCTATAACTACGGTATTAAGAGATACCGCCACGATCTGAAAAAATACCCCGAAAGGATAATTGTGGGAAGCGAGACGTTCTGCGCGGACGCCTATGCCTTCTGGGAGATTGCAAGGGATAACCCCGCGCTCATCGGCGACTTCGTGTGGGCGGGTATGGACTACCTCGGCGAAGTTGGCGTCGGGAGCTGGGAATACCGCGAGTACGCGCCCGACTTTTTGCACGGCGTCGGCTGGATGACGGCGGGCAGCGGCAGGATTGACCTCATCGGCAATCCCCTCGGCGAGGCACTCTATACAAGGGTGGCGTTCGGGCTCGAAGATAAGCCGCAGATAGCCGTCGTGCCCGTCAGCCATACTGACGAAAAGCACTCGCCCTCGGCTTGGAAATTTTCAAACGCCATACCCTCGTGGAGCTGGAACGGACTTGACGGCAGAAAGGCAAGGGTAGAGGTCTACTCCCGCGCGCCGAGGATAGAGCTGTATATAAACGGAGTGAAGGCCGGCGCGAAGAAATTTAAGAAAAATTGCCGCTTTGACTTTAAAGTGACATACCGTAGCGGCGAAATCTGTGCCATAGCAAAGGATAAAGACGGCAGGGAGCTTGCAAGGAACAGCCTCTTTACAGCAGGCGACGAGACATATCTTACCGTCCTCCCCGAAAAAATCGAGGTTAAGAAGGGCGAAATCGCCTTCGTAAAGCTCGACTATACGGACGCAGACGGAACGGTCAAGCCCCTCAACCGCAAGATGATAGAAGTCAGCGTGACGGGCGGCAAACTTCTCGCCCTCGGCAACGCCTGCCCCTACAACGAGGAGGGCTATACGGGCGATAAGACCTACACATATTACGGAAGGGCGCTCGCCGTAGTAAAGGCGACGGGCGGCAAAATGACGGTATCCGCTACCGACGGCACGCTTTCGGGCAGCGCTGAAATCGCGGTAATCTGAGGGGCAACGAAATGTCTTTGAATACGGTAATAAATAAGCTCATATCATATGCCCGCCGCAACCTCGAACTCGACGGACGCGACGAAAACTATGCGATAAATGCTCTTCTGGATATTCTCGGCGAGGGCAGCTTTTCCCGCGAGGACGTGCCGCCGTGCGACAGCCCCGACGCGCTGGTTGCAGAACTCGTTTCGGCGCTCTCTGAATGCGGTCGGGAATGTGGCGAGGAGGTTGCCGACAGGGTAATGGCGGCACTCTCTTTAAGTCCTTCCCGCATCGACGCAAAGTTCAGGGAAATATTGAGCAACGACGGCGGCAGGGCGGCGACAGATTGGCTGTACGCTTATTGCGTGAAGAACTACTACGTAAGGCGTGCCGTGCTCGACAGGAACCCCCGCTTTGACGAGGGCGGACTGACGGTGACTATAAACAAGGCAAAACCCGAATTCCGCGACCCCAAAAAGGCGGCAAGCGGCAACTCGGTTGCGGGCGGCTATCCCGCCTGCGTCATCTGCCGCGAAAACGAGGGCTATGCCCCGCGCAACAAGCACACCCTGCGCACGGTTTCGCTCAGGCTTGGCGGCGAGGATTTCTTCTGGCAATATTCGCCCTACGGCTATTTCAGCGAACACGGCATTGCCGTCAATTGCCGCCATACGCCTATGTACGTCGACAGGTCGACCTTTATAAAGCTGATGGACTTCGTCGACATCTTTCCGCACTATTTCATCGGCTGCAACGCGCCCCTGCCCGGGATAGGCGGCAGCGTGCTCGCCCACGACCATTTCCAGGGCGGCGGCGAACGCCTGCCCCTGCACCGCGCGCCGGTGGCGCAATATTTCACCCCTGCGGGCTATCCGTCCTCAAGGGTGGGCATACCCGACTGGGCGGGCACGGTGATACGCATATGCGGCGTCGACCGAAACGAAATTGCCGACCTCTGCGAGAGGATAAGGCAGGCGTGGTGCTCTTACAATAACCCCGCGCTCGGCATAATAGCAAGGGATAAGGACGGACAGCACAACGCCGTCAGCCCCACGGTCATAAGGACGGCGGAGGGTTACGAGATGAACCTCATTCTGCGCAGCAATATCACAAGCGAAAAATATCCCGACGGCGTTTTTCACGCTCACCCCGAATACCACGCCATAAAGAAAGAGGCGATAGGGCTCATAGAGGCGCAGGGGCTGTTCATACTCCCCGGCAGGCTCGAAGCGCAGCTCTCCCGCGTCGCGGAGTGCGTCGAAAGGGGCGTCCTCGACGAAGAGCTGTCAGAATTTAAGCTCGTCTACGAGGGGGCAAAGTCGCTCGGCGGCGACGCAAATGCCGCAATCAGGCGCGTCCTGTGCGTCATCTGCGGCAAAATACTCGAAAACACCGCCGTGTTTGCAACAAGTGATTTGACCCTGCAATTTTTACGGGAGGTCGGCATATATGGCTGAATATACGCATAAAGTATCCGCCGCGGGCAGGATAAACATAATCGGCGAGCACATAGACTATTGCGGCGGCAAGGTATTCCCCGTGGCGCTGTCCTTAAAGAACACCGTCTACGTCCGTCCGAACGGCAAAAATACCATAAATATAAGGTGGACGACGCTCGACGGCGAAGTTTCGCTTGACATAGACAGGCTGGAAAGTTACAATAATCTAAAGTACGGCAACTACCAGGCGGGCAGCGCGCTTATGTGGCAGCGGGCGGGTCACAGACTTGTCGGCTGCGATATGCTTCAGGACTGCACCGTTCCCTTCGGCAGCGGATTGTCCTCCTCGGCGGCGATAGAGGTTTCGACGATTGCCGCCCTCGCCGCGGTTGCGGGGGAGAGGATAGACCCCGTCGAAATCGCGTTGCTTGCGCAGCAGGCGGAGAGGGAATATACGGGCGTAAATTGCGGAATAATGGACCAATACGCCTCTTCGTGCGGCAGAAAGGATATGTGTATGCTGCTCGACTGCAAGACGCTTTCCTGTACATATGTGCCCTTTGCGCTCGGCGACTATGCGCTTGTAATCGCCAACACCAACAAGCCGCACAACCTCGTCGAAAGCAGGTATAACGAGCGGCGTGCGGAATGCGAAACCGCCCTGAAAACGCTCTCTGAAAAACTCGGCGTAAGCTGCCTTGCAGACGTCACCCCGGCACAGTTTGAAAAGTGGGGGCACCTAATAGAGGGCAAGCCCTATGCCCGCGCAAAACACGTGGTAGAGGAGTGCGCGAGGGTAGAAGAGGCGGTTAAGGCAATGAAGAGCGGCGATATCGTCGCCCTCGGAAGGTTGCTCAACGCCTCCCACGCTTCGCTTAAAGAGCTGTACGAGGTGACGGGAAAGGAACTCGATGCTCTTGCGGCGGCTGCACAGGCGCATCCCGCGTGTGTCGGGTCGAGGATGACGGGCGCAGGCTTCGGCGGCTGTACGATATCCCTCGTAAAGAGGGACGCGGTCGACGACTTCGTAAAGGTCGTCGGCGAAAAATATCTTAAAAAAATCGGCTATGCGGCGACTTTCTATCCCGCGGAGATAGCCGACGGAATAACTGTCAAAGAGCTGTAAAATTACGGCGCGGGGAGGTATGAATGAAAATTCTCGTAACGGGCGGCGCGGGCTATATAGGTTCGCACACGCTTGTCGAACTCATTGAAAAGGGCTATGAAACTGTCGTCATCGACAACTTCTACAACTCATCGGCAAAGAGCCTGGAGAGGGTAAAGGAGATTACGGGCAAGGATGTGAAGCTCTACGAGGGCGACATAAGGGACAAGGCGCTGCTCGGTCGCATCTTCACCGAAAACAAGATTGATTGGGTAATTCACTTTGCAGGGCTGAAGGCGGTGGGCGAAAGCTGCGCAAAGCCCATACTCTATTACGACAACAATATCGGCGGCACGCTTGCTCTCGTAGAGGTAATGGCGGAACACGGCTGTAAGAAGATAGTCTTTTCCTCTTCGGCAACGGTCTACGGCGACCCCGAGGTTCTTCCCCTCACCGAGGAGTGCAGGACGGGCGGCACAACAAACCCCTACGGCACGTCAAAGCTCTATCAGGAGAAAATTCTCTCCGATATGTATGCGGCGGATAAGGAGTGGACGGTCGTGCTCCTCAGGTATTTCAACCCCGTCGGCGCACACGAAAGCGGACTTATCGGCGAGGACCCGCAGGGCATACCCAACAATCTGACGCCTTATATTTCCAAAGTTGCGATAGGCGAACTCAAGGAAGTGGGCGTTTTCGGCAACGACTATCCCACCCACGACGGCACGGGTGTGAGGGACTATATCCACGTCGTCGACCTCGCAAAGGGTCACGTCGCGGCGATTGAAAAGATTGCAAAGAGCGGCGTGTATGTCTACAACCTCGGCACGGGCATAGGCTATTCGGTGCTCGACGTCATTCACGCGTTTGAAAAGGCGTGCGGACATAAGCTTGCCTATTCCATAAAGCCCAGAAGACCCGGCGACATTGCCGCCTGCTATGCCGACGCGGGCAAGGCGAAGAGGGAGCTTGGCTGGGAGGCAAAGCTCGGCATTGACGAGATGTGCTCTTCGCTGTGGAGGTGGCAGACTATGAACCCCCGCGGCTATAAGGACTGAAAATAGATGTTTGAAAAATATTGAATTGTCAAATCAAGTGCAACACTTGGATAAAAAAGAATTAAATAAATCTTGCGGCGAAAGGTAAGATAAAACCTTTTTTGGTCTGGCGTTTA
>CASEDP010000007.1 GCA_949286835.1 uncultured Clostridia bacterium | reverse complement strand
TAAACGCCAGACCAAAAAAGGTTTTATCTTACCTTTCGCCGCAAGATTTATTTAATTCTTTTTTATCCAAGTGTTGCACTTGATTTGACAATTCAATATGTATCGGAGTTGCCTGCTTTGATTTTTTTGCCGTCGGCAAAGTGCCTTTCGGAAACGGGGGAAATAAATCTGTTGAGCTGTTTTGCAATCAACCCCACGAAGATTGCGGTGGCGACAGTACACTCCCTTACGCCCTCGAGCCTGTGCAGGAAAATAAACGAAAGCGCGACGGCTATGACCACGAAAGATACGTCCACAATGACTTTCATATATCCGAATTTGACCCCCGGGAACACCATGCAGAGCGCCTGCACAAGCCCTTCGCCCGCAAGCGTTAAAACGCCCGCAGACATCTCGAAAGCGACGCCGACCGCCACGAGCACTATTCCGACGGCGCAGATTATCCACTGCATAAGATAGTTCTCCGGGATAACCGCCTCTATGCAGACGCCTGCAAAATCGATGAGAAACCCGAATACTATGCAGACGGGGATTTGCAGAAGCTTTACGGGATGAAACCTCTTCCTGAGTATTGCAACCTGCAACAACACAATAAGCGTATTGACTATCACAGTCGTCACGCCAACCGAAAGTCCGCTTATTTCCGAAGTGACATAGGGTATGCTTGAGACGGGCGACGTGCCGAGATCGGCATTTATAGACATAGCCACGCCGAACGACATTATGGCAAGTCCGATCACGAGAAAGACATACCTCTTTATGTACTCTGCCACACTCCTCCTGGCGGGAACTTCAGCTTCGGTCTGCGCCGCGCAATTTTCCTCATTCATCTCTGTATTCCTCCGCATTTCTCAAATTGTCATAGACCCTTTCAAGAAGCCGGCAAAGTAAATTTTGCTCTTCCTCGCCGATGCCGGCAAGCGCTGTTTCTTCGCCGAATTTAAACAGCTCCGCCGTTTTTGCCGCAGCCTCACTGCCCCGTTCCGTAAGCGTGACGAATAGCGAACGCCTGTTGCCCTCTTCACGCCTGCGCTCTATCAGCCCGCTCTCCTCCATTCGCGTGAGTATGCTCCCGACGGTCGCAGGCTCGATTTCGCAGTGACGCGCAATAGTTCTCTGGTCCGCAATGCCTGCCGAGCTGAGAAATTCAAGTATCTTGGGTTGACCCGCCGTAAGACCATACGCCGCCGCACCCGTCATTATGCACTTGCGCATCGCCGTATGCGCCTTCATTAGAAGATGGTGAAATGGTTGCATTGTTTCCTCCGCATAAACAATAAGTATTCTTATAATAAGCTTTCTTATAATTTTACGCCAACCCGAACAAGTCAAGCGATGTTTAAAGTTTTTTTACTACTATCGGCAATGAAACAAAAAAACAGTCCTTTGAGCCTACCTTTCAAAGGACTGTTATTAGTTTTTCAGTAAAATTTACCAGATGAAATCAGCCTTGGCTATTTCGCCGTTGTCTATGAGTATGTCCTGCGCGGTCATTGACCTGTTTATGACTGTGACGAAATATGCCCACTCCGCAATCTCCTCCGCAGTTGCCCACTTCGGAAGAAGGGTCTGCGCCATAATCTTCCCCCATAGTTCGGGATTGTTTATTACCCTGTCGTTGAGACGCGTAAGCACTCCCCCCGGGGAAAGGCTGTTGGAGGTTGCGCCGTATTTTGCTATCCTGAGCGCGACGTTCTTCATATACGCAATCATACCGCCCTTGCTCGCCGCATATTCGGGAAATTCCGAGCCGTTGTGCGCGCTTGCGGAGGCGATGAAGAGCACGCTCTTTATCTTCGGCTGGAAGGCATATTTTTCGGTGACGCGCATCGTGCCCTTGAGGTTGACGTCTATGTCCCTGCCCGTGTCCTGCACGCCCGCATTGTTTATAACAATCTCTGCGCCGTCGGTTTCGGGGAGTTCGCCCGAAAACACGTCGCATATGCAGTGCAAATAATTCTTGTCCCATATATCTTGGGCGCAGATGTCGAGCCCCGTCACGCTGTGCCCGAACGAGAGAAATTTTTCGGCAATTGCCCTGCCTATTCCCCCTGACGTACCCGTGATAATCACTTTCATCTTACGCGCTCTCCCTGCATTTTCTTACAAACTCGAAGTACTCCTCGCCGACCTTTTCCCTCTTCCACCTTCTGCAGGAGGCATAGCCAATGTACGAGAAAAGCACCTCGAAGAGAAGTTCCGCCACCATACCCGTCAGAGAGCAGGTGACGCACTGCAAAAGCGACCAGCCGAAAAATACGTGGCTTACCGTCAGCGCGAAGATGAAGTTATCGGCAAACTGACCGATTGCCGTGGAGACATACGACCTTAAAAAATATGCCGCCTTGCCGTCGGGATTTTTCCTGAAAGCCCTGCCGACGCCCCAATTGGCAAAGTTGTTGATAAATGAAGAGACAATAAACGCCAGCGTGCTGCCTGCAAGCACATACCGCGTGCCGCCGAAAGTGCCGTCGAGCGCGGAATTGATGACGTTCTCGCTGCCCTCCACATAGCTTTCGCCCCAAACGCCGGGGATTATGCTTCCGATGTAGAACAGCAAACAGAATATGAGGTTGACGCCTATTGCAAGAACGGAAATTTCCGTAGCCGCCTTCGGACCGAAATGCTTGGTTATCATATCCATTGCGAGGAAGGCAAACCACGAAACTATTATGCCGCAGTCGAGCGCAAGCCAGTCTACGGGGAGCGCTATGCTCTTGTTTGCAAGCAGGTTCATTGCACATACCGACATTATGAAGAGTGCCGTTACAATGCCAGGTATGCTCCTCAGTAATATTTTAAATTCCTGAAATTGTCTTTTTAATGCTGAAATCATATATCTCCCGTAAGAGTATAAACGCAATTGCGCAACAAAAAAAGAGCGCATAATGCGCCCATCCTCTTTTCCATAGTTTTGTTTTAAGACAGGATGGTCACGAACTGTCTCCGCAACGCGGATATGCCGATATTTTATATCAGATTGCACCCTTTGTCAAGCAATTGCGTGCAAAGATATTTTAATGGCGCCGCTTGACAGCGGCGCCAATGACTTTACGAGTTATACAGCCGCCTCGGTCTCCGCCGCTTCAGTTTCGGGCTGAGCGTCTTCTGCGGAACATTCAGTTTCCGACGAGACATTGTCGTCAGCTCCCCCGTTGTCCTGTGCGGAGTTGTCGCCGTGAGGAATGACTTTCCATTCGACCTTCTTCTTGAAGAGGGCGAGAACGTCCAGAAATACGTTCAACAGCAGGAAGAACGGCCACAAAAGCAGCGCGACAAACATTATTATAGGTCTTACTTTTGGTATTCGCTTCGCCTCAATGATAATAAGAAGCAGCCCGACAAGGAAAGTCGAAGTATATGATATGCCGAAACCTACTGCTGACAGTATGCCGAACCAAGTCCAGATAATCGCGCCGTTCTCGCCGAAAAGCGGACTGAGCGCAAGGAATACAAGTTGAACTATGCCCAGCGTCACGCCCATTACGCCGAGCGGAAGAATGGACGCCGATATGTCGTACACGGAGAACTTATTGTCGTGCCCGCCCTTCTTCTTTGATCTGAACAGACTTCCCATCAGCTTTTTGAAGCGGGTGAAGAACACTATCATATGTCCCCTCGCCCAGCGAAAACGCTGACGGAGCATTATTTTTAGTGTAGTTGGCTGTTCATCGAAGAATTCAGCATCGTCGCAGTATACAATCTTAGCGCCGTCGGCTATTCTGTCGGCGGTGAACTCCCAGTCCTCTGTCAGAGTGACATATTCCCAGCCGTTTTTAATAGTTTCGGAATTGAACAGATAGCCCGTTCCCGAAACCCTTGTAGAACAGCCGCAGACCGTTCTGCCGCGAGATTCGTAGCGGCAGGAAGAAATGAAGAATATGCCGTAAAGGCAGGATATGTAGTTGCTGCCGAAGTTCTTTGAGTTGCGGTAGGAAGTTATTACCTGCTTTCCGTCCGTTGCGACAAACGCGTCGTTCATCTTTGAGAGATAGTCGGGAGTGAGCACGTTGTCCGCATTGATTATGAAAAAGCCGTCGTAATTCTGCCAGCCGTAATCTTCGTTAATTCTGTCGACGAGGTACTTATACGCATAGCCGACAGTCCTCTCTTCGGGATTATTGTACTCATAGACGGTCGCGCCCTTTTCGCGGGCAATCTTAGCCGTCTTGTCCGTGCAGTTGTGAGCAATTACAAATACCTGAATTTTATCCTTAGGATAGTCGCAAGCGTTTATGCTGTCGATAAGCCCGCCGATAACCCCTGCTTCATTGCGGGCACCGATTATTATGCCGTATCTGAGTTTTTTATCAGTTTCAGGATAGGTCTTTCGCTTGAAAATTCCTACCAGCATAAAAACCGCATAGTGTATCAGCATAAGAGCAAACAGCCCCCATATGACCGAGAACACTATGGCGACGATCTCTATGTATCCCATACTCTCTCCTCGAAAAATCCCTGTTAAGAGGTAACCTTTTACATTATAACACACAGATTACAATATGTCAATGTTGAAAGTACTCAGAAAAGCGACATTATGCGTCTTTATCAGATATTATTATGACATTTTTTCAAACATAAAGGGCGGACCCCGAAAGGTCCGCCCTTAGCTATGAAATTATTCTTCGCCGCTTTCCTGCTTCTTTTCAGCAATCAGCCCCTTGACATTCTTATAGATGAAGAAACCGAGCACGCCTATGCCGACAACGGCAAGTATATCCCAAACAATGAGAATGAACTTGTAATATGCGAAGCCGTTGATGTACTCTACGCCGTGAACAAATCCGTTCATACCCGCTGAATGAACCACGGTATAGAGTATGCGGTGAGCTGCCTCGCGCGCATAGCCCTGATCTTCTTCATTGTCTTCGAGAGAATAGCCGAAGAGCATATTGCCCGCAAGACCTACGGTCTTGAGTTTTGCATCGCCGCCTGCCGCAAGGCACTGGTCCGTGAACATATAGCTTGCAACTTCATAGTCGGTGAGCACGAAGCCGTTGAAGCCCCACTCCTCGCGGAGCACCTCGGTTAAGAGGTTATAATTGCCGCCCGCCCAGGTAGGTCCTATGCGGTTGAAAGATGACATTATGCCTGTAGCTGCCGGAACAGTAGCCGTCTTTGCGACGTAGCCGGTTATGTTGCCGCTATCATCCTTGACTGCTTCATTATACATTATCTCGACAGTGTTATCTTCAATTACCATCTCGAAGGGTTTGAGATAGATTTCGCGGATGGCCTGCTCTTCCGCCCACGTAACTATGCCGCGGTGGTCACGATGAGTTTCCTGGTCGTTGAGCGCGAAATGTTTGAGGAATGCATACATACCCTTGGTTGCCGCGCCTTTCACCGCCTCATAGCCGAATACGCCGCTGAGGTAGGAATCTTCGGAATAGTACTCGAAGTTGCGTCCGGCAAAGGGCGTTCTGTGAATGTTTACCGCAGGACCGTACCAACCCTGAACGCCGCCATAGAGACCGTCTTCGCCCATACCTTCACCCATCTTGAATGCAAGGTCTGAATTCCAGGTGCTTGCGAGCATATACTCGCTCGACCACGTCATCGATTTGATCTCGTTGCCGTTTTTGTCCGTTCCTATGGGCACGGAGCCGTGACCCACGACGAGATTGAGACCTGCAGGACCGTCAAGGTCGGTCACTTTGGGCTTGTTTATCGACTTGACTTCGGGCGAGCAATATCCGCACTCGTCCACGAGCAGTGCAAGTTCTTTGAGAGTTATCTGGCTGAGCACGTCGTCCCACTTTTCGTCGTCAAAGTCGAGCCCCCTCATATCGATGAGGTCGTATTCGCCTTTCTGACCGAACTCGTAAGTTTCGGGAACGGTGTCCTCTGCGGGGTTGCGCGAGCTGGAGGAATCGAGCTCCTTCTTGAGTTCGCTGCTGAGTTCGTGAGACCACTGCTTTCCGCCAATCTCCGCGCCGCTGTCCACATCGGAAGCCGTGCCGTAGCGGAGACCGTTGTTGTCCATCTTGCTCCAGTCCGAACGCGACAGATATGTCGTGTCGGTAAGTTTAGCATAATCGAACTTGTTCGTTATCTCGGTATCGTTCGCGCCAACAGAATAGGTGTCGGCGTCAAGGATAGCCTGATTATATTTGCCGACGAACGAGGGGTCGCCCGCATTTTCAGAGGCATCAAGTCCGCCTGCCGCAACGAGCTTTTCGGTATCTGCTCCCTTTTCGGCGAGAATATTGTTGAGCGCCTTGTGCGCGTCGGACGCGGCGGTGACATAGTAATCGCCCGCTTCGAGCACATACGTCTTTGCGTTAGTTGCATCGTAGGAGATGAAGTCCTCGATATTTATGGTAGTCGAAACGTCAATAGTCTGTCCCTTTTCGATATAGTCGGTCTTTATGAAGCCGACAAGCGAAACAGATGCCTTTTCAATGCCGCCCTGCGTGTAGGGTGACTGGACGTATATCTGAACGACTTCCTTGCCGCGGCGCTCGCCGTCGTTCTTTACCTTGAGCGAAACCGTGATGTTGCCGTCAGCGTCGGGCTGCGTCATACTGAAATCCGACCATACGAACGTCGTGTAGGAAAGTCCGTAACCGAAGGGATACTGAACGGTGTCTGAATAGCTGTACGTGCCCGCCTTGACCTGACCGAGAACCACGTCCTCGTACCTTGTTTCGTAGTACTTATATCCGACATAGATACCCTCTGCGTAATTTACATAGTAATATTTCATATTAGCAGAGGCATTTGTATAGCTGCTGTCGTTGTATGTGTAGAGATAGTCGCCCATATTCTGCATTGCAGGAGATGAGAAGCTGTCGTATGCGACGGTATCTACGAGGTGACCGGATGCAGAAATCTCCTTGCCGTCCTTGTCGAGACCGGTGAGCATATAGCCGAGACCATAGGTGCCCGTTCTGCCCGCGCCGGGGAAGTTGACTACGGCGGAAATATTCTCGTAATCTTCTATCCAGCCGAGTTCCATAACGTTATTTGCATTGACAAGTATTATTACGTCGTTAAAATTTTTGTTGAGGTAATCGATTATCTCAAGCTCGGTCTTGTCGGGTTCGAGATAGTGCTGACCAGATTCGCCGCCATACGCCTTCATATCCCTTGCAAGGTCAGCGCCCTCGCCGCCCGTGCGGGAGAGAACGAACATTGCAACAGTGCCGTCGAAGGTATCGGCAAGACCCTTTTCAGAGGTTATCTTGTCGAGAGGGCACTCGTTTATCGACCAGTCGAGCGACGCGCCGTAGTTAATGGAACCTGCGCCGCGGGTATACCCGGAACCGTTGCCGCTCTTATAGAAGTCCCAGAGCGTTTGATTTACCTTGAGATCTGCCGCCTCAAGACCTGTCTTGAGATCAGCCGTAAGCTCGAAGCTTCCAGAGCCGGAACCCGAACCGCCGCTCACGAGGTCGACAGACGAATGACTGAAAAGGCTCAACGTCGTTCCCTTTGCAAGCGGAAGTATTCCGTCGTTTTCAAGAAGAGTTGCGCCCTCCATCGCTATCTCTGCGACGAGGTTTTCTTCATATTCATACAGCTCTTCCGCGCTGTTGAAAGCACTCTTATAGTACTGCGTGTCTGCGCCCTTAGTATCGCCCCTCAGACTGTCATCCATCTTGCCGAGAGCCTGTTCAAATATGTTGTCGAACTTGCCCAGAGCAAGAAAGTTGAGGAAAAACGAAAATACTAAAATCACGGCGATAGCCACCGACATAATTATTATATATATCTTTCTTTTCTTCATCATTAAATTCCTTAAATATGCTATTTATATGGCGGCGCTCACGGCGCCGCCGTCATAATTATTGTTGGGATATAATGTCGCTGATTTTACTCGGCAATAAGCGCAAGAGCCATTTCGGATATGGTAACGTTGCCGCTGCGGAGAGTTGCGTCGCCTACGGAACTGTCAATCATAAACTGAACTGCGAGCAACGTTCTTGCATTATCATATACAACCTGAATGGTTACGGTTGCACCTGCTTCGATAGTGAAGAAGGAGCCGCCCCATTCCGTGTCCGTCCTGACAGCCGTTCCGTCCTGAGTTGCGGAAACGTTACAGGAGGCGTTATTGCCGACTTGGTTCGCGGTAATGTTCAAACGGAAATTTACAGTTTCGGTACCGTTGTTGGTTACCTTTGCCGTAAATACGTTTTTAGGCTGAAGAGAAGTTGCAATGCCCTGAAGCTCAATTACCTGATAGGAATTGCCAGCCACATCAGTATAGGTTACATCAAGCGTATTATCTGCATTTGTTGTCGTCGTATAGGACCCTCCATATACGGTGGTATTTGCAAGGTCAATCGAGGTACTTTCGCCGGGAACGACGGGCTCGTCAGGTTCTTCCTCTTCGCCGCCCTCTTCGGGAACATATTCGCCGCTGAAGGTTATATTGGAAATAGTTACGTCGCCGCTATGGGTTGCCGTATCGTTATAAACGGAGGAGTCTAACATTATCTGAAGGCTTGAAGGAACATACTTTGCATCGTATGCGACAACGATGGTGTATGTTTCGCCCGCCGCAAGGGTGAACGTAGAGCCACCCCACTCTGCATCGGTTGCCGCAGCCTCGCCGTTGATGGTTGCGGAGATGTTGCATACGCTGTGGTTTGCGTTGACAGCCTTTTCGCCGACGACGTCAGCCCTCATAGTTACGTTTTCCGTGCCGTTGTTCTTTACGGTGAAGGTAAGAGTTGTCTTGTCGCCTGCAACCGACTTGATATCGGTGATGTTCACATTCTTATAGGATGCACCGGGAATGCCCGTATAGGTTACGTCTATACTGTTAAGATCCTCGTTGCTGTTTATGATATAGAACGTGCCGCCGAGGTCGCCCTCAATTATGTGCTTTTCGCCGTTTATGTTTATGCCCTGGTTATTGCTTTCGGGAACATCGGGAATTTCAACTTCGCCCTGCTTTGCAAGCTTGACGTCGCTGATCGTTATGTTGCCGCTCTTGGTTATTACGCTTGACTGAAGAGAATCAAGCATTATTTCAACTTTGGAAATTACGCCCGTGTACTTAATTTCAAGCTCAACGGTTGTGTTGGGCGCAAGGTCGACGAACGTGCCCTCGCCCGCATTGGTGCGGAGAAGTTCGCCGTTGCCGAAGCCGTAGGAATTGGTCGTTGTGGTTACGCCGCCCAGCTCGCTGCGGACATTTATCCTTGCGCTCGTCGTCTCGGTTGAGGAGTTGTTCTTGAGCGTCATATGCAGCCAATTCTTTTCGGTCGCGTCGTTTTCTGCCAATCCATAGCTTACGTTGTTATAAGTACCTGCCTTTGTCCAGGTTACGTCTGCAGACTTGCCGTCGCTGCCTGCTGAAATCGTATAGTCGGTCTCGGCATCGTTGGTGCTTGCCTCAAGCTCTATTGCAAGGGCGTCGATTTCCGTCCAGTCGCCCTCGAACTCTTCAACCTCTACTTCCTCGGGAATTTCACCCCACTCAACTTCTGCGGAAGTCTTTACCCACTTATACTCTGCGCCCTCGCTGCCGGGGTTGGAGTATTCGCCCATCCAGCCTTCTGCCTCTTCGGTGCCGCACCAGTAGTTCATAAGTATTCTACCTGCCGTCGAGGGCATAGGGCTGTCTGCGGTTGCCTCTACCTTATATACGGGCTCGTCATCGACAAACCATACAATATAATCCTCCGTCCAGCGGAAGCCATACTCGTGGAATTCTTCGGAAGCGTCGAAACCGAGGTCATACATATATTCGTGATTGCCGACGCCGTTCACATAGTAGTTGAACTGAACTTCGGTGGTGTCGCTGCCGAGGAATTCGATATCGATTTCATCCCAGGGATTGGGCTTGCCTGTGTTGGGATTAGTGTCATAGTTACCCGTGCAGGTGAAGAACGTGCTCGCCGTGCCGGCCTTCTTTGCGGGCTTCATACACACTTCAAAGTCGCCATAGCCGAAATACTGATGTGTACGCGCCTCGCCGCCGAAATATTCGTTGTTTGTCTCTTCGGAACCTGCGGGATTGTCGGTGATGGTCAGCTTCATCGTGCCGTTTTCATACTTGACGTTGTCAGCCTTCCACTGCGTATTGAAAACGCTTTCGTTGGTCCAGCCGTCAGACTCGAATACCGGCTTTGCCTTGCCGTCCGTCCAATCTGCAAGCACGGTGCCTTCAAGCTCCTTATCGGTGAGCTCCTGCCTGGGCGGATCTTTTTCATTTTCATTGTCCTTGTTGCCGCAGGCAGCTAACGAGAACATACTTGCGGACATTGCCGCTGCCAGCATCAGAGCCGACAGAGTTGTCAGAAATTTCTTTCCCATAAACTTTCTCCCTAAAAAAATTTTTTTAAACTTTATCATAAACCGAACCTGACCGCAACCGCGGCAGAATTCAGCTTTCTTCGTATGCACTGAACGCAATCCATTTATATTGCGCCGTCGCCGGCAGGGCGCTCACGTCAAACGCGCCAGACCACTCGTCATACCCCTTGCAGTTCCAGACATTCATCATAATCTGCGTATCTGATGTTGGAATATCCTCGGTCGCCCTGTAAATTGCCTTGCCGTCGACATACCAGGTTATCGAGTTCGGCTGCCAGTCGAAACCGTATTCGTGAAAATCTTCGGAGGCGTCAAAGCCGAGTTTGTACAGATATTCGTGACCGCCGACGCCCTTTGTGTAATAGTTGAACTGAACCTCGGTCATATTTTTGCCGAGAATTTCTATGTCTATTTCGTCCCACCAGGGTCTGTTTGTATAGGTAAAGAATGAGGAAATGACGCCGGAGCAGTCCGCCGCCTTCATACATACCGAGTAATAACCGTACGAAAAATATGCGCGCGAACGGAATTCGGCACCGTAATAAGTGCCGTTCTCCTCTTTGACGGACATATTCATTATTCCGTCATTCACAACCGTACAGGAATTGCTCCAATAGCAGTTGAACGGGTCTCCGTTTTTATAGCCGTTTGCCGACCAGAAACTTCCGTCGAGAGGCTTTGAAAAATCAACTATTATATCCTCCTGGGCAGTCCACCTGTCGGGGAGCCCCTCTGCCGAACTGTGCGGAACGCCGGCTTTGTCCGAAGAGAAGGCGCAACCCGACAGAAATGCGGCGCTGACCGTCGCCGCAGTGCAGACTGCTAGGAGAAATGACCTGAAAATTATTTTTGTGTTATTAAATCGCATAAAACTTATCTTGTTTGTATCCTGCATTCATAAATATTGTAATAAAAAAACACGCATTGTCAATGATTGTTTCTCAAACTGTAATTTTTTTACTTATTCTGCACCTTTTGCCCGTCCAGACTGAATAAAATGTTTAAATGAAAAACATTCCCTGTGACGAAAGTCGTAAGTTCGCCGCCGTATTTGCGGGCGATCATCCTTATGCTTCGGGAGCCGAAACCGTGATAGTTCTTGTCCTCCTTTGTAGTTACGGGCAAGCCGTCGCTGAACCTGAGTTCGCCGCTGAAATAGTTCTCCTCCTGCAAAATCAAGAGGTCGTTTTTGCTCTTTATGACGAGGTTTATTATTCTCTTTTCGCGTTCGGGCAGCTCTCTGACTGCCTCCAGAGCGTTGTCGATAATGTTGCCGAACAGACAATAGAGGTCGCCGCTGTCCATAAAGGCGAGCTTTTCCCCCTCTACCATACAGGAAAATTTAATCTCGTTCTGCTCGCAGTAAAGGCTCTTTTCGGTGAGCAGCACGTCAAGAAGCTCGTTCCCCGTCTGCACTTTGGAATCGTAAATTGAGATGCTCTTATAGAGGTCGTCGACGGCCTTGCTGCTGATTTCGCCCTTGGAGGAAAAGAGTTCGCCGAGCTTATACTTGATATCGTGACACTTGATGTTTATCATCTCTATCGTGTCCCTGGAAATTTCGTACTGCTGTTTGCCCTGTTTTATGGCATATTGCAGATACTCCACCTCCCTTTCGAGGTTGTCCTGCTCTACCGTGCGCGAAATCAGAATTATTGCTATCGCGCAGCACACTACGGAGAAAATATTACCCGTCTGCCAGAGTATGTAATATTCAAACTCCTCAAACCTCCCTTCTCTTCCGACGCTGAGCTTTGAAAAATAGACATCCTCAACAGAGCAGAGCAATACGGTTATGGCAAGCACGACCACCGATATTATGAGCATACGGTAGTTTATTCTGCTGTTTTCAATCCTTGCGGACAGCCGTCTTACAAACAAGTAATAGGTGACCGCCGCTGCCGCCGCGAAAAAGATATAATATATTAGGCGATAATATAGCTCGAACATCGTGCCCCAATTGTCATAAAGGCGGAGATGTTCGCCGAAACCCCAGAAAATGAGAAAGAGCTTATATGTGAAGTTCTGCGCGGCATAGGCAAGGCTGCAACAGAAGAGGCAGGTCTTAACGCTCTCGGCAAAGCACAGCTTTACGTGCAGGGTTACGAGCGCGAAGAGCGCAATGTAGATGAGCACCCTGCCTATGACGGTCTGCCCGAACATATTATATAAAATCGCCGCGGCAAAGGCGACGCCCGCCACGACGACTATGCCCGCCGCCCGCAGCGCAAAGTACTTTGCGCGGTTGAGCTTTAATGTTACCAGCACGCAGAACACGTATATTTCCAACAGAAACTCCAAAATTACGCGGGCGTAATCGGAGAAGATTGCGGCAAAGTCCATTTACTTTTTGCCTCCGCCGGCACCCGCAAACCACTGTGCGAGTTCCGCCATAAACGAAGCGCGGCGGGGACGGCTTATCTGCAACATATGGTTGCCGACCTGAACTTCGGAATTTTTAACGCTTACGATGAATTTCGGGTTGACGAGATAGCACTTATTGCAACGAAGAAAACCGTATTTTTTGAGCTCCTCCTCGACGGTGGAGAGCACGCCCGTCATCTCGATGACGTCGTCGACGAGGTGATAGTAAAGCCTGTGTTTTATTATCTCCACATACATCAGCTTGTCCGTGGAAATGCGCCTCATTCCGCCGGAAATGGTTATCATTATGCCCTTTTCCTCGTTCATAAAGTATATGTCAAGCGCCTTTTGAAACTTCATTGAAAAGTCATAATATGTAACGGGTTTGACGAGAAAGCTGACAGCGTCCACCTCGTACCCCTTTTGCGCAAACTGAACCATTCGCGTTATGAAGATGAGCGACACAGTCTTGTCCACTTTCCTAAGCTCGAAAGCGGCGTCCATACCGTTCATTCCGGGCATCTGTATGTCCATAAAAATAACCGCAAACGACGCGCGGTAGTTTTCAATCAGCTCATCGCCCGAATGAAACCTTACGACGTTGAACTCCTGCCCCGTCTCCTTTGCGAATTGCTCTATGAAAGAAATGAGCCTCTCCGCAGAGCTGTCCTTATCTTCAACAACGGCTATATTAGTCATCTTTTCCCTCTCATCTCAACTTTGACTTAATTTTACTATATAATTCAGGTCGTGTCAATATCCGCGGGCAAGACAGACAGGCGCATTTTTGACTTAATTTGCATAAAAATATGTAGCAGGCGCAAAAAGCGCCTGCTACAGATGCAATTCAAAAGGATATCAAAGCGCCCTTATGCTCTCTACCGGACGCTTTTTGGCGATTGAGTAGACGGGCATAAACGTCGAGATGACCGACGTCACGACGGCTATTCCTATCATTATGAGCACGGATATCGGTTCGAACACGAACAGTGCGAGCGTAAGCCCCAGTTCTGCGGCTATCAAATTGTTGAACACCGAACAGAGCAGGAAAGACACTATTACGGACAGTATGAGGCATATGCCCGTTATTATGACCGTTTCGGCATAGAATATCTTGAACACGTCCGCACTCCTTGCGCCGACAGCCCTCAATATACCTATCTCCTTCTTCTTGTTGACGATTGAAACGGATATGAAGTTAAACAGAAGCAGCATAGAGAACAGCGCAAAGCCTATGCCGACGTACAAGAACACCTGAGAGAGCACTTTTATGAACGAAGTGAATATAGACAGCTTGCTTATCACCGAATTGGTTATCGTGTAGAAACTGTCGTCTGCGGCGGGATTGACGCTCCTTGATATTACCTCGTTGACAATTCCGTCATCCTTGATGAATATCGCCTTTGAATACTTATCGCCAGTGGAATCGTATTTGGTAATCACCTCGTCCTTCCACGGGTCGGGCTGACGCTTTTCAAATTTATTATATATTGAATTGCCCGCATATATGTAATAGCCGAAGTTGGCATCATCAATATAGAAGCCCTCGACCGAAACAGATACGGCCGAAACGCCGCCCTCCTTGCCAAGCTCGATGTCATCCATAACGGGAATTTCATACTTTTTCACAAACGCCATAACGTCGGCGAGATATTCAAGTCTCTCTGCAGTCGTGACGCTGACGGTGGCGTTTCCATTGTAGGATTTGCCATACGAGAACGCCGTCAATTTGCCATCAAGGCTGAGCTCGCCCTCTTCCGCATTGAACCATTCCGCATTGGCATCATAGTCGTTATTTACATAGTTATAGATTGAGGGATTGAGCAAATCGTAGAACATATAGGCATTGACGGCTATGCCGTTATCCGAAAGGCTGTCAATCTGCTTGCCGTCAAGTCCGTAGACGGTGTACGGCGTCAACCCCTCTCTGACGGGAAGAGAGGAAATTGCATATATGTAATTAATAGAGGTTAATGAACTCAGTTCCGCCCATTCCTCGAGATATTCAAAGTAATCTTCGACCTTATAGCCTCCGCCGTAATCGGAGGTGAAAGTATCCTTATATTCGTCGTAGAAATCGTCGGAGACGAGCGCATAGCCGTAAAAACCGCCGCTGTATTCACTCTGCCACTCATACTTAACATCGCTGTCGGCATTATCGTCGAGATATTTATCGGGAATAGTCTGGCTCTTGTAGACTCCGCTGACGCTGAATGTCGCCTCTTCCCCGCTATAATTGTTGTACAGTACAAGCACGACGTCCCTGAGGTTGGCATAGTCCGTGACAGTCACTTCGCGGTCAGCTCCGCCCGCCGTGGGAACGTAGACTTTCTGGCACTTTTTGAGCGCGTTGAAGGTATAATCCGAAATCATTATTTCGTCGGTGCTCTCGGGATAGTTGCCCCAAAGAACATAGTCGGAACGGAATTTACTGTTTTCGGAAGTAACCGCAAATGCGGCAATGCTAGTATTATAGACGTTGGAGGTGACGCTGTCGACGTTCTTTATCCTGAATATATCGTCGCTGTAATACGATGCGGTATCGAGATAGTTGAAGGCAAATGCCGCGTCGCCGTCGACATTTTTCCAGATGTCCTCTGCGTCCTTCTGCTTGAAACCCGCGTTGTCGTAACCGTTATAGGAATATTCAAGTTCGCCGTTGTAGTACTGGTTTCTGACGTAGTTATAGGACTTCCTCGCAAGCACGTATTCGTCCGTGCTCATCATAAGACTTTCCGCGATTGTCTGCTGTTCGTTGAAGAGCATAAGCGTGGAAAAGAGCCCGAACATCACGAACGCGACAAAGGTCAGAAGTATTGTGAAGAACAGCCTGAACGGCTTTACCTTCATACTGCTTGCGCCTATCTTTATGGCGTGCCGCAAGGGAAGTTTTGAGCGTATGAAGCGGCTGTCCTCGGGGGCGTACTTCTTGACCTCGATCTCCTCCGTCTTTGTCGCAAAGAACTGCTCCCTCGCGCCGTTTTCGTCTATTCTCGCCTGCTTTTTGAACGCCGATATGTCATTGCCGTCGTTGGAGATGAGCACGTCATTCGGCGCGGACATAATGAACTTTTCAATCTTTTTTATGTCCTGCGGGGTGAGCTTTGAGCCGCTCTTGACGGATATGGTGTTGTCGCCTATGTAACTTACGTTTGTGCTCTCCGCCTGGGCAGCTATCTTGCGCTTTGAAATATCGGCTATGACTTTGCCGTCCTTGAGCTCTATAATTCTGTCGCCGTATATTTCGGCAAATTCCCTGTCGTGAGAGACGACGATTACGAGCTTGGTTTCTGACAGCTTTTTCAGCGTGTCGAAAACCTGCTTGCCCGTCGCGCTGTCAAGCGCGCCCGTCGGCTCGTCCGCCATAATGATTTCGGGCTCTTTTACAAGCGCCCTCGCAATGGCAATTCGCTGTTTCTGACCGCCGGAAAGCGTGTTCGGCTTGCGCTTGGCATATTGCTCCATCTCCACAGAGCGCAGAATTTCCGCAATCTTCGCCTTGTCCTTGGGCTTACCCTGGAGCTCGAGGGCGATTGCAATGTTGTCCTCTACCGTAAATTCGTTTAAGATGTTGTATTCCTGAAAGATAAAGCCGACGAACGTATTGCGGTAGCTGTCGAAATCGCTCGTGGAGAAGGTCTTGCTGCCCCTGCCCTTGACTATTATCTCGCCGCCGTCCGGACGGTCAAGCCCGCCGATTAAGTTTAAAAGCGTCGATTTACCGCTTCCGGACTTGCCGAGCAGGAACACCATTCCCGTATCTTCGAAGCAGAGGGAAACGTCGTCGAGCGCGCGAACATCCTCGCCGCCCTTTGTGCGGTATATCTTTGTGAGGTTTTTTATTTCAAGCATATTTTCACCCCCGACATCTGTTCTTAAGATATTCCAAAATCTCCGACGAATTTTTATCGGGATTTGCCTTGGGGAATACCTTTTCGATTATCCCGTCTTCGCCGACGACATATGACGTTCTTACCACGCCGAAAGAGGTCTTGCCGCAGAGCTTTTTCTCCTGCCATACGTCGTATGCCTTTATCGCTTCCAGCCCCTCGTCCGAAAGCAGAATGAATGGCAGAGAATATTTTTCGGCAAACTTTGAGTGGGATGCAACGCTGTCCTTGCTTATGCCTATGACGACAACGCCCATTTCCGCATATTCTGAATAGTCCGCGGCAAACGCGCACGCCTGACGCGTGCAGCCCGCCGTGTTGTCCTTGGGATAAAAGTACACTACAACCTTTTTACCCTTGAACGAACTCAGCGACACCGCGTTGCCCTTGCCGTCGGGCAGGGTAAAATCGGGTGCAACCGTATTTTCAGCCAACATAATAAAATCTCTCCTTTGATATGTTGTGTTAATTATATATTTTTACGTCGTTCGTGTCAAGGATTGTCGCCATTTACAGCCCTTTCTCCTCCCTGCAAGGCAAAAATTGACGATTGCGGTGAAAAATTTTTGAGGAAAATGTTGACAAAGTGAACTATTTTGATATAATGAAGTTGTAACGAAACTGCGTTGCGGCTGTTTGTGCTGCAATTTTTTTTCCAAAGACAGCCCTAAGGAGAAAGATATGAATGTACTTAAAAAGATTTGGGCGAGGACGTTTCAGATTTCAATGCGCGCAATGCTACCCGTCCTGCCGTACAGGAAGCCCAAAATACTCAATGATATATGCGAAGTGCCCCGCCTTTTGAAGGAAAAGGGCAAAAAGCGCGCCCTCATTGTTGCAGACCCCGTCATTATGCAGCTTAAACTTGCCGACCCTATGCTCCGCGAGTTTGAAAAGTGCGGAAAGATGTACAGCATATACGACAAGGTCGTGCCCAACCCCACAACTAAGGAATGCGAAGAGGCGAGAGAAATGTACATAGCCGACGGCTGCGACTGCCTTGTCGCAATCGGCGGCGGCTCTTCGCTGGACTGTGCCAAGGCGGTCGGCGCAAGGATAGCCCGCCCCAAAAAACCGCTGAACAAGATGGAGGGCATACTCAAGATAATGAAGAAGATACCCCTCCTCGTCGCCATACCGACGACTGCGGGAACGGGCAGCGAGACGACGCTTGCCGCCGTCATCTGCGACGCGGAGACGAGGCACAAGTATGCCATTGACGACTTCCCCCTCATCCCCTCCTATGCCGTGCTCGACGGCTCGATTCTAAAAACGCTTCCGCCCAAAGTCATCTCGACGACTGGCATTGACGCGCTCACCCACGCGCTGGAGGCATACCTCGGGAGATCGACGACGGCTGATACGCGGCGCGACAGCCTGAACGCTATGAAACTAATATTTGAAAACCTTGAAAGGGCTTACCGCGACAAAGATGAGGAAAGCCTTGACAATATGCTGCACGCCTCGCACTATGCCGGCAGGGCATTTTCCAAGTCATATGTGGGCTATGTACACGCGCTTGCGCACGCGCTGGGCGGAAAATACAACACGCCGCACGGACTTGCAAACGCCGTGCTGCTATCGCCCGTGCTCAAGGCATACGGCAGGGCGATACACAAAAAGCTAAAGAAAATCTGCATTTTCTGCGGTTTTGCCGAAAATGACGTTTCCCCCGAAAAAGCGGCAAAAATATTCTTTGAAAGGCTTGACAAGCTGGAGCGCAACCTCGACATCCCGACGACGCTTGCGGAAATTGAGGAGGGCGACCTTGACCTGCTTGTCAACTACGCTTACAGAGAGGCATATCCCCTCTACCCCGTGCCCGTGCTCTGGGACAGGGATCAATTGAAGGCGATGTACAGGGAGGTTATGGTAAATGAATAATCAGGAAATAATTGATGTTTTTGAAAGACAGAAAAAGTACTTTTCGGAGGGCGGAACGCTTGACGTCTCCGAGAGGAAGCGCCGCCTTACTGCGCTGCGCGACGCCGTTGAAAAATATTCCGACCTGATTGCGGAGGCGCTTAAAAGCGACCTGGGCAAGAGCCCTTCGGAGAGCTATATGTGCGAGACGGGACTGTCCTTAAGCGAGATAAACTACCAAATTAAACACATAAAGAAGTTCACTAAGCGACAAAAGGTGACAACGCCTATGGCGCAGTGGATTGCGACAAGCTTCCGCTATCCCTCGCCCTACGGCACGGTACTCGTAATGAGCCCCTGGAACTACCCCATTCTGCTCTCGCTCGACCCGCTTGCAGAGGCGATTGCGGCGGGAAATACGGTAATCTTAAAGCCGAGCGCATACTCCCCCGCCTCCTCCGCAGTGCTTAAAAAGATAATCTCCGAAGTGCTGCCCGAAGAGGTCGCCGCCGTCATAGAGGGCGGCAGGGAGCAGAACAAGATTTTGCTCGACCTGGATTTCGACTACATCTTCTTTACTGGAAGCAAGACCGTTGGCAGGCAGGTATATGAAAAGGCAGCCTCCCGACTGACGCCCGTCACCCTGGAACTAGGCGGCAAGAGCCCCTGCATTGTCGACAAGACGGCAAACATAAGTCTTGCGGCAAGGAGAATTGTATTCGGAAAATACCTGAACTGCGGTCAGACCTGCGTCGCTCCCGACTATGTGCTCTGCCACGGCTCCGTGAAGGAAGCCTTCATCGAGGAGGTAAAAAAGCAGATTGTAACTCAGTACGGCAAGGATCCGCTTGCGAACGCCGACTATGGCAGGATAGTTTCCCGCAAGCACTTTGAAAGGGTCGCCGGACTGATTGACAGGAACAAGGTCGTTTTCGGCGGACAGACGGACGAAGAAGGGCTGCGCATAGCCCCTACCGTTATGGACGGCGTTACTTATGGCGACAAGGTTATGGGGGAAGAGATATTCGGACCGATTATGCCGATTATGACCTTTGAAAGCCTTGAAGAGGTGATTAAAAAGGTAAACGAAGGAGAAAGCCCGCTTGCCGCGTACTATTTCTCCTCCGACAAAAAGTCGATTGAAAAATTCCTCTCCGAACTGAGGTTCGGCGGCGGTTGCATAAATGACGTTTTAATTCACCTTGCCACATCGTATATGCCCTTCGGCGGCTTCGGCGAGAGCGGTCTGGGCTCCTACCACGGAAAGACGGGCTTCGATACATTTACCCATTACAAGTCGGTCATCGACAAGAAGACAATAACCGACCTGCCGATGAGATATCAGCCGTACAGCAAGTTCTATGACTTCCTTATTAGGCTGTTCGTGAGATAAAGATTATCCCGAGGGGTTTCCCCTCGGGATTTTTGAATTTTTTTGCCGTCTATTCGTCAAACAGTCCTATCTGCCTGACCCTTTGGCTTAGTTTGCGCGAAATCTGTCCGTCCCAGCTTTCGTCTATCGGCAGAGCCCCGCCTGATATCAGCTCGCCGTTGCCGCAGGGCTTTTGCGTTGAGCGGCAATAGACGGGGCACCAGCCGCGCTTTAAACAGAGCGACGCGCCCGAAAACGTACCGCCACTGCCAGAGTGCGCGCGCACTACGACGGCAGCCGAGGCGAGCATATAGATATATCTGTTCCGCTCCATCGCCCTGCCTGCCGTGAAGTTAAAAAAAGGACTGCCCGCAGACATTACGGCGAGATTGCCCGCCTCCGCCGCCCTTCTGACGGACGGCGCAGCTATGCGTTCCGCAAGGCTTCCTGCGGTCATTTTGACGACCTTGCCGCCGCATTCAAGGCAGGCAAACTCAGCCGCGCTGTCTATGCCTCTCGCACCGCCCGAAACTACTCCGTAGCCCCTAGCCACCGTCTTTGCGACGATATTTCGGGTAAAGACGAGATCGTCATCGTCGCAGTCGCGCGTGCCGACATAGCCGACAAATTCCCGCCCCGCAAGCGATCTGTCGCCATAAATAAAGAGTATGGGCGGGCAGCCGTCAGAAGATTTGAGCCGCGCCGGGTAGTCGGCGTCGGCAGGCGACAAAATGTCTATTCCCTTCTCACTGCATACGGATATGAACCTCTCCGCCTCCTTTCGGCGCAGAATGAGCGCCTTCACCCTCTCAGCGAGTTCGGGAGTGACGGGGAGAGCGTCTGGCGCGCCGCCGTCGCACAGTCCGACGAGCGTCATTCCTTCCCCTTTGAGCCCTGCAAGGAGTTCCGAAAACTGTCTGCTGCCGAGCGGAAGTCTGTCGCCCGGAAAAAGCTGCGCGCAGAGAATTGCCGCCGCACACCCCTCTGCCGTCATCTTTTGCCCTCTATGAAGGCGTAGATTTCATTCATAACGCCTTCGTCCTCTTCGGTGGCGGCTCTCCAGTCGAAGTTATCAAAGTACAGCCTTTCCTCCTTCTCGTCTGCAAAGCGCGCGGTGAGGAGCATACCGAGCAGCCTCTCGGCATCGGGCGTGTTATAGGGGTTGTGCGCCTTGCCCGCGAGCACCTCTACCTTCGGTCCCCTGCCCGTCGCGGCGAGAGCCGCACTGTTTGTTATGGGCACGGTAAGATCGTGTTCGCCGTGAATTATCAGCGCCGGGGTGCCGCTCTCTATAACAGCCTTTGCCGCCTTTACATTGCCCTTAAGCCCGAATTTTATGGCGTTTATCAGTCTGAACCAGGGATATACGAACGCGGCGAGCACCCTGTTTGGTCTGCCCATACCGCTATTGACCATATCGGTGAGCGCCTTTACGGGGTCGTTGAACGCGGATAGCGCCACCACGCCGTCGACGCCGACTTCCAACGCCGCGCAGAGCGCCGAATATGCGCCCCAACTGTGCCCGACGAGATATGTGCGCTTATCCTTCAGCCTTTCGTCCCGCCTTGCTGCGAGAACTGCGGCAATGGCGCACTCCGCCCCGCAATAGAAGCCCCTTATGCCCTTGCCCTGAGAGGCATTGCAGCCGTAGGCGTCGTATGCGAGGACGGCATAGCCGCGCCTGACAAGCGAGGCAATCTCCGTTGTATAGCTCGAACTGCCCGCGCCGAAACCGTGGACAAAGATAACAAGCGTATCCCTGTCTTTGAGTGCGCCGTCAAAGTACAGTCTGCCGCTGAGCGAAATTCCGCTGTAAAATACGGGAAAATCTTCGCCCTTAAGGGCAAAATCTTCCTCCGTGAAATATCTGAACCTTGCGTCCTTTACCTGCCGAGTGCCGAAAACCGCCCTGTCGACGACTATCGCAAAGGCAAGCCCGCAGCTTATTACCGCCAGAACGGAGGCGCAGGCGACGCAAATCAGGACTATCTGCCAAGCATCCATAATAAAATCAAGGGGCGGAAAACTCCGCCCCTTCTCCTTTCAATTATGTTATCAGACGATGTACTTGTCGTCAATTTCGGGCGCGGCATCCATCTGCGCCTTCTGTCCCTCGTACCCCTTCTTTCCGAGCAGGGCGAAAGTTGCCTTTTTGCCGTTTTCGACGCCGGGCTGGTTGAAGGTGTTTATGTTGAGCATTGCGCCCGTGTATGCCGTCTGTAGCTCGAGCAGGAACATAAGCTGACCGAGCGTGAATGCATTTACTTCGGGCAGGTTGATGGTGTAGTTCATTCTGCCCGCAATCATAAGCGCGTATGCCGTAGCCTTGTTTTCTGCCTGAATGAGCTCCTGCATAGTGTGACCGCCGAGGAAGCCGACATCTGGAATGTCCTCGCAGCCGTGAGGTATGGGCATTTCCGTAGCATACTGACCGACGGAGATGAAAGTTATTACCTTGTCGTAAGGACCTTCGGTGTAGAGCTGCACCTGCGAGTGCTGGTCGGTTACGCCGAGGCTCTTTACGGGCGTCGTGCCTGCGTTTACTACCTTCCCCTCATAGTCGACCGCCTTACCGAGCGATTCCGCCCAGAGCTGGCAGTACCAGTCAGCCATAAGCTTGAGGTTGTCCGAATAGGGCATAAGCACGTTGATGTTCTTGCCCTGCTTCATTGTTATGTACTGCAAAGCCGCGCAGGCAAGCGCGGGGTTTTTGGAAATCTGAGGCTTGGAGCAGAGCGCATCCATATATGCCGCGCCGGCGAGCATACCCTTTATGTCTATGCCGAGTACAGCTGCGGGAAGAAGTCCCACGGGGCAGAGTTCCGAGAACCTTCCGCCTACTCCGTCGGGAAGAATGTACTTCTTTACCTTTCCGCCGAGGCTTGCATCAATCTTGTTGAGGTTGCCCTTTGCCGCGTCGGTAGTGAATATCATATTCTTGGCGACGTCCACGCCCGCCTTCTTTAATATATCCGAGATGATGAGATACTGCGTCATCGTCTCCGACGTTGCGCCTGACTTGGAAATGACGTTGAAACAGGTCTTGTCGGGTTCGATAACGTCCAGAAGAGCCGCCATTCTTACGGGGTCGACATTGTCCTCTACATAGAACTTGGGTCCCTTGCGCTTGGACTGGGGCAGTTCGTTATAGTGAAGATGGCAGAGTGCGTTGAACGCCATTATGGGACCGAGCGCGCTGCCGCCTATGCCGAGAACGACAAAGTACTTGAAGTTCTTCCTCACTTCCTTTGCGGTTGCGAGAATGTCGGCAACTATTTCGTCCTGGTTATAGGGAAGTTCCGTCCAGCCCATAAAGAGCTCGTCCCTGCCCCTGTTTGCCTTGACGTAGTTGAATGCGGCTTCAGCCTCGTCCTTTACCGCCCTGAGTTCAAAATCCTTTATGCCTTTCTCGCCCAAAAATTTGGACATCATATTGTTATAGTCTACCGTCACGCGCATAGAATTGCGCCATTCTCTGGTCTTGTAGCTCATTTTTCCTCCAAATTTACAAAGTTTTTGCATTTATTAGCTTTGTTTATTATATAACAACTCTCTGATTTAGTCAATAGCGCGATTAAAATTATTCAAAAAACAATTTATGCAAATCACTTGAAAAAACATAAGTTTGTGTAGTATAATATCCCTATGATTTTATTGAGCGACGAACAGCGTGACGCCGACAACAGAATATCCGAATGGTACAAATCGGGCACGAGACAGGTTTTTGTGCTGACGGGCTATGCCGGGACGGGCAAGACCACCCTCTTAAAGCACGCAGTGACGGAGACGCTCAACCTCATTCCCGACGTGAGCGCGGCGTTCGTCACCCCGACGGGCAAGGCTGCGACCGTTCTCATAAAGAACGGCATACCTGCCTGCACGGTACACAGACTTATATACCAGTCGCAGATAACCGAACAGAAAATAGAGGTCAACGGCAAGACCGTTACGGTGGAAAAACTCATCTTCCGCAGGCGCGAGAGCATTGACAAGGGCATTAAACTAATTGTGCTGGACGAAGCGTCTATGGTATCCGACGAGGTGCTTGAGGACATACTGAACTTCGGCGTGAAGGTACTGCTCTGCGGCGACAACGCACAACTCCCTCCCGTAGAGGGGTTCAATACCTATCTAAAAACCCCCGATTTCAGCCTCAAGGATATCGTAAGGCAGCACGCGGATAACCCGATTATAAAGCTTTCGCTTCTGGCGAGGGAAAACAAGTTCATACCCTACGGCAACTACGGCGACAAGGCGTTCGTCCTGTACGGCAGGAAGTTTGCGGGCGACAGACGGCGCAGGCTTATGCTGCGCGCAGAGCAGATAATCTGCGGGCTGAACAGGACGAGGTGCCGCATAAACGACGAAATGAGGGGCTATTTCGGCTTTGAGGGGCTGCCAAAAGACGGCGAAAAGCTTATCTGCACGCAGAACAACTGGGAGCAGTTCATTGACGGCGAGGCGAGGTTCAACCTGGTAAACGGCATAATCGGCACCGCGATAGAGCCGTTTTACAACGAAAAGGACTATATGGGCTTTATGCAGTTCAAACCCGAATTTCTCGACGGGAGATGCCCCGACGCCCTGCCCTTCGACACAGGCATATTCACGGACGGACAGTACCGCTATAAGCACGGCGACTACTTTGCAAAGTTCGGCGAGGACGGCGAGGCGACGGGCGTATTTACGCTGAACAGGTTTGAGTTCGGCTATTGCATATCCTGCCACAAGGCGCAGGGGTCGGAGTTCAGATCGGTCATAGTCTTTGACGAGGGATACGCGTTCAGGGAGGACGCCTCCCGCTGGCTTTACACGGCGATAACCCGCGCAAGGGAAAAACTTATAATAGTAAGGTAAACTACTTTAAAAAATCCCCCGCGGGAGCAGATTGTTTTCTGCTCCCGCGGGGGTCGTTTTTGTCGTTATACTGTCAAGAAATTTTGCGGAGATAAAATCAGTCCTGCTCTGCCTGCCTTAAAATGGAATTTGCCAGCTCGCACGCGGACTTGGCACTGACGCAGTCGGCGCCCATAACAGTGAGGTTTACGAACGCAGCAAGAGTATCGCCGCCGTCGCACTTTAAAAGGCACTTGCCCTTGACAGCCGCCTTTACCTTGGAGAGAAGGTCGCCGTCGGCGCCGTTAAGGCGTATGCAATTGACGCCCGTATCGGCAATTGTCGAAGCCGCCCTGAGAACTTCCTGTTCGCGCAGGGCTGCGCAATCGAGGACTATGCGGAGCGCCCTCGAGCGGGAAATCTTCATAAGCTTTTTGCACTCCTTTTTCAGGTATGCGAAGTTGCCCTCCTTAATGAAAAATGTGGGCGCGCAAACCTCCGTTTCGTCTATTCCGTCCTTGATGGCGCGCTTTACGGCGAGCGCCTTGACTTCGGTAGTCTCTCCGCCGTCGGGACAGGAAACTGCGGCAATCAGCGACGTCTGCGGGTCCTTGCCGAGAAAGGCGACGCACGCCTTGACAACGGACGGGCGGACAACAATTCCGCCGAGCTTTATGGCATTTGCCTCGCGGCAGAGCTCCCTCAAGCCCGTCTTGTCGAGATTTGGCGACAGGCAGTCGCACTCAATTTTTGCGACGTTGCCCGCTGCTTCTTCGAGACGCTTCATTCGCCTGAACTCCTTGAACTGCTCCTCTTCGCTTACGCTTATACCCTGATTTTCAGCAACCAAATCTTCCATAATATTACCTTATTTTATAATTTCTCTCAATATACTACGCTATGACATACATTATTATTACAGTATGGCATTGTTAGGTCTTCTGTATCTTTTTATCATCTTCATCGTATGTTTCGCAGTAGTGCACATCTTCAAGCTCGCAATGGTCGGCTTTAAAAGCCTGAAGCCTAAACCTGCGCCGCCAAAAGAGGAGCCGAAGGAAAAACAGCCCGCAAAGCCGGAGCCCGTCTATTACATAGTCGAAAAGAAACGCTCTAAACGGACTTACGGAGAGCCGAAGGAGATAAGTTTCAAAAAATAATCGCAATGTCAATATTGGCTTAAACACAGCCGATTGCGCCCTGCGGAAGATATTATTGACCGCTTTTAGCTGCAGTATTCAGGAATTTTACTAATCTTTGTAGCGGGTGAGATTTTTGCCGTCCTCCCAAAGGCGTTCGAGGTTATAGAAATCCCTCTCCTCGTCGTTGAAGATGTGAACAATCACGTCCTGATAGTCGAGGACTGCCCATCTTCCGCCCCTTGCGCCCTCTATGCGCTTGGGCTCCAGCCCGTGCACCTTTGAGAGCTTTTCTTCGAGATTTTCGGCAAGCGACTTGACCTGCGTAGTTGAACGTCCGCTGCAGATGACAAAATAGTCGCAGAGAGAAGTCTTGCTTTCAACGTCGATATAGACGAGATTTGATGCCTTTTTCTCGCTGAGCAGTGCACATATTAAAAGCGCTTTTTCCTTGCTTGTCATTGGTATTTCTCCTTGATGAAATCATATGCCCTGCGGGTCAGCCCGTAGACGGGTTTACCCGTAGTTTCGAGGTACTCCACCTGATGCCTGAGCGCAATGTACAGACATCTGAACAGATCCTCTTTGAAAATCTTTCTTAGTTCGTCGACGCCGTCGAATGTGCGTCCCTCCTCTATCATATCCGCGAGGAACAGGAGGGCGTCGGCGGCGGTCATATTCTCCTTGCCGCTCGTATGGCAGGCAATGGCGTCAAGAATGGTCTTATCACCTATTTTGAACACATTTTCGGCGACGTATGCGCCAGCAAATTGATGCACGACAGGTCCGGGGACGCCGTCGGGACAGACAAAGCCCGTAAGATAGGGACTGTCCGCCGACATATATTTTGCCACGTCGTGAAGAGCCGCCATAGTAATTGCCTGCTCTTCGGAGATGTCTGCGCGCGCCGAATTCTTCGCACAGATTACCGCTACTCGCAATGTATGCTGCCACCGTTCGGGCTTAAGGAACTGCTTTACGCCCCACAACCCGTGCATTGCATACAGTCCCTTCCGCCTGATGTATTGGCAGACATCGGGGTTTACAAACCTGGAGATATCCTCGCCGAGAGCGGCATATGTCCTTATCTGCGTGGAGCTGACATTTTCGCCGACGTAGGAGAGCGTCTTCACTGCGGTATCGAACTCCTCCTCAACCATCTTTTTATAGCCGAGGAAGGGCTTTGCGTCCTCCCTTGCGCACGCCGCAAGCCTGAAATTCTTTAAAATTTCCTGCGGGTTCTTCCATTCGGGAAAATTTTCAAGCATATCCGCGCCGATTAAAAGATATCTTTCGGCGTCGGGATAGAGCGAGGCGAAATGGTTGCAGGTCAGATAGGTATATGACACGCCGCCGCGCGCCAGCTCGTAATTGCTCACCTCTGCCTGCTTTAGTTCCCTGAAGGCAATGCGGCACATCTCGAACCTCTGGAAGAAGTCTGCCATAGCCTTGCCGCTCTTGTGGGGGCTTATCGCCGTAGGCATTATTATTAACTTGTCGAGCCCGAGTTCCTCTATTGCCGTTCGGGCGAGGTGAACGTGTTCCCTGTGAACGGGGTTGAACGCGCCGCCAAAAATCGCAATTTTCATTTGAGTATAAATTCTTTAATGTGTGTCCATAACCAAAGCATGAAGAGAATGACTTTAGCTTTGGTTTCCGATTGTATATTCTTTATGCTCTGCACGTTTCTGACGGCGCTCGCCGTCATACGCTTTTATGTGAGAGAGGGCGCGCTTGCCATATCTCTTGCGGTAATGACCGCGCTTGCCGCAGGAATTTTATGCCTGCTATTCATGCTTAGAAGGCGTGAAAAACTTATGGAAAGCATAGCGGGCAAGAGAGCGCTTGAAAAGCTTGCAATTTTCCTTGCAACCACCGACTGCGAGAGCGCCGCAAAACTTATTGCAGACGCGTTAAACGGCACATATGTGCGGGGCAATTGTATTCTGACAGACAGAGGACACGCATATGTTCTCTTCCGCGCAGAGCCGTTGAACGCAGACGCGATTGCCGATATTTTAAAGGACCGAGAACACATTTTCGGCACTCTTTACTGCAACAGTTGCACTCCCGCAGCAGAGCGTCTTGCCTCCCGCTTCGGCATTGAAATTGTTGCCACGGCAAAGATCTATGCCATTATGAAATCGGCGGGCAAGCTGCCAGAATGCGACATTCCTGAAGAAAAGAAAAATGGCTTATTCAAGAAAATTAAGGGACGCTTTACGCGAAAGCTCTGCCCCGCCCTCTTCTTTTCCGGACTTGCCCTTCTGACCTTTTCCATGTTCACTTTCTACCCCGTGTACTATGTGGTTTCCGGGTCTATATTAATGCTGCTCTCGGCGCTTTCGCTGCTCGTAGGTCAGTCAAGCTGAATGTGGTTTACGTCCTTTCTCGACGACCTTCTGTACAGCACCGCCTTTCTGCCGATGACTATTACACATTCGGCATTGAGCCTTGCGGCGAGTTCGCGCCCGATAAGCTGAGGGTCGCCGTCGGCGTTTTCGAGTATGTGAACTCGGTCAGTCGAGCTGAATGTGATTTACATCCTTCCTTGACGACCTTCTGTACAGCACCGCCTTTCTGCCGATTACAATTACACATTCGGCATTGAGCCTTGAGGCGAGTTCGCGCCCGATGAGCCGGGGATCGCCGTCGGCGTTTTCGAGTATGTGAACCTTGATAAGTTCCCTCGCCTCCAGGCAGTCTGAAAAGCTCTTGAGCATATTTTCGCCTATTCCCTCTTTGCCGACCTGACCTATGGGGTCGAGATTTGCGGCGATTGATTTGAGTTTGCTTCTCTGTTTGCTTGTCATTTTAACTTTTATCTCCCGTTTACATTACGGTATGAAGTCGAACTCCACGTCGCCGACTATTACCGTATCCTTTTCCTTTATGCCCATCTGGTTGAGGCGCGAAATGACGCCCTTTTCCCTTAAAATCTTCTGGAAGTATGCCATTGAGTCGGGGTCGTTGAGGGCGACGTTGCGGCAGAGCATATCCACGAGCGTGCCTATGACGACATATGCGCCCGTCTCGTCCCTGAATATCTCGAAGTCGAGATTGCCGCTCTTGCGGTAGGTGAACTCCTCGTCCGCCTCTATCGGCTGTGCGGGCGGCAGCGTTGAAAGCTGTTCCCATACCGCCCTTATGAGTTCTTCGGAACCATCTCCGTCGATTGCGCTTATGGTGAAAATCTTATATTTTTTGCCGTATTTTTTTCTGAACTTTGCAATATTATCCTCGCAACCGACGATGTCGCACTTGTTGAGCGCGACTATCTGGGGGAGCGCGGCGAGCTTGGAGGAATATTCTTCAAGCTCTTTGTTTATCTTTTTGAAGTCCTCGACGGGATCCCTGCCCTCGCAGCCCGATACGTCGACGACGTGCAGCAACATACGCGTGCGCTCGATATGCCTTAAAAAGTCGTGTCCTAAGCCCAAGCCTTCAGCAGCGCCCTCGATAAGCCCCGGAATATCCGCCGCGACAAAGCTGTTGTCGTAGTACTTAACGACGCCGAGATTGGGCGAAAGCGTGGTGAAATGATAGTTGGCTATCTTGGGTCTTGCCGCAGAAATCTTTGAAAGAAGCGTTGACTTGCCGACGTTGGGGAAGCCGATTATGCCGACGTCGGCTATCACCTTGAGTTCGAGAACAAGCGTGTGCGCCTCCGTCTTTTCGCCCTTCTGCGCAAAGTTGGGAGCGTGGCGGCGCGCCGTGGTGAAGCGGACGTTTCCCTTGCCGCCCCTGCCGCCTTCGGCTATGAGCTTTCTGGCATCGGCGGTGAACATATCGGCAATGACCGTCCCCGTCTCCTCGTCCCTTATGACCGTGCCGACGGGTACGCCTATGAAGACATCGTCGCCGCCCTTGCCGTAGCAGAGGTTTGTGCCGCCCCTTTCGCCGTTGCCTGCGACGTATTTGGTCTTATACCTGAAAGGAAGAAGCGTAGTCAGCGACTTATCCGCGACGACATATACGTCGCCGCCCTTGCCGCCGTCGCCGCCGTCCGGTCCGCAGGCGGGTTTTCCCTTATACGCCTTGAAGGAATTCATTCCGTCCCCCCCGTCGCCTGCCTTGACGGTTATTTTAACTTTATCCAAAAATATATTCTTATCTGCCATTGTAAACCTTGAAAAATGCCTGCGCCTTGCTTAAAAATTCGGCGTTGGTGGCCGTCTTTTGCATAGTTGAAAAGAGATCATCCGCTTCGAGTTTCTTTGCCATAAGTCCGCGTATCATCGCCGCAGTCCTCAGCTCTTCTTCGGAGAGGAGGAGCTCTTCCTTCCTCGCCCCCGACGCCCTTATGTCGACGGCGGGGAATACGCGCATTTCCGCCATCTCTCGCGAGAGCACGATTTCCATATTGCCCGTCGACTTGAACTCCTCATATATGACGTCGTCCAGCCTGCTGCCCGTATCGACGAGCGCGGTGGCGATTATCGTAAGCGAGCCGCCGTTTTCGATATTCCTCGCCGCGCCGAAGAAGCGCTTGGGCTCGACAATGGCCTGCGGGTCGAGCCCGCCCGACAGCGTTCTGCCCGAATTGCATACGGCGTTGTACGCGCGGGTGAGGCGGGTTATGCTGTCCATCAAAATGACGACGTCCATTCCCGTCTCTACGAGGCGCTTTGCGTGTTCGAGAGTGAGCGAAGCCGTGTGTATGTGATGGCTGTCGCCCTTGTCGAAGGTCGAATACACGACGGTTGCACCCTCTACCGAGCGGCGGATATCCGTAACCTCCTCGGGGCGTTCGTCGATGAGAAGCACAATGACTTTTGCGAGCGGATAGTTCCTGCAGATCGCGTGCGCAATCGTCTTGAGCATAGTCGTCTTGCCCGCCTTGGGGGGAGAGACCAAAAGCGCCCTCTGCCCCAGCCCGACGGGCGAGAAGAGGTCAATGACCCTCTCTGTAAGCGAACAGCCCTCGTATTCGAGGGTATATCTCCTGTCGGGATAGCAGGGTATAAGACTTTCAAACGGCGCGCTGCGCGCAAGTTCGGGCGATTTGCCGTTTACGCTTATAATATACGTCGCGCCGGGGCACTCTCCCGCCTTTCTGCGCTTTGCTCGGCAGACGATATAGTCGCCCACCCTGAGGTGAAAACGCGTGACGAAAGAACTGTGCACGAACACGTCGCCGTAAGAGGAAATCTGCATATTCTGCGTGCGGACAAACCAGAACTTGTCGGCATTTTCGAGCACGCCCGAGTACTGTTTTTCCTCGTCCCCTTCCTCCGAAGGCGAGGCGAGGACAAAGTCGGACATATCCTTCTGCTCCTCTTCGCCGACAGCCTGTTGCCTGCACCGCTCTATCTCTTCGACGAGCTCCCTGTCGTACTCCTCCGACTTGGGGGGTGCGCCCCTCGTAGCGCGCGGGCAGGGCTCCGCCTTGTTCGCGGCGATTGCCATTATATCGCGGATGAGTTCGTCCTTCTTCTTGGTCGTGGGGTTGCTCACACCGACAACTCTTCCTATCTGTCTTAGCGTATGTATTCCCTTACTTTCCAGCTTAAGTTCGAGATTTTCTGCTATAGAACCCATTTACTTACCTTTCCAGAATTAAAATTCGCGTCTTTTCGCCGTCGAGATCCTCCCTCGTCAGCTCTACCTCGTTGCCGCACTCCTCAATCTCGCACTCGCCCTCGAACAGGGAGACAAACTCGTCTACCTTGTCGATGTCGAGGTTTACCCCCCTGGTACGGTAGTGCATAGGAATGACGACGTCGGGCATAATCCTGTCGACGTACTCCCTTGCCATTGCCGCATCGATTGTGTAATTGCCTCCGACGGGAATTAAGAGCACGTTTACGGGCAGAATTGCCTCTATGAGTTCGGACGTGCACTCCTGCCCGAGATCGCCGAGATGACATACGTCAAGTCCGTCCATTCTGAACTTGAAGATTATGTTCTCGCCGCGCTTGGCGCCGAATTCGTCGTCGTGAAAGCTATTGATTGCCTTAATCTCGACGCCGGGGAGTTCATAGCCGTTTTCCCTGTCCAAAACGACGGGATTGCCCTTGACGGCAGCGACATTGTCGTGGTCGTAGTGGTGATGAGATATGGTCACCGCGTCTGCTGAAACTTCAGGCATTTCGATGCCTATGGAGGCGTCGTACGGGTCGCAGACTATCGCCGTGCCCGTGCTTTCGGTCAACAAAAAACTCGAATGACCCAGGTATCTGATTTTCATAGTTCTCCTGATTTAATGCTTTTGTTTATTTTCTTTGATATTTATTTATAAATTTCAATTGCAGCAATTTTCATAGCGCCAAAAGATCGAAGTCGGCGACGACGGTGATCTTTACGACATATTCGCAGGGTGCAAGAGCATACGCGAGCGTGCAGAAGATGCCTCGCCTGAAACATTCGCATCTCACCTCTCTGCATTCGACGGGGAGTTCCGCCCTTCCCTCCACGCTCTCAATTGCGATGAAGGAGCGACCGCCGTTTGAAAAGCCTGCCAGCATATTGAGCCCGCCCTCCCTCTTCTGGGTGACTGCGTCGTCAAAGATTTCGAGGACGCAGAAGTCGTCGTCATAGAAATATTCTACCCTGTACCCGTCGCCGTCTATGCGCTTTAAAGATGCCTCTGCGGAAAAATAACTTTCCTGCCCGTCCGCCGAAGTAGATATCTTTATCCTGCAGTTCATATTCAGTTTCTGCGCCCGAAGATTGCAACCAGCCTTATGAATACATATATGAGGTCCATATAGATGGCGCAGGCAGAGGCGACGGCGTTGTTCAGCGTGCGAGGGCGAACCCTTGCGAGCGAAACGTCGAAGCCGACATATGCACTGAAAAAGAGCACGACAAGCCAGTCAATCCACGTACTGTTGCCGAAACCGGTGAAGATTGCGACAATCTGATAGATGAGCGCAACCAGAAGGGCAACGCCGAGCAGGGCGAAAATTGAACCGAACAACTTTGGATAGACCAGCGAGAGTATCACCATAAACAGTGAGAGGAACGTAGTTACGAGGAACGCAGAAATTATCGTCTTATAGGAAAATGCGGGAAGATAGATTGCAAGCAGCGCGCCCAGGGGCAGCACCACCATACAATAGCCGATGAAACTTATGACGGGGTTTTTGCTGAGAACGCTCATAAGACAGCCTGCGAGCACCATAACGAGATAGACAATGAGAAATACTGTGGGGTTCCAGCTCAAAAAATAATCAGTGAGGAACATTACCTCCAGCGCGTTCACCAGAAAGCCGAAGAGCAGCGCGGCGCCTATTATGAGATAGAACATCCTGTCTGAAAGCGCCCTGCCTTCCGCCGTGAACCTGTTTTTCAATATATCGTTTGCCATAACTTAAATTCTCCTGAAAATCGCCCGACGTCAGTTATGAAGAAGGGTCGCCTTGATTTCGCCCTCCATAAAGCCAGAGGCGTCCTTCTGAAAGCTGAGCGCGCGGCTGTCCGAATACCTCGCCCTGCCATCTTCGAGCACGCGGCAGAGCGCGTTGAAATCGCCGTCCGCCACCGCGCGTCTGATATCCTCAAGATTGTCGATGAGTTTTTGCACCTTCCGGGTGACGTTTTCGGCGTTGGCGAGGTACAGTTCCGCCCATACGCCCGCCTCCACCGCGGCAATTCTCGTCATATCCTGAAAACTTCCGCCCGTAAAGCCGAGGCAGCTTTCAATCTCGTCGTCCTTGACATAGGCATTGGAAACTATATGCGCGAGCTGCGAGGTGTACGCGATCTTTCTGTCGTGGACTTCCGCGGAGCATTCCACAAGGCGCATAAAGCCCATATCCTTTACAAGACCGACTATCGTTTCATATGCCGCTTTATCGGTGAATATGCCGCGCGTGAGCACCATATTTGCCCTGTCGAAGAGGTCGGCGCAGGCATTTTCTATGCCCGATACTTCCTTGCCCGCCATAGGGTGGGTGCCGATGTAGCTTATGTTGAGATGGGCGGCATATACGGCGTCCTCTATCATCTTTTTTACGCCGCAGATGTCGGCTACGATTGCGCCTTCTTTAAATTTGGTATTGAGTATGAAATTGACGGCGGCCTTTGGCGGAAAGGCGACGAAAACGACGTCGAATAGCGAAAAGTCTTCGACTTTGCCGTCAATTATTCCCCTTTCGAGGGCATAGCTTAAGGGTTTGGGCGAGCGGTTATAGCCATAGACTTCATACCCCGCGCGCTTAAGCGACATACAGACAGAACCGCCTATAAGTCCCAGCCCCGCAACACAAATCTTCATATGTTCTCCGTGCGGAATGCCGTACACTCCGCATTATATTCATTATACAGAGTTATTATAACATAGCCGAAGATTTAGTTCAATTATTTTGAATGAATTTTTATTAAATATTCACAAATACGCCGCGACGGACGGATAAGCCCCTGAGACCGATAAGACTTAAATGTGCGCGCACGCGCGGGCGCATATGCGCATTTATGCACACATAATGAACATACATTGCAATATTAAATTTTAGTTCACTTTGAGGCGCGAAAAGTTGACTTTGCCGACTTAAAAATCTATAATATCAGTTGAAAATAATTGCATAAGGAGTTTTTTAAGCTTATGAACAAAATGTCAGTAAAAGACCTTAAGGATCTCAAGGGCAAGAAAGTACTCGTCCGTTGCGACTTCAACGTTCCGATGAAGGACGGCGTCATCACCGACGAGAACAGAATTATCGGCGCCCTGCCCACAATCAAGTATCTGCTTGACGCAGGCGCAAAGGTTACCCTCTGCTCGCATATGGGCAAGCCCCACTCCATCTTCTCTTCCGAAGTTAAGCTCAACAAAAAGGATCAGAAGAAGGTCGAGGCAGGCGAGACCACAAAAGAAGCCATAATCGAAAAGGCGCTTAAGGACGAGCCCAAGAAGCTCACTCTCGCACCCGTCGCTGCAAGGCTTAACGAGCTCCTCGGCGGCAAGGTAGTATTTGCAAAGGACGTAATCGGTCCCGACGCAAAGGCAAAGAGAGACGCTCTCAAGGACGGCGAAGCTGTTCTGCTTGAAAACCTCCGCTTCCACTGGGAAGAGGAAAAGAAGGAAGAAAATTTCTGCAAGGCTCTCGCATACGACGCAGAAATTTATGTAAACGACGCTTTCGGCACGGCTCACCGTTCGCACGCCTCCACCGCCGCAATCGTCGAATACGGCATCATAAAGACGGCTGTCTGCGGCTTCCTCATCGAAAAGGAGCTTTCCGTAATGGCGGCAACTCTTGAAAACCCCGCACGTCCCTTCGTCGCAATTCTCGGCGGCGCAAAGGTTGCAGACAAGCTCAACGTTATCTCCAACCTGCTTGAAAAGTGCGACACGCTCATCATCGGCGGCGGTATGGCATATACCTTCCTCAAGGCTAAGGGCTATGAAGTGGGCACTTCTCTGCTCGACGAAGAGAAGATCGACTACTGCAAGGAGATGATTGCAAAGGCAGAAAAGTCCGGCAAGAAGCTCCTCCTTCCCATTGACACGGTAGTCACCACGCACTTCCCCGATCCCATCGACGCACCCATCGAGGTAGAGACCGTCGACAGCGACAAGATACCCGCTGACAAGATGGGTATGGACATCGGCGAAAAGACGAGGGCGCTCTATGCAGAGGCTGTACACTCGGCTAAGTCGGTTGTATGGAACGGACCTATGGGTGTATTCGAGAACCCTACCCTTGCAAAGGGCACGATTGCAGTCGCACAGGCTCTTGCAGACGTATACGGCAAGTGCACGACTATCATCGGCGGCGGCGACAGCGCGGCAGCCGTTCAGCAGCTCGGCTTTGCAGACAAGATGAGCCATATCTCGACGGGCGGCGGCGCATCGCTCGAACTCTTCGAGGGAAAGGTTCTTCCCGGCATTGCCTGCCTCAACGACAAGAAGTAATCATCTGATTTTTACGGCGCGGCAATACTGTCGCGCCGTACTTTTATGTGCAATAAACCGCAATCATATATTTGCATTTGCTAATTAAATTTGATATAATGTTCAGGAATTAAAATTTACAAGGAGTTATAAAATGAGGACACCTTTTATTGCAGGCAACTGGAAAATGAATATGACCGCCGAGAGCGGCAAGAAACTCATTGAGGAGCTCAAGCCCCTCGTCAAGGACGCAAACTGCAAGGTAGCGCTTTGCGTTCCCGCAATTCTCATCCCCGCAATGACTGAAGCGGCAAAGGGCAGCAACATTGAAATAGGTGCAGAGAACGTGCACTGGGCGGAAAAGGGCGCGTATACGGGCGAAATTTCCTGCACGATGCTAAAGGAATACGGCGTAAAATACGCCATAATCGGACACAGCGAGAGAAGGCAGTACTTCGGCGAAACCGACGAAGGCGTGAACAAGCGCACCCTTGCCGCACTTGCCGGCGGTATCACCCCCATCGTCTGCGTGGGCGAGACGCTTGAGGAAAGAGAGAGCGGCGTCACCGAAAAGGTGCTTGACCGCCAGCTCGAAGTCGGGCTCAAGGGCATCAAGGACATAACCAACGTTGTAATCGCATACGAACCCGTATGGGCAATCGGCACGGGCAAGACGGCAACCGACGAGCAGGCTCAGGAAACCATCGCCTACATAAGGAAAAAGATCGGCGAAATCTTCTGCCCCAAGTGCGCGGAGAAAGTAATCATACAGTACGGCGGCAGTATGAACGCGGCAAACTGCAAGGGGCTTATGGCGCAGCCCGACATCGACGGCGGTCTCATCGGCGGCGCGTCGCTCAAGCTTGACTTTGCAACCATTGTAAACTACGACAAATAAGGACGATTTTATGGCAAAGAAACCCTATGCAATAATAATTATGGACGGCTACGGGCTTGCACCCCAGGGCGCGGGCAACGCGGTCGAACTCAACGGAAGCAAAAACATCAAAGCTCTTATGAAGGAATACCCCTCCGCAACTCTCGGCGCGAGCGGTATGTCCGTAGGTCTCCCCGACGGGCAGATGGGCAACAGCGAAGTAGGTCACCTGAATATGGGCGCGGGAAGAATAGTCTATCAGGACCTCACCAAGATAACCAAGTCCGTTCAGGACGGCGACTTCTTTGAAAACCCCGCACTAGTAAAGGCAATGGAAAACGCGAAGGACAAGAAGCTTCACCTTATGGGACTTCTCTCCACGGGCGGCGTGCACTCCCACCTCACCCACGTTTTCGCCCTGCTCGAAATGGCGAAAAAATATGGCGTCAAGGAATGTTACGTTCACTGCTTTATGGACGGCAGGGACGTTTCCCCCACGTCTGGCGCAGGCTTCATCAGAGATCTGCAGGCAGAGATGAACAAGCTCGGCGAAGGTAAAATCGCCTCCGTCTGCGGCAGATACTATGCTATGGACAGAGACAACAACTGGGACAGGGTCGAAAAGGCATACGATATGCTCACTCTCGGCACGGGCGACAAGTGCGCCGACCCCGCAGACGCCGTCGAAGAGAGCTATAAAAAGGGCGTGACGGACGAATTCCTCACCCCCATCAAAGTGTGCGAGGACGGCAAGCCGATAGGCATCATCGGAAAGGGCGACAGCATAATCTTCTTCAACTTCCGCCCCGATAGAGCGAGAGAGATGACCAGGGCGCTTTCCCAGAGGGAATTTGTAGTGCCTAAGGGTACGGCGTTTGAGAGAAAGACGGGCTTCCTTGAACCCGTATATGTATGCTTTACAGTATATGACGCCGAATTCAAGGATGTTTATATAGCTTTCCCCAAAACCTCGCTTGACAACACCCTCGGCGAATACCTTGCAAAGTGCGGCAAAAAACAGCTCCGCATTGCAGAAACCGAGAAATATGCCCACGTAACCTTCTTCTTCAACGGCGGCGTAGAGCAGCCGAACGAAAACGAGGTGAGAGATCTGATACCCTCCCCCAAGGTTGCGACATATGACCTCCAGCCCGAGATGAGCGCATACCTCGTCACTGACAAAGTGCTCGAAGAGCTTGACAGCGGCGAGTTTGACGTTATTATACTCAACTATGCAAACTGCGATATGGTAGGGCATACGGGCGTCATCTCCGCGGCTGAAAAGGCAGTGGGCACGGTTGACGAGTGCGTTAAGAAAGTTCTGGACAAGATACTTGCTATGGGCGGCGCGGCAATCGTCACCGCTGACCACGGCAATGCGGACAAGCTGCTCTCCGACGACGGCTCTCCCTTCACGGCGCACACGACCAACCCCGTTCCCGTCATTCTCGTTTCCGAGAAGTACAAGAACGCCGAACTCCGCAAGGACGGCATACTTGCCGACGTTGCCCCTACTCTTTTGCAGGTAATGGGTCTTGAAATACCCGCAGAGATGACGGGCAAGAGCCTTATTAAGTGAATTTTTAACACAATTCAATAGGTTATATATTGCCGCCGCCCGGACAAAACTGTGCGGCGGTTTTGATTGCAAAAAATGTTTTGCAAGCTTATAATGGTATGTATGATTAAAAACGAACAACAAATGCGCCCCGACGAGGGCGGCGGAGATGGAAATGGCAAATTTTCCGCCCGAAACTTCTTCACAAAACCCGTAGTCGTCTGTCTGTGCGCGATATTCTGCTGTATTCTGTGGGGCAGTGCATTCCCCTGCGTAAAGATAGGCTATGTACTGTTCAACGTTGACACGACCAACATACCCTCCGTCATTCTCTTTGCCGGGCTGAGATTTACGCTGGCAGGCGCGCTTGTGATAATTTTCGGCTGCATCTCGCAGAAAAAATTTCTCGTACCGAAGGCAAAGAACTGGTGGCGCGTGCTGCTTGTAAGCCTCTTTCAGGCGATTGCGCAGTACATCTTCTTCTATATCGGGCTTGCCAACGTCACGGGCGTGAAGGGCTCGGTTCTCAACGGGCTGGGCGTATTCTTCACGATAATATTCGCCTGCTTCCTCTTCCGCACCGAAAAATTCAACCTCGTCAAGCTTGCGGGTTGCATACTCGGCTTTGCAGGCGTAATTTTAATCAACCTCGGCGGCACTTTCACGTTTGAATTTACGCTGCTCGGCGAGGGGTTTGTAATACTTTCCGGCATATCGGCGGCAATTGCGGCGGGACTTGTAAAGGTCTTTTCCAAATACGAGGACACGACGGCGCTGTGCGGCTGGCAGTTCTTAATAGGCGGAATTGTGCTTATCATCGTCGGCGCGTCGTTCGGCGGACAGGTAAGACCAGAGGGTTTCGGCGCTATTGCAGAGCTTTTCTACCTTGCGTTCATCTCCTCCTGCGCGTTCACGCTGCAGGGCTACCTCGTAAAATACAACCCCGTGAGCAAGGTTGCCGTATACAAGTCGACAAACCCTCTCTTCGGCGCGGTATTTTCGGCGCTCATTCTCGGCGAGACCGACCAGCTTCTGAACTATTTCACCCTGCTTGCGATTGTCCTCGTCTGCCTGGGCATATTCATAATAAATAAATTCGGCGAAAAAAATAAAAATACAGCATAATTTTTTCAAAAGGCAGGCATTTTTTATTGCCTTAAAACGCGCCCCGTGATATAATAGCTGAGTAAAATGTTTAAAAAGAGGCATAATAGATGTTGAATTTACTTGCAATACAGATGTCCCCTGAAGCGTATAACGTATTCGTTATACTTGCGGCTGTGGCAATGGTTCTTATGTTTGTTGCCGCACTGATCGCAATCATTTTTGTATTACTTCAGCAGAGCAATTCTGACGGTATTCAGGGAATTACGGGTTCGAGCGAGACCTTCTTCGGCAAGAACAAAGGTCAGTCGATTGAGAGCAAACTCAAGAAGTGGACGTGGATTTCCCTCGGTGTCCTTGCAGTGCTCTCGATTATCTTCTACGTTGTGATGATAATTATCTGAGTGACAAGAATATATTTGCGGCGGCGGGTTTTTTAGATCTTCCGCCGTATTTTTTTTAGTTTAAAGGGCTGTTTATTTGGATATATGGATATAAAACAGAGAATTTACAGGGCAATTGACAGCGGCAAGGCCGCGCATAAAAATTCGGGCGAAATCTTCAGACTTCTGAACGTCAAGCCCGACAGAAAGAAACTTGCTAGGCGGGCGCTGGACGCACTGTGCGCGAACGGCGACGTAGTTAGGAGCAACGACGGCACATATGCCACCCCCGCCCAGCTCGGCGCATTCACGGGCACGGTGCTCGCAAACTCGCAGGGATATGCCTTCATCCGCCCCGACGACGGAAACAAGGACTTCTTCGTGCCCAAAAAGCGGCTTATGGAGGCGCTTGACAGAGACATAGTGCTCGCCGTGCCCGTGCGCGGCACGGAGGACGAGGCGAGCGTCGTAAAAATTCTTCAGCACGGCAGGCGGACGATTGTAGGCAGGTTTGAAAAGGACAGAAACGCGGGCTATGTACTCCCAGACGACGCGCGCTTTGACAGCGACATCTATATCCCCCTCTCCCTCGCTGGCGGCGCAAAGCCGGGCGACAAGGTGCTTGCCGAGCTGACGAGCTTTCCCAAGGGCAAGATGGTCGGAGGCAAGATACTTGAGGTTTTGGGACAGGACGGCGACTTTGACGCGGAGGAACTTGCAATAATCCGCAGCTATGACTTCAGGCAGGAATTTCCCGAGGACGTTGAGAGCGCAGCAAACGCCTCCTCTTCCCAAAAGATTGTACCTGACGGGCGAAAGGATTTCAGGGATATCCTTACGATAACCATTGACGGCGAGGATACGAGGGATATTGACGACGCAATCTCTCTCGAAAGAGAGGGCGACGATTACATTCTGGGCGTGCACATCGCTGACGTCAGTCACTACGTAAGGCTCAACGACATAGTTGACAGGGAGGCATACAAGCGCGGAACGAGCGTCTATTTCCCCGACAGGGTGCTGCCGATGCTGCCAAAATCGCTCTCCAACGGGGCGTGCAGTCTGAACGAAGGCGAGGACAGGTACGCTATGAGCTGCGTTATGATCTTTGACGCGCGTGGCAATAGAAAGTCGTATAAGATATACCGAAGCATAATAAGAAGCGACAGACGAATGACCTATAACGAGGTGACGGCGATACTCGACGCCGAGGGCGCAAAGGACGGCGATTATCCACGCATTGCGCCTATGCTCCGCGAAATGGCAGAGCTGTGCCGCCTTATGGAGGCAAACAGAAGGGCGGCGGGCGAAGTAAGCCTTGACGTAAAGGAGGCGCATATATATGTCGACGAGAGCGGCAAAATAGTCATACCCGACTATGAACGCGCACTCTCGCACAGAATGATAGAGCAGTTTATGGTGTCGGCGAACGAAGCGGTCGCAGAATATGCCGAGCGCAGAAAGGCGCCCTTTTTATACAGAATACACGAGCGCCCCGCACCCGAAAAGGCAAACCTCTTCTTCTCATTTTTGAAAGATCTGGGGATAAACGTCAGGCTCAACCCCGAAGAGACAGAGCCCGCCGACTTTCAGAGAATACTCGATATGGCGGAGGACAAGCCCTATTCTTCGGTTGTCAACCGCGTAATGCTGCGCTCTATGCAGAAAGCGAAATATTCGGAGGAAAATCTGGGGCACTTCGGACTTGCCTCCCGTTGCTATTGCCACTTCACCTCGCCCATAAGGAGATATCCCGACCTGTTCGTTCACAGGGTGCTAAAAGAGCTGATTAAGGGCGACGACGGCGCGGCAAAGAAGTTATATGCCCCCATCGCGCACGAGGCGGGAATTGACACGAGCGAGAAAGAGCGCATAGCCGACGCCGCCGAACGCGACGTGGACGACCTTTACAAGGTTATGTATATGAACGACCGCATAGGCGAGGAATACGACGCCGTGATTTCGGGCGTAATATCTTCGGGAATATTCGCCGAACTCGCCAACACGATAGAGGGTATGGTCCGATACGACCTTCTGCCCGACGACGACTATGAATTCATTGAGGACAAGATGGCTCTCCGCGGGAGAAGGCACTCGTTCAGGATAGGCGACAGCATAAAAGTCAAAGTAATAGGCTGCGATTTCGGCACGAGGCGAGTACAATTTTCGCTTGTTTGACTTTACTTTGCCGCCAATAGTGGTATAATATTTAATATGAAACAGATAGCCTATAACCGTTCTGCGGGATATGAATACTTCATTGAGGAAAAATATGAGGCGGGCATTGTCCTGGAAGGCGCAGAAGTCAAGTCCTTAAGGGCGGGAAACTGCAATTTAAAGGACAGTTTCTGCTTTATCAGAAACGGCGAAGTGACGCTTAAGAATATGCACATAGCCTTGTACGACAAGAGCGGTTCCTTCAACAGCAAAGACAGCAAACGGGACAGAAAGCTCCTGCTCCACCGCATAGAAATAGACAAAATTGTCGGAAAAATCAACGCCAAGGGTATGACGCTTGTGCCCATATCCATATACTTCAAGGACAGCCTCGTCAAGGTCGAGGTTGCGCTCTGCCGCGGCAAACAGAGCTTTGATAAAAAGGAGAGCATAAAAAAGCGCGACAACGAGCGCGACATTGCTCGGCAGCTCGCGCGCTACTGAGATATTTACATAGGAAAAACACACCATTTGTTCAGGAGACATACATGAAAGATTATAAACTTGACACCCTCTGCGTACAGGCAGGATATTCGCCCAAGACGGGGGAAAGCAGAATACCTGGCATATGCCAATCCACTACCTTTTTTTACGGCGACAGCCAGGCAATGGCAGACTGCTTTGACTTAAAGAGCGACGGTTACTTCTACACAAGACTTTCAAACCCTACCGTTTCGGCATTCGAGAACAAGGTAGCCGCGCTTGAGGACGGCGTATGCGCCATTGGCTGCGCTTCGGGAATGTCGGCGACTACCCTTGCCACCCTCACGGTTGCGGGCACGGGCGACAACGTGCTCATCTCGCAGGCTTGCTACGGCGGAACTTTCAACCTCTTCGGCACGACGCTGCCCAAGATCGGAATAGAGTGCCGCTTCTTCGACCCCGACGACAGCGCAGAAAATATCGAAAAACTCATCGACGAAAGGACAAAGTTCATACTTGCGGAGACGATTGCAAACCCCGCCATAGTCGTGCTCGACTTCGACAAGATAAGCGGCATCGCGGCAAAGCATTCCCTCCTCTTCATCGTCGACAACACGCTTGCCACCCCCGCGCTCTGCCGTCCCAAGAAGTTCGGCGCGAACATAATTATTCACTCCTCCTCCAAGTATCTCGACGGACACGCGGCGGCGCTCGGCGGAGTGATCGTAGACCTCGGCAACTTCAACTTCAAGGGAAATGCAAGGTATTCAAGCTTTAACGTGCCCGACGAGAGCTATCACGGGCTCGTGTATGCCGATTTGCCAGTGGCGTTCGGCACCAAGTGCAGGGCGCAGATGATAAGGGACATCGGCGCGATTATGGCACCGATGAACGCATATATAAGCTACCTCGGCTGCGACACGCTTGCCCTGAGAATGGCAAGACATTCCTCCAACGCAAAGAAGGTGGCTGAATATCTTCATAACCACCCCAAGATCGAATGGGTAAAGCACGCGTCGCTTGCCGACAACAAGTATCACGCGCTTGCGGAAAAATACCTCCCCGACGGGCAGGGCGGAATGATGAGTTTCGGCATTAAGGGCGACGTAAAGACGTGCGACAAGTTTATGGAGAGCTTAAGGCTCATAACACAGGAGACGCACGTCGCCGACGTGAGAAGCTGCGTGCTCCACCCCGCATCGACGACGCACCGTCAGCTCTCCTCCGAGGATCTTGTAAAGGCGGGCGTACCCGAAAACCTTGTTCGCCTTTCGGTGGGAATCGAAAACCCCGAGGACATCATTGCGGACCTTGAAAACGCACTTGCAAAAATCTGATTTTGTACGGAGACGATATGCCGATAGTTATTGACAAAGACATACCCGCATATAAAATTCTGACAGGCGAAAGAATTTTCGTTATGGACAGCGACAGGGCGACTTTGCAGGATATCCGCCCAATAGAGATTGCCATATTAAACCTTATGCCCACAAAGGAGACGACGGAAACGCAGTTTATGAGGCTGCTCTCCAACTCCCCCCTCCAGGTAAACGTAACGCTCATCAGGACGGAGACCTATAACCCCACGCATACCGAGGCGGCACACCTTGAGAAGTTCTATAAGAATTTCAGCGATATAAAGTGCCGCCGCTTCGACGGTATGATTATCACAGGCGCACCCGTCGAGAATATGGAGTTTGAGGACGTCGCCTATTGGAGAGAACTCGAAGAGATTTTCGACTGGACAAAGACTAACGTCACCTCTACCCTGTTCATCTGCTGGGGCGCGCAGGCGGCGCTGCACTACTTCTACGGAATTAAAAAACACCCCCTCAAGGAGAAGTGCTTCGGCATATTTGCGCATCAGCGCGTGCGCGACGGCAGCATAGAGCCGCTTATGCGCGGCATTTCGGACGAGTTCCATATGCCGCACTCCCGCCATACGATAATCTATGCCGAGGACATCAAGAACGTGCCGGAGCTTAAAATTCTTGCCTATTCCAAGCGCGCAGGGGCGAGCATAATAAAGAGCCTCGACAACAAGCAGGTATTTGTGACGGGGCATATGGAGTACGACAGGGATACGCTCAAGAAGGAATATGAGCGCGATAAGGCAAAGGGATTGCCAATCAAGCCGCCCGCAAATTACTTTGCAGACAAGGAGATGACCGAAGTCAAGATGAACTGGTCGTCGACGGCAAACCTGTTCTACATAAACTGGCTTAACTACTATGTATATCAGGTTACGCCCTACAAACTTTAAATTGAAAGCGGACGGTTTTTAAGACCGTCCGCTATTTTTTTGATATGAATTTTTGATCGAGCTCATTCGCCCGCCTCTGCGCGGTAGAGCTTTGCAAGCCCGCCCTCGCTAGTTTCGCGGTAGCGCATAGAAATGTCTCTGCCCGTCTCGTACATAGTCTTGATTATCGTATCAAGCGAGACCTTTCGTGTATATGTGAGGAAGTTTGCTATGTTTACGGCGTTTATCGCCCTCATCGCGGCGACGGCGTTGCGCTCTATGCAGGGTATCTGAACAAGTCCCTTAACGGGGTCGCAGGTAAGTCCGAGGTGGTGTTCCATTGCAACTTCGGCAGCATACTCGATCTGCTCTATCTCCATATCGTACAGCTCCGCGAGGGCTGCCGCTGCCATAGAGCACGCACTGCCTATCTCCGCCTGACAGCCGCACTCTGCGCCGCTTATGGAGGCATTGGTCTTTATGAGATTGCCGATGAGCCCCGCCGCGGCAAGCGCCCTGACTATCTTTTCATCCGAATAGCCCTGCTCTTTCTGCATATAGTAGAGCACGGCGGGGATGACGCCGCAGGCTCCGCAGGTAGGCGCGGTGACGACCGTTCCGCCGGAGGCATTCTGCTCGGCAACGGCAAATGCATAGGCGCATATCTTTCGGTTTTCCGCAATCTCCGCGGTTTCGCCTATGTGCTTGCTCTGCCAGAGATATTTTGCCTTGCGCATCACGTTGAGCCCGCCCGGAAGCCGACCTTCCGCCCTTAGCCCCTCTTTGAGCGTCGCCTTCATCTGGTTCCATACGACGCTGAGGTATTTTTCTATGTCGGGCTCTACAGAAAAGATATAGTCAGGTATACGGATATCCTCGTCGATAATCGTCTGCTTTATCTCCTCGAAACTGTTGAGCTTGTAGACTTCGGGCGTTTCGGCAATCTTTTCGCCCTGAAAGACTATCTTTCCCCCGCCGACTGACAGCACGGTGTGGTTTGCCACGATCCTGCCCCCAGAGATGACCTCCACCTTCATAGTATTGGGGTGGGGAAGCGGCGCCTGACTGAAGTCGAAGGCGATTTCCACACGGTCGCCGAGCACCTTTTCGAGCACCGCATCGGTGCCGTGCCCCTTGCCCGTGAGGGCAAGAGAACCGCATAGCGTTATCTTGAAATTTGCGTCGGGATAGAGCGCCTTCAACTTGATTGCCGCCGCCTCGGGTCCCATACTGTGAGAGCTGGAGGGTCCCGAACCTATGCGGAATAATTCCTTTAGAGATTGCATTTCAGCCTCTTTTATCACATTTTCTTTCGGTACAATATTCTATCACTAAGGCGCATTGCCGTCAACCAAAGTCGGCGGCATAAAATTGCCTGTCCGCAAATTTTTCAGACAGGCAACATTGCGCCTTAAGGGGCGCTTAAATCTCCACGCCGTTGAGCTTTAGAAGTTCCCTTGCGCTCTCCACGCTGTCCACGCCCGTCTTGTTCTTTACGGGCGCAAACTCCCTCTCCCTTACGACTTCGACCGCAAGACAACTACCCATAAGTTTTATCATATCGACGACGAGCGTTTCAAACTTATATCCGTTGGGAACAGAAGGTTCTACCTTTGTTCCGTCCTCAATGTGCGGCACTTTCTTGTCCGCAAGGTGATAGGGAAGATCGTTCACGTCAATCGAGTTGAGCTTATTAACACTGAAAAGATAATTGAGTATTACACCCCAGCGGTAGGTCAGTTCGCCGTCGGCGTCGCGGCGGTTTCTGAGCTCGTCGGTGAGTTCGTAGTATTCGACGATTGTAGGGGCGCCGTCCTCCTTGCAGAGCACGCCCACTTTTTCTTCCGGCGCAACTTTCTTTACCACCTTGCCCGAGCAGGCACAGCCGCTTTTTATGGTCGCACCGACAAACACGGGGTCGCATATCTTCTGGAGTACGTTGTCGACACTGTAGACGTTGAGCCACTCCACCCCGTCGCGGGAGAGCACCCCGCCTAACCCGGCGTCTATGAGCGAGGAATACCACCCGCCGTTGCCGTTTGGCGTGAGAACGGGTTTATACTTTTCCTCGAGGAATATCTTTTTATCGTGCGAGCAGGCGGGCGAAACGCCCTGAATGAAGAAGTGTATTCTCTCCTCAGGATAGCCGAAGAAGTCGTTTTCGCTGAAAAATTCCTTCGTCGCAGCGTCGTTTAAGCGGCTGGTCATTATGAAGAGGTGGAAATTATATCCCGCCTTTTCCGCAACGCCCTTTATGGTGCGCATCTGACATTCAAAGATGGACAGCTTTTTGTTTACGCCGATGTTGTATGTGCCCTTAGGCGCGTCCGAGCCCAGCCTTGTACCCTGACCGCCCGCAAGCAACACGGCGGCGACTTTGCCCTCCGCTATCGCGCGAAGTCCGAGTTGTTCATATTCCTTTTTATTCTTTTCAATGTCCTGCGCGGTTACGGCGTCGGCAGGGGTAATCTTGCCCTGCTTCCTTTCGGCGTCCTTCCCCGCCCTGTCAATTATTGAAAAATCTATGTGCTCTATCTCCGAGAGGAGAATTCTTTTCTGTTCGTCTGACAGTTCGTCATAGTATTTTAAAAGCTGCGTCTGCCCGTGAGCGGACAAAAGCGCCAGCGCCTCTGCGTAATTCATACTTTTCCCCCTTGTAACGGTCTTTCGGAGTAATGCTCCAACCTCATTCATTATATATTATAAGTAAAGATATGTCAATGCTTAAATTTGCAAATATACCCCAAACCTCGCGCTGCGCGGGTACAACATATACCATATATGGAGCAATATTGAAATTCGGCTATTGACAAGAGGGCAAAATTGTATTATACTATAAGATAATAAAACAGACTGATTTTTACCTGCCCCGCAGAGCGGCGGGGCAAAAGGAGCGATAAAGATGTATTGTCCGTATTGCGGAGAAAAACTTGCTCTTGTACTTCACGACCAGGAAGGGCTTGTGCCCTATTGTAAGAACTGCGGGGAATATCGTTTCCCCCAATTTGCAACCGCCGTATCGATGGTTGTAACCAACAGAGCAAAAGACAAGATTTTACTTGCAAAACATAAAGACCAGCCAGACTATATCCTCATTGCGGGATATATCAAGAAGGGCGAAACTGCCGAAAAGACTGTGACGCGCGAATTCAGGGAAGAAACAAAGCTGAACGTAGTCAAGTATAAGTATATGTCAAGCAGATATCACGAAAGCCACAACGTGCTGATGCTAAACTTCCTCGTGATAGCCGAAAACGGCGACATAACAATAGATGAAAACGAGCTTGACGAAGTCAAGTGGCTTGACCCCGAAGAGGCGCTTGCCGCAATCAGAAAGGATTCCGACGCCGAATTTTTCCTTAAAAATGCGCTGTCGGAGCTGAAAAATAAATTCTAAGGAGATGACCCCAATGAACCTGCTTGCAATAACCGTCGGCGGTTGGATTGGCATTGCCGTAGCAGCCGTAGTTATACTTTTGGCGATAATTATAGTCTGCTGGGCAATAGGCGCGCGCAACAGCTTTGTAAGGATGCGCAATCAGTACGAAGAGGCATTTGCAACCATCGACATCTACCTCAAGAAGAGATATGACCTTATCCCCAACCTTGTTGAGACCGTCAAGGGCTATGCCAAGCACGAGAGCGAAACCCTGCAGAGAGTAATCGAGGCGAGAAACAACGCGGCTTCTGCAACCACCACCGCAGAAAAAATCGACGCCGACGCTAAGCTCACAAACGCCATTAAGAGTTTCAATATCGTATTGGAAAGATATCCCGAACTCAAGGCAAACGCAAACTTTATGGACCTTTCCAACCAGCTTAAGACCATAGAGTCGCAGCTTGCCGAACAGAGAAAGTACTACAACGCGCTTGTAAAGAAGTTCAATACGGAAAGAGAGATTTTCCCCAAGTCCATCATTGCCGGCTTTATGCGCCTGACAAAGGTAGAATACTTCCAGCTTGCGAGCGACGAAGAAAGACAGAATGTAAAAGTTTCGTTCTGACGGATCAAGGCGGCATATTGTTATATGCCGCCTCTTTTTATGCTTTAGAGGGAATTATATGAAAAAATTATTAAAATTGCCTGTCATACTGTTCTGCGCGCTGTTATTGCTTGTACCACTCCTGTTCTTTGCAGGCGGAAAAACACAGAGCGCATATGCGGCTTCCGACCCCTATTCCTTCGAGTTCAAGTCCTTTTCGGTGACTTATGACATACGCTCTGACCTTACGATGTCTGTGACGGAGGACTTTGTAATTGACTATACGGGCACGCGCAACACGGGCTTCATACGCGATTTGCCCGTAAACGCCGGCGACAGAGTTCGGAAAGTGCGCGCATACGAATACATAGACGGCAAGTTTGAAAGCGTCGCCTATGCGGTAAACAACGACTATGCAGACTTTATCTCTGTAGACATAGGCGACAGGACGTACAAGAGCGGTCAGACGCATACCTACCGCATAACCTATGACTATGCGATAACCAAGCCGACGAGCAAGACGACGCTCTACCTCAACGCGATAGGTTTCGGCTCTTCGGCGAGTATGGAAAACGTTGAGGTAACGCTTAACCTGCCCGACGGGTTTGTGAGCGCGGAATGTTACGTCGGCGCTTCGGGAACGACAAATAAAGGCGACTTTACGACCGCAGGCAATAAAATCACCTTTTCGACCGACAGCCTTAAAGCGTATAACGGCGTTACATTTGCGCTGCAGTTCAAATCCGGCGCGCTTTCGACAAAAGCAGACGCGACACCCTACATCATTGTAGTCATAGGCTGCGCGATTATGGCTATACTCGTGGCGGTAAAATTTTTGAAATTCAACCGCGACGACGTGACTGTAGTGCCCAACTTTGACGCTTGCGAGAAATACGACCCCCTTATGATGGGCAAGCTGATAGACAACAAGGCTTCGGGAAGCGACGTAACTTCGCTCATCTACTATTGGGCGAACAAGGGATATTTAAAGATTAACATTGCCGACGAAAATGACATCGAGCTGATCAGGATAACCGCAAGGCTGCCCGAAAACGTGCCAGACTATCAGAGAATTATGTATGAAAACCTGTTTGCCCGCGGCGACAGCGTCAGGATAAACAGCCTTAAAAACGTATTCTACAAGACGGTTGAAAGGGTGACAAAAAAGGTTAACAAATGCACCTCGGGGATATATGACATGGCAAGCTTGAGCGTTGCAATGTTCTTTGCCTTCCTCGGCGGAACGCTGATGGCAGCCTCGCCTACACTGCTCGGAATGTTTACGATACATATTTCATATATCTACGTATTCTCTCTGTTTATGATAATACCGGCGCTGATTATACATATACTTTCGAGGGCGGTATATGAGCAATTGCCTAAGCTGACAAAGACAAAGATAATACTTATGAATGTCGGCATTGCTCTGCTGGCGGCGGCGTTCTCTGCAGTATACGTCATATTCATTCCCTCGCACATTGTCGAGATTGCGCCCAAGATTATAATCTGCATTATTGGCTTTGCGATTATTATTTTCTCCACCTCAATCATAAGCAAAACGGAGGAATACCGCAAACACCTCGGCATAATTCTCGGGTTCAAGGACTTCATAGCCAACGTCGAGAAGGAAAAGCTGGAGATGATGCTCAAGGATAACCCCGAGATGTATTACCAGATACTGCCCTATGCGCAGGTGCTCAGCGTTTCAGACATATGGCAGAACAAGTTCAAAGATCTTACCGTAGAACCTCCTCGCTGGATAACGGGATATTCGCGCTACGACATATATGACTATATGCTGTTCTGCGCGATAATGAACAGAATGAACGCAAATATGGCTTCTGCATTCGTATCCCGCCCCGCACCAAAGGGGGCGAGCGGCGGCGGTGGCGGCGGTCACTTCGGCGGCTTCGGAGGAGGCGGACACGGGGGCGGCGGTTTCCGCGGAAGGTAAATGTCAACGTCGCTTATATGCTTTCCGTCTGACGGCAGACGCAGACTTTTTCCGACGACGAATTACGGATGTTATTGCATATCTGCCAAAGGCACTCCTCGACCGATGCTCTTATCAAAATAATTCGGCATAAAAGTAAATATGGCGCCCGACCTTAAAGGTCGGGCGCCGAATTTTTGTTGCATACTGATAATTTTATGAGCTTCGCCTTATATTATTCCTCGCCGCGGACAAGCACCCTTATCTTTGCGGAAACGCCTTCGAGCAGCTTTATGTCAACCTCATAGTCGCCTATGCTCTTGATGGGCTGGGCAAGAACTATCTTCTTCTTGTCAACGTCATAGCCCGCATCCTTCATTGCGTCTGCAATGTTCGCTGCCGTGACGGAGCCGAATACCTTACCTCCCTGCCCTGCCTTTATCTTTACGCCGAACGACTTGCCCTTGAGTTCCGCCGCAAGTGCCGTCATTGCCTTTATGTCCTCCTGGCGGTGATATTCCGCACTCGCCTTGCGCTGATTGAGTTCGTTTATCTTGGTGGCGGTTGCCGCCTCTGCAAGCCCCTTTTTGATGAGGAAGTTGCGCGCGTAGCCCTCGTTTACGTCGACGAGTTCGCCTGCCTTGCCCTGTCCCTGAACGTCCTTCAAGAGTATAACCTTCATAAATCTGCCTCCGATTGGTACAATGTTTTATCTCCCTATTAGTTTAACCGTTTGCGGGCAATTTGTCAATAGCTGTGAATAATTTAAGGCGCCCCGCACAAAATATCTTTACGGAGGTAAACTGATGGATAAGATCAACTTAGGCATTTCTTGCGATGTTTCCAAATGCAAGTACAACCACAACGGGTGCAACTGCACTCTCGACAAAATTCACGTTGGCTGCTGCCACAGCGGCGAAAGCGATACCTGCTGCGAGAGCTACACCGACAAGATCTAACCTGCCCCCAATGAAAAAATGCGCCGCATACAAAACGCTATTTTTGTGTGCAGCGCATATGTTACATATTTAAATTATATCATTCAAACTTACCCGTCTTGAGCAGATTGACAAGACTGTCGAACACGCTCTGAAGCGGGTTATACTTATACAGACAATTGCCGAGCACCGACGCGTCCGTATATCCCGTGAGCTTGGTAAATTCTGCGGAACTGCCGAGCGCGTATGTAATACCGCCGACCGCCATCAAGAGCCCGAACACCACGGCAAGGAGCACAAGTGCGCCGAGCACGCCGTCCGCCGCCATAAACACCTTGCTCTCCCTGAGCTTGTCGACAAGCCTGGGAAGGAATATTCCTATTATGATTATGATTACGAGCATAATGAGGAAGAACAGCGCGGTGAGTATCCAGACTGCCAACGTCGGTCTGAACTCCGCCATTGCCTCGGGAAGATTTGCAAGAAGTCCGTCGGATATGGAGGTGACAAGTCCGCTGCAGATATCGCCTGACGCGATTATGTACGAGCTGTAACCCGCGCCGCCGATAAGCCCGAGTATGACGACGATGCACAAAAACGAGCACAGACCTGCCCTGTAGCCTACCCTGAAGCTGCCGCAGAGCAGACATACGAGAAGACTGTCGAGCGCAAGCTTCTTGCCGAACGTAACCCAGAAATCGTGTGCGACAGCTTCTTTTATGAAGTCGTCGAACGCAGACGCGGGCAATATGCCGACGAGCATTTCGGATACTATGAGGAAAAACGAGACGAGCGCAAACGCCGCAACCGCACCGTTGACCGCGCCCGAAATTACGCCGAGTATTACGTCGAATACCCCGCCTGCCCCCGTTCCGACTTTAAGAAGTTTGTCCTTGCGAGCCAAAAGCTTTTTATATTTTTTCTTGTCGTTGTTGTCTACGGCGTCAAGCATAAGCTCGTCAATTTCGTTGACTTCGTCCGTGACTTTGACAAGGTTGTAATTGCGCTTTGCCTCTCTTGCCGAACTTATCCACTTGGATATTGCCGCGAAGATTGCAGACGCTATGAGGAACGCGCCGACGCCTGCGCCCGTGACGATGTAGAAATAGTATTCATCTCCGCTCTCGACGAGCGCAGACACGATATACAGCGCGGCGAGCGTGACGACCACCGAAAGTCCCCACACCGACACCTTTGTATATCGCCTGAATGCTCCCGCTATCGCCCCGACAGCCGCAAGCGCGCCTATACCGCAAATTAAGTATAACATAACTCCTCCGTCTTATTTGTTAAAGTTATCTTTAAGCGAAACGATTTCGGACAGTATAAGTCCGCCGCGTTCCGATGTCATCTTCTTATAGTAGCTCGTGCGCATAAGCTGGAAGGGCTTGCCCTCCTCGCTCTCCGCAATATAGGGCTCCGTCATTCCGCAGATTATGCGCTCGCTCTCGCCATTCAGCCTTTCAGCATAGTCCTGGTCGGGATACTCTTCGTCCTTGAGAAGGGGCTGATACTGCCTGTATTCCGCGGGCACGCCGTACTTTGCGTCCACCCACTGGATGACGCCCTTAGCCTTGACCTCGCTCTTTACCGTGCTTCCCGAACGCGTTTCGGGGAAGTAGGTGCAGAAAATCTCCGTGACGTTGCCGTCCTTGTCGGTCGCAAAGTCGTCGCACCTTACGATATATGCCGACTTGAGCCTTACAAATCCGCCCTTGAAGAGCCTCTTGAACTTAGGAGGGGGTTCGATTGCGAAGTCATCCCTGTCGATATATACGTTGCCCGTGAACTTTACGTTCCTCGTGGCGCCGCTGCCGTCGGTGGGGTTCTTTTCAAATTCCAGCTCCTCTTCGCCGGAATAGTTGGTAACGGTGAGCTTTACGGGGTTCAATACTCCCATAGCCCTCTCCGCAGTGACGTTGAGTTCGTCCCTTATGCACTCGTCGAGCTGAGCGAGGCTGACCACGCCGTAGTTCTTTGCCACGCCTACCGCCGCGCAGAAGTTCTTGAGCGCTGCGGGGGGCACGCCCCTGCTGCGCAGCCCCATAAGCGTCGGCATTCTGGGGTCGTCCCATCCCCTTACAAAGCCCTCGTCGACGAGCTTTTTGAGGTAGCGCTTTGACATAAGCATATTGGTTATGTTGAGCCTTGCAAACTCTATCTGTCTGGGACGGGGAGCGGGAAAGCCCGCCTTGTCGATTACCCAGTCATAGAGCGGTCTGTGATTTTCAAATTCAAGCGAGCAGAGCGAATGGGTTATGCCCTCTATCGCGTCAGAAACGGGATGCGCGAAGTCGTACATAGGGTATATGCACCACTTGTCGCCCTGACGGTAATGGGGAACGTGCGCAATTCTGTAGATTACGGGGTCCCTCATATTGAGGTTGGGCGAGGACATATCTATCTTTGCCCTCAGGACCTTTGCGCCGTCGGGATAGACGCCCGCCTTCATCTCGCGGAAGAGCCTTAAATTTTCCTCTTTACTTCTGTTGCGGTATGGGCTCTCCGTGCCCGGCTCCGTCAGTGTGCCCCTCGTTGCCGTGATTTCCTCCGCAGAGAGGTCGCAGACATATGCGTTGCCGTCCATAATATACTTTTCGGCAATCTCGTAGAGCTTGTCGTAGTAGTCGGATGCGAAGAAGAGATTGTCATATTCAAAGCCCAGCCACTTAACCGCCTCGACTATGGAATTGACGTACTCATAGTCCTCTTTGGCGGGATTTGTGTCGTCCATACGGAGGTTGAGCTTGCCGTGATACTTTTCCTTGACGGCGAAGTTTATGCACAGCGCCTTGACGTGACCTATGTGAAGATAGCCGTTGGGTTCGGGCGGGAAACGCACGCATATCTGGTTGCCTGTGCTCTCAAACTTGCCCGCTTCGAGCTCTTCGTTTATATACTGTTCGATGAAATTTGTTGCCTCGGGTAAATCCATATGTCAATACACCTGAAATAAAAAGTTCTTTCCCCACTATCACATTCTTTTTACAGACGCCGCGAAATGCCTTAAGAAAGCCCCGTGATTTTGCCGTCGGCGTCTATGTCAATCTTCTCCGCACAGGGCACTTTGCCCAGCCCGGGCATCAGCATTATGCTGCCCGCGATTGCCACGACAAAGCCCGCGCCGCCGCGGTACTCCACGTCTCTTACGAATATTCTGAAGCCCTCGGGCGCGGCGAGTTTTGTCGCGTCGTCAGAGAGCGAATACTGCGTCTTTGCGATTATTACGGGAAGCCCCTTTATGCCCTTGCCCTCTATGTCGGCAATCTTTCTTTCTGCAAGTTCGGAATATGTAGCCCCGTCGCCGCCGTAGACGTTTTTGACAATGTCCTCTATCTTGGTCTTGATATCGTCGTCGAGGTCATAGGCATAGTGCAGCCTGCTCTTCGTCTCGCACGCCTTTGCGACTGCCTCGGCAAGCTCCTTGCCGCCCTCGCCGCCCTTTAAGAACACATCGGTGAAAACCGCCTTAGTGCCCGCCTCCTCGCAGGCGTTCATAACCGTTTCAATCTCGCCTGCGGTGTCGGTAGCAAACCTGTTCATAGCGACGATTACGGGCTTTTTATATACGTTTTTTATGTTGTCGACGTGCTTTAAGAGGTTGGGAAGCCCCGCTTTGAGCGCGCCGATATTTTCAGTTGAAAGCTGTGCCTTGTCCGCACCGCCGTGCAGCTTGAGCGCCTTTACCGTTGCCACGACGACAACGCAGTCCGGCTCTATGCCGGCAAGCCTGCACTTGGTGTCCAGGAACTTTTCCGCGCCGAGGTCTGCGCCGAAGCCCGCCTCCGTTACAGCATAATCTGCAAGCGTCATTGCGGCGAGCGTCGCCCTTATGCTGTTGCAGCCGTGAGCAATGTTCGCAAAAGGACCGCCGTGCACGAATGCGGGCGTGCCCTCCAGCGTCTGGACGAGATTGGGGTTAACAGCGTCCTTGAGAAGGGTAGCCATAGCGCCCTCTGCCTTTAAGTCGCGCGCATAGACGTAGGAGCCGTCCTCCCTCTCGCCGACGACGATGTTTCCGAGCCTCCTTTTAAGGTCGACAAGGTCAGCGGAAAGACAGAGAATTGCCATAACTTCGCTTGCCGCTGTAATGGAGAAGCTCTCCTTTCTCGAATAGCTCTCGCACCCCTTCATAGTGCCCGCCTCGCTGGTTATGGTAAGATCCCTCAGCGCCCTGTCGTTCATATCCATACAGCGGTGGAAGAGAACTTCCTTTATGCCGAGCGCGTTGCCGCGGAATATGTGGTTGTCAATCATCGCGCAGAGCAGATTATTCGCCGCGGTTATCGCGTGCAGGTCGCCCGTGAAGTGCAGGTTGATATCAGCCATTGGAATTACCTGCGCATAGCCGCCGCCTGCAGCGCCGCCCTTTATGCCGAACACGGGACCGAGAGAGGGCTCCCTGAGGGCAAGGCAGACCTTTCTGCCCGTCCTTGCAAGCCCGTCGGCAAGACCTATGGAAACTGTCGTCTTGCCTTCTCCGCTGGCCGTGGGGTTGATTGCCGTGACGAGTATGAGTTTGGACTTGGGCGAATACTTACTTATGTTCACCTTTGCCTTATATTTGCCGTATCTTTCCAGCTCGTCCTCCGAAAGTCCGAGTTTGGCTGCAATCTCGCCGATGTCCTTCGGCTGTGCGCTCTCCGCAATTTCGATATCGCTCAACATATTTCTCTCTGCCCTGCCTTTAAACAAATATATTATAACAGTTATAAACATTATAGCATATCCGAACAACAAAGTATAGAGTTTATGACAACTTTTTGAAAAAACAATTAAAATTATGCAAACGGCAAAGTCGCGGGCGTTTAGACGCACAAATCGCTTGACAATGGACCGCCGTCAAGCTTAAAATTTATTATGAATTTTTTATGTGCATAGGCACTGTGCACTCATAAGGAGTTTTTTATGGCAGAAAAAAAGAGGGCGGTAACGCAGGATAAACTTGTTGCCCTTTGCAAAAACAGAGGCTTTGTCTTCCCCGGAAGCGAAATTTACGGCGGTCTTGCCAATACCTGGGACTACGGTCCCCTCGGCGTGGAGCTCAAGAACAACATAAAGAAAGCCTGGTGGAAGAAGTTCGTGCAGGAGAATACGCTCAACACGGGACTTGACTGCGCAATACTGATGAACACCCGCACCTGGAAGGCGAGCGGGCACCTCGGCGGCTTTTCAGACCCTCTTATGGACTGCAAGAACTGCAAGACGAGGCACAGAGCCGACAATCTTGTTGAGGCATACTGCACTAAACACGGGCTTGACGTAAAGGTCGAGGCTATGGACAACGACGCGCTTGAAAAGTTCATTCAGGAAAAGGGAATTGTCTGCCCCGTCTGCGGCAAGAGCGACTTTACCTCCATAAGAAAATTCAACCTGATGTTCAAGACATATCAGGGCGTAACCGAGGACAGCGTCAATACCGTCTACCTCCGCCCCGAGACGGCGCAGGGCATATTCGTGAACTTCAAGAACGTACAGCGCGCGTCGCGTATGAGAGTGCCCTTCGGCATCGGTCAGATAGGAAAATCGTTCAGAAACGAGATAACGCCCGGAAACTTCATCTTCCGCGTGAGGGAATTCGAGCAGATGGAACTTGAATTCTTCTGCAAGCCCGGAACCGACCTCGAATGGTTCTCCTACTGGAAAGATTATTGCAAGAACTTCCTCTTAAGCCTGGGAATGACGAAGGAAAACTTGAGGCTCAGAGACCATTCGCCCGAAGAACTCTGTTTTTATTCCAAGGCGACGACCGACTTTGAATATAACTTCGCGTTCGGCTGGGGCGAGCTCTGGGGCATTGCCGACAGGACGGACTATGACCTCACTCAGCACCAGACGGAGAGCGGCGAAAGTATGGAATATACCGACCCCGCAACGGGCGAAAAGTATGTGCCCTATGTAATAGAGCCCTCCCTCGGCGTAGAGAGAATGGTGCTTGCCTACCTCACCGACGCATATGACGAAGAAGTTCTCGACGCGGCGAAGAACGACGTGAGAACTGTAATGCACCTGCATCCCTTCCTTGCACCCTACAAGGCAGCCATACTTCCCCTGCAGAAGAACCTTTCCGAGAAGGCAGACGAGCTCTACCGCACGCTTGCCAAAAAGTTCTCCGTAACCTATGACGTGACGGGCTCTATCGGAAAGAGATACAGAAGGCAGGACGAAATAGGCACCCCCTACTGCATAACCGTAGACTTCCAGACGCTTGAGGACAACACCGTGACTGTGAGAGACAGGGACAGTATGGAGCAGATACGCCTTCCCATTTCCGAACTTGAGGGATACATTGAAAAGAGCCTTGAATTTTAATTGACCCCGTACTATCATTGAATTAACGACATTTTTGCACATTGAATTGTCAAATCAAGTGCAACACTTGGATAAAAAAGAATTAAATAAATCTTGCGGCGAAAGGTAAGATAAAACCTTTTTTGGTCTGGCGTTT
>CASEDP010000006.1 GCA_949286835.1 uncultured Clostridia bacterium | reverse complement strand
TCACGGCGAGGAAATCGACGGCGGCATACCGCGCCTTATTGACGACGGACTTTTTGACGAGGTGCAAAAGGTTTTAGAGAAATACGCCGCCGCGCCGTCAAGAGGCAAAGCAAAGGTCGAATATCTTTTGTCGGACAAACTTTTATGCGGCAAATGCGGGCATAAAATGACGGGGATAAGCTCGACGAGCAAGAGCGGCAAAATACATCACTACTATAAATGTGTAGGCACTACAAAGGGCGTATGCGACAAACGGACAGTCCGCAAGCAGTTTATTGAGGACGAAATTATAGCCGCCATTGTTGGCGATAATACCGCCCAAAACCCGCACGGCGTTTTGACCGACGAGTTTATAGACCTTGTCGCCGCCGAAACCTATTTACTGATACAAGCGGAGCAGAACGACAGCGAAATAAAACGGCTTGAAAGCGCGGTTGCGGAAAATCAAAAGGCAATAAACAACCTTATGCAAGCGTTAATGCTGGGCAAGATTGCCGACACGATTTTAGCGCAAATCGAAAAGCTGGAAAACGAGAACAAAGAGCTGAACGACACAATAGCCAGCGAAAAGGCGTTACAAATCAATTACAGCTATGCGGACATTCGCAAGTGGTTGTTACATTTCAGAACGCTGGACTATTCCAAGACCAAGAACCGCAAAGACCTGATTGACACATTCATTTATAGGGTTGTGCTTTACGACGATAAAATGAAAGTGTTGTTCCACTTGAAAAGCGGACAAAAGAACGAGTTACTTTTGAACTTGATTTTCCCCGACTATCCCGACGGAAACGGCGAGAACGGCGAAAACAGCGCAAAAGAAAAAGAAACCGAAAATTCGGTTTCTCTTTCAGAGGGGTGTGCGTATACCCCCGTAATGGTGGAGCAGCGGGGACTTGCACCCCGGTCTTACGCGGCTTCAGCGTGCTTTCTACATACTTAGTACAACCTTTTTAATCTTTCCCGCTTGTCGGCCGATTGACGGGCCGACAAGCGGGGCAAACCGATTAGTTCGTCTTAAAGGGTTCGGTCACACCGATTAAGCCGATCCGCTTGAATTAGCGCCGCATTACTTCCCGCGGCAGGAAGTGTGCGACGGACAACTTAAATTGGTTAAGCTGCGCAAGCTAAGCTCTGACCGCCGAAAGCGGGGAAAGCCATAACTTTGTTAGAATTCTTGGATTCTGCATTTAAATTTAATTTTCCGTTTTTACAAAGCCGAGCCTTTGGTATGCTTACATCGCCCCTGCGACGCAATCGAAACTGAAACTGCCCCATACTGCAGCTTCCATAATATAATTATATACTGTTTGCGGCGTTCAATGCAACTAAATTTTGACCGCCTGAAAAAATTTTGCTGATTTGACGATGCGCCTTGTTTTATACGGACAATTGTTCTGCCGTTTAGATGCAATGCGTTAAATTGCAATAAAAATGTCATTTTTATGATTTTTTATTGTCGATAAGTATGTTATAATGATTATGTCAGGTGTGAAAAACATCTAAAATTGGGCAATTTAAGCACTTAAATTAAATGATCGATTTTGTCATATGTGATATGAATTATACCACATATGACGCGTAACGGTATTTTTGTGACGCGGATATTGCAATCTGCGTCAAAAAATATAGAATGATTTATTGGGTATAACAGGGCATTATTATGAAAAAAGTAAGACTTTGACTCGGTTCTGCTCGGAGGGAAAAAATTTTGGCTTATATTGTTGCTTTGGTTGATGATGAGAGTGTTGTATCCGCACAGCTTGAAGCATTGCTTGCGGAATACGGGCAAACAAACGGCGTCGATTTTGAAATACATAAATTCGGCAGCACAAAGGAATTTCTTGACAGCGGCACTAAGCGCTACGATATAATCTTTCTCGACATCAATCTTCCCAACGACATAAACGGGTTGGAGACGGCGAAGATGCTTCGCGCGGAATATTCAAAGGCGATAATTATTTTCTGTACGAGCTATGCGCAGTATGCCGTGAACGGCTATGAGGTGGGCGCGCTCAGCTATATAATAAAGCCTGTGGAAAAGGATTCTTTTATAAACAGTATGAACCGCGCGGTCAACGTCCTCAAGCACAGGGTGGAACATAAGATGCTTGTAAGGACGGTGGACGGGCAGGAACTCATAAACATCTCTGAATTGATGTATGTCGAGGTTATGGTGCATAACCTGTTTTTCCACGTCAAGAAAGGCGATGAGGTCGGCGTTGTGCGCACCCGCGGCTCGCTCAACGAGATAGCGGACAGGCTGTCCAATCTGAATTTTGCAAGGTGCAGTTCGTGCTATCTCATTAACCTCGCCCACGTCACCGGCGTAGGCAAAAAATACGTTCAGCTCAGCGACGGAAACACGTTGACAATAAGCAGAAAGTTCTCAAAGGACTTCACCAATAAATTTATGCGCTATATCGCGGAGTTCGGAGTTATAGATGGGTAACGGCAGTCTTGTAGTCGAGGTCAATAATGCGCTCAACTGGTTTGGCGGAGAATTTGTCGTTCAGCTTACGATTATGTCCGCCATATTTTTACCGTGCAAAAAACGCAGGCTTTGGGGTCTGCGTTATATTTTAAGTCTGGCAATAATCTGGCTCGTCGGGCTGTTGCGCGTGCCTGCGCCGTGGCTTTACATATTGTATTTCGCCCTTAACGGTGGAATGGTAATCTTTGTGTACAACTTCAAGTTTTTGCAGTCGCTGTTCATAAGCATCTGTATGTACTGTGTGCAACACATCGCAAGCTGTCTGTCTTACGGAATTATATTTTCAGTGATATCCATATGCAAGGATTTCAGGTTATACGATTACTATTTCATAATAATGCCCGTTGTGTGCGCGCTTACGATGGCGGCGGCATATTTCACCGTCGTAAGATACATAAACAAGATGGGTGATTTTCAGATCAATTACAGGGTGGTTTTGTTCATTGCCTGTGCGTTCCTGCTCGTCGCCGCACTTCTTACTCACTATATAAGGCAGATGGTATTCTGGCAGTCGGCTGCACTCGTCTCGCTTATGGCGATGGCTGTGCTGTTTGCCTTGCTCGTGCTCGTCATTCTCTTTATGAACATCAAGGCGGTCACGCTCTCGCAGGAAAACATAATACTGACCCAGCTCCTCAATAAGGACAAGCAACACTATGAACAGACAAGGCTGAGCAACGAAAAGATACAGATAAAGTATCACGATATGAAGAAGTTGCAGCGCGGGGGCATCATAAACTATTCAGAGTTGTCGGACGTCGACGGCGACAAGGAGATATTGTTCAGCACCTACTTCACGGGCAACAGCGCGCTTGACGTCGTACTCTCCGAAAAGGCGCTGATGTGCGAGCGGCTTGGCATACGCTTCATATGTACGGCAGACGGCAAGGCGATCGATTTTATGAAGCCCCACCATATCTATTCCTTTATGGTAAATGCGCTCGAAAATTCCATCGAGAGCGTCAGGAAGCGAGATGACAATAGGGAAGTGGAGGTCGTCATAGTCCGCAAGGAAAATATGTGCATAATCAAGACTGTAAACTATACGGACAGTGAAACGCTTGATATGTGCGAAGGCGTGCCCAGGACGACCAAAAAGAACTCTGAAGAACACGGGTTCGGCGTCAAGAGTATGCGCAACGTCGTCAATTTCTACGGCGGAAACATAAAGTTCTTCGTCGAAAACCATAAATTCACTATGATTGCCGTCATGCCCATCCCCGAAGGTGAGGCAAAGGAAAAAAAGTAAATTACTAAAAAAGACTGAAATAAATTTACATATGTAAGATATCCGCTGTGTACAAATGTCACAGCGGATGTTTTTTTGTGCGATATGACGCGTTTAAGACCTCATATGACGCGCATATTGACTTGAAGAAATGACAGTTATATGATGTCTTTTGGAAAGGGCAGATACTGCCCGAAAAATATAATGGAGGAAAGAAATGAAAAGAATGAAGTTTGGAACAAAGATAGCGGCAATCGTTCTGAGTGCTGCCTGTTCTGTAGCTGTATGCGCAATGGTCGGTTGCGGCAACAACGACACCCCGCCCGATGACGGCGGACACAACGAACAGACGCAGCAGTACACCGTTACCTTCGACGCCAACGGCGGTACGCTCAGCGGCAACGCAAGCGTAAAAGTTGACGAGGGCAAGACCATATCGTCTGCTCCCACGGCTACAAAGACGGGCGCTACGTTCAACGGTTGGTACACCGAAAAGACGGGCGGCACTAAGGTAGACCTCTCTACATACACGGTTACCGCGTCTGTGACGTTATATGCTCAGTACACGGCAGACGAGCCCGTAGTTGAAAATAAGGTCACGGTGACGTTCAATGCCAACGGCGGTACGCTCGAGGGCGCTGCATCTGTGGAAATCGATAAGAACGGCAGCGTGCTCACGTCAGATATTCCCGAAGCGACGCGCGAAGGGTATAAGTTCCTCGGCTGGTATACGGCGGCAGAGGGAGGAAACGAAGTTGTTCCCGACTTCGACTATTTTGAAACGGATGTAACAATCTATGCTCAGTGGGCAAAGACGTTCGTCGTAACATTCGACGCGGGCGAGGGCACCCTTGCAGGCGAGAGCACCGTAGTAGTGGTGGAGAACAGCGCGATTAAGGGAGCACCCGCCGCAACCCTGCCCGGACTTGAGTTCCACGGCTGGTACACTGCGGCAGAGGGCGGCGAACTTGTCGACCTTGAAACATATAAGGTTACCGGCGACATAACGCTGTATGCGCACTATGGTCAGATAACTATGCCTTTAAAGAACCTCAAGGACCACGAGGGCAACGCGGCAGGCTACCGCATAGAGGCAGAAGATGCAAAGATACAGGGCGAAATGTCCTCCGAAAATCAGAGCGGCACGGGCTTCATAGAGCTCAACCAGGCAACTGCGAGCGGTAATGCGTCAGTCGGCTACTTCGGCGTCGCAGGCAACACAATAACCTTCACGTTCGTTGCGGCACAGGCGGGCAAGGCTGAAATTTCCCTCCGCGCAAGCGCTAACAATACCCAGATGGGTATGATTGGCGGTCAGTTTACTATGTGGGTTGACGACCAGACGGTAACCCAGAATGATATAACCTTCTCATTCAACGGTAAAGCCGTATCGTATACTCCTCAGACGCTCCGCGGCGCAGGGCAGGAGAAGCCTATGACGTGGAACTATTACTGGGATCCCATAAGCCTGGGTGAAGTTGACGTGGTTGAAGGTCTCAACTCGGTAGTTGTCACCGCAATGGGCGCCACCGTTCCCAATATCGACTGCCTCGACATTGAAACTTCGCTCGTGCTCACCACGGCTTCCGGCGAAGCTGCGAGCGGCGAAGCACAGCTTCCCGCGCCTCCCGCACCCGAAGTTGAATACACCGCAGATGTCGGCGTAGACCTCGTCATAGGCGCGTATGAGGGCGGCCCCGCAATCGAAAAGGCGATAATCGACTTCGGTTCTACCAAGATTACGGCAGCGGCGCTTGAAAACAACCCTCTTGCCGTCTCGGTAGGCGGCGCAAAGCTCGGCACGGGTAAGGGCGACAAGACCTATCTCTGCGACGAGAACGGCAACAAGGTAGAGGCGGCTGACTCGCAGTACGTTGCAATCGAATACGCCGTTTCCTACGGACAGTGGTCGTTCAACGGCAACTTAAGCCCCTTCAACTATAACCAGCAGACGAATCTCAACAGTTGGAAGGATCTCTCCAATTCTACGGTAACCATAAGCGGCGTGCTTACGATAGGCGACGTAGACTATACCAAGATGACGGGCAAGACCAACTTCGGCGACAGGATAGTTCCCGCCCTCGACGGCTGGGATACCGCGGGCTCCTATACTCAGGGCGAAATAACGCTCAAGTACGGCTCCTATAAGACCGACGCAATGGTAAACGACGGGCAGAAGAACCCTCTCATCATCTGGCTTCACGGCGCAGGCGAAGGCGGTGCAGATCCCACAATCAACCTCCTCGGCAACCAGGTTACCAACCTCTCCAAGGATTTAATCCAGAAGTACTTCACGACCGACACCGTAAAGGGTGCATATGTGCTCGCTCCCCAGACGCCCACCGCGTGGATGGACAAGGACGGCAGCGGCGTGTACGGCGAAGAGACTGCTTCCCAGTACTATGTGGCTACGCTCAAGGCGCTCATCGACAAGTATATAGAGGATAACGGCGACATCGATATGAATCGCATCTATATCGGCGGCTGCTCCAACGGCGGATTTATGACTGTCAATATGATAATCAACTATTCCGACTTCTTCGCTGCGGCATTCCCCATCTGCGAGGCATATAAGGGAACGTGGCTTACCGACGAGGCTATCGAGGCTATCAAGGATATGCCCATCTGGTTCACCCACTCCGCAAGCGACAACACCGTAAGCATCTATGACAAGGAGCAGCAGGATTGGTGGTCACCCGCAATCCCCACGACCCCTCAGGATGCATACACCAACAACCTCTATGTCAAGCTCATCAACGCGGGCGCAACCAATGTTCACTATTCGCTGTTCCAGAGCGTAACTGTTGGCGGCGTCACCTATGACGGACACTGGTCGTGGATCTACACGCTCAGAGACGAATGCGTCAACGTACAGCCCACCGAGGGCGCGGACGGCGCGGCTCTCACTGTCGGCGACCTCGACCCTGCAAGCACCGAAAAGGTTCAGATAGGCGGAGAGGACGTAACTCTCTGGGGCTGGCTCGCAGCGCAGACCAAGGCTTAAGCCTTTGGGCAAAGAGTTTGGTTAAATAACAGATATTCCAGATAAAGTCGAATTTGGCTGGGGTTAATTTTAACCCCGGCTGAACGACTGAATAAAGAAAGAATTGAAATATGGCAAAGGAGATAAATTTAGTGAAGACTAAGATCAAGAAAAGCGCATTGTGCGCGGCGGCTCTGCTTCTCGGCGGTCTTATGTTCGTCTCTCCCATACAGGGTACGGCGCTCTCCGCAAAGGCTGCGGCAAACGACTACGTTTCCGCATTCCGTTCCGAAGCCGAAAGTGCTGCGGACGCTCTTGCAAGGGCAAACGAACTCAACCAGGAAATCGTCGAAGAAGGCATAGTACTTATGAAGAACGAGCAGAAGGCGCTTCCTCTTTCTGCGGGCAATAAGATTACCGTCCTCGGCAAAAACGCTTCCGACCCCATCTATGGCGGCGGCGGTTCTGCATCGGGCGCAGACGGCAGCGGTCTCGGCGGCGTAAGGTATTACAATCTCTACGACAGCCTTGAGAACGCAGGCTTCAAAATCAACCCCACCACAAGGGCGTTCTATGACGACGACAAGGCTTCGGGCAGCGGCAGAGACGGCGGCTCGGGCACGGGTCAGGTGGCAACGCTGACGGGTGAAACACCCCAGTCCAGCTACACCCAGGAAGTCAAGGACAGCTTCGCAGACTATTCCGACGCGGCGATAGTATTCCTTTCCCGCGCGGGCGGCGAAGGCGCAGACCTCAAGACGAGCTACACCGCGGGCAAGACGGGCAGGAGCAACTACTCCACCGACGGCGACGCGGCGACGGGCGACCACTATCTCGAGCTCGACGACAATGAAGAGGCGCTCATCGCAATGGCGAAGGAGCAGTTCGATAAGGTTGTAGTAGTCCTCAACATAGCTACGTCATTCGAGCTCGGCGATCTCAAAGAAGATACGGGGGTAGATGCAATCGTTTGGCTCGGCTTTGCGGGCGGCAGCGGCATCAACGCACTCGGCAAGGTGCTGAACGGCGAGGTAAATCCTTCGGGCAGAACGGTAGATATCTATGCAGCCGACTTCAAGAAGGACCCCACGTTCGCAAACTTTGCGACCAACTACACCAATACATATGTCAACGAGGCAGGCTCCAGCACCAGGATAAACTACGTCGAGTATGACGAGGGTATCTATATGGGTTATCGCTACTACGAGACGAGGGGCTTTGTAGAGGGCGGAACTTGGTACGAAGATAACGTCGTCTATCCCTTCGGCTACGGTCTTTCCTACACGACCTTCGAGTGGGATGTCAAGTTCAGAACGGCAGAGCTCAAGGAGGACGGCAACGTCGTAGTAGACGTAACCGTCACCAACACGGGCGACGTAGCCGGCAAGGACGTCGTAGAGCTGTACTACAGTGCTCCCTATTCCGACGGCGAAATAGAAAAGTCGCACGTAGCTTTAGGCGGATACGAGAAAACCGACCTCATTCAGCCCGGTATGAGCGACACCGTAACCATAACGATGTCTGTCCGCACGATGGCTTCCTATGACTACAACGACGCAAACGCAAACGGCATAAAGGGGTATGAACTCGACGACGGCGACTACACCATCTACGTGGGCAGGAACTCCAACGTATGGGCAGACGAGAGCGCCGCATCGAAGGTATATACCCTCGACGACGAAGTGTATTACGAGACGGACGAAGTCTCCGGCACAAAGGTCGAAAACCAGTTCGACTATATGAGCGAGTACTTCAACGAGAACTCTGAAGAGGACTTCGGCGCTCACTCCAAGCTTATGTCCCGCAGCGACTTCGAGGGGACGTTCCCCACGCCTCCCACGACGGAAGAGGCAACTCTCTCCGCAACCGAAGTCGACATCGCAACCTATAAGTCGGCTACTCCCGAAAGCGACGCAGGTCAGCCCTGGTACACGGACGATATGCCCGAACAGGCAACCGAAACGCAGAGCAGGATAAGCGCAACCAGAATGGTCGGCTTGGACTATGACGATCCCAGATGGGATACTTTCCTCAATCAGCTCACCGTAGAGGATATGAGGGACCTCATCGTCAGCGGCTACTTCTGGACAATTGAAATTCCCGAAATAGACCTTCCTCAGTCCATAACCCCCGACGGACCTACGGGCTTCGTTCAGGGCTCCGGTTCCAACTGGGTAGGAAATACCTGCTTCTATGCATCTCCCATAGTTATGGCTTCTACGTGGAATAAAGAGCTTGCCCGCGAGATGGGCGAGTGCATCGGCGAAGAGGGCATCTGGGGCGGCGAACAGGGCGTCCAGGGCGGCTACAACGGCTGGTACGCACCCGGCAACAACATCCATCGTTCGCCCTTCTCCGGAAGAAACTTCGAGTACTATTCCGAAGATCCTCTGCTTGCGGGCACAATCTGCGCAGAGGTAGTGGCAGGCGCACAGTCAAGGGGCGTGTTCGTAATGATAAAGCACTTCGCGCTCAACGACCAGGAAACCAACCGCGGCGACCTTGCAACCTGGGCTGACGAACAGACCATAAGGGAAATCTATCTCAAGGCGTTCGAGTACTCCGTAAAGGCGGGCGCAACAGGTATGATGAGTGCGTTCAACCGTATGGGTCACACCTGGTGCGGCGCAAGCTATCCTCTGCTCACCACCGTCCTCCGCGACGAATGGGGCTTCAGGGGACTTGTAATCACCGACTGGGTCAACAGCTTTATGAAGGCTGACCTTATGATAAGAGCAGGAAACGACCTCTGGCTTGCGCGCGGCAACGACAAGACGCTCAGCACAGCGGCTGCAGACTGCACGCCTACGCACGTGGCTGCAATGAGGAGGGCTGCAAAGAGCATAATCTACACGGTGGTCAACTCCAATGCGATGAACCGTCTCGGCGACAGATATTCCGGAGAATTCTACACGGGCAAGACCTATGCGGTAGAACTCGGCGCCAAGGACAAGGGTGCAAGCGTAACCTACAATGCGGCAAGCAAGATATATTCGGGATATGAATATGTGCTTTCCGGCGCACCCGAAGGTCTTACAATCGACAAGACGACGGGCGCAATAAGCGGCACCATTTCCCAGAACGCAATAGCCGGCGACTATTCTATGGTCGTTTCCCTCAAGGATGAAAACGGCTTCATAGGTCAGAGCGTCAAGTTCAACCTCACCGTAAACGGCGGACTTACCTATATGGGCAGCGAAAGCGCGTCCGTAATCAAGTCGCAGTTGGCGTCGGTAGATGTATCTTCATCCGTCAAGGGCGGCACGGTAAGCTATGAAATCTCTGCAGGCACTCTTCCCGCAGGTATGGCTCTCACCGCAGACGGAAGGATTGTCGGCGTACCTTCGGCAACGGGCTCTTCTACCGTCACCGTAAAGGCAATCTGCGGCAGCGATACGCTTGAAAAGCAGGTCAAGATAGACGTCAAGGAAGCGGGCACTCTCATCCTTACGGGCTCTGCGCTTACGGCGGCTAAGGTCGGCGAAGCTTACAGCGGCAACGTCGGCTCCGCAACGGGCGCAAGCGGAATAATCTATTCGGCAAGCGGACTTCCCGCAGGGCTTACCATAGCTCCCGACGGCACCATCTCCGGTACTCCCGAAGAGAGCGGCACCTACACCATAAAGGTAGCTGCCTGGGCAGACGGCTTCAAGACCGTAACGGCTGAATTTACCCTTGAAGTAGCAGCCGACGAAGAGGAGAAGCCGGACGAAAAGCCCGATGAAAAGCCCGATGAAAAGCCCGATGAAAAGCCCGACGACGGCACCGAAGAAAAGGGCGGTTGCGGCGGCAACATCGCATCGACGGCAATCACCGTTTCGGCTGCGTTCGCACTCCTCGGCGTTGCGCTTGTCGCAATGAAGAAGAGGAACAGCAAGTAATTGCGTTCAGAAATCATACTTAAGATAAAGCGCTTAAGATAACTTGGCAAGACCCACCCCGCTTCGGCGGGGTAGGTTTCTTGCGTAAGACGATTAAATTTCAGACATAAAGCTATAACCGGAGGAAAAAATGAAAAAAGCATTGATGTCTGTCTGCGTTGCCGCGGTCACGCTGTTCGTTGCGTGCTTCGGCGCGTCCTGCGGCGAAGATGAAACATCCGAAAAGCCGCAGACCGAATTGCAGCCAGGTGTAATTACTTTCGAGGATTCCGAGTGCGAGAGCATAATCAACCAGGAAAATTCTGGTACGGTTGCCGTAGCAGTTGCTTCCAACGGCGCGCCCGTAACCTATTCGCTTTCCGAAGAGGAAGCGTTAAGGTTCGACACGGCATTTGAAAGCGCTCTCTCTATTGCCGCCGACGGCACAATAACGGGCAAGTACGATGCCCTCAAGAGCTTCAAAGTCGACGTCACGGCAAGCGCAGAAAAATGCGAATCTGTCACTGCGGAAATCAAGGTCAGCGTCGTAAATCCCTATCTCGACTATTCGGGCAAGACGCTCGTCGACGCGCGCGAAGGCATTGGATATGCCGCCTCTGTCGCCCTCGTCGAAAACAGCGGCGCAGATGTAACCTACAGTCTGAAGGGCACTCTTCCCAAGGGGCTTTCGATGGACAAGAACGGCACCATAACGGGCGTTCCCACAGAGGTGGGTCCCGGACAGCCTTTCACCGTTTCGGCTGCCGCAAAGGGATATTCCACTACGACTGCGGACTTCATCATCGACGTTGTGATCGACAGAGTGAGCGAGGCAACGTCCAAGATAGTTAAATTTGAAAAGTCTGAACCCGTACAGCTCAAGGAGGCGTTCGTCGGCTCTTACTATGTAAATCAGTCGGGCATTGCAACGGGTTCGTCGCTCAATAATAACAACATTACATATGCGCTTGCGGAGGGCAGCACCCTTCCCGAAGGCTTCGTGCTCTATCCCAACGGCGCGCTCTTCGGCTCGTCCGAAATAACGGGAGAGTACACCTTCGACGTGGTTGCAAGCGCATACAAGTGCCCTTCCGTCACCTGCACGTTCAAACTCGACGTCAAGGCGACTATGGTTCAGTATTCGTCGATTAACGGCGCCGTCACGAAGGGAGAGGAAGCAAAATATCCCATCAACACGGCAGTTGCGGGCGACGGAGTTGCAATTCGCTACACGATGACCGAAGCAGACGCAAAGGCGCTCAAGGATAACTATGGACTTACCGTAACGGAGGACGGCTATGTAACGGGCGTTCCTACGAAGGTAGTCAAGCAGATGAACTTCAAGGTAACGGCAGAGGCGGAGGGATATACCTCCAACACCGTGACTATGTACTTCCGCATCAACGAGCCCTTGCAGGCACCTTCCAACGGCAGGTTCGAGGCTGAATATACAGACCTCACGGGCAAGCAGGGTACGGGCTGGTCGGCTTCTCCTACGGGCGAAAACCTCATCGACTATACCTTCTCCAACGCATCCAACGGCGCATTCATCAACTACCTGCACAACGATACGGTAACTCTCGAATTCGTCATCTGGGCAGACCAGGCGGCAAATAACGTTCCGCTCTATCTCTGCCTCGGCTCCGAAATCGGCAACGTGACGTTCACTCCTTCCGTATTCGGCGTATATACATATGTCGGACAGAAGCCTGAAGGCACCAAGACGACCGTCAACTACGGTTCCGTCACGGTAAGCGGCGGCGAAACGTATACGGGCTTCTCCGAATACAAGTTCGGCACGGTAAATCTTGCCGAGGGCTGGAACGTAATTCAGCTTGCGGTTCACACCAACACGCTTCGCGGCGGCACGCTGCCCGGCGGTCCCGGCGTCGACTATCTGAGGCTGGATACGAGCGTAACGCTCAAATGGGTTCCTTTGACTTTCAACACGGTCAGGACTTAACGGAGGGAAAAGATGAGAGCATTGAAATTTGTTTGGAAATACTGCAAGGTATGGCTGATTGTCAGCCTTGCGGTCATAATAGTGTTCTTCTCCGCCACGATGGTTGCAACGCAGAACGACTTCCTTGCGGGTACAATCGACACGGTTATGGGCGGCGAAGGCAGGAGGGTTGCTTCGGGCAATCCCGACGAATACTACCGCTATGAGAAGACCAACGAGGGCTTCAAGCAGTTCAAGACCGACTTGAAGCTCTCCGACGGGGTACTTTCTACCCAGGCGGACAAGGAAGCCGTGCACAAGGCTGCAAACAAGCTCAACGAAGAGATTGTCGGCGAAGGCGTAGTTCTCCTCAAGAATGACGCGGAAAACGGACTTCCCATCGCAACCTCGGCGGACAAAAAGGCAAAGATAAGCGTGTTCGGCAAGAACTCTGCGGACGTCGTCCTCGGCGGCTCGGGTTCGGGCGGCGGCAACTCCGCGGGTTCGACATCTCTCTATGACGGTCTGCGCAACGCAAACTTCGACCTCAACCCCAGACTTACAAAGTTCTACGAGGGCAAGGAGTCGGGCAACGGCAGAGACGCCACTCCCGCAATCGGCGCAGAGGTCACGGGACTTGCAATCGGCGAAACGCCCCTCGACAAGTACACGAACGAGATTAAGAGCAGCTATGACCAGTACAACGACGCCGCTATAATCGTCCTTTCAAGGGTCGGCGGCGAGGGCTGGGATCTTCCCCGCTCGCAGGTAAAGAGCTACGGCGGCGCCCCTGTAGAGGGCTCGCAGGAAGGCGGTCAGCACTATCTCGAGATAGACAAGAACGAAGAGGCGCTCATCGACGAAGTCATCGCCTGCGGCAAGTTCAAGAAGGTCATAATTCTCGTCAACAGCGCAACCTCTATGGAACTCGGCTTCCTCGAAGAGAAGGAGGGTATAGACGCGGCACTCTGGATAGGCACTCTCGGCGGCAGCGGTGCAAATGCGGTCGGCAACGTGCTCAACGGCACGGTAAATCCCTCCGGACACCTCGTCGACACCTATGTCAGGGACTTCACTCAGGACCCCACGTGGCGCAACTTCGGCGATAACCTCAGCTCGAAGGGCAATGCGTACCTTGCGGGCGGCTCTATGACCGACTATTACTACGTCGAATATCAGGAGGGCATCTATCTCGGCTACAGATATTACGAGACGCGCTCCTATCAGGACGTTTACCGCTTCGGCACCGACAACGGCTGGTATGAAGAGAACGTCGTTTATCCCTTCGGTTACGGACTTTCCTACACGACGTTCGAGTGGACGCTCAAGGAGAACACCTCTACGGCAACTCCTCTCGACAAGGCTGTAAACAACAAGATTTCCGTCACCGTCTCCGTAAAGAACAGCGGCGGAGTGGCGGGCAAGGACGTAGTTCAGCTCTATTTCTCGGCTCCCTATGTTATGAACGGCGTTGAAAAGGCGCACGTCGTACTCGGCGGAATGGTCAAGACCGACCTTCTCCAGCCCGGCGAGACCAAGGACTATACTGTAGAGCTCAACATCGAGGATATGGCTTCCTACGACTATGACGACGCAAACGGCAACGGCAACATCGGCTTCGAGCTCGATGCTGGTACCTATACCATATACGTCGGAAAGAACGCCCACGATTGCTGGGCGAGCGAGAACCCCATAAAACTCGAATATACCCTGCTTGAAGATATAACCTATCCTATGGACATATACGGAACGGAGTCTGCAAACGACAACCGTTTCCAGGATATGAGCGACTATATGGACGGCAAGACGATGTCGCGTTCAAGCTTCAGCGCCACCTTCCCGACTACGCCTACCACGGCGGAGCGCGAGATGAGCGAGGAGGTAAACAACAATGTCGTCTATAAGTATGACGATACAAACGGCAAGTATGTCGAATACTTCTCCAAGTATATGACCGATGCCGAGAGCGAGGGCGACAACCTTCAGCTCTACGACCTCATCGGCGCAGATTATGACGATGAGCGCTGGAACACGATAGTCAACTCCATAGCGACCGAAACTATGGTTCAGCTTGTCGGACAGGGCAACTTCCACACGATTTCCATATCCGAGATAAGCAAGCCCAGGACCATCGACCCCGACGGTCCCGCAGGTTATACCAACTTTATGGGCGACCCCACCGTGCACGACACCTGCTTCTATGCGAGCGAGTGCATAATAGGCGCAACGTGGAATAAAGACCTTGCAAACGATATGGGCGTTATGGTCGGACTTGAAAGTCTTGTCGGCTATACCAAGGGCGACGGCAGAACTTACAGCGGCTGGTATGCACCCGCAGTCAACATTCACCGTTCACCTTTCTCCGGCAGAAACTGGGAGTATTACAGCGAAGATCCCTATCTTTCCGGCATAATGGGCACCAACGTCGTCATCGGCGCGCAGTCCAAGGGCGTATATACATTCGTCAAGCACTTCGCCCTCAACGACCAGGAGACGAGCAGAGACGCCAACGGACTTCTCACCTGGGCAGACGAGCAGACGTTCAGAGAGATCTATCTCAAGCCCTTCAGAATGATAGTGGAAGACGGCAACACTCACGGCATAATGTCCTCCTTCAACCGCATAGGTACTACCTGGGCGGGCGGCAGTTTTGAACTCCTCACCGAAGTTCTAAGGATGGAGTGGGGCTTCGAGGGCACGGTCATCTCCGACTATAACCTCAGCAACGCCTATATGCACCCCGACCAGATGATAAGGGCGGGCGGCGACCTCAACCTGTCGCAGGACTATAAGCCCTCCGCAACGGCAACGCGCGCCGGTATGACGAACGAAATGCAGATTGCCGCGCTCAAGGCGGCAACCAAGAACGTGCTCTTCACCGTGGCAAATTCCAACGCTATGAACGGCGTCGGCGAAGGCGTTATATGGGTAACTACAATGGCAAAGTGGAAGGTAGCACTCATCTGCGTCAACGTCGGACTTGTCGTCCTCGCGGGCGTATGGGGCTTCTTCGACATCCGCCGCAAGCTCAAAAAGGCAGATGCGGAGGCAGAGCAGCAGTCAGACAAATAACCTCCATATCGGCGTAGGAATATCGGTAATCTTTTTGTCAAGCTCTTTCCGATATTCCCCGCGCCCGATGGACGGGTCAGACGGAACATAGCGAATTGTTCATAAATTTCCTTAAAAAAGACTGGGAGACGCCTTCGGAAACGGGGTTGCTCCCTGTCTTTTTTGCTGATAAATCGCCGCACGGGTATAATTTGAAAAAAATGCGGCATTAACTATTCTGTACGACCGCGGCATATACTCTTTAATATGGAAACAAGAAAATATGACAGACTTGCTGCGGTTCTCTATGCGCGTAAGTGGGCATTTTCGCGCAACCCGCAGTACTATAGCTTCAACAATCTCGGCGGAGATTGTACAAACTTTGCCTCACAATGCATATTTGCGGGCGCAGGCGTGATGAATTATACTCCTGTGTTCGGATGGTACTATGTCGATGCCAACAACCGCACGGCGTCCTGGACTGGGGTGGAATATCTATATAACTTCCTAACGGGCAATTCAGACGGAGCGGGACCGTTTGCTTCGGAAGTGGAACTTTGTGGCTTGAAACTCGGGGACATAGTTCAGCTCGGAAATGCCGCTGGCGATTTTTATCATACGCCCGTCGTAGTGGGCTTCTCGCGCGGACAGCCGCTCGTCGCGGCGCACAGTTACGATGTCTATAATCGCCCGCTCTTTTCATACAAGTTTGACAGATTGCGCTGTCTGCACATCGAAGGGGTGCGCATATGCGCAGATACGGGCATTGACAACGGCGATAAAATATAGTAAAATATAATAAATTAAATGCGGAACTTAAGGAAATTTTAAGATTATGAAAATATGCGTGTTCGGCGCGTCAAGCGCGCACATTGACGACAACTACATCAAAATCGTCGAAAAATTGGGAGAAGAGATGGCAAAACGCGGTCATTCGCTGGTGTTCGGCGCAGGCGGAACGGGGCTTATGGGCGCGGCTGCAAGGGGGGTGAAGCGCGGCGGCGGATATATCCACGGCGTTGTTCCAACTTTCTTTAAGGAAAACGGCATAGAGGAACTCTATGATAAATGCGACAAGATGACCTATACGGAGACTATGAGGGAACGCAAGGCGATAATGGAGGACGAAGCCGACGCGTTCATCATCGCACCCGGCGGCGTAGGCACTTTCGAGGAGTTTTTTGAAATAGTCACTCTCAAACAGCTCAACAGACACGATAAGGCAATTGCTGTGCTCAACATCGATAACTACTATGACGAGCTGGAGGTGTTTATGCAGACGGCGTGCGAGAGGAAGTTTGTCACGCGAAGCTGTATTTCGCTGTACACTATTTTTACGCAAATTGACGAGGTGCTGGACTATCTTGAAAATTATGTGCCTCAGCGCGTGCATTTCAGCCGCGCAAAGCTGGGCGACTGATATGATAGGGGTGACGTTTGTCTGCCTGGGCAACATATGCCGTTCGCCTATGGCAGAGGCGGTATTTAAAAAGATGGTCGACGATGAAGGACTGTCGCTGTCGTTCAATGTCAGTTCCTTTGCCACCTCCGACTGTGAGGAGGGCAATCCCGTATATCCTCCCGTCAGCAGGCTTCTGCGCGAAAAGGGGTATAATTTCACGCACACGGCAAAGACGCTGACGCTTGCCGACGTCAAGAATGCGCAGTATGTCCTCATTATGGACGCCCTCAACCTGCGCGATATAGTCAGGCTTACGGGCGGCAACTACGGCGAAAAGATCTTTATGCTCGGCAGCTTCGGGGAGTACGGCGGCGACATTGCCGACCCCTATTACACGCGCGATTTCGAGCGTACATACCGCGAAATCTATTCTTCCTGCAAGGGATTGCTCGCCTATCTTCTTACGGCGCACGCCGAAGCGATAGGTTACGACAGACGTCACTGAAAGCAGAATAAGAACAAATGAGATGCGCCGCCGCGACATATCGTCGCGGCGGCGCTGATTTAAATTCAAACGTTCAAGGACAGGAAAAAAACAAGCCGCCCGCGACCTAAGTCGCGGGCGGCATTCAGTTCACTTTAAATCTTGAATCGGAGATTATTCTTTGCCTGCAAGCTTCTTGTAGACTTCAAGTCTTTCCTTAGCCGACTCTTCAGTCTTCTTGAAGAGTTCAGCGGCAACCTCGGCGCCCTGCGTCTTGACGAGGGAAGCATATCTCGTCTCGCCTGCAAGGAATGCCTGATAGTCGCCCGTGGGCTCCTTGCTGTCAAGAGTGAATACTTCGCCTTCGGGGTTGTATCTGTAAAGCTGCCAGTAACCGCAGTCAACGGCCGCTTTCTCTTCGAGCTGGCTCTTGGTCATATTGATGCCGTGGTTGATGCAAGGAGCATAGCAGATGATGAGCGAAGGTCCGTGGTAAGCTTCAGCCTCGGTAAGTGCCTTGAGAAGCTGTGCGGGGTTGGAGCCCATAGCGCACTGTGCAACGTAGACATAGCCGTAGGACTTTGCAATCATACCGAGGTCCTTCTTCTTAACTCTCTTGCCTGCGGAAGCGAACTTGGCAACTGCGCCGATATTGGTCGACTTGGAAGCCTGTCCGCCGGTGTTGGAGTAAACTTCGGTATCGAGTACGAGGACGTTTACGTCTTCGCCGGATGCGAGTACGTGGTCAAGTCCGCCATAGCCGATGTCATATGCCCAGCCGTCGCCGCCGAATATCCATATGGACTTCTTTGCAAGGCAATCTTTAGCTTCAAGAATTTCCTTTGCAACGGGCTCGGAGCAGTTTTCGCAAGCCGCGACGAGCTCTTTGGAAGCTGACTTGGAAGCCTCCCTGTCGTCGAAGGAAGCAAGCCACTTCTCGCATACGGGCTTGCACTCTTCGCAAGCGGCTGCAAGAGCTTCAACCTTAGCCTTTACGTGGTTTCTTCTTGCGTTGTAAGCGAGGTTCATACCATACATTGTCCTCGAACAAGCTGTTAGCCCAAGCGGGACCCTTGCCTTCCTTGTTGGTGGTGTAGGGGCAAGTAGGGGAAGAACCGCCGTAGATGGAGGAGCAGCCCGTAGCGTTTGCGATAATCATATCTTCGCCGAAGAGCTGGGTAATAACCTTTACATAGGGGGTCTCGCCGCAGCCTGCGCACGCGCCGGAGAACTCGAAGAGAGGGGTGCAGAACTGGCAGCCCTTGACAGTCTCCTTCTTGAACTTGGAGGTGTCGACTTCGGGAAGCTCGACTGCATAATCCCAGTTCTCTGCCTCGCCTGCCTCGAGAGAGGTTGCAAGGGGAACCATCTTTATGGCGCCGCCGTCCTTGACGGGGCAGACCGTAGCGCAGACGCCGCAACCCATACAGTCAAGGGGCGAAACCTGCATTCTGTATTCATATCCGGGAAGTCCTATTGCCTTCTTGGTGGCAAGCGTAGCGGGCTTCTCTGCGCCTTCCTGAACGAGGGCGGGTCTTAAGCAAGCGTGAGGGCACACGAACGAGCAGGTGCCGCACTGAATACACTTGTCAAGGTCAATCTGGGGAACTGTGACTGCAACGCCTCTCTTTTCAAACTTGGTCGTGCCCGTGGGAACGTGTCCGTCTGCGTTGAACTGCGAGGACTTGAGCTTGTCGCCTTCGAGGTAGAGGATGGGCTTGATGATTTCCTGATAGTAAGCGTCTGCGTGACCCTTTACCATCTCTGCGCCCTTCGTTGCCTTAGCCCACGATGCGGGAACGTCAATCTTAATGAGGTTGTCGCCTGCAGCCGAATCTATTGCGTTGTAGTTCATCTGAACGACTGCGTCGCCCTTTCTGCCGAATGACTTCTTTGCCATATACTTCATATATTCGACAGCCTTGTCATAGGGCATAATCTGGGGATTTACGCGGAAGAATGCAGACTGGAGAATGGTGTTGGTTCTGCCCTTAAGTCCAAGCTCGCCCGCAATCTTGATTGCGTCTATTACATAGAGGTTTATGTTCTTTTTAGCTATGTCGCGCTTAACCTTTGCGGGGAGGAAATCTTCAAGCGCTTCAACGGTGGTGGCGTCCGTGTTTACGAGGAATATGCCGCCTTCCTTGATGTCGCTCGTCATATCGTAACGGGTGATGTAGGAGGGGTTGGAGCACTGAACGAAGTCTGCGCTGTCGATGAGGTATTCGCTCTGGATGGGCGTATCGCCGAAACGGAGGTGAGATACGGTGATGCCGCCGGACTTCTTGCTGTCATAGAAGAAGTATGCCTGTGCGTGCTTGTCCGTGTGGTCGCCTATAATCTTAATCGAGTTCTTGTTTGCGCCAACGGTACCGTCGGAACCGAGACCGTAGAACTTGCAGGAAGTAGAGCCTGCGGGAGCTGCGTCAAACTTCTCGGAGAAGTCAAGAGAGCTGTTGGTTACGTCCTCATAGATACCGATGGTGAAGTGGTTCTTGGGCTGCCTCTTTTCGAGGTTCTTGTAGACTGCAAGCACCATCGAAGGGGTGAACTCCTTGGAGCCGAGACCGTATCTGCCGCCGACAACCTTTACGCCCTTCACGCCCTTTTCAAGGATGGCAGAGCATACGTCGAGGTAGAGGGGTTCGCCGAGGGAGCCGGGTTCCTTTGTCCTGTCGAGGACGGCAATCTTCTTCGCGGTCTTGGGAATGGCTGCAACGAATGCGTCTGCGACGAAAGGTCTGTAAAGACGAACCTTGATGAGGCCGTATTTCTTGCCCATACCGTTGAGCTTGTTTATGCTCTCTTCAATCGTCTCGCAGCCGGAGCCCATGCAGACGATGACCTGTTCTGCGTCGGGTGCGCCGACATAGTCGAAGAGGTGATATTTTCTGCCGCACTTTGCCGAAACCACGTCCATCATCTGCTGAACGATGGCGGGGGTAGCTGCATAATAGCTGTTTGCGGTCTCTCTGTTCTGGAAATAAGTATCGCCGTTCTGAGCGGTGCCCTTCTGGATGGGATGCTCGGGATTGAGCGAACGGGACTTGAAGTCTGCGATGTCTGCGGCAATGCCGACCTCGTCGCAGATTGCCCTGATTTCTGCATAGTCGTCTGCTTCGTCCCAGACGTCAATCTTTGCCACTTCGTGGGAGGTTCTGAAACCGTCGAAGAAGTTGATGAAGGGAACTCTTGCCCTGAGGGTGGAAAGGTGTGCCACGAGAGCGAGATCCATGACTTCCTGCACGGACGAGTCGCACAGCATTGCAAAGCCCGTCTGGCGGCAAGCCATAACGTCTGCGTGATCGCCGAAGATGTTCAGCGAATGTGCGGCAAGGGCGCGCGCCGAAACGTGCATTACCATAGGCATAAGTTCGCCGGAAATCTTGTACATATTGGGTATCATCAGAAGAAGACCCTGGGATGCCGTGTAGGTGCTGGTAAGAGCGCCTGCGCAAAGAGAGCCGTGTACGGCGCCCGCAGCGCCTCCCTCGGACTGCATCTCTGCAATTCTGACCTTCTGCCCCCACATATTGGTTCTGCCGGCGGTCGCCCATTCATCTGCAACTTCCGCCATAGGGGAAGAGGGGGTGATGGGGTAAATTGCCGCTACTTCCGAAAATGCGTAGGCAACGTGGCTGGCGGCGGTATTACCGTCGATAGTCAATTTTTTCATCAAAAAAACCTCCGATTTATGTTTTTTCTTTTTTGTTCTTATAAAATATGTTACATAGTAACACCTATATAATTATAATTCACTAATGACAAAAAGTCAATATGAGTTATAAATTTAATTGTAATTTTTTTGGCAAAAGCAGGGTGATAAAAATTTTATCGTTCTTTCAGTTATTTTTCGCTTAAAATAATTGTTAAAAGCCCTTTTGTTTGCTATAATCTTTGTGGACTAAAACAAAATAAGTTGTCTGTATTTACATATTTATAAATTAAGGAAACAAACTTGACTAATCAGGAAACGGTTCCCGTCTGCGCTGACGGGGCAACGGACGCACTGCCGGATTTTGCGGTGACGTTCAACGACGTAAGCTTTACCTATACCGCAGGCGAACCCGATGCGGTAAAAAATCTGACGCTCAGCGTTAAGCGGGGCGAATTTTTGTCTGTCCTCGGGCACAACGGAAGCGGCAAATCCACGCTTGCGCGCCTCATATGCGGGCTTCTTACCGCCGACAAGGGCAGCGTATGCGTATGGGGTCTCGACCCCGCCGACAGAAAGCAGGTCAACGAGGTGCGCCGCCACGCGGGAATAGTCTTTCAGAACCCCGACAACCAGATGGTCGCCTCCATCGTAGAGGACGACGTCGCATTCGGTCCCGAAAATCTCGGCGTCGAAAGGGAGGAGATATCAAGGCGCATAGAATGGGCGCTCTCCACCGTCGGAATGGAAGAATACCGCACGTCGACGCCCACCCGTCTTTCTGGCGGACAGAAGCAGAGGATTGCAATAGCGGGCGTGCTCGCCATAAAGCCTGACATCATAATTCTGGACGAGGCGACTGCAATGCTCGACCCCAGAGGCAGAAAGGAAGTCGTCGACGTCGTCAAAAAGCTCAACAAAGAGGAGGGAATGACGGTCATTCTCATCACGCACTTTATGGAGGAGGCGTTGCTCGCCGACAGGGCGGTCGTAATGAACCGAGGCGAGCTTGTCGCTCAGGGCACTCCCGAAGAGATATTCGAAATGGGCGACGTTCTCGAAACCTTCAATCTCTCCCTTCCCGAAATAGGAATAATACGCAACAGGCTTGCCGAAAACGGCATAGAGGTTGCACCCTGTCTCCGCCCCGAAGTACTTGCAAATGAGCTTGCCGATTTTGCGAAAAGCAGGGGCATTAAATGCAATTGCCCCCCATATATGCCGCAACTAACGCAAAATAAGGGCGAGGAGTGGAAGGTTGAAATACGCGACCTCACGTACACCTATTCCAGGAAATCGCCCTTTGCGACGCACGCCCTGAAGGGCGTCGACCTGACGATAGAAGAGGGTGAATTTTTCGGAATAATAGGTCACACGGGCAGCGGCAAATCGACGCTCGTGCAGCATCTCAACGCGCTCATAAAGCTGCCGCAGGCAGAAAAGAAGTACAAAAAACCCAGGGTAAAAAAGGGCGAACAGCCGCCCGTCCTGCCATCGATTAAGATAGGAAAGTACGACCTCTCGGACAAAAAATGCCCGTGGAAGGAATTGCGTTGCGACGTAGGTATGGTGTTCCAGTACCCCGAATACCAGCTCTTTGCCGAGACGGTGTTCGACGACGTGGCGTTCGGGCTAAAAAATTTCCGCCCCGACATTCCCAAAGAAGAGGTGGAAACCGCCGTCCGCGAAAGCCTTGCGGCGGTCGGGCTCAACTATGACGAAATAGCCGAAAAGTCCCCCTTCGAGCTGTCCGGAGGACAGAAGAGAAGGGTGGCTATTGCGGGTGTAATAGTCACAAAGCCCAAAATTTTAATTCTCGACGAGCCCGCGGCAGGGCTCGACCCTCTCGGCAAGAGGGATATAATGGCGCTTTTGCATTCGCTCCACGCCGACTGGTGCAGGACGGTCATAATCGTCTCCCACGATATGGACGAAATAGCCGAAAACTGCACGCGCGCCTGCGTCGTGTCGGAGGGCAGAATATTCGACTGCGCGCGCCCGTCGGAGCTGTTCGCGCGCGGGGAGGAGCTCAAGGCGCTCGGCCTTGACGTGCCGCTCACGGCAAAGATATGCGAAGGGCTGAGGGCAGAGGGGATAGACATCTCCTGCGACCTCACGGCTGAGGGGCTGTGCAGCGCGATAATTGCCGCTTTCGGAGGTGAAGCCGATGCTTAAGGACGTAACCTTCGGTCAGTATTACCCTTCAAATTCATTCGTGCACAGGCTCGACCCCAGGGTAAAGCTCGTATTTCTCATAGTTTATATCGTTATGCTCTTCGTCGCCAAGTCCTTCTACGGGCTCGCGCTCGGCGCAATAGTGCTCTTCCTTGCGATAGCTTTCTCGGGCGTGCCCTTCAAATCTGTCGTGCGTTCGGTCAGGGGCATAATCATTCTGCTCATATTTACCTCGGTTTTAAACCTCTTTTTCCACGGCGGCGAAACGCTGCTCTGCAAGTGGGGTGTAATCGAGATATATCTGGAGGGAGTGATGTTCGCCGCCTTCCTTATGATAAGGCTGATCTTTCTCGTAATGGCGTCGGCGATACTCACGCTGACGACTACGCCCGTGTCGCTCACGGACGCGTTTGAAAGTCTATTATTCCCGCTCACTCTGATTAAAGTGCCCGTGCACGTGTTCGCGCTTATAATGTCGATTGCGCTCAGGTTCATCCCCACGCTCATTGACGAGACTAACAGAATTATAAACGCGCAGAAGGCGAGGGGTGCCGACTTTGAATCTGGCAACATATTCAAGAGAGTTAAGGCAGTCATTCCCATTTTAATCCCGCTGATAATAAGCGCGCTGAGGCGCGCGGAGGAGCTTGGCGACGCGATGGACGCAAGGTGCTATTCAAGCGCGACCAAGCGCACCAAGTATAAAAAGTTAAAGCTCGGCTGGCGCGACGCGATCGCCGCTCTTATCGCCGCAATAGTTATAGCGGGAATAATAGTCCTGAATATCTACGCCGTCGAAATATGGCCGGAAATCGCGCCCTATATGGTAGTGTTATGAGGTACGTCATAAGGGTTGCCTACGACGGCACCGATTATTGCGGCTGGCAGGTGCAGCCAAACGGCGTAACCGTTCAACAGCGCCTTCAGGAGGCAGTGAGGGCGGCTTTCGGAGCTGACGCTTCCGTGACGGCGAGCGGCAGAACGGACGCGGGCGTGCACGCGCTCGGGCAGGTCTGTCACCTCGACATTCCCAACTCGATACCCGGCGAACGGCTTGCGGACGCGCTCAACGCGCACCTTCCCGATGATATCGGCGTGCTTGCCTCGGCGCAGGCGCGGGAGGGGTTCGATGCCAACCGCTCCGCAAAGCGCAAGACGTACAGATACAGCCTCTATTTCTCGTCCAGACGCAACCCGCTTTTGGACAGGTATGCCGCACGGACGGAGGGAAAATGCGACATTGACGCGCTGAGAAGGGCAGGGGCTCTTTTTGTCGGCGAACACGACTTCGCGGCGTACTGTTCTTCGGGTTCGCAGGTTAAGACGACGACAAGGCGCGTATATTCCGTAACGGCGGAGCGGCGCGGCGAACTCGTCGACATATATGTCTGCGGCGGCGGATTTCTCTATAATATGGTCAGGACTATGGCGGGCACTATGCTGTGGTATTCGCTCGGCAAGCTTACGGAAGAGGACATACTCACGACCCTGAAGGAGGGCAGGCGTTCGCTCGTCGGCAAGACTATGCCGGCAAAGGGGCTGACTTTGATGAGCGTGGAATATTCGCCCGACCCGTTTTCTGTATAAATTTTACATATTTTTCACAAAACCTTTTTGCATTTTATACATAGACAATATAAAATCAAACAAAATTAACCTGCAAGGATAACCTTGCGCAGGGGGAGAATATTTTTACTCATGGAATTTTTGGTCTTTGCACGGTTCTTTGAAGCGATGTACATCAATCAGGACGCATACAAGAACTATCTGTGGTTATATCTGCTTCTCGGCGGCGTATGTTACCTCGTGGTGTACGCCTTCGAGGCCGTGGCGCTCTATACCATCGCCTCCCGCAACGGGGTGGGCAGGAAGTGGATGGCGTTCGTGCCCGTCGTCAACACCTATTATATGGGCGTTCTCTCGCAGAAGAACAGCGTCTACAGGCTCAAGGCAAATCATATCGGCATCGTCGCCGCTGTCTGCGAGGGGCTGTGCCTCGCTCTTGCCGTGCTCAGCTACGTCGCAACTTTCCTCATCTTCTGCGGCGGCTATGCAGAGCCGTTCTATACCACCCAGATTTACGGCGGGCTTTCAATCGAAATTCTCGACGGCTATAACCTCGTAGGATTGCCCGAAAGTCTTAGCTGGACGGTATGGGTGTTCAACAACCTCGACTTCTACATCACCGATTGGATAAACATAATCTATATCATCGCTGAGATAATGCTCTTAATCTGCTTCTTCCAGACCTATGCGGCTAAGAACTATCTCGTGTTTGCCATAGTTTCGGTGCTCTTCCCCATAAAGGGAATATTTATGTTCGTCACCAGGAACAACAAGGCTGTCAATTACAGGGACTACATTATGGAACGCCAGCAGAGGCAGTACAGAATGTATCAGGAGTATATGCGCAACAATCCTCCTCCCCAGGGCGGTCACGGCTATAACCGGCAGAACAGCCCCTATTCTAACAACTCTGCGGGCAACTCCTCCTCGCAGGATCCGTTCTCCGAATTCGGGAACGGCAAGTCCTCTTCGGGAAGCTCCGGGGGCGGCTCCGCGTCGGGCGAGGACCCTTTCGACGGGCTCGGCAACTGAATAACGCATAAAGTCGGTGAAAAAAATTTCACCGACTTTTATATTGCATTTATAAGCGCGAAGTGGTATAATCTATAAGGAAACATAAGTTATCGTTATAGCTTTACGGCAAAAAGATGGAAGATAGAGTAATCACTGCGATATCCACGCCTGCGGGCACGGGCGGCGTGGCTATAATAAGACTTAGCGGAGAGGGCGCCCTCGGCATAGCCGAAAGGGTGTTTTCGCCCGTCGGCGGCACTAAGGTGAAGGACTTTACGCCGCGTATGATGTATGCGGGCAGAATACTTTGCGACGGTTTTTCGGATTTCGGGTATTGCGTGTATTTCAGGGCTCCGCGCTCGTTCACGGGCGAGGACGTCGTAGAGCTGCACTGCCACGGCGGTGCGGAGGTATCCAGGGGCGTACTTGCGGCGACGGTTGCGGCAGGCGCCCGCCTTGCGGAAAGGGGGGAGTTCACAAAGCGCGCCTTCATAAACGGCAAGCTGTCGCTTGCCTCAGCGGAAGGTATGATAGATATGATAAACGCCGAAAGCCTTGCGGAAGTCAGGGCGGGCAGTATGCTGTATGGCGAGAAGCTTTCGGGCGAAATTGCAGGAGTGCAGCAGACGCTCAAGGAGATACTCGCTGGCATTGCCGCCGATATCGACTATCCGGAAGAGGATGTCGCGGGCACAGATCTTGCGGACGTCGGCAAGCGGCTCGGCAGCGTGGCGGGCGTGCTCGGCCGCCTTGCGGACAGCTATTCGGCGGGCAAATTCATAAAGAGCGGCGTTTCCGTGGCAATCTGCGGAGCACCGAACGTCGGTAAATCCAGCCTTCTGAATACCCTTCTCGGTTGCGAAAAGGCAATCGTTTCGCCCATTGCAGGCACCACGAGAGACGTCGTCGAGGGCACAATCGCAATCGACGGGGTAAAATTCAATCTCTTTGACACCGCAGGCATAAGGGAGCAGGCGGGAGAGATAGAGGCAATAGGCATAGACAGGGCAAAGAAAATCCTCTCCTCGTCCGACGTCGTCGTGTGCGTCTCGGAGACGGGCGACTTCTCGGCTGCGGACGGCGTCGAGGAAGAGCGGCTTATAAGGGTATTCGGCAAGAGCGACGGCGTTAAGCCGTTCGGCAGGTACGACGTCGCGCTCTCCTCGGTCACGGGGGAGGGGATTGAAGAGCTGAAAAAGTTGCTTGCGGGCAAATCTTTCGGCGGCAGGTCGCTCGACAGCGCATACGTCATTGAAGAGCGGCACTATGCCGCGCTCGTAAGGGCGAGGGATAAGCTCAAAGAGGCAATCGCGGGGCTTGAAAATTTCCCGCTCGACCTCATTTCGCTCGACTTGAGGGAGGCGTGGCGCATACTCGGCGAAATCACGGGCGAAACCGCCGACGAAGAGATAATTTCCACGGTATTCGAAAAATTCTGTGTCGGTAAATAAGGAGTAATAAAGATGGTTAAACTTGAGCTTTACAGGGTTTTCTATACGGTTGCCAAGTGCGGGAGCCTTACGCGCGCCGCAGAGGAGCTCTTCATCTCCCAGCCTGCAGTGTCGCAGGCGATAAAACAGCTCGAAAGCCAGTTCGGCGTATCGCTCTTCAACCGCACTCACCGCGGAATGGAACTCTCCGTGCACGGCAAGATGGTGTTCAAGCAGGTGGAGGAGGCGCTCGCCCTTCTTGATGATGCCGAAAATAAGCTTCTGGAGCTCAAGACGACGGCGACGGGTATGATAAGGATAGGCGCTACCGATGCAATCTTTTCCAATCTTCTCGCCGACAAGATAGTGCAGTATAACCGCAAATACCCCGGCGTAAAAATAGATTTAATCACCGGAACGACGCCTGAAACGCTTGAACAGCTCAAGGAAAATAAGTGTGACATAGGCTTTCTCAACCTGCCGATAGACGACAAGGACGTAAACTTCACGCGCACGGTTTCGCATCTTTCGGATGTGTTCGTCGCGGGCGAAAAGTATGCCCACCTGAAAGGCAGGCAGCTCTCGCTTTCCGATTTGCAGGAATTCCCGTTGCTTATGATAGAGAGCAACACCGTCGCAAGGCGTGCCCTGTCGGCGTTCACGCAGACGATAGGCATTCAGCTCAACCCCGATATAGAGGTGGAAAACTGGGACCTTATGCTCAAGTTTGCCCGCGCGGGAATGGGAATAGGCTGCGTGCCGCGCGAATACGCGAAGGCGTTTCTGGACAGCGGCGAACTGTTTGAGGTAGACGTTAAGCCATCGCTGCCCGTAAGGGGAGTGGGCATTGCCCTGCCGAGGAATATGCCCATACCGTTCGCGCTGAGAGAATTTATGTCGTTTTTCAACTGAATTTTTCAACGATAAAAGGGCGCAAGCATTTCAGCTTGCGCCCGTATTTTTTGTCTGTCTGAATATGTCTGTGCGGCGGAAATCTGCCCAGAAATTGCCCGCCGTCTGCGCTTCTGAATGAGCGCCTAAAACCGTCTTTAAATTGCAATCGGGCGGCACATATGCCTTAACCAATGCCCGCTAAAGATTTACAGAACGTCGCCTAAAAGGTCCTTCATATCGTAGTGACCCGCCTTCTTTCCCGCAAGCCACTTCGCTGCCTTTATTGCGCCTGCCGCAAAGACCTTTTTGCTCCTCGCCGAGTGGCTCAGCGCTACAATCTCGTCCTCGCCGCAGAAAAGAACTTCGTGCTCGCCGACAATAGTTCCGCCGCGCACGGCGTGTATGCCTATCTCGTTGCCGCGCTTGCCCACAATGCCCTCCCTGCCGTTCATATAGGGCTTGCTTCCGCCGAACGCCGAATTTGCGCTCTCGGCAAGCATAAGCGCCGTGCCGCTGGGCGCGTCTACCTTCTGCGAGTGGTGCTTTTCGACAATCTCGATATCAAACTTCTCGCCCAGCGTCTCGGCTGCTTTTTTCACTAGTTCGCAAAGCAGGTTTACCCCCAGCGAGAAGTTGGCGGTGCGGAAAATAGCAACCTTTTCCGAAGCTGCCGAAATGTCGGCAAGCTGTTCGGGGGTATATCCCGTCGAGGCGAGAACTACGGGCACGCCCGTATTTACCGCGTATTCAAGTTCGCCAGCAAGCGCCGCGGGGGAGGAGAAGTCGATTATCACGTCGACGTCCTCTTTAACTTCGGCAAAGGAGGGGTAGACGGGGAATTCGCCCGACTTGTCGCCCCTCGGGTCGACGCCGCAGACGGCTTTTGCCTCTCCGTCGTCCGAAAGCAGTTCTCTTATATTTGCGCCCATCTTGCCGAGCGCGCCGCAAACAAGTACTTTAATCATAATGCCTTAATTCCCGCCGACTTTATGCAGTCGGACATAATCTTCTTGTGTGCTTCCTCAAGCTCTGTAAGCGGAGCACGCGGTATGCCGGCGTCAAGACCGATCATTGAGCAGCCTGCCTTTACGGGTATGGGATTTACCTCCGTGAAGCAGGCGTCGATGAGGGGCAGAAGTCTGTCCTGCAGTTCATTTGCCTCTTTAAGCCGGCATTGCTCCATAAGCACGGCAAGCTCCTTGACTTCTTTGGGCGCAATGTTGCTCACAACCGAGATAAGCCCGCTGCCGCCTATGGCGAGTATGGGCAGGTTGAGGTTGTCATCTCCCGAATAGAGGTCCATTCTGGGGCGAATTCTCCTCATCGTTTCGCATATCTGCTCCATATTGCCGCAGGCTTCCTTGATGCCCGCCATATTGTCTATGTAGGAAAGCTGTTCCGCCGTCTGGGGCAGAATGTTCACGCCCGTCCTCGCGGGCACGTTATAGGCGATTACGGGTATCTTCACCGCGCCGCATATTGCCTTATAGTACTCAACAATGCCCTTCTGCGTGCACTTGTTGTAGTAGGGCGTAACGGCGAGAAGTCCGTCCGCGCCCAGCTTTTCAGCCTTAATGCTCGCCTCAACGGCGTGGGCGGTGCAGTTGCTGCCCGTGCCGACGATTACCTTCGCCCTGCCCGCAATCTTTTCGATTGCGAACTTCATCACGGCGGTCTTTTCGTCCTCGCTCATGGTAGCGGGCTCTCCCGTCGTGCCAAGAACTACAAGGGCGTCCGTGCCGTTTGCAATCTGATATTCAATCATTCTTGCGAATGCGTCGAAGTTTACCCCGCCGTTGTCCAGGAAGGGGGTAATCATGGCAGTTGCCGATCCCTTAAAAAATGCTTTCATAGTTCCTCGAATAATTTAATAGTTTTTTTATGCGTCGTCCGTCCAAAATCCTTTTTAAGACGGACGTAAAATCAGTCGAAATATCCTTTAGCCGCAAGCAGCTCAGCAAGCAGCACTGCGCCGCCCGCAGCGCCCCTAAGGGTGTTGTGCGAAAGTCCGATGAACTTATAGTCGAAGAGATTGTCCTCTCTCAGCCTGCCCGCGGCAATCGCCATTCCGTTTTCGACGTTCCTGTCAAGCTTAGCCTGGGGGCGGTTATCCTCCTCGAAGTAGTGAATGAACTGCTTGGGAGCGGAGGGGAGGTCGAGCTCCTGCGGCTGACCTTTGAAGTTCTTCCACGCCGAAAGTATTTCCTCTTTGGAGGGCTTGGTCTCAAAGCTTACAAAGCACGCCGCCGTGTGTCCGTCGGAGACGGGCACCCTAAGGCATTGCGCGGTTATTGCGGGCGCTGTTGCGCTCACAATCTTGCCGCCCTTGACTTCGCCCCAGATTTTAAGCGGTTCCTTTTCGCTCTTTTCCTCTTCGCCGCCGATATAGGGAATTACGTTGTCTACAATTTCCGGCATTGTCTCGAACACCTTTCCCGCGCCCGATATCGCCTGATAGGTCGTGACTGCGGCGCACTTTATGCCGTATTTTCTGAGGGGTTCGAGGAGGGGGACATAGGACTGAAGGGAGCAGTTGCTCTTAACGGCAATAAAGCCGCGCTTTGTGCCCAGTCTTGCCCTCTGTGCGGCTATTACGCCGAGGTGGTCTGCGTTTATCTCGGGTATAATCATCGGCACGTCGTCGGTAAAACGGTGCGCCGAATTGTTGGAAACTATCGGACATTCAAGCTTCGCGTAGGAGTATTCAAGCTCCTTTATCTCGTCCTTTTTCATATTGACCGCGCAGAAGCAGAAATCGACGATGGAGGCAATCTTCTCCCTGTCTGCTGTGGCGTCCATAACCGTGATGTCGGCATATTTTTCGGGCATAGGGGAGGTCATAAGCCACTTTTTAACCGCGTCCTTATACTTCTTTCCCGCCGAGGAAGAGCTTGCCGCAAGGCATACCACGTCGAACCAGGGGTGATTTTCAAGCAGGGTGAGGAAGCGCTGTCCGACCATGCCCGTGGCGCCTATGACGCCAACTCTGTACTTTTTCATAATAGTCTATTCTCCGAAAATAAAATATGTTACAAAAGGCGGCACCGAAAAAATAACAGCGCCGCCAACTAACTTTTTATAAAGCTAACTGCAAATAGCGCAACACTCAAAGTGACAGTCGCACGAATATTATCCCGTGCGCCCAGCGCAAAGCTCTTACGGCAAAGCCCTGCACTTCGGCGGCGATGCCCTTTTTCTGCGGAAAATGCTGCCGTCAGCTCAACTCCGCAGATACTAATGCTCTGCCGCTCCTCTATTTAGCATTTTGATAATAGCACAACGTCGCATAAATGTCAAAGAAAATTATATTCTTTTTTACAATCTCCCGCTTAAATCAATTGAAATAATTCAAGCAATACTGTATAATATTAGAAAACTACTGCGCTTCTATCGTAAGCGGCGCATTTTAAGGAATTATTAAATGGCACAGTCAAGAGTCAGCACATTGGAAGGAAAGGAGATTGCGGACGATTACGTGCGCACCAGCCTCCCCAAGGGGCGTTGGGCGGACACGTGGGACATCTTCAAGTCCTGTTTCGGCAAGCTCGTAATCATAAACGTCTTAACGCTCGTTTTCTTCGTCCCCGCGATTGCGGTCATCTATGTCCGCAGCGCGTATATCAGCCAGATGGGTTTTCTCTACCCGTTCGCGTCAAATATTCTGGGCACTTATCCGGTGACCCCCGGTATGCAGGGCTCGGCGGAGAGAATTATTCTTTCGGCTGACCTTCTATTCTATTCGCTCTTAATAGTGGCGGGCTTTATCGCGTCGGTCGGCATTGCAGGCGGCGCATATTCCGTCAGAAAGCTCATAAACACGCACGGACAGTTCACCGTAAAGGGCTATTTCCGCGGCGTAAAGGCTTGCTACGTCAACGTCGTGTTTGCGGTAACGCTCTTAATGATATTTGTGTTCGCTTCTGTCTGCGTCTCCGACTGGGCAGCCGTGCAGATTGCAGAGGGCGCGTCTGCGGCAGGTCCCGTAACGGCGAAAGTATTTATGATAATAGCCACGGTAATCGTAGGCGTTATCGCAATGTGGTTGCTCGCCGTCGGCGTAAGCTACAGGGTGGGCTTCGTTCACCTCGTAAAGAATACCTTCGTGCTCCTCGTCGCAACCATAATTCAGACGGTGTTTATGCTCGCGTTTTCGCTCATACCCGTATGGATTTTGCTTCTCGGGCTCAATTCGCAGTTCTTACTCATTCTCGCGTACATCATCTTCCTTTTCATAGGTTTTTCATTCGTGCTCCTCTGCTGGTTTGCGTACACGCAGTGGGTGTTCGATATGTTCATAACTCCCGCAATCAAGACAGAAAAGGAGGCAAAGCGCGCCAAGATGACGCCCAAAGAGCTCGAAGCCGAAAAGGAGAGCGAGGAAAAGGCGCTTGCGCGTGAACTTCTCGCCGCCGGCAAGAGCGAGCTCATAGGTCGCCCCATACGCCCGATAGAGGGCGCAACGACCATCGCCAGGGTCGGCGAAGCATACGGCAGGGCGCAGATTGCCGCCGCTTCGCAGACGCGTCTGACGATAGAAGGCGAAGTAAAGGAGTACTACGAACAGCACAGGGGCGATACACGCTATGTGGAGTACGAAAAACTGTTTGCCGAGAGGGAAAAGGCGCTCAAAACTCCCGAGGGCAAGAAGGGCAAAAAGAAGAAAGTCAGCTCCGACAATCTCTTAAGGTAAGGCGGGCAGGACTATGGCCGAAAGCTACGAAACGCTTGGCGGATGGTTTGAATATCTCAACTCGGACTGCGACTATGAAAAATGGTCGCAGTATTTGTTAAATAAGCTTAAAGGCGCTTCTGCGGGGCGCGTCGGGCTGGACATCGGCTGCGGCAACGGATACTTCACCCGCGCCCTCAACAGGGCGGGCTATCAGGCGTGCGGTATAGACATTTCCCCCGCAATGCTGTCCGTTGCGCGGCAGAAAGCTGCAAAAGAAGGCATACGCTGTGAATTTTTACTCGGCGATATAACCAAACTTAAAGTGTGCGGCAAGGCACATTTCGCCGTAGCCATCAACGACTGCATAAATTATGTCCCGCCGTCAAAGCTCTCGGCGGCGTTCAGGCGGGTATATTCCTCTCTCTGCGGCGACGGAATGTTCTTCTTCGACATCAGTTCGGAAAACAAGATAAGGAACATAATCGGCGAAAATCTCTTCGGAGAGGACGGGGAGGACATCTCGTACCTGTGGTTCAATACGCAGACGGAGGAGGGCGTGAAAATGGAGCTCACCTTCTTCGTCCGCCGCGCGGACGGCGCATACGACAGGTTCGAGGAGACGCATTTCCAGTACGCCCACAGGGAGGAGGACATTATAGCTCTTCTCAAAGAGGCGGGCTTTTGCCGCGTCGAAACCGAGGGGCACCTCGGCGGCGACAAGGCGGAGAGGATAAATTTCTTTGCATACAAAAGGTAAAAAAAATGAACAAGATTTTCCGTTCGCTCATCTGCGAAGGTCGGGCTTCGCTCACTGTAATAGAGGCGACAAAACTCGTCAACGATTCCATAAATATTCATTCGCTCGGGAGTAAAGCGGCAAAAATTTTAGGCGGGCTTCTGGTATGCGGCGCGTATTGCGCGGCAAATTTAAAGGAAAAGCGCGGCAGCGTCTCTCTCACCGTCAAGGCAGAAAAGGGCGACGGCGCAGTTTCCGTCTCTGCCGGTGCCGACCTGCACGTTCGCGGCTATGCGGACGGAAGCTGCGGCGAAACGCTCGTCGGCGGCACGCTCACCGTCGTCAGGGAGGACGGCTATTCCGCGCCCTACGTCGGCACGTGCGAAATATCCTCGGACGATGTCTCCGACCTGCTTGCAAAGTATTTCCAGGTCAGCGAACAGATACCCACGGCGGCAAAGCTCGTCGTGGAGATAGGCGAGGACGGCAACTGTCACTGCGCGGGCGGTGTGGTGGTTCAGCTCCTCCCCGACGCTTCGGACGAACAGATTGACGCCGCAGCAGCCGCATTCGGGGCATTCTGCGACGACGCGGGAAGCCTTGCGGAGCTCGGCGCGGAGGGCGTTGCAAAGCAGTTCTTCGGCAAGCTCATTTCAGGCGTCACGTACGAGCTGTTCCCCGACTACATCTGCAATTGTTCGGAGGAGAAGATACGCGGCGTGCTTGCCTCTGTGGGCAAGAGCGAGCTCTTGAAGATAGTCGAAGAGCAGGGCGCAGTCAGCGTGCACTGTCACTACTGCAACAGGGATTACGTCTACGATAAAGAGGCAATAGAAGCAATTTTCGATAAAGGTATAGATGAATAAGACAAGCGCGATAGACCTCAGTGCGGACAGGCTCATTGCCATAGCCGCGGATTTGATAGAGGAGCACAACTACATCGGGGCGCTCAAGATGCTCAACAAGAATGCAGTTCTCAACGGCAACGATGAGGACTCCTTTATGCTGTATGCCGAAGCGTTTGACGATATGGGGCTGTACGAAAAGTGCATAAACGGCTGGTTCAAATACATTGATTACGCGGGTGAAAACGCAAATCTTGCGGAGGCGTACGAAGGTCTGGCGGTCAGCTATATGAACCTCGGACAGGAAAATTTTGCCGCATATTATTATAACAAACTCCTCATAGAGACCAACACCGAACTCTCGCCGGAAAACAGGCGGGAGATAATAAAGAGCTTTGTTAAGGACGAAAAGCCGACGCTCAGATTTGCCTGGCCGCCACGCCTTGCAGACTTTTCGGATGAGATTGACGAAGGCATAAAGTGTATGCGCGCCAACGACTACAACGGCGCCGTAAAGCACTTTATGGAGGTGGACAAGGGCAACGAAAAGTACTATGCCGCCCGCAACTACATTGCGATGTGCGACATCATAACCGACAATCTCGACCTTGCCGAGGCGGAGTGCAACGCCGTGCTTCAGGACAAACCGGACGACGTCCAGGCGCTGACCTCGCTCGCCGCGATACGCTCCCAGCAGAACGCGCGCGACGAGGCTGTAGAGATTGCAAAGCGGCTGCTCGCTTTGAACCTCACATCGACGGAGGACATATACAAGACGGCTACCGTCTGCTGCGAAAACCATATGCACGAGGAGGCTTATAAGCTCTTTTGCATACTCGAGGAAAAGGAAGAGTTGCAGTATGACTGTTCGCTGCTCTTCTTCAAGGCGATTGCTGCGTACAACAGCGGCAGGGCGGAGGAGAGCGTACAGACGTTCGACAAGCTTCTCACCATCTACAATAACGCCATAGCCGCAAACTATTGGAAGTTCGAGGTGCTCTACCTCAAGAAGAGGAACAAGCATAAGGAGCTGGACTATTTCTATCGTCTGCCTGCAGACGAAAGGGAGATGAACGTCGCCTTTCTGTCGGCGTTCAACCAGATGACCGACAAGCAGGCTAAAAAGGTGCTCGACGACCCCTGCACGGAGGACTATATCCGCTGGTGCTTCGACGAGGGCGACGCCTCTTCCTCGTATGAACTGCACCTGCTCGGCGCTCTTTCGGCAGTCAAGGCAAAGCTCGACGATATGGTCAGGGATATCCTCCTCGACGCCTTTCTGGAGGACGCGGTCAAGATGGAGACGATAAGCGCCCTCGTCCAGGACAATACGGAGGGCGACTACGGCGTCGTCATCTGCAATATACTGCGGAACATAAAGCTTATAAAGTTGGAGGTGGGCAAGCTCAAGCACAAGTACTTTATGCGCGCATATGCCTATACGTTCTCGCGGTTTGCAATGCTATCGGAGGAGTACGGGCTGAAGTTCAATACGGCGGCTACAAAACTTTACTATAAGCTGGAGCAGGAGGGGCGCCTTGCCGACGTAAAGAGCGTGCCCGCGCTCGCCGCGGCTATACTCATCTCCGCAGACGTCAAGGAGAGCGCGCTCGACGATGCAATGCTCACCTCTTTCTTCGGCGTGACCAGACAGAAAGTAAATGCCATCTTGGGTGAATGATATGAAGTTATACGATTTTGACGGAATGTTCGACGAGAAGCTCGCCGAATACATAAAGAAGCACTCGGACAAGTACAAGGAGAGCGAGTGGGAGGACATCATCCCCGCAATGTACGCAAAGTTCGGCGACACCAAGATAAAGTCTTTGGGAATGTCGCCCAACGAATACTACGCCTCTTTTTCTGACGAGGAGCTTGTAAAATGGCTAAGGTCGCACTTAAAGCAGGGCGTGCCCGTCAGCGAATACCTCTGCAACGCCATTGAAAATAGGAACGCCGACGAACTGTTGGTGCCCCTTCTCTCCGGCACGGACGACGAGGTCAGCTATGCCTTAAACCTTCTCGGCGCAAGCAGGGCGGCAATACCCGAATATATGCGCCTCCTCACCACGTCGGAGGACGAGGATATCAGAAATACCTGCGTCGACAACGTCAAGCAGTTTGCTGACGAGGTCAAAGAGCAGGCGCTCGACTACTGCGAAAAGGGCGTGCAGAGGGAGTATATGCTCGAAATTCTCTCCCGCTGCGTCATCCGCGACGACAGGATATTCGACCTTCTCATAAGGGCGTTCCGCTCGGACGCGGAAAACCTGCCTATGCACGCAAGTTATCTCGCAGCGTACGGCGACGAGAGGGCGCTGGAATATCTCCTCGACAAGATTGACGAGGATGGCATAACATACATAGAGTACCAGGAACTCAAGTATGCGATAGAAAGCCTCGGCGGCAGTTACGACAAGGAGAGAGATTTCTCCTCCGACCCGTATTATCAGGCGATAAGGGCGCATTCGCAGAGCGAGGTCAACCTCTTCGAGAGCTTCGGTATCAAGCCCGAGGACTGAAAAAACGGCAACATCTTTAAAGCCTGAACCGAACGAAGAGAATTCTCTGGGACGGGGCAAAGAACCTGCGCCCTGCAGACTTAAAAAAATACCGACATATTGCGGGCGTTTTGCACCGCGGACGAATAAATCTCCTTAGAGTGGCAATAACCCTTAAGGAGGTTTTTTAATTATGGTGCAACTGACATCCAAAGAACTAACTATGATTTCAGACGCGCTGACGTTTGAAGGGCTCATCTGCAAGAAGGCTCGGGCATATTCCAACACGCTCACCGACCCTGAACTTGCGGAGTGTATGAAGAATATCGCCGAAGAGCACAGGTGCCGCTATGAAAAGCTGCTGCAGATGATAGGAGGCTGACGTAAATGAAGACACCCAAGAGTATGACAAGTCTGAACGAAAAGGACGCCATTCAGGATATGCTGGAGAGCGAAAAACAGCTCATTTCCTTCTATGCGACCGCGCTGTTCGAGGGCAGCACAAAGAGCATAAGAAAGCAGTTTACAACTCATCTGGAGGGCGTTGCGGACAACCAGTACTGTCTGTTCAGCCAGATGAGTTCAAGGGGCTATTATGCCCCCGCGCCCGCCGAAAAGGGGCAGATAGATATGATTAACGAGACGTATAAAAAACAGAAAAAGCAGCTCGGCGGGGAATAACCTGTCGGGTTACGGTACAAAAATCGGACTGACGATATCTGATTTTTAAGTCTTAAAGGCAAACTAAAGGGGCGCGCCGTCCTATGACGGCGCGCTCCGCGCTTATTTTTCGCAATATTGAGACTGGTCGGTCAGTGCCCTTTTCTGTGCGGGCGGCAAAACAGCCCCCGCAGGAACAGCAGGGGCTGAATTGGTTCATTTATCAGATAAAGCTTACTTTACGGAGAGCAGCCTGTCAATCAGCGTGAAGCCGTCCTCGACAATAAGTCCCGTCTTTGCAGCCTCTTTCTCGGTATATCTCGTTGCGCCGTTGCCGAGGTCCTTGACATTGGTATAGATGAGGAAGGGAACGGGCTCGGAGACGTGCGTCTTGCAGGCGCAGGGAGTGGGGTGGTCGGGCGTAACGAGTATTGCATAGTCCTCGCCGGCATTTTCCATCTTTGCAATAAATTCTGGAATGACGACGTTGTCAATCTGTTCAATGGAATAGACCTTGTGCGCGGGGTCGCCGTGGTGACTGCACTCGTCGGGCGCCTCCATATGCACATATACAAAGTCCAGCCCGCCGATCAGCGCATCGGCGGCGGCGCGTGCCTTGCCAGCCCAGTTGGTATCATAGTTGCCCGTAATGCCCTCTACGGGAATGATCTCCATTCCCGCAAGCATACCTATGCCCCTTATTAGGTCGACTGCGGAGATAATTCCGCCCTTTACGCCCTTTTCGCGCTCGAATGAAGAGAGCCCGGGCTTTGTGCCCTCGCCCCACAGCCATATGGAGCTTGCGGGGCGCTTGCCCTCTGCAATTCTCTTTAAGTTGACGGGGTGCGCCTTCAAAAGTTCATAGCTCTTCTTCATCATCTCAAGGTAGACGTCGCCGCACTCTCCGACGGGAAGATGTCCTCTGACGGGTTTGTCGGAGATGTCGTGGGGAGGGGTTAGCGTATGTCCCTTCTCACCGTCCGCAATTACCAGACAGTGGCGGTATGAAACGCCGGGGTAGAGCGTATATTTTTCGGTATCGAGGTACTTTTTGAGGTAATTGATGAGCTCTGCCGCCTCCTCGGTGGTGATTTCGCCGGCGGAGTAGTCCACCATAGTTTTGTCCTCGTAGTTCTCCTCGTCGGAGAGGGTGACGAGGTTGTACCTCAAAGTCACGTCGGTAGGCTTGAGTTCAATGCCCATTGCCACCGCCTCTATGGGCGAGCGCCCCGTATAGAATTTTCTGGGGTCGAAGCCGAGTACGGACATATTTGCAACGTCGCTGCCCGGCTTAAGTCCTTCGGGCACGGTCCTGCACAGCCCCACCTCGGAACGGGGGGCAAGTCTGTCTAAAGTTACGGTATTTGCTGCCTCGAGGCAGGTCTTGTTGCCCAGACTTTCAAGTTTCCAGTCGGACATTCCGTCGCCTAATATAACGGCATATTTCATATGGTCGATCTCCTAAAAAGTTATGTGTTCAGTTGAGGTCCCAGTCAATGGGCTGTCTGTCGTGCGCGGCAAGGTAATAGTTTGTCTTGGAAAAGAACCTGCACCCGAAAAATCCGTTATATGCGGAAAGAGGCGAGGGGTGCGCGCACTGCAAAATAAGGTGTTTGCTCTCGTCGATAAGCGGAGCTTTGCTTCTCGCATTTGCGCCCCACAGTATGAATACGACGTTTCTGCATCTGTCGGAAATTATCCTTATCACGTTGTCGGTAAACCACGCCCAGCCGCACTTTGAGTGACTGTTCGCCTGATGTTCCCTCACCGTCAGCGTCGTATTGAGGAGCAGAACGCCGCGCTTTGCCCACTTGGTAAGGTCGCCGCAGTCGGGCTCTATAATGCCCAGGTCGCTCTTAAGCTCCTTGAATATATTCTGAAGCGACGGGGGAAGAGGTACACCCTTTCTTACCGAAAAGCACAGCCCGTGCGCCTGCCCCGGCTCGTGATAGGGGTCCTGTCCGAGTATAACCGCCTTAACATCGTCTATCGGCGTATAGCGGAAACAGTTGTACAGGTCGTACATATCGGGGTAGACGACGTGCGTCGAATATTCGGTTTTAAGAAATTCGCGTATCTTTAAGTATCGCGGGTCGTCGAAGAGCTCTTTCAGAGCTTCGTCCCAGCCTCCGCCGAGTGCTATCATATGTAAATTTTTCCTTCAGTCTGCGTTTTCAAGTATTTTAAGGTAGTCGGCAAGCTCTTTCTTTGCGCCGCCGAGGTCGTGTTCAAGGTAGTTTCCGCACTCCTCGCGCCTGTTTCCCGGCACTTCGCCGAGGGAGAGGGCGAAGAGTATACACTCCTTAAGAAGGGGTATGACCTCTTCTCTTTCAAGGTTTACGGTAAGGAGATAAAATCCCGTCCTGCAGCCCATAGGTCCGAAATAGATTATGTCGTTCTTATGTTCGGAATTTCTTAGGGTGGTTGCAAGCAGATGCTCTACGGTGTGCAGCGCCTTAGGCGAGATGTAGTCGCCCGCGTTGGGCTTTTTGAACCTTAAGTCCCAGGTCGTAACGCCGTGCATTTTCATACTGACGTGCAGCCCCGTTTCAAGGGTATCGTGATTTTTTGAAAAGGAGGGTATTCTATCCATTTACCGCCTCGAAAATCCTTATGATTTCTTCGCCTATTCTCTTTGAGCACAGTTCAAGATTGCGGATAAACTGTTCGGTTGTGCTGCCGTTTCCCGCTATGTCGGATATCGCCTTAAAGCTGAAAAGGGGAATTTCCGCGTGCCTGCACACGTGCGCCATAGCGCCGCCTTCCATATCCCTTATGTCGGCTTTAAGTTCCTTAGTAAGCAGCTCGAAGTCCGCCCTGTCGTCGTTGAACCTGTCGCCAGAGGCGAGCTTTCTGAGGGGGTAGAGGGGCACCGTGCTTATGTCGAGGTAGGGCTGCGAATATTCGTTGAGCGTGCCCATAGGCGTGCCGTTAAGCTGTACGAGGTCAAAGTCGTACTGCACGGCGGCGTCTATGCCGTACATCTCCGCAACGCGGCAATTGCCGTTAAGTCCGCCCGCAACGCCTATGTTTACAATTCTGTCGGCGCCGAGGCAGTCAATGGCGTACTGCGCGCCTGCCGCCGCGTTGACCTTGCCCACGCCGCATACGACCGCGGCGGTGTAAATGCCGCACAGCTTTCCGAAGTATATATCCCTGCCGTGCACGCGCTTTTTGGTCAGCGTTTCAAATTTTTCAATTACGGGCTTTGCCTCGCTCTCCATAGCAATCACAAAAACTATCATATCTCTATTATATCATCAGCCGCCTTGCATTGCAAATATTTGCGGTGAATATATGCGCATTTTTCTGCGACGTAAAGGCACTTTTATGCAATTATACACTCGCTCAGATAAAAAAATCCGCCGCAATGAATGCGGCGGCAGGTATGTAATTTGTCGTCAGAGCATTAAGCTTTCCACATATTCTATCTGTTCGCGGGTTGCAAGGCTCTCTGTAAAGGCACAGGCGCTGCCCGCGGCGGTCGCAAAGTTCAGCGCCTTGAAGCAGTTGCCCGTCCTTAAGTATTCGTGAATGAACCCCGCCACCATACAGTCGCCCGCGCCGACGGAGTTGACAAGCTGCCCGACGGCAGCCCTCACATACATTGCCTGGTCGGTCTCTGTAACCATAAGCGCGCCGAGCGAGCCGAGTGAAACTATTACGTTTCTCGCGCCCATCGCCTGCAGTTTCCGCGCATACACGGCAATCGTCTTTGTGTCGATGGAGGTGGATACGTTGAACAGTTCGCACAGCTCGAAGAGGTTGGGCTTTATGAGGAAGGGTCTGTACCTCAATGTTTCCGTAAGCAGTTCCCCGCTTGCGTCTACTACAAAGTTTATGTCCTTTATGTCCCTCAGGTCGTCAATAAGGTGCCCGTACACTTTCTCGTCAAGGTAGTTGGGCACGCTGCCGCTTATTATCACCCAGTCGCCGCCTTTCAGCTTTTCCCTCAGCTTTAAGGTGAGCTTTTCAACGTCGTCGGGGGTAATGACTGCGCCGCTGCCGTTTATGTCCGTTTCGGTATTGCTCTTAATCTTTACGTTAATTCTGCTCCTGCCTGCTACTTCTATGAAATCGTGGTCAAGCCCCAGCCTGTCCGCTTCGTCGACAATCGCCTTGCCCGTAAAGCCCGCAACAAAGCCGAGCGCCTGCGTGTCGTGTCCGAGTTCCATAAGCTCAAGCGATACGTTTATGCCCTTGCCGCCTATGGCAAGCCTCTCCTGCGAGGTGCGGTTTACGGCGCCGGATTTTAAGTTGGGCACTTTAAGGTGATAATCCAATGACGGGTTAAAAGTAACAGTATAAAGCACTCGTATGCTCCGAAAAATGTAATACATAAATTACTTTATTACTTTTTTCGTCATTTGTCAATAATTTTTCAGCGCAAACACCTGCTCATTATATATGTTACGGGCGCGGAAAGCATAGAAAGGGTGGCAAGCGTGCATATCGTCTGCGGCAGCATTGCGAGAAAGGAGGCGTAAAAGTACGTAAGCGCCGTCTTTGCCGTCATACCCAGCATCAGCGGCGAGATTATGTCGTCGAGCAGGGTGAACGAGATTGTGCATACGCACCCTATGGCGGTGAACAGGAATACCTTCAGCGCCGCGCCGTCGCACTTTTTTCGCTTTACAAGCACGAAGAGTATGTCAAACGCGACGAGGAGTGCCGTACATATGGCAAAAATTGCCCACATCATCGCATAGACGGCGTCGGCGTACAGCCGCGAAATCTTAATAAGGTCAAATATGCAGGCGCAGAGCGCCGTGCAGGCAACCGCCGCAAGGATGAGGTTGACGGCAATGAATATCCCCGCGCGCGCATCGGAAAAGGCGTCGTCGCCTATTCGTCCCAACAGTCCGAAAATCACCGCAAACAGAGGATAATATATTACGTACAGCAATATAACGTTGGGATAAAACCCCCATATGAAGCAACGCAGCAGGCAGAAAGCGATGGCGGTGATAACGCCGCAGGCAACGCCCGCACACGCCGAAAAGCAGGCGAGCAGCAGGGTGACGACCTCTATTCCGGAGACAAACCCCAGCGCAACCTGGGCGCCCGTAATGAGCGCAGTCATCGCCGCGCAGTATGCAATTTTTTTCGCGGTGAAGTTGCCGCCCTGTAAGCCCCTGTTCACTCTCTTTACCAGCTCATCGAACTCAGTTCATATACAAGCGCATAACTCTCGCCCTCGACGCAGGGCACGCCGGACGCGCCATAGCTCGCCTTGTACAGCTTAACGCCGTCTATCGTAGTATATTCTTCGCCCGAATAGCTTACTCCGTCAAGTTCTGTAATCGTCGTGTAGACAGCCCAGTCCCAGCCCGTGTAGGAGGTGGGGGTAGAGCTCACCGTGACGGAGGTCACGCCCATTACAGAGGTTATGTAAAAGCCGTACTCGCTCATCGTTCCCTCAAACGTCAGCGCGCCGTCCTCTTTGAGCGCGCACATATAGTCGTACATACTGCTCTTTTGAGTTATCTCCATAGTGTCGCCGTCGGCTGTAAAGGCGTATACAATCTTGTGCCCGTTCTCAATTGTGGCGTCGCCTCCGGGCTTGTTTTCATTGTTGTTGTCATTGCTGTCATCGCCCTCTGGCTTGTCATTGTCGGTGACGTATTCGCCGTCCTTGTTGTCGGCTGCGTCGGCGCAGGCAAAAAATGTGCAGGCGGTCAGCGTCACGCACACCGCCGCAAGCAGAGCAAACAGTTTCTTCTTCATATTTAAAATCTCCTTAAAATAAAAATGCCGCCTTAAAACTTTCCTCAAGGCGCGCAAAAAAAACGGCAAGCAGGCATATGCCTCCCCGCACGGTTGTCTTTATTCCGCGTCCCCTCGGAATGTCAACTAATTTTTGCAGGCACGGCAGGTCTTCCGGCTTAAAATGCGGCAGAATGTTTTGTCCGTCCTTCCCGAAATTTCAGTGAACGAACCTGCTGTCGCAACGGCAGCGGGGGCTGCGGGGCTATTGACCCAGACTTCCCTATTGAACGCCCCTATCTTGTCGGGGCGTACCGCGTCCTGCTATTCATTTTTTCAAAGTATAACCGCCCGAACGGTCTTTTGTCAAGCCGTTATGTGCCTGCCTGCAAAAAAATTTGCCCCAATTGTAAACCGTAAATTTAATACGGTTGACAATCTTGTCACCAAAAGGTAAAATGGGGGTATGAAAAGTCATATCAAATGTGTCTCGGCAGATATCGCCGAATGTGCCCTCTTTACAGCGCTGATGATAGCCGGCGCCTACATAAGCATACCCTTTCCGTTCGTGCCGCTCACCTTCCAGACGGTGTTCGCAACCCTTTCTGGAATGCTCCTCGGGTGGAAGAAGGGGCTGCTCTCTACGACTGCATATATGCTTTTGGGGCTTATCGGCGTGCCCGTGTTCACTGCGGGCGGCGGGTTCTCGTACGTGCTCAAGCCATCTTTCGGCTTCGTCGTCGGCTTCATTGCGGCATCCGGCGTCGGCGGTATGTTCTACGCAAGGAGCAGAAAGCTCTGGCACTATGTCGTTCTCTCGCTGTGTGCCTGCGCGGCAAACTACGTCCTGGGCGGCGTATTCATATATTTCTGGCTCATTTTAAACGGCAGTCAGGACATAGCGTCTAATATGGTCGCGTGGGTCTATATATTCATTCCGAAGGACGCCGTGCTCGCAGTCGTCGCGGCAATCGTCGCGTGGAAGGTAAAGCCGATAATTCTGCGTGTGCACTCCAGGTACGGCTTAAAACAGCCCTCCGATGTCCGCGGCGGGCAAAATGCCGATAAGTCAAGTTAAAATAGGCGTTTTATAGCCATAGTAAGTAAAAAAATAGTGCACTCTACTGACAGTAGAGTGTATTTTTTTTGAGTAGAGTGTCAAAAATTAAGGGAGAGTGCGGGAAATATACAGGAGAATGTCCCTTGTAAAGTGTAGGTAGCATTTCCGACTTTATCCGCCTATAATATATCTGTAAGAAAAAAGAGCGGCGCCGCGCGATGCTGTCGCGTACAGGCAGCCGCATAATCTGAATGAGGAGGAAACAGTAATGAGCAGAGAACAATGCGTCTGCAGGGCAATGAGACCGATGCCAGTATATACCAAGGGGGAAGAGCTCTTCAACGCCATAACCCACATAGTCGGCGGCGGGCTGGGCATAATATTTGCGGTGATGGCATTCGTGGTTACTTCCTTCAATCCCACGTCTATGAAGTACGCCGCTGTCACAATCTATTCGCTGTCGATGATAACGCTGTACACTATGAGCGCGCTCTATCACTTTCTCAGACAGGGCACGGCAAAGCGAGTATTCCGCGTATTCGACCACTGCACAATCTTTTTGCTGATTGCAGGCTGCTATACGCCCTTCTGTATGATATCCCTTTGGGATCTCACCCTCGGCAAGGTAATCTTCGGCGTGGAGTGGGGGCTTGCCGTGCTCGGCATAACCTTCAACGCAATCAATATGCACTGGAAGCCCGTAAAGATCTTAAGCCAGGTAAGCTATGTAATTATGGGTTGGCTGGTGCTCATTGCAATACCCCAGCTCGTCGAAAGGTTGCCCCTTGCCGCGCTCATATGGCTGCTTGCGGGCGGAATAAGCTATACCGTTGGCATAATCTTCTTCGCCTGCGGCAAAAAGGTTAAGTATATGCACTCCGTATGGCACATCTTTGTAATAGTCGGCAGCGTGTTGCAGTTTGTAAGCATACTCTACATTCTCTGACTTGAAAAACCGAATAAAATCCCCGCCGCTTGCCAAGACTAATAGCGGTCGGGGATTTTTTTATGACTTCAAGGCAATATGGCGGGCATACGCTCTACTTTAAGAATTCACCAAAGATAATATCGACGGGCACGGTAGCAGGTCCCAAAGAGTGTTTCGGCATAGTCGGGAGATTTGTCGACAGACCGCTCACGGACGATATGTTCGGCGAGGACACCTTTGAAAAGGCGGAGTGCAAGATGCTCTCCACGGCGATAGATACGGCGATAAATGGCGCAGGGCTCAGCCGTTCACAGATAGACGTGCTCTTTTCTGGCGATCTTCTCAACCAGATAATCTCGGCGTCGTTTGCGGCAAGGGATTTTGACATACCCTTTCTCGGTCTGTATTCGGCGTGTTCGACTATGTCCGAGAGTATGCTCCTTGCGGCTGCGATGGTAAATGCGGGCTATGCAAGGCGTGCGGTCGCCGCCACGGGCAGTCACTTCGCAAGCGCCGAAAGGCAATACCGCTACCCGCTCGAGCAGGGCACTACCCGACCTCCGCAATCGCAGTGGACGGTGACGGGCGCGGGCAGTTGCGTCATAGCAGGCAAGGGGGAGGGGGTAAGCATAGTCAGCGGCACCATTGGCAGGGTCGTCGACTTCGGCGTGACCGACGTCAACAATATGGGGGCAGCGATGGCGCCCGCCTGCGCGGATACGCTCCTTTGCCACTTCCGCGACACCGGTCTTTCGCCAGACGACTACGATATGATAATTTCGGGCGACCTCGGCGCGCTCGGCTCGCGCATACTCAAGGATTTGATGTGGGAAAAGGGGTTTGACATCTCGCACAATCACGTCGACTGCGGGGAGATAATATATGACGTCATAGAGGACGAATTCCAGGGCGGCAGCGGCGCGGGCTGTTCGGCGGTGGTGTTCAACTCCTACATTATGTCAAAGCTCAATTCTGGTGAGTTCAAAAAGGTGCTGTTCGCCGCAACCGGCGCGCTGCTTTCAACGGTGTCGTCGGGGCAGGGGGAGTCCATTCCCTGCATATCCCACGCCGTCGCACTGAAAAAGTAAAAGTGTGTTCGTTAAAGCATAGTATGGGGGTAATTGAATGTCAGAGGCAGTTCTTTCAATAGTCTTGATGTATATTAAGGCGTTCGCGGTGGGCGGCGCAATCTGCGTCGTCGCACAGCTAATAATAAACTTCACGTCGATAACGGCGGGCAAAATACTCGTCTATTTTATGCTCGCGGGAGTTGTGCTCACGGCGCTCGGGCTGTATCAGCCGCTTGTCGACTTTGCGGGTGCGGGCGCTACCGTGCCCATCTCGGGTTTCGGCTATCTGCTTGCAAACGGCGCGATAAAGGGCGCGGAAAGGGGTATCTACTATGCGGTCACGGGTTCTCTCGCCGCGGCAAGCGCGGGCATAACGGCGGCGGTTGTATTTTCCTTCCTTATGGCGGTAATCTTCAGGGCACATTCCAAGCGCAACTGATTTGCCGTAATATATGCCCGTATGCCGATCATATACTATGTATATGAAATCGGGGCGCAAGCACACAAGGTTAAAGATAATTTTAGTCGTTACGGGCGTCATAATAATAGGGATATTGCTCTTTTTGCAGCGCAATGTCACCAATATTCTCATCTCGATAAGCGAGGCGACGATACGTTCGGTGACGACCGTCGCCGTCAACGATGCAATCTATTATACCCTTAACGACAATCTGCGGTACGAAGATTTGATTACGCTGACCTACGACGAGGACGGCAACGTCGCTACAATCACCACGGACAGTCTTAAAATCAACCGCATTGCAAGGGACACGGCGTACCTATCTCAGGAAAATCTCACCAAGATGAGCGCGGAGGGCATACTCGTGCCCCTCGGCGCGTTCACGGGGATAGAGGCGCTTGCGGGTTTCGGCGCAAAGGTCAACATAAAGATAATTCCCATTTCAAATGTCGAATGTCGTTTTGTATCCAAGTTCGAGGAGGCGGGCATAAACCAGACAAAGCACTCGCTCTACCTTGAAATAGTTTCCGATATATCAATCATAATGCCCTCGCGCACGTCAAATCTCGCCTCCACGATAGAGGTGCTCATCTGCGAGAGCGTAATAAACGGCAAGATACCCGACGCATATCTGCAGGCAACGGTCGCAGGCGGAGGGGCTTCGCTCGTTCCATAGAGTAAAAAAGCGCCCTGCGGGAAATGCCGCAGGGCGCAAACTATATTGAAAATTCGGTTATCTCAGGTCTATGTCGAGGTTGTGTTTGAGGTTAGCGAGGATTTTCTTCACATAGCCGTCAGTCTTTTCGGGCGTAATCGCCTCGGCGGCGGGGGTAAAGGTCACTGTGAATGCCATACTCTTCTTGCCTTGACCTATCTGGTTGCCAACGTAGATGTCAAATAGCTTTACGTCCGTCACGTACTTGCAGGCGGCATAAATCTGTTTTTCAATCTCGCCGCAGGTAATGCCCATATCGGCGACAAGCGCAAGGTCGCGCGTCACTTCGGGGAACTTGGGCAGAGGACGATATCTGAACGGCTTTGCGTGAGAAACCAGCTTTTCATAGTCAATCTCGCAGAGGAAAGCCTTTTTCTCCATTGCAAGTTCTTCGGCAATTGAGGGGTCAATCCTGCCGAGATACCCTATAACTTCGCCCTCGCAGTTTATTTCTGCGGTGATGCCGGGGTGCAGGAAGGGCTTTTCTGCGGGCGAATATTCAAATTTGGTATTTAAAAAGTCTGCAATGTCCTCCGCAATGCCCTTAATGTCATAGAAAGTGCCGTTGCCGAAAGTGCCTATGCAGAGAGTGGGACGCTCTTCGGGGAAGTCGGTGAGGGGCAGCGACTTTGGCAGATATCTGTTGGCAATTTCAAAAAGCTTGCCCTCCGTGTTGCCCTTTCTCAGGTTTCTGACTATTACGTTGAGCATAGAGGGCGCAAGCGTCGTCCTCATCACCGAAAGTTCTTCGCTTATGGGGTTGAGGATTTTTATGAATTTCCTCTCCTCGGCATCTGAAGGCAGATGCATCATATCGAGGTCCTTTTCGGAATAGAAGGAATAGGTCGAAATTTCGTACAGTCCGTCTGCGACAAGCCTGTCCTTTAGCGAGTTTTCCAGCCTCTGTGCGTCGCTGTAACCTCCGTTGGTCACGCTTGCGGCGGTGAGGAATGTGCCGTTGACGTGCTCATAGCCGTATTCCCTTATCAGCTCTTCGGCAATGTCGGGATAGCCGTCTATGTCCTCGCGGTAGGGAGGAACAATAAGGCGGAGTTCGTCGCCCTTGACCTTTACGCCGAAGTTGAGCCTCTTTAAAATTTCAACGGCGGTATCGGCGGGTATGGTTATGCCGAGCAGGGCGTTAATCTTTGCCATACTTACGGTCATTTCCTTGCTGCCGTCGTGCGAATATTCGGTCTTTATGTCGGCGTGCACGTCGGTAATAGTGCCGCAGTCAAGCTCTTCGATGAGGTGCAGCGCCCTTGCCATAGCGCGTTCGGTGGTATATTCGTTTACGCCCTTTTCAAACAGTGCGGAGGAGTCCGAATGTTGCCCGAGCGAGCGCGACGTCTTTCTCACGCTGTCCCTCGCAAACTTTGCCGCCTCGAACAGAAGTTCCCTTGTATTGTCGGTAATTTCGCTGTTCTCGCCGCCCATAATGCCCGCAAGCGCGCAGGGCTTGTCGCCGTCGCAGATGACCAGGTTTTCATTGTTGAGCTTAAATGCCTTGCCGTCGAGGGTGACAATCTCTTCGCCCTCGTCTGCGCGGCGCACAACAATCTCCCTGCCCGAAAGCATACCGCAGTCGAATGCGTGCATAGGCTGTCCCATCTCCAGGAGTATGAAATTAGTGATGTCTACGAGGTTATTTATGGAGCGCAGTCCGCAGAGGTTGAGCCTCTTTCTCATCCACATAGGGGAGGGGGCAATCTTAACGTCCTTTACGTAGTGCGCGATGTATCTCGGGCAGAGCTCGGGCGCAAGCACTTTTACGCTTACCGGCTCGCCCTTTGCTTTGGGGGAATAGGAATAGTCGGGCTCTTTGAGCGGCTTGCCGAGTATTGCGGCAACCTCTCTCGCCATACCGAGTATGCTCTGGCAGTCGGGGCGGTTTGCCGTAAGCCCGATGTCGAAGATATAGTCGTCAAGTCCGAGGAGGGGCTTTATGTCCGCGCCGTTTTCAAACGACGCGGGGAGGAGCAGAAGTCCGCAGTAATCGCCGCCCTCGAACATATCGCCGTTTACGCCGATTTCCGCGCCGGAGCAGAGCATACCGTTGGACTCTATACCCCTGAGCTTGCCCTTCTTAATTGTCATCACTCCTTCAATGGTGACGTGATCCTTAGCGGTGGCGTAGACGGTTGCGCCGGGCAGGGCGACGGGCGCCTTGATGCCCTTTTCCACGTTGTCCGCGCCGCAGCAAATCTGCATAACGCCGTGTTTGCCGCAGTCGACCTGGCATACGTGCAGGTGGGTGCCCTCGACGGGCTGGCAGTCAGTCACTTCGCCGACGACTACGCCCGTGATGTCCTTGCCGATGTCGATTAGTTCTTCAACTTCAAATCCGCAGCCGAACAGTTTTTTCTGCAGTTCTTCGGCAGGGATGTCAATATCTACATAGTCTTTTAACCAGCTTAAAGGTGCTTTCATTGTTTAACTCCAAAATAAGTTTTGTTTCGTAATTTTGTCGCCTGGTGACAGCGACAAAATTGACAAGTTTGAGGGCGTTGCCCTTGCCGCGACGTTTAAGGGCTCTCGTTTATCATAAGTCGCGGCAATTCACACCGCCGAGGTGGCGGAGCCGCAAATGTTGTGCGCTGGCGCAGACATAGTCTGCTTGCGCTATTTATTATTTAAGAATGTGCCGAGGCAGAGGCGGGGTGTTTACGCCATTTTGAACTGTCTTAGGAACTTGACGTCGCCCTCGAACAGAAGTTTCATATTGTTGATGCCGTATTTGAGCATAGCAATTCTCTCTATGCCCATTCCGAACGCAAAGCCGGAATATACGTCGGGGTCGACGCCGCAGCCCTCAAGCACGTGCCTGTTTACCATACCCGCGCCCAGCACTTCAATCCAGCCCGTACCCTTGCACAGTTTACAGCCCTTGCCGCCGCACTCGAAACAGCTTACGTCGACCTCTACGGAAGGCTCGGTGAAGGGGAAGTAGGAGGGGCGCAGCCTTGTCTTTACGCCGCTGCCGAATATCTTTGCCGCGAACTCGTCCAGCATACCCTTGAGGTCGCAGAGGGTTATGCCCTTGTCAACGACAAGACCCTCCATCTGCGAGAACATAGGCGAATGTGTCGCGTCGTCGTCGCTTCGGAATACCTTTCCGGGCGAAAGTATCTTTATGGGCGGCGCCTGCTTTTCCATTACTCTTATCTGACCTGCCGAAGTCTGCGTGCGGAGCAGCAGGTCGTTGGTCACATAAAACGTATCCTGCATATCGCGCGCGGGGTGGTCTTTGGGGGTGTTCAGCGCCGTGAAGTTGTAATAGTCGTTTTCAATTTCGGGACCCTCGTACACGGTGAAGCCCATTCCCGCAAATACGGAGATGAGTTCCCTCCTTATCAGGGTGTTAGGGTGATATGCGCCCGTCGGGTTGGTGTTTCCCGGCAAAGTGACGTCAATCGCCTCGTTTTTATACTGTTCCTTGAGCTCGGAAAGCTTAATTACGCTCTCGATTATGCCGAAGCGCTCTTCCGCCCAGTCGCGCAGGGCGTTGATAATCTTTCCCGCCTCGGGGCGCTTTTCTTTGGGTATGTCGCGCATACACTTCATAAGGTCAGAAATTTCGCCCGTCCTACCGAGGAACTTGCTCTTGAGTTCATAGAGCGATTTAGAGCTCTTCAGATCTTTGACGCTCTCTTCAATCTTGCTCTTTAACTCCTCAATTCTGTCAACGATACTCTTGTCCTGCATTTCATTCTCCTGAAATTTAATCAAATAAAAAACTCCCCGTGCTTGCACACAGGGAGTAAATGTTATGAATTTACTCGGTACCACCTGATTTCGCGGAAAAATCCGCCTCGATTGCCCGTTTACGCAGGGAATTGCGGAGCGCGTTACTTTGTCCCGCGAGGGGCAGTTCGCGCGTCGGCTCGTGAGTGAATACCGTGCAAAATCCGCTTGGGCAGCCTTTCAGCCGTTTTCGGGCAGCCCTCTCTGAAAGCGGCGAAGATATGCGCGTCTGTCTCAGTCATCGCCTTTAACAAATTCAATTATATAACCAAAAATTCGTCTTGTCAAATAATTTTGACGTCCGTTGCGCGCCAAAGACAGGGCAAAAGCGCCTCAGTAAATGCTGCCGCCGTTGCAGTCGTATGCGACCACGCAGGGGAAGTCGACGACGGTCAACCTTCTGACTGCCTCGCTCAGAAGTTCGGGAAAGGCGACTAGCTCGCTCTTTACAATTGACTTGCCGTAGATTGCGCCGGCGCCGCCGATTGCCGCGAAATAGACGCCCTGGTTTGCGACTATTGCCCGACGCACTTCGTCGCTCATCTCGCCCTTGCCTATCATTCCGCCCAGACCGAGGTCGAGGAGCACGGGCGCATAGACGTCCATTCTCGAAGAGGTGGTGGGGCCGCAGCTCCCGCTCGCCATGCCGGGCTTTGCGGGGCAGGGACCTGCGTAGTAGATTATCGCTCCGCTTAAGTCAAAGGGGAGGGGTTCGCCCGCCTTTATCATATCGGTCAGCCGCTTGTGTGCGCAGTCGCGCGCGGTCAGTATCTCGCCCGAGATCAGCACGCTGTCGCCCGCTTTGAGCTGTTCCGCAGTTTTCTTGTCTATCGGTAAAGTAATATTCTTCATATGTCTTAAAAGTACTCTCTTCAGATTGTTGCCTTCTGGCACCTTACGCAGTGGCATTGAATGTTTACGGCTACGGGCAGCCCCGCAATGTGGGTGTATGCCCATTCGCAGCTCACGCCCAGCGCCGTCGTCTTTCCGTGGAAGCCCTGGCAGCCTATGTCGAGGGCGTTTATCCCCTCGAGCGCGCGCCGCTCTATTTCGGCGATGTCCGCCCTCCGGTTGTGCGTGCCGACGTCGCGGGTGAGCGCCTTCTTTGCGAGGAATGCGCAGGTGTCGAAGCTTCCGCCGATGCCCACGCCCACATAGACGGGGGGACAGGGGCGCGAACCCGCCTTTTTTACCGTGGAAACTATGGCTTCGACTATCCCGTCGACGCCCTGCGCGGGTTTGAGTATATACATCGCGCTCATATTCTCGCTGCCGAAGCCCTTGGGGAGGTATGTAATTTCAATCTTATCGCCTGCGCATATGTGCGTATGTATGGCGGCGGGGGTGTTGTCGCCCGTATTCTGCCTCGTCAGGGGGTCGCATATCGACTTGCGGAAATATCCGTCTGCGTATGCCCGCCTCACCGCATCGTTCACTGCGTTTTCGAGCAGTTCTCCCTCGAGGAATACATCCTGACCGATGTCGAGAATGACCACCGCCATTCCCGTGTCCTGGCAAACGGGCAGTTTTTCCCGCGCGGAGAGGTCTGCGTTGTCCAAAAGAGTGCTCAGAGCAAACTTCGCCGCGGCGCAGCTCTCGCTGCTTTCCGCCTCTTTTAGCGCGGCAAGGCAGGAGGGGGTAAGCGTTACGCCGGCTCTGAGCGCCAGCTCATATATTTTGTCTGCAATTTCCCTTGTGTTTACAGTTCTCATATAAAAAAATTTTAATATATTTCGCGCCAAAAGTAAAATGTTTTCATTTACTTTATGAGTATAAATAATGTATAATAGACCTATGAACATAAAAAAGGCGGGGCGTCTCTGCGCCCTATCGGGCGGAATGGCGTTTTCGCTCTGCGTAATCATATATCTCATACTGTCGCTCGTCGCGTCGCCGCTTGTCGCATACGGCGAAGGGCAGGATTGGGCGAAATATCTCGGCTATCTCGTGTCGCCGATAGCCATCTGCATAACGCTTGCCGTTATGTATTGGTATTGCGGGGTGCCCGCAAAGTCGCTCTTCCCCGTAAGGACAAAGCCCAAGTATATCCTTGTCGGCGTCCTTCTCATCTTCGGGCTGCTCTTTTCGCTGGGCTGGCTCAACGAATTTCTCATCGTCGCGCTCGAAAAATTGGGCTATGTGCGCAACTCGTCCTCGCTCCCCGACGTCTCGGGCTGGAATGTCCTGCCCGTCCTCATCGTCGTCGCCGTGCTTCCCGCCGTCGGCGAGGAACTGCTCTTCCGCGCTATGATACTCAACAACGCCGAAGAGGAGGTCGGCGGCATAAGGGCGGCGCTGCTCGTCGGGCTGTGTTTTTCGCTCTACCACGGCTCCGTCGAACAGACGATATATCAGTTCATCTGCGGCTTTTTGTTTGCGCTGCTCGCGCTCAGGTCGCGCTCGGTCACGCCGTCTGTCATAATTCACTTCCTCAACAACGCCCTGATAATCGCGCTCACTGCGGTCGGCGCCACCGACGAAACGGGCGCGCTCATAGCGTCGGATGGGGTTATAATCGCCGTCTGCGTTCTTTCTGCAATCTCGCTCGTCGCGGCGATAGTCCTTCTCGCCGTCGACAAGACGCCGTTAAAGGCGTGCGTGAAGGGAACGGTCGGCAGGTTCTTCGTCGGCGCGTCGGTCGGCATAGCAGTTATGGCGGTATTGTGGATAGCGGGGTTGTTTTGATATGGTAAAGGTAAACATCGTCTGCATCGGCAAGATAAAGGAGGCGTTTTACCGCGACGCCGTTGCGGAGTATGCAAAGCGTCTTTCGCGCTTCTGTCGCTTCGAGGTCAAGGAGCTCGCCGAGGGCAAAAATTTAGAGGACGAGTCGGAGGCTGTATTGCGGGGCGCAAAGGGCTATAAAATCGCGCTGTGCATAGAGGGCAGGGAACTTTCAAGCACGGCGCTCGCCGCAAAGGTCAGGGAGCTGTGCGACCGCGGCGAGGAGATTAGCTTCATAATCGGCAGCTCCTGCGGGCTTTCCGAAAGGGTGAAGGAGGCGGCGGATATGCGCCTTTCCTTTTCGCCTATGACCTTCCCGCACCAGCTTATGCGCGTAATTCTGGCGGAGCAGATATATCGCGCCTTTATGATAAATTCGGGCGCGGAATACCATAAATAGACGAATATTTCGCCCGACAAAGCGACATATGCGGGGCGGTGGAGTAAATATAATAGTCGTGTGATATACGACGAAATGCGCAAATTCTACTCAAAATACAGCGGAAAAAAGTGCGTTATAGGCTACTCTTTCGGCGGCAGGGAAATACACGCCCTGCACGTAGGCAGCAACTACGGCAGGCAGTTCATAGCCGTCTATGCCGTCCACGGCAGGGAGTGGATAACCGCCCGTCTCGCGCTCAAGCACATACGCCGCGGCACGGCTATGGGCGGGTATGTGATACCCCTTCTCAACCCCGACGGCGCGACTATCAGCGAGACGCGCTCACCTATGTGGAAGGCGAACGGCAGAGGGGTGGATTTAAATTGCAACTTCCCCGCGGATTGGGGGCAGGGCAGACTGAACACCCGCACGCGCGGCAGCGAAAACTGCATAGGCGACTATCCCCTCTCGGAATGCGAGAGCGCGGCGCTCGCCCGCTTTACCTTGCGCGTCAGACCGTGCGTCACCCTTTCTTTTCACACTAAGGGCGGCGAGATTTATTGGGAATACGGCGGCAGGGGTGACCTTGCGGGCGCGCGGATAATTGCGGAGAGCTGCGGCTATAAGATAAAGAAAATTACGGGCAGCGTCGGCGGATATAAGGATTGGTGCATAAGCGCCCTCGGAATTCCCGCCTATACGGTGGAGTGCGGCGACGACGCGCTCTGTCACCCCATAACCTCCCTCGGGGCGATAGGGGAGTGCTACGACATACTCAAAGATTTTACGGAAAACTATGGCGGAAAAAAAATTTATGAAAAGCGCGCTTAAGTGCGCAAAAAAGGCATTTGATGAGGGCGAAGTGCCCATCGGCGCGGTGATAGTTCTGGACGGCAAGGTCATCGCCCGCGGGCACAACAGGCGCACGAAGAGGCAGATGGCAACGGCTCACGCCGAGATAGAGGCAATCGAAAAGGCGTGCAGAAAGCTCAAAAGCTGGCGCATACCCGAATGTGAACTCTACGTCACGCTCGAGCCCTGCCCTATGTGTATGGGCGCGGCGCTCAATGCGCGCATAAAGAAGATATATTTCGGCGCGCCGGAGGACAAGGGCAGGTCGCTCACCCGCGAAATTGCGGAGGCAAACCTCCTCAATCACAGGGTAGAGGTCGAAGGCGGCGTTATGGAGGAGGAGTGCAAAAAGATTTTAAGCGAATTTTTCTCCTCGATGCGCACGCGCGAAAAGGCGAAAAAAGGCGCGCAAACAGCCGAAAACGAAGGCTTTTCCTCCGATTGAGCAGTTTATTTTGCTCTCGGGCGGCATAAAGTAAGTATTTAACATTTTGTTTTCAAATAAATTACAAATTTATTTCAACCGATTATTGATTGACTTTAAAGAGGTTTGCAAGTACAATTGAATTGACCGCTGAAGCGGCGCTAAAAAACTATCTCTTGCAAAGTTATGCGCGGGCGGAAAAGTCTGTGCGAAAATATACGAATGAAATCGGAGGTAATAAACCCTAATGATCAATCACGGCAGCGAGATTAAAATCTTTTCGGGCAACTCCAACAGACCTTTGGCTGAAAAGATTGCAGCGCAACTCAACACCACTCTCGGCGAAATGGAAGTGACGCACTTCTCCGACGGCGAAATCTATGTCCGCTATGACGAGACGGTGAGGGGCAAGGACGTATTCCTCGTGCAGTCGACAAGCGCACCCGTAAATACCAACCTTATGGAACTCCTCATTATGATAGACGCCGCAAAGCGCGCAAGCGCAGGGCGCATCACGGCGGTCATTCCCTACTTCGGCTATGCCCGTCAGGACAGAAAGGCGCGCTCCAGGGAGCCCATAACCGCAAAGCTCGTTGCAAACCTGCTCACCAGCGCGGGTGCGGACAGGGTGCTCACAATGGATCTGCACTGCCTCCAGATACAGGGATTTTTCGATATCCCTCTCGATAATCTCGTCGGCGGACCTACGCTCTACAACTACTTCAAACCTAAGGTGGACGAAAATTTTGTCGTCGTATCCCCCGATATCGGTTCGGTTGCAAGGGCAAGAAAGGTTGCGGCGAGAATGGACGCGAAGATGGCAATCATCGACAAGCGCCGTCCTAAGGCAAACGTAATGGAAGTAATGAACATCATCGGCGAGGTGGAAGGCAAGAACTGCCTTATGGTCGACGATATGATAGATACCGCGGGCACGATAGTGCAAGGCGCAAAGGCGCTTAAGGAAGCGGGGGCAAAGGAGATTTATGCCTGCTGCTCGCACGGCGTTCTGTCCGGTCCTGCAATCGACAGGCTTGCAGCCTCTCCCATAACCGAGCTTGCGATGCTCGACACCATAAACATTCCCCAGGAAAAGATGCTTCCCATATTCAAGATGATTTCCACCGCAAACATCTTCGCTGCGGCAATCGAAAACGTCTATATGGACAAGCCTATGTCCAAGATTTACGACTGAGTTTTAAATCTTCGGTAAATATATAATAATTATGTATATAACGTGCTTCGGCACGTTATATTTATAAGGACGCAAGATGTATATAATTGTCGGTTTGGGCAACCCCGAAGAGAAGTACGCAAAGACCTTTCACAATATGGGCTTTCTCTCAGTCGGGGACGCCGCAAATATCCTCGGCGTAAAATTCAAGAAAAAGGAGTGCGAGGCGCTCACCGCCGAAGCCAACGTTCTCGGCGAAAAGGTAATTCTCGCAAAGCCTTTGACCTATATGAACAACTCGGGCAGGGCGGTAAAACAGCTCCTCGCAAAGTATAAGACGGACGCCTCTCACCTCGTCGTCATCTACGACGACTACGACCTTCCTAAGGGCAAGGTCAGGATACGCCCTAACGGCAGTGCGGGCACGCATAACGGAATGCGCTCCGTAATCGCCGAAATCGGCACGTCGGCGTTTGCGAGGATAAGGGTGGGCATACGCGACGAAGAGGTCAGCGTGCCCATAATGAACTACGTCCTCTCCAACGTAAAGGCGGAGGACTACGAACTGTTCATCTCCGCCTGCACAAGGGCGGCAGAGGCGGCAATTTCGCTTGCAAAAGGTACCCCGTGCGAACTCGTAATGACAGCGTTCAACGGGTAAAATACAGACGGTGAACAGAAACTTTTTCACTTTCGACAACTTGAACGGTGAGTATAAGCTCCTTCAGGCAGATCTCCGCCTCGGCACGCCGACGGCGGTTTTCGGCGTGTCCGACAGCCAGAAATATCTCACGGCAAGCGTGCTCGAAGGCAGGGTGCTCTACATTGCGGCGGACAGCATAGCGGCGGGCAAGGCATATGCCGCCATAAGCGTGCTCTCGGGCAAAAAATGTGCATACATTCCCGCAAAGGACGACATTCTGCTCTTCAAGGAGGCGGCGTCTAAGGACGCCGTGTTCAGGAGGATAGAGGGCATAAACGCCCTCTTTTCGGGCGCGGAGATAATAATTTCAGAACCCGACGCGCTCTGTCAGCTCTTCCCCGACAAGCTCCCGCGGATAGATCTCAAAAAGGGCGGCGAATGTGAATATGCCTCTCTCCCCGCAAGGCTGGTGGAGATGGGCTATACCCGCGAATACTCGGTAGAAAGCAAGGGCGCTTTCGCCGTCAGGGGGGACATACTCGACATCTTTCCCGTCGGATCCGAAAATCCCGTAAGGGTCGATTTTTTCGGTGACGATATCGAGAAAATAAGACCGTACGACTTAGCAAGCGGCGAAAGGCTTGCCGAACTCGACGCCGTAACCATACTCCCCGCGACCGACTGTTTCGTAGGCGCTGGCGAGCGCGAAACCCTTCTTGCAAGGCTGAGGGCTAACCTCAAAGAGTGTCCCAATATGGCAAGCTATACAAGGCTCAGCGCCATTGCGGAGACGATAGAGGCGGGGCTCGCGGCGGGCGCGCCCTTTGCGGGGCAGGACTTTCTCTTCCCTCTGCTTGCCTGCAGGAGGACGATTTTCGACGTTCTTCCCGCCGATACCCTCGTGGTGTTTGACGAGAGCAAGAGCGTCTGGGACAGACTGTGCGCCATCGAAAAAGAGCATAACGAGAGGTATGAAGAACTGCGCGCGGGCGGCGAAGTGTGCGACTTCACGCTCTTTCAGCTCCTCTCTTCGGAGGAGTTCCTTGCGGGAGTAAAGAGGTACAAAAATCTCGCCCTCCAGACGTTCACGACGACGCTGCAGTTTTTCAGTCCGTTGAGGACGTATAACTTCCGCTCCGTGCCCTCGCCGTCATATCTTAGTTCGCTGCCCTCGCTCGTGCAGGACGTGAAAAACTGGCTCTCGGGCGGGTACAGGGTAATAGTCTTTTCGGGCGGGGTACAGAGGTACGAAAAACTCGTCGAGCTCTTCGACGAGGCGTATATCTCCGTCAACCCGATGCCCTATTCGCTCGACGCGCTCCGATACGTTTCAATGTCGTCGGAGGAGCTCGCGCACGGCTTCATACTGCACGACTGCAAGCTCGCCGTCGTCGGCAGCGGCGACATCTTCACCAAGCCCGTCGCCAAGCGCATAAGAAGGCGCAGGGGGGATATGTTCTCCGCGCCCGAGATAGGCGACTACGCCGTCCACGAAAAGCACGGCGTCGGCAAGATTACCGGCACCAAGAAGATAGAGACGGGCGACGGCATAAAGGAATATATCTCGATAGCCTATCGCGGCGGCGACGTGCTGTACGTCCCCGTCGAACAGATGGACATACTTTCAAAGTATGTCGGCGAGGGGCAGCCCACGCTGTCCAAGATAGGCGGCGCCGACTTCGAGAGGGTCAAGGAGAGGGTGCGCGCTTCCATCAAAAAGCTCGCTTTCGACCTCAAGCTTCTCTATGCCGAACGCAGCGAAAAGAGGGGCTATTGCTTCCCCGAAAACGCCGCTATGATGGAGGAGTTTGAAAATTCGTTTGAATATGAGGAGACGCCCGACCAGCTCACCAGCATAGAGGAGATAAAGGCGGATATGTGCTCCGAAAAGGTGATGGACAGACTGCTCTGCGGCGACGTCGGCTACGGCAAGACGGAGGTCGCCCTGCGCGCCATATATCTCTGCGTGCTCGGCGGCAAACAGGCGGCGCTTATGTGTCCCAGCACAATACTTTCCGAACAGCACTGCAACACCGCGTGCGAGAGGTTCAAAGAATTCGGCGTGCGCGTCGAAAAGCTCAACCGTTTCCGCACCCCGAAGGAGCAGGAGCGCACGCTCAAGGAGCTGAAGGAGGGCAAGATCGACCTTATTGTCGGCACGCACCGCCTTCTGTCGGACGACGTCAAATTCTGCGACCTCGGTCTGCTCGTCCTCGACGAGGAGCAGCGCTTCGGCGTCGAGCACAAGGAAAAGATAAAAAACGTAAAGAACACTATCGACTGCCTCACAATGACGGCGACGCCCATACCCAGGACGCTGCATATGTCGCTTGCGGGCATAAGGGATATAAGTACAATAAACACGCCGCCCACAAAGCGCCTGCCCGTGCAGACCTATGTCGTGGAGGAGACCGAAACGCTGATAAGGGACGCCGTCGTCAGGGAGATAGCCAGGGGCGGGCAGGTGTTCATATTGTATAACAGGGTGGAGAGCATCTCATCTTTTACGGGCAGAATTTGCGAAATCGTGCCCGAAGCCGGGGTGACGTATGCCCACGGCAGAATGGAAAAGAACACGCTGGAAGCGAACGTATTCGCCTTCTACAGGGGCGAAAAAAACGTGCTCGTCACGACGACGATAATAGAAAACGGCATAGATCTGCCGAACGCCAACACCATAATAGTCATCGACGCGGACAGGCTGGGCATATCGCAGCTCTATCAGCTCCGCGGCAGGGTTGGCAGGGGTTCGCGCCTTGCCTCGGCGTACTTCACGTTCAAGCCGAACAAGGTTATGACGAGCGATGCGGCAGAAAGGCTCAAGGCGATAATGCAGTTCACAGAGCTCGGTTCGGGCTTCAAGATTGCAATGCGCGACCTCGAGATAAGGGGCGCTGGCAACGTCCTCGGCGCCGAACAGCACGGGCATATGGACAAGGTCGGATACGAACTCTATTCCAAGCTCCTCAAGGAAGAGCTTACGGGCGAAAGTCAGTTCTCGGCGGAGCTGGACATTCACGCGGAGGCATACATTCCGGAAAGCTATATAGAGAGCAGCGCGGGCAGAATGGACTGCTATAAGCAGATTGCCGAAATCCGCTCGGTTGAGGACTACAAACGCGTGCTCACCTCTATAGAGGAAAACTACGGCGAGATGCCGGACGAGGTGCTAAACCTTATGATAATCGCCGTGCTCAAGTCGTATGCGGCGACGTTCAACATAAAGAAGATAGTCGTCGACGGGCAGGGCGGCGTGCTCGAACTGCCGTCAGTCAACGCGCTCCGCGACGCAAGACTGTCGCACGCCCTCGAAAAATACGGCGGCGAAGTCACTCTTTCTATGGCAAAGGCGCCCTCGCTCGTGTTCAAGGTCCAGCCTACGCCGAGGAAAACTATGCTCGGAATGACCAGATTTTTAAAAAATGCGGCAAGTTTCACACAAAATGCGTGAAAAATGATTTGTCTTTGCCGCGGAAATAATATATAATGATTTAAACTGCCTTTATAAGCGAAATCATATCTCACGGAGATGTAATTCAGAATGAAAAGTAAAAAGTTAATCTGCGGCGCGGTAGCCGTCGCAATTACAATGACGGCAACCTTTACGGGGTGCGTGACAATCAACGAAAAGGACATGAAGCAGACAATCGCCACGGTGGACATCACCAAGAGTGCCGACCTCGGCGAACTCGATGCGTACAAGTCGGCTATAACCGAGGACGTCATCGTCAAGCGTCAGCTCGTGGCGGCATTCATCAATGCGGGCTCAAGCTACATCAGCGCGGGCTACAGCTATGCCGACACCTTCAACCTGCTCGTAGAATCGCTCATTGCTAATTCCGTAGTCACGCAGTATGCAATACTGTACGTCCTCAAGGAGAAGGTGGACGCGGGCGACATCACGCTCGCAGAGTACAATGCAAAGGATGGGGAGGCGGCTCAGCTCGAATATCTCCTCGGCGGCGAAAATTCCGACGGCGTGCTTATGGCAAAATATTCGCTTTACAGCTCGCTCAATTCCCTTCTCGACAGCTACGAGACGGACTATCTCACCGACGAAGATGAGTACGTCGGCACGGATACGCGCTCCACGCCCGCCAACGTCGATACGGCAAAGGAGGACTATGTTCCCCTTACGGAGGCAGGCGCGCTTGACTACGGCGTGTATACGGGCTACGGTGACTACCTTCTCGAAGGCGCAGGCGTGTACGAGGCGCAGGACGGCACAACCAAGATAAGCCGCCGCAAGGCATATTCGACATTCGTCTCCTACCTCAAGAGCAACTATCTCCTCACCGAAGAGGACACCGATACTACCGATATCTTAAGCCTTACCTATGTCAAGGACGAATACGTCTCCCAGCTTCAGCAGTCTGTAATCGAAGAGTTCTCCGATATGTATAACGAAGCGCAGGAGAAGATAATCGACGGCACCGACGAAAACGGCGTATATACCTTCATAAAGGATAAGTACGACGGCGTCGACGGGCTCTATACCGAACAGAGCAAGACATATTCGACGACGAGCACCTTTGAAACAGCGCTCAACAACCTCTCGGATACCTCTTTCGTGCTCTATGCGCCCGATACCACCAACGACACCCAGGAAATTGACGGCACATACGGCACATACGGCTTTGTCTATAACATTCTGTTGCCCTTCTCCACGGCACAGCAGACGCAGCTCAACTCCATTCAGACCGGTCTTGAAAACGGCACAATAACAGACAATGACTATTATGCCGACCGCAACGAGCTCTTAAAGAGCATACTCACGACCGACCAGCGCTCTGCGTGGTTCAACGGCACGACCGACTATTCCTTCAACGCCAAGGAGAGCACGGTGGAGAGCTACTACGGCAAGGACGAAGGCAGGGACTACCTGTTCTTTGAAAATAATCTCACCAAGCCCGACGAGTACGAAGCTCTCAAAAATTATATCGGTCTGTATTCCTACAACGGCAGCGTTTCAAAGAATTCCGACGGCAGCTATAAGCTCATTGCAAAAAAGCTCACCATAGACGACCTCCTCGACGAGTTTGAAAGCTATATCGAATTCGTGCTCGGCGGCGACAAGGTAGAGGTTCACGCCGGCGACACCCTTTCCGGCAGCACGACCGACTTCACGGGTTACTATGCAACCAGCGACTTCACCAAGGACGGCGACGAGAAGGAAATTGACTATTCCAAGTTCGTCTATGCCACGGGTAAAGTAAGCCTTGAAAATACCGATAAGGACGATATGTATGTCACGACTTCGGACAGATACAAGGCAATGGCGGCAGTAAACGAGCTTCAGTTTGCATACACTACCGATACGGCAATACTTTCGCAGTATCTCGGCTATTCCATTTCGGCATACGAAACCTCATATATCAAGGAATTTGAATATGCCGCACAGCAGGCGCTCAGAATGGGCGTAGGCGCGTTCAAGGTCTGCGCGGGCGATTACGGCTGGCATCTCATCTATGTCGTCGACGCATTTTCCTTCGACGGCGGCGAGGTATATACTCCCGTATGGACTAAAGAGAGGATAGAGACCGAAGGCACTTTCGAGAATAAGTTCTACGAGTGGATAAAGGATTCCACGCTTTCCAACGAAGTTTCGTCAAAGCGTTCGGAGATAATAACAAGCTTCTCCAACGATACGACGGTCACCAAGAACGAAAAGGCATATAAGGATCTTTTAGAGATAGAGGGCTGATATGCAGTGGTGGCAGGCGATAGTTTTAGGACTTACTCAGGGACTTACTGAATTTTTACCCGTATCGTCAAGCGGACATCTGACATTTTTACAGAGAGTGCTCGGCATAGACATCGGCGGGGCGGAGCTGTTTTTCAACATAATTCTTCACCTCGGCACGCTCATTGCCGTGTGCATAATCTTCTGGAAAGACATACTCGAGCTCTTCAAAAAACCCTTCAGAACACTGCTCTATCTCATCGTCGCAACCATACCCGCGGCAATTGCGGGATTACTTTTGGACGACGTGATTGAAGATCACATAATGCACGGCAACTATGCGGCAATCTTCCTCGGCTGTTTCTTCCTCGTCACGGCGACGGTGCTCTTTGCAACCGAAATCTTTGCGAAGCGCCGCAAGAACACATTGCCCCTTTGCTGGCGCACTACCATTCCTATGGGTCTTGCGCAGGCAGTTGCCATTCTGCCAGGAATTTCAAGGAGCGGCTCCACAATCTGCGCGGGCACGTTTGCGGGGGCGGATGCGGAAAGCGTTTCAAAATTCTCTTTCCTTATGTCCATACCCGTAATTCTCGGCAGCTTTGTCATAGAGCTCGCAAAGGGACTTATCGACAAGGAGGAGGGCTTTGCATATTCCTTCCAGGTGGCGGGACCCCAGTTCGGCTGGTGCATAGCGATAGGGCTCATCGTCTCTGCGGTTTCCGGTCTGTTTGCAGTCAAGGTGATGCTCAGGGCTATAAAGAAGGCAAATTACAAGTGGTTCAGTCTGTATCTCGTACTGCTTGCAATCACCTGTTTCGTGCTCTACAGCCAGGGGCTTTTCAACTGAATTATCGCGGCGGAAGACTTCCGCCGCTTTTTCATTGTCGAAGAGCGCGGCAATTGCCGAATATTCACAATAAATTTACAATTAACTATTGCAAAATTCGCCGAAAGAATATATAATAATGTATATAGAACTCGGGGAGCTCGCAGAAGGCAATCTTCGCACGGGCTGAGAGGGAGGTCAGACCTCCGACCCTTTAATCTGATTTGGGTAATGCCAACGTAGAGAAAATACTTTAAAGCGACGTATCGGGTTACCTTCAATCGGGGTAACTCATTTTTTTTATGGCAGGTCAGAAGTGATTAAAATCAACGAAAATTATCTGGACATTGCGGGCAGGACGCTTGCCGAATACTTCGCAGGCACGTCGTATGACCTGAAGCGCATAGCCGTCGAACTCAACGGCGAAATAGTTCCGAAGGCGGAATACGGCAATACTGTCTTGAAGGACGGCGACGTCGTAGAGGTCGTCAGTTTCGTGGGCGGCGGCTGATATGGGCATACCTTCAGGGGAGAGTATGCTCTCCGCGCTCGTCGCCCGGCACGGCGAGGAGAACCAGCGCGCAATTTCCGCCGCAACGGTGGCAATCTGCGGACTGGGCGGCATAGGCAGCAACGTCGCCGTCGCGCTCGCCCGTGCGGGCGTGGGCACGCTCATTCTCATCGATTTCGACAGGGTGGACGTTACCAATCTGCACCGCCAGCAGTACAAGGCTGCGCAGGTCGGGGAGTTCAAGACGGAGGCGCTCAGGGCAAATCTTTCAGAAATTGCGCCCTATCTCAACGTCGTCACCCACTGCGTAAAGCTTGACGAGGATAACGCCGAAAAGTACCTTGCGGGAGCCGACGTCGTGTGCGAAGCGTTCGACAATGCGGAGTGCAAGGCAATGCTTGCGGAGTGCGTTCTGTCGCGTTTTAAGGACAAGCCGCTCGTCGCGTGTTCGGGGATGGCGGGGTTCGGCAGCGTAAACGACATAAAGACGCGCCGCATATCTTCGCGCTTTTATCTCTCCGGCGACGGGAGGAGCGACGTAAATGACGGCATAGGGCTTGTCTCTTCGCGGGTTATGCTTTGCGCGGCGCATCAGGCGCATACAATTTTAAGGATTTTGACGGGTCAGACGGAAGTCTGAATTACCGATAAGGCGCGGCGGCTATGTCCGCGGCGCACAAATGTCAGATACAAGGCAGGTATATTATGGCAGAAAACGATAAACTCGTCCTGGGCGGCAGGGAATTTTCCTCTCGGTTTATTCTCGGTTCGGGCAAGTATTCGATGAAACTCATAGAGGCGGCGGTCAGGGACGCAGGCGCGGAGATAATCACCCTCGCCGTCCGCAGGGCAAACACCAGGGAGCAGGAAAATATCCTCGACTATATCCCGAAGGGGGTCACGCTCCTTCCCAACACCTCGGGCGCAAGGACGGCGGAGGAGGCGGTGCGCATCGCGCGCCTCGCGCGCGAACTCGGCTGCGGCGACTTTGTAAAGATTGAGATTATGCGGGATACGAAGTACCTTCTCCCCGACAATCAGGCGACGATAAAGGCGACGGAAATTCTCGCAAAGGAGGGCTTCGTCGTCCTTCCCTATATGTATCCCGACCTCAACGTGGCAAGGGATCTCGTCTCCGCAGGTGCGGCGGCGATAATGCCTCTCGCCTCGCCCATAGGCTCCAACAGGGGGCTTGCGACAAGGGATTTCATACGCATACTCATCGACGAAATCGACCTCCCCATAATCGTGGACGCGGGCATAGGCAAGCCCTCGCAGGCGTGCGAGGCTATGGAGATGGGCGCTGCGGCGATAATGGCAAATACCGCGCTCGCAACGGCGGGAAATCTTCCGCTTATGGCGGCGGCGTTCCGTCAGGCAATCGAGGCGGGCAGAAAGGCACATCTTTCGGGGCTCGGCAGGGTGCTGGTAAGGGGTGCCTCCGCGTCCGACCCGCTCACGGGCTTCCTCGGCGAGTGAGGCGCGGCATATGGAAAATAACTTCCTCGTAGACAGCAGTTTTCTCTCTCCCGCCGCGCTCGAAAAGAAGCACAGGCTGGAAACCGACCCCTCTTCGCGCGCCGACCATATGAAGTATATGGAGGGTATGGAGGTAATAAAGTCGGACGTCTGCAAGCTCGTTATGGGCGAGGTGGACGGCTATGACTATTCCCGCTATACCGCCGCCGACGTGCAGGCTGCGCTCGAACGCGAGCACTGCACGGTGGAGGACTTCAAAGCGCTCCTGTCGCCCGCCGCACAGCCCTTCCTCGAGAAGATGGCGCAGCGCGCACGGGCGGAGACGAGCAGGCATTTCGGCAACACCGTGTATATGTTCACGCCGCTGTATATCGCAAATTACTGCGAAAATTATTGCGTCTATTGCGGCTTCAACTGCTATAATCACATCAGGCGTATGAAGCTTTCTATGGAGCAGATAGAGCACGAAATGAAGATAATCGCCGACAGCGGAATGGAGGAAATTCTCATTCTCACGGGTGAAAGCAGGGCAAAGAGCGACGTAAAGTATATCGGCGAAGCCTGCAAGCTCGCAAGGAAATACTTCAGAATGGTAGGGCTCGAAATCTATCCCGTCAACACCGACGAATACGCATATCTCCACAAGTGCGGCGCCGACTATGTAACGGTATTTCAGGAGACCTACGACAACGTAAAGTACGAAACGCTGCACCTTATGGGTCACAAGAGGGTATGGCCTTACAGGTTCGATGCGCAGGAAAGGGCGCTTCGCGGCGGAATGAGGGGTGTGGCGTTCTCCGCACTTCTCGGGCTCTCCGACTTCAGAAAGGACGCCCTTGCCACCGGGCTGCACGCATATTATTTACAGCGTAAGTATCCCTCGGCGGAAATTTCCCTCTCCTGTCCGAGGCTCAGACCAATAATCAACAACGATAAAATCAACCCGCTCGACGTCGGCGAAAGGCAGCTCTGTCAGGTGCTGTGCGCATACCGCATATTCCTGCCCTTTGCGGGGATTACCGTCTCTTCGAGGGAGAGCGCTTCATTCCGCAACGGCATAGTCAAGATTGCGGCGACAAAGGTCTCGGCGGGGGTCTCTACGGGTATAGGCGACCACGAGAGCAAGTACACGGGCAAGGACAGCGGCGGCGAAGAGGGCGACGAACAGTTTGAAATCAGCGACGCGCGCAGCCTTGATGAAATGTATGACGAGATGAGCAAAGAGGGGCTTCAGCCCGTGCTGAACGACTATATAGATGTCTGACATTGTGTGCGTCACCTCGTCCGAGCAGTGCAGTGGCGACTTTATCGACAGGTTAAAGCGCCTTGCGGACAGTCCGCTTTATGCCGTCATTTTGAGGGAAAAGCAGCTTGACGAGGGGCAGTATGCCTCGCTCGCGTCGCGCGCTATCGAAATATTCGACGGCAGCGACGTCAGGCTAATTCTGCACAATTTTCCGTATGTGGCGATGGCGGTCGGCGCAAAGAGGCTGCATTTGCCGCTTAAAAAGCTCGTTTCAATGCCGCGCGCGCAGCTCTCGGGATTTGAAATGCTTGGCGCGTCCTGCCATTCTCTTTCCGACATCAGGGCTGCGGAGGAGGCAGGCTGCACATACGTCACCCTCGGCAACATCTTTGAAACTTCGTGCAAGGCAGGCTTGGCAGGCAAAGGCACGGAATTTTTAAAGGAGTGTTGCGCTATGTCTGAAATTCCCGTTTGGGCGATAGGCGGCATAACCGCGCAGAATGTCGCAAGCGTCAGGAAGGCGGGCGCTTCGTGCGTCTGTTCAATGGGAGCATTTATGCACAGCGAAGGTTTGGGCGCACTCATAAAGTCGCTCGGATAAGGTAAAAAATTATGTCATTACAGAGAAGCGAACTATTGCTCTATGCCATAACCGACAGGGCGTGGACGGGCAAAAATACACTCGAAGAGCAGATTGCGCTTGCAATCTCTGGCGGGGCGACGATTATCCAGCTCCGCGAAAAGGGCATCTCCGACGAGGAGTATGTCCGCCGCGCAAAATGTGCGCTCAAGGTGTGCAGGGCGGACGGTGTCAGGCTGATAATAGACGACAATGTGCCCGTAGCGCTCGAAAGCGGGGCGGACGGCGTGCACGTCGGCATCGAAGATACCCCCGTGGCGCGCGTCAGAGAGGAAGTAAAGGAATATTTCCTTGCCGAGGGTCTGGACGAGAGCGCCGCCGTGGAGAGGGCAAAGGATTTCATAGTCGGCGCAACCGCAAAGACGATTGCCCAGGCGCAGGACGCGGAGCAATGCGGGGCTGACTATCTCGGCTGCGGCGCAGTTTTTCCTTCGCCCACCAAGAAAAATGCCATAAGGATAACAGAGGAACAGCTTGCCGAAATCTGCGCAAGCGTCGATATTCCCGTCGTTGCAATAGGAGGCATAACCGCCGAAAACGCGCGCAGTCTCAAAGGCAGCGGCATATGCGGCATTGCAGTCGTGTCTGCAATCTTCGCCGCGGACGACATAGCCGCCGCGTCTTATCGCCTCAAAAAGGTTGCAAAAGAGGTAATCTCGTGAATGGCACGGGCGTAATATTCGACCTCGACGGCACGCTTTTAGACAGTATGAGCGTCTGGCGCAACGTCGCCGAACGCTACCTCGACGGGCTCTCGGTGGGCTATGAAGAGGGGCTGTCCGAAAGAGTTTCAAAAATGTCTTTTTCTGAGGGTGCGCAATATTTAAAGGAGCGCTATCTTCCCGCCCGTTCGGTCGTGGAGATAGAGGAGGGCGTAAGCGCGCTCATAGGTCGGGCATACGGCGAGAGCATACCCTTAAAGCAGGGCGCGGGCGAGCTCGTAACAAGGCTTTACGGGGCGCATATCCCTATGGCTGTCGCCACCTCCAATTCGGGCAGGCTTGCAATGTCGGCGCTCCGTCGGCTGGGCATAGACGGCTGTTTTTCGGCGGTAATCACCAGCGACGAAATATCGCTCGGCAAGTGCAGCCCTGAAATCTACCTCGAGGCGGCAAGGCGCATCGGCACGGAAATTGCCGAAACCTGGGTGGCGGAGGACGCACCCCACGCTGTCGCCACGGCAAAGCGCGCGGGCTTCCGCGTCGCGGCGGTATGCGACGGCTTCTGGAAGGACAGGTCGGCATTTACCTCCGCGGATATGGTAATCGAAGGTGAAAAGGGATATTCAGACCTCTTTTCGCGGATATGCGGAACATAACAAATTTCATATAAGTCAATAACGGCAGATTGAGGGCACCGCCTTCTGTCGTTCAATAAAACAATGCGAGGTAAAAAACAATGAACACAGCATTGACCATTGCGGGGAGCGATTCCTCGGGAGGCGCCGGCATTCAGGCAGACATCAAGACAATGACCGCACACGGCATCTTTGCTATGTCGGCAATCACGTCAATGACTGCGCAGAACACCACCGGCGTATATGCTATTCAACCAAGCACGCCGGACTTTCTCGGCGCGCAGCTCAAGGCCGTATTTGAAGATATTATGCCCGATGCAGTAAAGATTGGAATGATATCGACGGCAGAGCAGGCAGAAGTAATTGCCCGCTCTTTAAAATTATACGGGGCGAAAAATATAGTGCTCGACCCCGTACTCGTAGCGTCCAGCGGCAGCACGCTTTCGGGCGGCACCGCGCTGGAGGCAAGCGAAAAGTTGCTCTTTCCTATGGCGGAGATAATTACGCCCAACCTGCCGGAGACGGAGGTGCTCATAAGGGGCGCGTCCCGTTTGCCAAAAAAAATCGGGAACGAAGGTCAGATGATTGCTGCGGCTGAATGGCTTGCTGAAAAGTATGGCTGTAGCGTGCTCGTAAAAGGCGGTCATCTCAGCGGCGAAGCTGTTGACGTTCTCGTCGAAAGCGGCGGCGGGCGGCGCGTTCTTCGCGGGGAGCGCGTACCAAATCCAAACAATCACGGTACGGGCTGCACGCTGTCCAGCGCGATAGCCTCCAACCTCGCGCTCGGCAAGGGTCTTGAAGCGGCGGTAGACGGCGCAAAGCGGTATGTCGCGGGCTGTCTTAAGGCAATGCTCGCGCTCGGCAACGGGGTCGGACCCGTAAATCATCTCTGGAACTTAAAAATAAACAACTGACGGGAGAAAATATATGAGAAATTATGCAACACAGATGGAGGCGGCAAGAAAGGGCATCGTGACCGAGGAGCTCAAGAAGGTCGCCGCAAAGGAACTTATGACTGTGGATGAGCTTATGCCCTTAGTCGCAAGCGGCAAGGTGGCAATATGCGCCAACAAGAAGCACAAGTGCCTCGACCCCGAGGGCGTCGGCTCTATGCTCAGGACAAAGATAAACGTAAATCTGGGCGTCTCGCGCGACTGCAAGGACTATAATATCGAGATGCAGAAAGTGATGGCGGCGGTCAATATGGGCGCGCACGCAATAATGGATCTGTCCTCGCACGGCAATACGGAGCCTTTCCGCTGCAAACTTACGAGCGAGTGTCCCGCTATGATTGGCACCGTACCCGTCTATGACGCGGTAATTCACTATCAGAGAGATCTCGATACGCTCACCGCAAGGGACTTTATCGACGTAGTCAGGCTGCACGCCGAAAACGGCGTCGACTTCGTCACGCTGCACTGCGGCATTACCAGAAAGACGATAGACCAGATAAGAAAGCACAAGCGCAAGATGAACATAGTCAGCCGCGGCGGCTCTCTGGTGTTCGCGTGGATGTGTATGACGGGCAATGAAAATCCCTTCTATGAATACTATGACGAAATTCTCGACATATGCCGCGAATATGACGTCACAATTTCCCTCGGCGACGCCTGCCGTCCCGGCTGTCTTGCCGATGCCTCCGATGTCTGCCAGATAGAAGAGCTTGTCCGCCTCGGCGAGCTGACAAAGCGGGCGTGGGCAAAGGATGTTCAGGTAATGGTGGAAGGTCCAGGACATATGCCGATGGATCAGATTGCCGCCAATATGAAGATACAGCAGACAATTTGTCAGGGCGCGCCCTTCTACGTGCTCGGACCGCTCGTCACAGACATTGCCCCCGGCTATGACCACATAACCTCGGCAATCGGCGGCGCGATAGCCGCAATGAGCGGGGCGGCGTTCCTCTGCTACGTCACCCCCGCAGAGCATCTCGCCCTTCCCAATGTAGAGGACGTAAAGCAGGGCATAATCGCCTCCAAGATAGCCGCTCACGCCGCAGACATAGCCAAAGGGGTAAGGGGTGCAAGGGATATAGACGACAAGATGGCGGACGCAAGGCGCAAGCTCGACTGGGAGGGACAGTGGGCGTGCGCAATCGACCCCGAAACGGCAAAGGCAATCCGCGCAGACAGAAGCCCCGAACACGACGACACCTGCTCAATGTGCGGCAAGTTCTGCGCAGTGAGGAGTATGAACAAGGCGCTCGCGGGCGAGCACATCGACATTCTCTGATAAATCTTCTGAATAGAAAAGTAAAGCCGCCGAAGGTAATCAAACTTACCTTCGGCGGCTGCCGTTTAAGCTAAAATCAAAATTTAATGCACAATATAACATTGTTGAGCCGCGCGGAATTATCCCGCCTATGGCATTTATTACGCTATTCGGCATTTTGACGCACAATACGGCGTCGCTTTCTGCCGCGTATGAGAGTTGCGCAGAGAGTTACGACTTCTTCTTGAAGATCGAAAGCGCCTTCTGGAGGAGTGCAGAACTCTTTTTCTCCTCTTTTCCGCGCTCTTTGCCGAGGTAGAAGAGCGCAAGGCTTCCGGGACCTACGTGCGAGCCCGTGCATATCTCGAACATCGCAATCACGACTTCCTTTGCGCCGCGCTCTATAACCATATCGCGCAGCGCCAGCGCGTCCTCCTCGCAGTCGGCGTGCGCAATCGCAACAATCTGGTTTTCGGGGTCGACGACCCTCTCGGCAAAGGTGTCTGCAAGCTTGGCAATCGCCTTTTTCCTGCCCCTCTCGTTGCACATAGAGACTATTTTGCCGTTTTCGTCCGCCCAGAGAATGGGTTTTATGTTTAGCAACGTTCCCGCAATTGCAAGGGTGGCGGAAATTCTGCCGCCGCGCTTTAAGTACTTGAGGTTGGATACGGTAAAGACGGAGTTCATTCTGAACTTATTGGTCTCCATCCATTCATAACATTCGTCCAGAGTATAGCCCATATCGCCGAGTTTTGCGGCATATACCGCAAACAGCCCTTCGGCAAGACCTGCGTTATAGCAGTCGAATATCAGCATCTTTCTGTCGGGATAGGTTTTGGACAGTTCCTCTGCGGCAAACTTTGCCTGGTTATAGGTGCCGCTTATCGTTGAAGAGAGGGAGACGAAGAGTACGTCTCTGCCGGCTTCAAAGCAGGGGGTTACAGCGTCGATTATCTTGCCTGCGTTTACAAGCGTCGTCTTGGTATTTTTGTCCTCGCGCATCGCCGCATAGAACTTCTTTGCAATCTCCTCGGAGTTTGCACCCTTTACATAGGATTCCATCTCCGTGCCGTCTATGTTGACCGAATAGGATACAACGCCGATGCTGTACTTTTCAATCATCTCGTCGGTAAGGTTTGCTGCGGAATCTGCAATAATGTCAAAACTTCTCATATCTCACCTTATAAATAGGACGCACGGTAAAGCCCGTGCGGGGCTGAGGTAAACTCGCCCGCCTTAATGTCTCTGTCTGTATTCAGTATAATGCTAATTGCCTGTAATTACAACAGGCAAACCCGTCAATGCGCTCTCCTGTTGTCAAAATTGAGTAAACAGATTTTAAAAATAACTCTACCGTGTTAAAAAACTACTCTACCGTCGGTAGAGTTATATAAAATCAGCTTAAAAAATGCGTAATTTTGCATTGATTTTAATGCATATATATGTTATACTCTAACTATGAAGGACTTGAAAGAGATTATTGCCGAAAATCTAGTTAGGCTCAGACAGCAGGCAGGGCTCACCCAGCTACAGCTTGCCGAAATGCTCAACTATTCGGACAAGGCCGTATCCAAGTGGGAACGTGGGGAGTCCATACCTGATTTAAGGGTGCTCATTCAGCTTGCGGACATCTATCACATCACGCTCGACGATATGGTAAGGGAGCAAAGCGAGAAGGTCGTAAAACCGCGACTTAACCTGTTCAAGCGACATTTTCTCATTACCCTGCTTTCGGTGGGGCTGGTGTGGGTCATAGCTACGGGCGTGTTTATGATACTGTATTATATTACCGCCGTCAGCGAATACGCATATTTTGCGTATATCGTCGCGCCCTTCGTGTCGGCGATAGTTTTCACCGTCTTTTCGGCCGTATGGTACAGCCGTCTCGTGCTTGCGATTGCCGCGTCGACGATAGTGTGGTCAATCGCGCTCATCGTGCATATGTTCACCTATGTCTTTGGCGGCAACGTCGAACTTTGGCCGTTCTATATCGTTGCGGCAGGCGTACAGGTGATGATAATAGTATGGTTCATTCTGCGAAAAATTCAGAAGCCGAACAGGTCAAAGTAATTTTCTGCAGGAGCATTTTTAAAAATTTAATGAAATTAAAGAGGTAAAAAATAATGTATCAGTTATTCTGTGATTCCAACTGCGAACTCTGGCATACTACCGTAAAGGAGCTGGGGCTCAACGTAATAAAAATGCCCTATACGCTTGCGGGCGAGGAATATTTCTACGATATGGGCGAAAAGACCGACCTGGCGGCGTTTTTCAACGCTATGAAGGGCGGCGAAGTGCCCAAGACCAGCGCCCTGAACGAGGAGATCTACACCGAGTATTTTGAACCTGTGCTCAAAAAGGGGGAAGATATCTTCTATGTCACTTTCTCCCACGCGATGAGCAAGACCTTCGACGCAATGGACAGGGCAATTGCCGCCCTCAAGGAAAAATATCCCGAAAGGGAGATACGCGCCGTCGATACGCGTTCGATTTCTATGGGCTGCGGCTTTGTCGTATATTATGCGGCGCTCAAGTACAGAGAGGGTGCCACGATGGATGAACTTGAAGCATACGTCAGGGAGCTTTCTGCGCACACTGCTACATATTTCGCGGTGGAGGATCTCACGTATCTCTACAGGGGCGGCAGAGTTTCGGGACTTTCAAGGGTCTTCGGTAACCTTCTCAACATCAAGCCCGTGTTGCATTTCGACGACGAGGGAAGGATAGTCAACATCGCAAAGGAAAAGGGCTTCAGGCGCGCGCTCTCGTCGATGATCGGCTATATGAAGGAAAGGGGAGAGGATGTCGACAAATACAAGATAATCGTCATTCACGCCGACTATAAGGAGGCCGCCGAAAAGTTTGTGGAAAACATAAAGGCGGAATACCCCGCTGCGGATGTCGTCCTGCAGTACGTCGGTCCCGTAATCGGCGCGCACTGCGGTCCTGGCACGGTCGGACTTATCTTCCACTGCTCGGAGAGATAATCTTGGCAGCATTTGAATTGCCTCTGCATTTTCGGGGGCAATTTTTTTGTCGGGGTCAGACCTGCCGACAAAATAAAAGTTGACATACTCAAAAATAATAGTATAATTATTTCTGTTATGCAGGCAGAAGGTCAGGTTATGGCAAAAAACGGCGCCGCGGCAGGTCAGGAAGGCGCCGAATACGGCAGGGTTTTGGAGCTCGCCCTCGAAATAGGGGTGGGCTTATTGTCGAGCGGCGGCTCGGTTTCCAGGGTGGAAACTGCGGTGGACAGAATTTGTTCCTCCTACGGCGCCTACGAGGTCAACGTCGCCGCATTCCCCTCTATGGTCATAGCCTCCATAAGGACGAGGGACGAAAGGGAGTTTTCCTTTATGAAGAGGGTGTATTCCTCCGCAAACAACCTCGCCCTTCTCGAAAAATACAACCAACTTTCAAGGGATATCTGCGCAAAAAGGGTGGGGCTCGACGAAGGGTTCCGCCGCTCGTTTGAGATATCTCACAACAAGCCGCGGGACAGGCGCCTCACGATGCTCGGCGCGGGGTTGGTTTCCGCCACGTACGCCGTATTTTTCGGCGGAACGGTTGCCGATTGCTTGCCTGCATTCATCGTCGCCTTTATAATGGCGGCGCTCAACGAGGTATTCTCGTCGCGCTCCCTGAATGCCTATGCAACGACATTTTTGCTGTCATTCATCGGCGGACTTTTAAGCATTTCGCTTTGCAAGCTGTTCGTCATAATGGGAATGGAATGTCACGGGTCAATGGTGATGATAGGCTCTATAATGATACTCATTCCGGGGCTGCTGATAACCAACGCTGTGCGCGACCTGTTCACGGGCGACCTGATGAGCGGTACTTTCCAGATACTCAACGGGCTTCTTCTCACCGTCGTCATAGCGGCGGGGTACGGGCTGTCGATGGCTGTCTTAAACAGCATCGCCGACTTTATGCCCATAACTGTCAGGACGGGCTGGCAGCACTATGTCTATTTCCTGGTTTCCGGTATGCTCGGCGCGGCGTCCGTATGTATGTTTTTCAATCTCAACCGCAAGCGCCTATGGTGGGCGCTTTTGGCAACGCTTCTGACGTTCGGCGTTTATATAGGCGTTGCCGAATGGCTTGGCTCTACGGACGATATGGTGTTTACCGTAATATTCATTCCCACGCTCTTTGCGGCAATCGCCTCTGAAGTGCTCGCCAGGATAATCAGGACGCCCGCAACCGTAATTTTAGTGCCCGCGATAATCGCGTTGGTACCCGGCAGTTCGCTGTATTACACGATGGAGGCGCTCGCCGCCGTCAATTTTTCGCTCGCCCTCGAAAAGGGCTTTGTATGCCTTATGACCCTGCTCGGCATTGCCGTAGGCGTCTGCGTGGGCACAATTCTGTTCACGCTCATCAGCCCCGTAAAGCTCCATTACTATAAAAAAATGGCTCTCAACCAGAAGCGCAGGGCGCAAAAATTAAATGACGAAAACAACCCTAAAACGGACAACAATCAAAGGTAAATAAATTATGAACACGGAAAAACTTGCCAACACACTAATACCCGAAGAACTTCCCCCGCTGGAGGAGTTTGAAAGGTTATACCCCGAAAGACAGCTCAAAAAGGGTGCGGAGGTAACGCGCCTCGCGCCCTCGCCAACGGGCTTCATTCACCTCGGCAACCTCTACAGCGCGCTTGCAGACGAGAGAATTGCCCACACCACGGGCGGCATTTTCTATCTCAGGATAGAGGATACCGACTTAAAGCGAAAGGTCGACGGCGCGGTGGAGTCTGTCATTCGTTCGCTCAGATATTTCGGGCTGAACTTCGACGAGGGTGCGGAGATATCCTCGCCCCTCAATGTGTACGGGCCGTACTACCAGCGCCAGCGCGCGTCGATATACAGGGCGTATGTAAAGGACCTCATAAAGAGGGGGCTTGCATATCCCTGCTTCTGCACCGAGGACGAGCTCAACGAGGTCAGGGCAAAGCAGACCGAAAACAAGGAAATTACGGGCTACTACGGCAAGTATGCAAAGTGCCGCAACCTCACCGAGGAGGAGATCTATAAAAACCTCGGAGAGGGCAAACCCTTCGTCATAAGGCTGAAATCTCAGGGCGACACGCAGAACAAGATAATCTTCAGGGACAGAATTAAGGGTGAAATCACCGTCACCGAAAATGACCAGGACGTAGTAATACTCAAGTCGGACGGCATACCCACCTATCACTTCGCCCACGCGATAGACGACCACTTTATGCGCACGACCCTCGTCATAAGGGGCGAGGAGTGGCTCTCCAGCCTGCCCATACATCTCGAACTCTTCAAGGTACTCGGCTTCAGGCTTCCCGCATACGGGCATACCTGTTCGCTGATGAAGGTGGATAACGGCGTCAAGCGCAAGCTCTCCAAGCGCAAGGATCCCGAGCTCTCGCTCGACTATTACCGTCAGGCGGGCTACTATCCGAAGGCGGTCGTCAAGTACCTTATGACCATACTCAATTCCAACTTCGAGGAATGGGAGAGGAAGAACCCCACGGCGGACATATCCGGCTTTAAGTTCACGATAGAGAAGATGGGCAAGAGCGGCGCGCTCTTCGACCTCGACAAGCTCAACGACGTCTCTAGGAACGAGCTTGCGACGCTCTCGGCAGAGCAGACATATGACTTCCTCAAGGGCTGGACGGACGAGTTCGGCACCGATGCGGACAGGGCACACTTTGCAGACAGAGATATGCTGATTAAAATAATCAATCTCATCTGCGGCATAGGCGGAAAGAAGCGCCGCAAGGACATAGTCCGCGCGGAGAGCGCGGTGAGAATGCTCGACTACTTCTTCGACGATACCTTCGCGCCCGAATATTCTTATCGCTTCGACGGAGAGACCGTAAACGGCATACTATGCGATTTTGCCGAGGTATATGACGAGGCGGACGACAATCAGGCTTGGTTTGCAAAGGTCAAGGCGGTTGCCGCCGCGCACGGCTTTGCCGCCGAGATGAGCGAATACAGGGTCAACCCCGAAAATTTCAGGGGCAGCGTCTCCGACGTGGCGGAAATTCTGCGCATAGCCGTGACGGGAATGTCCAACTCTCCCGACCTCTGCACGATTATGGGCATACTCGGCAAGGGGCGCACCGTTGCCCGCCTTATGGCAGGCAGAATTTAAGTCTTCCTAAGGCATTGCTCCCGCAATATGCGGCATTCAACAGCGCGATATTTTGAAATTCTTGTGAATAATGGCTATCCCGCACCCGGCTCCGTTGACTTTTCAATGGGGCGGGTGCTATTATATTATGTAGAATAAAATTACAGTGAGGCGGTCAGACATTATGTTGCAGCTTGTAAACATAAAAAAGGACTATATTGTCGCAGACGAGGCGGTGCACGCGCTGAAGGGCGTGTCTATCAACTTCCGCAAGAGCGAATTTGTCAGTATTCTCGGACCTTCCGGGTGCGGCAAGACTACGCTTTTAAACATCATCGGCGGACTTGACAAGTATACTTCGGGCGACCTAATAATCGAGGGCGTAAGCACAAAGAAATTCAACGACAGAGATTGGGATACCTACCGCAATCACTCGATAGGCTTCATCTTCCAGAGCTATCACTTAATTCCCCACCAGACCATTCTGCAGAACGTCGAACTCGCGCTGATGATTTCGGGCGTTTCGCGCAGGGAAAGGAGGAGAAGGGCGCTCGAAGCGCTTGAAAAGGTCGGGCTCCGCGACAAGATAAACAACCGCCCCAACCAGCTTTCGGGCGGGCAGGCGCAGAGGGTTGCCATTGCCAGGGCACTTATCAACGACCCGGAAATCGTGCTCGCCGACGAGCCGACGGGCGCGCTCGACTCTGTTACGAGCGTGCAGATTATGGAGCTCCTCAAGGAGATTTCCAAAGACAGGCTTGTCATAATGGTGACGCATAATCCCGAGCTCGCCGAAAGGTATTCGACGAGAATTATAAGGCTCAAAGACGGCATCGTGCTGGGCGACAGTATGCCCTATGCGGGCGAAAGGTCTGGGGAAAAGGTGCTCAGCAAAAAGGAGAGGAAAGAGCTGAAAAAGCGCAAGGGCTCCAAGAATAAGACTTCGATGTCCCTTCCTATGGCGATGTCCTTGAGCCTAAAGAACCTGCTTTCCAAGCGCAGGCGCACGGCAATGGTCTCGGTTGCGGGGTCGATAGGCATAATAGGCGTATCGATGGTGCTCGCAATCTCGGCGGGCGTCAACTCTTACATCGTCTCGATGCAGGACGATATGCTTTCAGGCAACCCCGTCTCGGTCACTCAGACGGCAATCGATTATACCTCGCTTATGAACCTCAATATGGCGAGCGAGCCCTCCGTCGACATAACCAAGCTCGACGACAAGCTGTATGTGCAGTCGCTTATGGATACCCTCGGCTCGTTCTCGCAGGGCTTCAGCAAGACCAACAACATAACAGAGGCGTATCTCGCATATCTCAAGGATATTCCCGAAGAACATCTCGAAGTGTTGCAATACGGCTACGACTTCGACATAGCCAACAACATCTATACCGATTTCCGCGTCGACGGAACCGACGAGGACGAAGCGACGCAGGTGACGTCTGTTACGGCTATAAGGGGTATGTACACCCAGATTTTAAGGGAACAGGAGGACTACAAGGACTTTGCGGGCACGGTTTCAACGGTCGCAACGTTTGAAGAATTGCCGGACAATTATGAATACGTGCTCAGCCAGTACGACATTCTCGCGGCTGAAACGGAAAGCGGCGTCACCTATGACGGAGCCGCGCTTACGGACGAACAGCTCAAGGCTATTTTCGAGGACGAGAACAGTCTTATAATGGTCGTATCCGAAAACGAGGTCACCGACCTGGTTATGGGTCAATTCGGCTATCTTACGCAGAAGGAGTTTCTGAACTATGCCTATAAGGCGGTAGACAGCGATTTCTATGATGAGGATATCGGGCTGGTCGGCAGCGGACTTTACGGCGACGGCGGTCTGGATTTCGGCAAATTCATAGGCGAAAACTCCAAAAAGTTTACCTGGTATCCCAACGACCAGATATACGTTTCTCTCGGCAACAGCTACTTTTATCGTCCCTATCTCTCGGATAATTTCTATTACACCGAGATGAAAGATGACGATGGCAACAGCCACGCGATTGACATTCCTCTTTCGGGAGAAATAGATACGTCCGCTGGAGTAGAGCTCGGCGTAAAGGTCATTCTGCAGAAGAAGGATGAAATCTCATACGGCTGTCTGCAGAGCGGTTTTTACTACACCAATGCGCTTACCGAGCATATGCTTTCCGACAGCCGCGAAAGTCAGATTGTAAAGGACATCGCCGCGTCCGAAAAGGGCTATCTCGACGCGCTTCCCTACTCGTTCCACTATACGACATATGAAAAGAACGAGGCGGGCGAAATAGTGAAGGTGCACTTAAAGGGAAGTTCGGCGATATATGACAGCGGCTCTATAATGGATATGATTTTGGGCGGTCTCGGCGGAAGCGGCGGCGACAATTCCGAAATGCTTCGCGTTACTGCGGAAATGCTCGGCGGCAGCGACTTGCCGTCGTCAATCAAAATATATCCCGCCAACTTTGAGAGCAAGACGGCAATAACCGATTATCTGGACGTATGGAACGATATGTGCGACAGCGGCGCGACATATGCCTATGTCGACGAGGACGGCGTCACGCAGGAAGTCGTCCTGGAAGTTATGGACACAATAACCTATACCGACACCGTGGGGCTGATAATAAATATGGTCAATACTATGATACAGATGATCACCGCCGCGCTCATTGCGTTTACGGCGCTCTCGCTCGTCGTCTCTACGGTGATGATAGGAATAATCACCTATGTCTCCGTCGTCGAAAGAGTAAAGGAGATAGGCATACTCCGTGCGGTCGGCGCGAGGAAGAAGGACATAAAAAGGCTTTTCAACGCCGAAACCTTTATAATAGGTCTTACCGCAGGCATATTCGGCATACTCATAACCTATCTTCTCTCGCTCATAGTTAACGTAATCGTCGTCGCGCTTGCAGGTTTCTGGGGCATTGCCGCCCTTCCCTGGTGGCAGGCGCTGATAATGATAGGTCTGAGCATTATCTTAACGTTGATTTCAGGGCTCATACCGGCATCGGCGGCGGCAAAGAAAGACCCCGTCGTCGCTCTCAGAACGGAGTAGTAATTTTTGTGTAAAAATTGTGCAAATCATTTGACATAATTTTTGCAAAATGGTAGAATACAGACGATTTAAAAAGAAATATTTTTAAGGAGTTATTTCTATTATGAAGAAAGTTACTAAGCTTGTTGCAGGCGTAGTTCTTGCAGCTTCTGTAGCAGCTACCGCAGGCGCTCTTACGGGTTGCGGTCCCGCGACTGAAACCTATACGGGCAGCGAAGTTACTAACTACAGGGGAACCAACATCAGCATCGGCGTTGACGTAACCGTTACCGACGGCGCTATCACTGCAATCACCATTGCAGATTCCTCCGTAGTAGCTACGGGTGACAAGTGGGCTACCTCTTTCAACGACGGCAAGGAAGCTCTTGTAAACAGCCTTATCGGCAAGACGGTAGATGAAGTAAAGGCACTCACCACTACTTATACCGCTTCTGAAAATAAGCTTGAAACTATTGTAAGCGGTGCAACCGTTTCTTCCAACGTGTTCGTAAAGGCAGTCCAGAATGCGCTTAACAACACGCAGGTCGTAACCGGCGAATACAGCTACGAAAATGCCTGGAAGCCCGGCAACTACTATGGCATCAAGGTTATGGTAGAAGTTAAGGACGGCAAGATCGTTGAAGTTTCCACTATGGAAATTCCCGAAAACTGGACGAACGTTACCGCATCGTGGGATACCGACGGTTCCAAGGCGGCAGGCGTTGCCGAATACCTCAAGAAGTATGAGGGCAAGACCGTAGATGAGGTTATGGCAATAAAGGTTTCCAAGGACGAAGCAGGTCAGCCCAACACCGACGAAGCAGGTCAGGCTTCCCAGGGCGACTTTATCTACAGCGGCGCTACCCAGACGAGCGGCAGAATAATCCTCGCCGTTCAGGACGCACTTGCAGATATCAAGTAATCATAATTAAAATTCAAAGAGACAGGTTGTCAGTTCGGCAACCTGTTTTTCTTTTATTTGCCGCAAAAAATTTCTTGCTTTCGGCGGCGGGCAGGTTGTATAATAATACTGTAACGCAAAAGGAGCACGGATATGAATTACAGAGAAGAATCGCTGAAAAAACACGCGGAATGGAAGGGCAAAATAGAGATGGTTGCAAGGGTGGAAGTCGACAGCAGGGAAAAGCTGTCGCTCGCCTATACCCCGGGCGTTGCCGAACCCTGCCTCGCCATTCAGAAGAACCCAGAAAAGAGTTTTACCCTTACAAGGCGATGGAACACCGTACCCGTCATAACCGACGGCACGGCGATACTCGGTCTCGGCGACATCGGACCTGAAGCGGGTATGCCCGTTATGGAGGGCAAGTGCGCCCTCTTCAAGGCATTTGGCGACGTGGACGCGTACCCGTTATGCATCCGCTCTAAGGACACAGAGGAAATTATTAAGACCATAAAGCTGCTTGCAGGTTCGTTCGGAGGAATTAACCTTGAGGATATTTCCGCTCCCCGTTGTTTCGAGATTGAAACAAGGCTCAAAGAGGAGCTCGATATCCCCGTATTCCACGACGACCAGCACGGCACGGCGATAGTCGTAACGGCGGCGCTCATCAACGCTCTAAAGCTTGCAGGCAAGAAGAAAGAGGATATCAAGGTCGTCATAAACGGTGCGGGCGCGGCGGGTATTTCAATTGCCAAATTCCTCACACGTTTCGGCGTAAACGACATAATCGCCTGCGATAAGGCGGGCATAATCGCCGACAGCGACGACTTCAACGCCGCCCAGCGCGAACTTGCAAGGTCGACCAACCCCCGCAGGGTAACGGGCAAACTTGCCGACGCGGTTGTCGGCGCAGACGTGTTCATAGGCGTTTCTGCAGCAAACTGCCTTACAAAGGATATGGTCAGGAGTATGGCTGAAAAGCCCGTTCTCTTCACCTGTGCAAATCCAGTTCCCGAAATCTCGGTTGCAGACGCAAGGGAGGCGGGCGCGTTCATTCACGGCACCGGCTCTTCGGAAAACCCCAATCAGATAAATAACGTGCTCGTGTTCCCCGGGCTCTTCAGGGGCGCCCTCGACGTGCGCGCGACCGCCATAAACTTCGATATGATGATGGCGGCGTCCTACGGGATTGCGGCGTGCGTTTCCGACGATAAGCTTTCGCGCGACTACATTCTGCCCTATGCGTTCGACAAGAGCGCGCACCAAAGCGTTGCAAAGGCGGTGGCGGAGGCTGCAATAAAGACGGGCGTTTCCAAGTTATTTTCAAAATAAATACAAAAAGGCGGAGAAAGGCTCTCCGTCTTATTGATTTAAAGCGCTTCAGGTGTTATAATTATTGCTATGAAAGTCGACCTTACCCCGTACAGGGACAAGAAAATCTGTGTCGCCCTGTCGGGCGGCAAGGACAGTATGGCGCTCGCTCACTATCTTGTCAGGCATAGCGGCGAATACGGCATAACCCTGTGCGCGGTCAATTGCGACCATTGCATCAGGGGGGAGGAGAGCCGCAGGGACAGCCTGTTCGTCGCCGATTACTGCAAAGAGCGCGGCATAGAGCTGTATTTTTTCTCTGCCGAGGGGCTCAATCTCGCCGACGAGAAGTCGGCAAGGAACTGGCGGCTCGGCTGCTTCGACGAAATTTTAAGTAAGGGAAGGGCGCATTTTGTCGCCACCGCCCACCATATGAACGACAACGCCGAAACTGTGCTCTTCAACATTGCAAGGGGCTCCTCTCTTTCAGGCGCCGCGGGCATAAGGGAGAGGACGCCTCGTGGCTATATCCGCCCGCTCATAGGCGTTTCCCGTCGGGAAATCGACGAGTATATTGCCGAAAACGACATACACTATGTCACCGACAGCACAAACCTTTCGGACGACTATACGCGCAACAAGTTGAGGCACGGCGTCATTCCCCTGCTCGAGCAGGCAGTCCCCGGCGCGGTGCAGAACATCTCCCGCTTTTCGCGGCTGGTTGCCGAGGATGAGGAGTATTTAAACCGCGTCGCTTCGGCATACGTAAAGCCCTGTCGCGGCGGGTATATTGTCGCCCCCTGCGCCGAAAGAGTAATCTTCAAGCGTGCGGCGGCAATCGTCGTCGCAGAAAAATTTTGTAAAAAGGACTATACCTCTGACCAGTTTGAAAGGCTGTATTCCCTTTCAGGAGGCGAAAACGGGAAAAAGTTCTCTTTTTTGGGGTTGTTGGCGGTTAAGCAGTCGGACGGAATTGCCATAACCGGGGAATTGGCAAGGGGCGAATGTCTACCCGTACCCTTCAAAGTTGCGGCGTCTGCGCCTCAGCCATACTATTACTGCGGCGAACTCTTCTGCGTCCTGTACGACGAGGGCGAGAGGGAGCGCCTGCTTTCGGGCGCAAGCAACTTAAAGGCGCTTGCCTTCGACGCCGATAAAATTCCCGAGGGCGCCGTCGTGCGCTTCAGGGAAAAGGGCGATAAATTCACCAAATTCGGCGGCGGCACCAAGTCGCTCGGCGACTACTTCACGGACAAAAAAATTCCGCAGGGCGAAAGGGAGCTGTTGCCCCTGATCGCGGATGGCGGCGACGTGCTCGCCGTCGGCGGGGCGGAGATATCCGAAAGGATAAAGATAACGGAAAAAACCGTGCGCGCGGCATATCTTATCTGTGTTGCGGCAACGGCAAAATAAATGCGCATATCTGTGCGGAAAATGAGAGGATAACAATGAATACTAAAGAGACAATGCACCCCGATTGCGAGAAGATACTCTTCACCGAAGAGGTCATTCAGAAGAGGATTGAAGAAGTTGCCGCCGAGGTAGACAAGGCTTTGCCGCACGACAGCGTAATCGCCATATGCGTTCTCAACGGCGCGGTAATGTTCTTTGCCGACCTTGTCAGAAAGCTTCACCACGACATTCAGTTCGACTTTATGTCCGTCTCTTCCTACGGCGACGGTACGACGTCTGGCGCGCTCAAGATCAAAAAGGACATAAGCGCCAACGTCAAGGGCAAGGATGTGCTCATAGTCGAGGACATAATCGACAGTGGCAGGACGCTTATGCTGCTCAAAAAGCTGCTCCTCGACAGGGGTGCTTCCACCGTGCAGATTGTCACCCTTCTCAACAAGCCTTCCAGGCGCGAGGTGGATATGTACTCCGACTTCAACTGCTTCGACGTCGGCAACGAGTTCATAATCGGCTACGGGCTCGACTATGCCCAGCAGTACCGCTCTTTGCCCTATATCGGCGTGCTCAGGAGAGAGGTCTACGAAAAATAATTGACCTTCGCGCGCATAAAAAGACGCGGGTTGCAGAAAATCATATTAAAGGCGGCGCTGACGGCGCAGCCAATCTTAAAGGAGATTAAAATATGGTTTTTGTCAACTTGTTAAGTTACATCATCGTACTTGTCGGCGCGCTCAATTGGGGTCTGTTCGGCATATTTGACTTCAACCTCGTCGGCTGGATGTTCGGCGGTGCAAGGAGCGTCGGCTCCATAATCGTCTATATCCTCGTGGCAATCGCGGCGGTATGGCTCATCATCTCGCCTATGATTACGGGCAGGGGACTGTTGCTTTCCGGCAGAAAGGACGATATGCGCGAGGCAGACGCGAAGTAAAAAACTTCAATGACGAAAGGGCGGAAGAGGCGACATAATGCGTCAGTTTTCCGCCCTTTTTATTTGTTTTCCGTATGCATATTTTTCCGTATGAAATTGACTTAAACACGGTAAAATCGTTTGACAAAACTAAGTTGTCTTTGTTATAATCTTTTAGCGTTCGCAAGGCGGCGCAAATTTAGCGCAAGGGGAGGTGAAAGAAAAGATGTCGACAATCAAGGTAGGCGAAAACGAATCTGTTGAAAGCGCACTCAGAAGATTTAAAAGAAAGTGCTCGCGCGACGGTATCATCGGCGACCTCAGGAAGAAAGAATTCTACGAATCCCCTTCTGTTAAGAGACGCAAGAAGAGCGAAGCAGCAAGAAAGAGAAATAAGAACTAAGCAAATTTAAAGAACTCTGCCAAAGATGAACTTTGGTGGAGTTTTTTCTTTTAATTTTCTGTCGTAATATGATGATTTGTGTCGCGGCGGCGGCAGGGGGTGGCTTATGGACAATCTTAAAACAGTGGCAAAGCAGGCAAAACAGCGCTTGAGGTCGGATTTCTGGAAACAGTGTCAGCGCGACGTTGACGGCGCGGCTCTGGAGGCGGAAAGGAACGGCAAAAACGCAATCCGCGCGCGGAGCAATGCGTTGAGCAGGGTAAAGAACGTAATCAAGGGCGAAGAAAAGGACGATTTTTATCTGAGGGTAAAGGAACTTCTTGACAATTACGGCGAAGTTTCCGACGCGATAGGAAGGCTTACCGACAGGGAGAAGTACGAAAAACTCAGCTACGAGGAAAGGCAACGCTATACAATGGAGCTGTCATCGAAATACGTCGAAGCGCTTGAAAAATACCGCCGAGAAAAAGAGGGCAGATAACGTCGGCAATTGCCTTGCTAACCGTGCCTTGTCCGTGGTATAATTGAGGGCGGAGATATTATAAGACATATGCAGGACATTTTGGAAAAACTCAACGAAGAACAGATAAAGCCCGTATGTGACACCGAGGGTGCAGTCCTCGTGCTGGCGGGTGCGGGCAGCGGCAAGACCAGGGTGCTCACCTCGAGGATTGCATACATACTCGAAAAGGGGCTGTGCCCGCCCTCTAATATACTTGCAATTACCTTTACAAACAAGGCGGCAAAGGAGATGCGCGTCAGGCTGGAAGATATCCTCGGCGACCTCGGCGGAATGTGGATATGCACAATTCACGCTATGTGCGTGCGCATACTCCGAAAGTTCGGCGAGAGCGCCGGCATTAAGCCCAATTTCTCCATTTACAGCGATACGGAGCGCAACAACGTCATAAAGAAGTGCTTTCAGGAGTTCGACCTCGACGACGAAAAACTGCTTAAGAGCGTAAAATTCCACATAGGCAACGCAAAGATGCTCGGGCTCGATCCCGACCAGTATGCCGTGCGCTATAAGGATGAGCGCAGGATTGACGACATAATCAGGGTATACGAGAGCTATAACGACCACCTGCGCCGCAACAACGCGCTCGACTTCGACGACCTGCTGCTTGAAACCAAGCGCCTGCTCGCCCGCGATGCCGAGGCAAAGGCATACCTTTCGGACAAGTTCCGCTATATTCTCGTCGACGAGTTTCAGGACACCAATTCCGTGCAGTATGCAATAATAAGAATGCTCGCCTCTGTGCACGGCAATCTGTTTGCCGTCGGCGACGACGACCAGTCCATTTACGGCTGGAGGGGCGCGGAGATAGAAAATATCTTAAAGTTCGACAGCGACTATCCCGAAGCCAAGGTCTATAAGCTGCAGCGCAATTACCGTTCCACCAAGTCCATACTCGAGCTGGCAAATACCATAATCGCCAACAACGGCAAGCGCCGCAAAAAGACGCTGTGGACGGACGCGGAGGAGGGCTATAAGCCGCAGTACGTCCAGTCGGAGCAGGAGGCGGACGAGGCATATTTTGCAGCAAAGACGATAAATGCCGCAGTCTACACAGGCGCAAAGTACTCCGATTTCGCCGTGCTAATGCGCATAAACGCAATCACGCGCGCGTTCGAGCAGGAGTTTACAAAATACGGCATACCTTATAAGGTGTTCGGCGGCTTCCGCTTCTTCGAGAGGAAGGAGATTAAGGATATGCTCGCCTATATGCGCCTCATTTCCAATCCCTTCGACGACGAGGCGCTCACAAGGATAATAAACGTGCCCAAGAGAGGCATAGGCGCAAAGACGCTGGAAGTTATGCAGCAGTATGCCGACCAAAACGGTCTATCGCTTTATGACGCCTGTCTCGATATAGAGCTGTTGAAGCTGACGAGCGCGGCAAAGAGCAAGCTTTCCGACTTTGCTGGCGCAATCAAGGAGCTTGTAATCGACGCGCAGTCGCTCAACATAGGTCAGCTCGTAAGGAAGATAATAGAGCGCACCGACATAAAGACGGCATATGACGACGGCACGGACGAGGGCGACGGCAAGCTCGCCAACATAGACGAGTTCATAGCCGCCGTCGACGATTTTACGCGTCTAAACCCCGACGCCACGCTCGACGAATATCTCAACCAGGTCACGCTTTCCTCCGATACGGACGATATGGACGACGGCAACTACGTCACGCTTGCCACCATACATTCCGTAAAGGGTCTTGAATTCAACAACGTGTTCATCTGCGGTCTGGAGGACGGCATAATGCCCACCTCCCGCGCGGAGGCGGATCCCGCCGCGCTCGAAGAGGAGCGCAGGCTTATGTACGTAGCAATCACCAGGGCGCGCAAGTGCCTCTGGCTTACGCGCTCCAAGAGCCGCTATCTCTACGGCAGGAGAGAGCCGACAAGTCCCTCGCGCTTTATAGGCGAACTCTCGTCGCTGCTCGGCGTGCAACAGACCGAGGGCGGCTATTCGGGCGGATACGGCAGGGGCGGCTACCGCGGCGGTTATCCCAACACTTACGGCAATTCTTCAAGCACTAAGAGCGCATACGGCGGCTATGGCTACGGCGGCAAGAAGGACTATTCCGAGAGGGGCTACGACGGCGACTTCTGGGATGAAAAGCCGCGCGGCAAGGCGGTGTACGCCTCTGAGGAGGGCTATGTCCCCGACGTGCCGCGCACCAATTACAGAACTGAAAAGCCGACCTTTTCTGCGTCGTCCTCCTTCGGTTCGGCGAAGAATACCTCAAAACAGTCCCCGTCGGGCGCAAAGAGCTATACCGTCGGAATGAAGGTAAGGCACCCCAAGTTCGGCACAGGTACAGTGATCTCGCTCAAGAACGGGGGCGCGGTCGTCAACATTGCCTTTGAAAATCAGGGCATAAAGGAACTTTCGGCATCTCTTGCGCCGCTGGAGATTTTAAGATGAAGGACAGGGTAAGATATCTCATAGACACGCTCAACAAGTGGGCGTATGAATACTACGTTCTCGACAATCCCTCCGTGCCCGACAGGGAATACGACAGATTGTATGACGAGCTCGTTGCAATCGAGAGGGAGAGCGGTCACGTCGAGTTTGACAGCCCCACCAAGAGGGTGGGCGGCGAGCCCGTAAAGGGCTTTGAAAAGCGCAGACACATTCACAGGCTTTACAGCCTCGACAAATCTGTTACGTATGAAATGCTCTCCGCCTTCCTCACAAGGGTGAGAAAGATCGTACCCGATGCGCGCTTCACCGTCGAATACAAGTTCGACGGGCTGACTATGTGCCTCACCTACGAGGACGGCAGGTTTGTCCGCGCCACCACGAGGGGCAACGGCACAGAGGGCGAAGATGTCACCGCGCAGTGCCTCACCATAAAGAGTTTCCCGCTGACAATCGGCTATAAGGGCACGCTTGAGGTGCAGGGCGAGGCGATAATACGCCTTTCCGTCCTCGAGGAGTACAATAAGACTGCAAAGGAGCAGTTGAAGAACGCGCGCAACGCGGCGGCGGGGGCTATACGCAACCTCGACCCCAGGGCTACTGCGGAGAGAAAGCCGGAAATTTTATTTTATAATGTCAACTATATGTCGGAGGGCGAACTGCCCACTCAGCGGGCGCACTTTGAATTTTTAAAGAAAAACGGCTTCAAGGTCTATCCCTTCCTCGAGGTCTGCTCGACCGATGAGGAGGTGTTCGCCGCTATCGAAAAGATAGAGGTAGAGCGCAAGAATATCGACGTCCTCACCGACGGCGCGGTAATAAAGCTGGACGACTGCACCGTAAGGGAGCAGATAGGCTATACCGACAAATTCCCCCGCTGGGCAATGGCGTACAAGTTCGAGGCGGAGGAGGCGGAAACCGTCGTAAAGGCAGTCCGCTGGCAGGTGGGCAGGACGGGCAAGCTGACGCCCCTTGCCGAGGTAGAGCCCGTAGAGCTCGGCGGCGCAACCGTCAGGAAGGCGACGCTCAACAACCTCGGCGACATAAAGAGGAAGGATGTCCGAATAAACAGCCGAGTGCTCATCCGCCGTTCAAACGAGGTCATACCCGAAATTCTGGGCAGCATCTCGCACACGGGCGAGAGCGTAGAGGTCGAAAAGCCGACGACCTGCCCCTTCTGCGGCACGCCCCTTTCGGAGGTAGGCGCAAACCTCTTCTGCCCCAACAGGAGCTGTCCGCCCAGAATGGTGGCGGCGCTCTGCCACTTTGCAAGTAAAGGCGCAATGGATATAGAGGGCTTTTCGGAGGCGACGGCAACCCTCCTCGTCGAAAAATACGGCACATTCGCGCCCTCACGTCTGTATTCGCTGACGGCGGAGGACGTATCCGCCTTTGCCGGCTTCAAGGACAAGAAGATAAGCAACCTGCTTTCGGCAATCGAAAAGAGCCGTAAAGTTACCCTTGACAGGTTCATATATGCGCTGGGCATAGACGGCGTCGGCAAGGTTGCCTCCAAGCAGCTTTCTTCGGCGTTCGGCAGCGTGCAGGCGCTTAAAGGCGCCACGGAGGAGGAACTCTTAGAGCTTGACGACATAGGCGAGGCAACCGCAAAGACCATTGTCGGCTGGTTTGCCGACGACCTGAACGCGCAGGAACTTGAAAAACTTCTGGGGTGCGTAGAGGTGGCTTTGCCCGAAAAGCACAATACCGTTGGCGTATTTTCGGGACAATTCGTCGTGCTTACGGGTACACTTTCGGGATATAAGCGCAGCGACGCGCAGAAGATCATAGAGGATAACGGCGGCGAATGTCTTAGCTCCGTCACCAAAAAGACGACGCTCGTCATTGCGGGCGAGGAAGCGGGCTCCAAGCTCGAAAAGGCGCAGAAACTCGGCATAAAGATAATTGATGAGGCGGAGTTTGTCGCAATGATTTCCAACCCGCAGGAGTGATATTTTCAACTTATGACAAAAAGAAATTCGCCCCGAGTGCGTAAAATTTTCCGCACTCGGGGCATTTTAATTCTACTGTACTATAAATGCAAATTATACGGCTGTCTCTTCGACCGTCAGCCTGAATTTCTGTCCGTTCTCAAGATTTATGAGGACGGCTTTTTCTTTGCCTACTATTTCGCCGCAAAAATAGTCCGAAAGCGCAAGCCTTATTTCCTCGGCAAGCATCTTTTCGTCTGTCCTGTATCCGTTTTTGGTATTTTTGATGATGTGTTTTGACATATTACTTATGTACTCCTTTTTGATTTTTCTACTCGGCAGCGCGCTTTGCCTTGTGTACTTATATTATACCTTCTTTTTTCCGACACGGCAAGAAATATGTCGCCAAACAGAAGAGAATAGATTGTAGAAAAAGGTCTATTTTATGGTAAATTTGTCGAAACTGTCTGAAAGCCTCAAAGAGCTTATGGCTGAACACAATTTAAATCAGGTACAGTTAGCGGAAATTCTCGGCTCGGGTCGGTCAAAATTTTCCGATATTCTCAACGCGAAAAATGCGCCGAATTACAGGACGTTCATAGATCTTATCGAATATTTCAACTGTTCTGCGGATTTTTTGCTCGGGTTAAAGGAATACCCCTGCGAGGATGAAATTTATAAGCCCGTCGGCGTTTTTTCAGAGCGGCTTCGCGCTCTTTTCGTGCAGTCGGGCATATCTCAGTATCTCTTCATAAAGCAGACAAAGACCTCTTGGAGCGTGCTCTATAATTGGCTTATCGGCAAGACTTTGCCTTCAATCGACAATCTCGTCAAGGTCGCGCAGTTTTTCGACTGTTCCGTCGACTTTGTGCTCGGCAGAGTTCAATAAAAAAATAACGACAGAGGCGGGCGGCATTTTTTTTAAATGCCGCCCGCCTCAACTTATTTTATAAAACTGAAAATTTAAAGCGGTCTTTTGAACTCGACCGAAGCAACCGTCGCAAGATAGACGCACTTTGCGCCCTTTTTGAGGAGCTCCCGCGTAATCGCCTCCGCGGTTGCGCCCGTGGTCAGAACGTCGTCGACGAGAATTATGCTCTTCCCCGCAACCTTTTCCCTATATGCGGTAAAGCTGCCCTTGAGGTTTTCCGCTCTGTCCTTGAAAGACAGCGTTTTCTGGCTCTTCGTGTCCTTCTTCTTGACGATCGCACCCTTTAGTAGGGGAAGGGAGAGGCGCTCCGCAAGTTCCCTCGCAAGTATTTCGGACTGGTTATATCCGCGTTTGCGCTTTGCCTTTGCCGTCATCGGCACATAGCATATGCTGTCCGCGCCGACAAGCTGCCTGCACTTCGGCTCCAACAGCTCTGCAAAATAGCGCTTGAGGTAGGGCGAACCGCTCTTGAACGCTATTATAAGTCTCGCCGCGCCGCCCTCGTATATCGTCGCGGAAACAGCCTTTTTATAGGGAGGCGCCTTGTCCTTGCACTCGAGGCAGAGCGCGTTGAACTTCGTCCTGCGCCCGCAGACGGGGCAGGTCGCTCTGTCGTTCATTGTCAGCGTCTTTGCGCATTCGCCGCACAGATATCCCCCGTCAAAAATCTCCCTCCCGCATATGTTGCAGGTCAGATTTTCTGGGAAGAGCAGGTCGGCAATGCGCCTTAAAAGCTTCATTTTGTAAGGTATTTCTTAAGGTCGCCCGTCCTGTCGCACTTTTCCCAGGGCAGTTCGTCCTTGCCGAAATGTCCGTAAGCGGCAGTGTTGAGGTATATGGGGCGCCTTAAGTCGAGCGTTCTGATAATCGCATAGGGGCGGAGGTCAAACTCCCTATTTACAATCTCTGCAATGGCGTCGTCGGCAAGCTTGCCCGTGCCGAACGTGTCTATGAACACCGAAACGGGGCGGGAAACGCCTATCGCATACGCCACCTGGAGTTCAACTCTGTCGCACAGCCCTGCCGCAACGAGGTTTTTGCAGATATACCTCGCCATATACGTCGCCGAGCGGTCGACCTTTGTGGGGTCCTTGCCAGAAAATGCGCCGCCGCCGTGCGCGCACGCGCCGCCGTAGGTATCTACTATAATCTTCCTGCCCGTCAGACCGCTGTCGCCCTCGGGTCCGCCAATCAGGAACCTGCCCGTCGGGTTGACAAAGTATTTGGTGTTATCGTCGAGCAGATGCGCGGGCACGACCGCCTTTATTACATACTCTATAATGTCCTTTCGGAGCTGCTCCTGCGTCACGCTGTCGTCGTGCTGGGAGGATATAACGATAGCGTCTATCCTTGAGGGCACGCCGTCGTCATATTCCGCAGTGACCTGCGTCTTTCCGTCGGGGCGGAGATAGCGGAGGGTGCCGTTCTTCCTGACCTCCGTGAGCTTCTTTGCGAGCTTGTGGGCGAGCATAAGGGGAAGGGGCATAAGCTCTTCGGTCTCCCTGCAGGCATAGCCGAACATCATTCCCTGGTCGCCCGCGCCGAGTTCGTCCTCCTTGTCCTCCGCGCCTGACTTGTTCTCCATAGAGTTGTTGACGCCAAGGGCAATGTCGGGGCTCTGCGTGTGTATCGCAACCGATATCTTGCACTTGTCATAGCTGAACGTGCCGAAATCATAGCCGATATTCTTTATCGTCTGCCTTGCAATCGCCTCATAGTCGACTTCGGCGGTCGTCGTCACTTCGCCCATAATCAGCAGTCTGTCATATGCCGCGCAGCATTCCACCGCACAGCGCGCATTGCTGTCCTTTGCGTAGATTGCGTCCACAATCGCATCGGAGATGTTGTCGCAGACCTTGTCGGGATGTCCTTCGGTCACGCTTTCGCTTGTAAAAAATTTCTTCATATACAGTCCTTCAATAAAGTTTATTTGCAAAAAAAATGCCGTTCGGCTTCCGAACGGTTCAAACAAAATATTCTCCCCATCGGTACGGTCTTAGCACCTTGCGTTGCAGGTTGCTGTGTGGTCGCAGAGCCGTTCTCTCGCACACTCTCTATAGGTTACGGCAGAAATTATAACAGTAAAAAATTGTATTGTCAAATAAAAGCGCATAGGTTTACATTTTTTATGCGATATGGTAGAATGGTTATATGAAATGTTATCTTTGCCCCGTAAACTGCGGCGCCGACAGAGCTGTCGGCGAGCTGGGCAGGTGCGGCGCTTCGGGCATAAAAATTGCAAAATACTATCTTCATCCGTTCGAGGAGCCGCCTGTTTCCTTCTCGAAGGGCAGCGGCTGCGTATTCTTCTGCGGCTGTTCTTTAAGGTGCGCGTTCTGCCAGAACTACGACCTTTCGCACAACAGGCGAGGTAAGGACATAACCGTTAGCGAACTTGCCGACATCTTCCGCGAGCTGGAGGAGAGGGGCGCGGACAACATAAATCTCGTCACCCCCACGCATTACGTCGACAGGATTGCGGAGGCGTTTGCAATATACCGCCCCAAAATCCCCGTCGTCTACAACACACATTCGTATGAAAAGATTGAAACGCTGAAAATTGCCGACAGCTTTACTGACATATACCTTCCCGATTTAAAGTTCATAGACCCGCTGCTCTCCAAGCGGTACACGGGCAGGGAGGACTATGCAAAATACGCCCTTCCCGCGGTGGAGTTTATGGCAAAAAAGCCCGCCGCGTTCGATGAAAAGGGCAAAATGCTGTCGGGCTGCATAATAAGGCACCTCATAATGCCGCTCGCCGTCTATGACAGCGTAAAGATAATAGAGCTTGTGTCAAAATTGGGCGACGGCGTATATTTCAGCCTGATGAGCCAGTTCACGCCTATGGGCGAGGCTGAAAATTTTCCCGAACTTCGGCGTTCCATAACAAAGAGGGAATATGCCGCCGCGCTGGACGCCGTGCGCGCATACGGCTTAAAGAACGTTTTTTTGCAGGACAGGACAAGTTCGGACAGGGCTTTCGTGCCCGATTGGGACTATTGACATATGCTTACAGAGTTTAAAGACGTCGCCTTCGGCTACGGTGACAACTTAATATTATCAGATGTCAACTTTGCCGTAAACGAAGGGGCGCGCATAGCCCTCGTCGGCGAAAACGGCGCGGGCAAGACGACGCTTATAAAGCTTATGCTCGGTCAGCTTACGGCGGACAGCGGCAGCGTGAATGTAAGGAACGGCATAAAAATTGGCTATCTCGAACAGAACGGCGGCTATGAAAGCGGCAATACCGTCTATGCGGAGATGCTTTCTGTGTTCCGCGAGGAGCTGTCGGCAATCGGAAAAATCAGCGAAATATCTTCGGCGCTCACCGCGTGCGAGTACGGCGGGCAGGAATATGCAAGGCTGTCGGCGCGGCTTGAAAGCCTGAATAAATATGTCGCCGCCACAGACGCATACAACGTCGAAGTGCGCATAAAGACGGTGCTCAACGGAATGGGCTTTTCCGACTTCTACGACAGACATATAGATACGATGTCGGGCGGCGAAAAGACGAGGCTAAAGCTCGCAAGGCTGCTTCTGGAACAGCCCGATCTCCTCATTCTGGACGAGCCGACAAACCACCTCGACATAAATACGCTCTACTGGCTGGAGGACTATCTGCTGTCGTTCAGGGGCGCGATATTCGTCGTCTCTCACGACAGATATTTCCTCGACAGGGTTACGGGCACGACGATAGAGATAGAGAACAAAAAGCTAACCTCATATTCCGGCAGCTATTCAAAGTACAAAGTACTCAAATCGGAGGCGTATGCACTTGCCCTCAAGGAGTACGAAAAGCAGCAGGAAGAGATAAAAAAGTTGCAGACGTATATAGATAAGAACATCGTCCGCGCAACCACGGCAAGGTCGGCGCAGAGCAGAGTGAATAAACTCGAAAGAATGGAAATTCTCGAAAAGCCTTTCACTCCGCCTGCCCCGCCGCGTTTTAAATTTACCTGTTCCGACCGCCCTGCAGAGATAGTTTTAAGCTGCGACGAATTAAATCTCGAAATAGGCGGCAAACGCCTCATATCAGCGGGGCAGTTTAAAATTATGCGCGGTCAGAAGGTGGCTATCGTCGGCGAAAACGGCGCGGGAAAATCTACGCTTCTGCACGAGGTGTGCGGCGGCGGAAACCGCGCGATAACTGTCGGAAGGTTCGTAAAGTTTTCGCTCTACGACCAGGAAAACGCCAACCTCGACCCGCATAATACCGTGCTGGACGAGCTGTGGTCGCGTCACGTCGCCTATTCCCAGACGGAGGTCAGGGCGTCGCTCGCAAGGTGCGGGCTGTTTCCCGAAGATATGCACAAAAAGGTCGGCGAACTCTCGGGCGGGGAGAGGGCGAAGCTCGCGCTGTGCGTGTTTGAAAATTCGCACGGAAACGTCCTCGTCTTCGACGAGCCGACAAACCACCTCGATTTGCCCGCAAGGGAGAGCCTCGAAAGCGCCCTTAAGGAGTTCGACGGCACGGTCATCTTCGTCTCCCACGACAGATACTTCATCACGGCGCTCGCCGACAGGGTAATTGAAATAGAGGGCGGCAAACTTGCGCAGTATGACGGCGGCTACGAGGGATACAAAGAGGAAAAGGCAAGGCTTAAAAGGCAGGAAGAGGAGCGGGAAGAAATGCTCCGCCGCGCCGAATACGAAAGACAGAGAGAGACGTCTTACCGCTCTAAGAAGGACAGGGCGGAAGAGGCGAAGAAAAAGGCGGAAATCAAGCGGATAGAGGGCGAAATTGCCTCGCTCGAAGAGGAGGAAGGGCAGCTCAACGCCAGCCTTTCCGACCCCGACGTGACGGGCGACTATAAAAAACTCAACGGCGTGCTCGAAAAGTTACAGTCTGTGCGCGCCGACCTCGAAGAGCTCTACGCGCTCTACGGACAACTGTTGTAAAAGGGGAATATTGCTATGAGAGATGAAAGATATTCAGGCGAAGAACAGACGGAAACCGTGCAGGACCCGAGGAAGGTCATACACAAGATATCCGCGGACGAGGCGTTCACACTCGCCAAGGACGTCTACGACATAAGGTGCCTTATCAAGTCGGTATATGCCAACAGGGCGCAGATAAAGCGCAGGCTCAACTTTGTCGGCACGATAGGCTCAATCTGTTTTACGCTGCTGTACGTCGCGTTTATGATATTCAGCGGCATAACCAAGATAACTTCGCTTGCGTCGCAGGTAATAATATATACGATAATCGGCGTCTATGCCGCGCTCACCGTCGCCGTCATAGTCTTTTCGATTGTGTCGTCGCGCAGCTCTACGACCAAAAATGTAAAAAAGAAGAACAACACCCTCAAGATTTTGCGGTACGTGACGCGCGTCGTGTCGCTTATTATGGGTATCACGGCGATAGTCATAAGCGCAATTTCGGGCACGGACGACAGTATGTCGATCGCGCTCAACACCGTCGCAACGATAGTTTCCATAGTATTCGTCATCTTCTCCGCACTGCCGCTCATCTTCGGCGGCTTCGGCGGACTTGCCCGCTGGCTGCTCTCGCCCACGAAGATTAGAAGGCGTTTTTCGTTCGTCGTGCTGGAGTGGTATCAGCTCCTCGTTTCCGATAACGGAAATCACAAGACGATAAAAAAGGTAAGCAAGGAATATGTTGAGGACATAGGCAGGATTGTCGACGGCAACCTTCTGCCTTCGCTCGGCAGGAAGTACATCCAGACCATCACCGTAAGCAACATCTATTCCGCATTGGAGCTCGTTCCCGAAGAGGACAAGGCGGTCACGGAGGGCGTGCTCAAAAACGTGTTCGGCTATGCGGAGGAGTGCGGCTATGTCAACGTCAACCCCTGTAAGGATATGAACCTGGAGGGCAGCATAGAGGTGGCGGAGAAGCCCAAAAAGCCCTCTCTCAAGGAAAAGATAGGCAAAAAACTCGGCAAGGGAATAATCAATTCCATCTTCGGCGACGGGGGAAACAACTGACTTTTATTATCTTAAAATTTATTTAAAAATCCCGCCGCGCAAAAGTTGCGCGGCGGGATTTTATCGTGCAGGTGAATTACAATATTAAGTGCAACACCTGTGGGCAAAAAAAGGCTCATACAGAGATCTTGTGGTATAATCAAAATTGACGAAATCAAAAATACTGTC
>CASEDP010000005.1 GCA_949286835.1 uncultured Clostridia bacterium | reverse complement strand
TTCACCGTTATGATTTATTCGATTTTTCAGCGATAATTTTTCGCATTGACTTCCGCGAAAGCTGTGCTACGCTGAGCCTCCCGAAACGGCAAAATTTGGGGTACTCATTTGCGTTTTACAACAATACCGAAGTAGTCAACAGAAAAGAATAATACGAACTCGTTTTCAGAGTTCGTATTATTCCCTAATGGCGGAAGGTGAGGGATTCGAACCCCCGGAAGCTCTCACTTCAGCGGTTTTCAAGACCGTCGCTATCGACCACTCAGCCAACCTTCCGTATGCTGTGCAAATGCCGCGGCTCTCCGCCGCTCATCTTATATCATTTTAACAGACGCCCCGAATTATGTCAATCGTTTTTTTATCCATATAAAAATTGCGGGCTTTAAGCGTCGCAAATCATTGTCAATCAAAAAATTTTGTGTTATAATTTTAGAAGGAATATTTTTACCTTGCCGACATCTTTTTCGGCCGATATCGACATCATAAGGATAAGGACAGAGGAAATTTCTATGGATAAGATAATTCTCGACGGAATGGGCGGCGACAACGCCCCCAAGGCGACGTGCGAAGGCGCCGTTCAGGCGCTCAGGGCGGACAGCAATTTATACATCATAATGACGGGCAGGAAGGAGGTGCTCGAAGCCGAGCTCTCCAAATTCAAGTACGACAAGTCAAGGCTGGAGATAGTCGACTGCCCAGACGTAATAGATATGAACGACAGCCCCACGGAGGCGGTCAAGAGAAAGCAGTCCTCGCTTATTGCGGCATACTGGATGCTCAAAAAGCAGGATGACATCTGCGCGCTGGTCACGGCTGGTTCGTCGGGCGCGACGATTGTCGGCGGACAGCTCATTCTCGGCAGGATAAGGGGAATTAAGCGCCCTGCGCTCTGCCCCGCGCTCCCCAACGTGCGCGGCGGCACCACGCTGCTCTGCGACTGCGGCGCCAATGCGGAGTGCAAGCCCGTAATGCTCTGTCAGTTTGCCCTGCTCGCGTCGGCATACGCTCAGGCGGGGTTCAATATGCCCAACCCCAGAGTAGGGCTTCTCAACAACGGCACGGAGGAGCATAAGGGCGATCCCCTTCATCAGGAGACGTATAAATATCTCGCGCAGATGAAGGGCATAAACTTCATCGGCAACATAGAGGGCAGGGACATAAACTACGGCGACGTCGACGTCGTCGTCACCGACGGCTTTACGGGCAACGTCGCCCTCAAGTCGGTGGAGGGCTGCGCAAAGATGATACTCGACAATATGAAAAAGCAGTTCACCTCCACGCCGGCGGCGCTCATAGGCGCGCTCTTTATGATGGGTGCTATAAAGAGGCTTAAAAAGAACCTCGACTTCAACAAGTACGGCGGGGCTCTCCTGATAGGTTTAAAGAAGGTAGTAGTCAAAAGCCACGGCTCATCCAAGCCCGTGTCAATAAAAAATTCCATACTCAACGCGCTCACCATATACCGCAACGGGCTCATTCCCAAGATAGAGGAAATGCTCTCCGACGTCGACCTCGACAACCTCATCGGGCAGGAAGAGTAAATGAATTATGGTGCAATAGAGGGACGCCTCGGCTATAAGTTCAGAAACAGGGATTATCTCCGCCTGGCGCTCACGCTGTCGTCGTTCGACGGCGAAAGAAATAACGAGAGTTTAGAGTGCCTTGGCGATGCGCTCCTCACCTTCATCGTCGCCGAAAAGTACTATCTTGCGGGGCTTTCGGAGGGAGAGATAACGCAGAAAAAGCAGGAATATCTGTCGGACAACGCGCTCACGCTAGTATCGGAAAAGCTCAGGCTCGACAGGGAGCTAATAAAGGACAAGGGCGACACGCACAACCTCAAGGCAATTCCCTCCGCGTATGAGGCGGTGACGGCGGCGATATACCTCGACGGCGGAATGGAGGCGGCGAAGAAGTTCGCGCTCTCCACGCTTTCGCCGCTCAAGGCGTCTTTCAACTACATCTCCGCCCTGCAGGAGATATTGCAGGCGCGGGGCGAAAAGTTGCCAGAATACGTCAAGGAGCAGACGGGTACGGCGAGGCAACCCGTAATGCGCGTCAGCGTGCGGCTCGGCGGGCACACGTTCACGGCGGAGGCGGGCAACTTTGCCAAGGCAAAAAAGCTTGCGGCAAAGCAGGCATATGAATTCATAACGACCGCGACGGACGGTAAATAATATGGTTCAATTCAAAAGTATTAAACTAACAGGCTTCAAATCGTTTGCCGACAAGACGGAAATTCCGCTCACCGACGGCGTAACTTGTATTGTAGGTCCCAACGGGTGCGGCAAGAGCAACGTCGCCGATGCAATCCGCTGGGTTCTCGGCGAGCAGTCGGCAAAGATGATGAGAGGTTCGCAGATGATGGACGTCATCTTCAACGGCACCGAAAAGCGCAAGAAGATGAGCTTTTGCGAGGTAACTCTCACCTTCGACAACACCAACCGCATATTTGACTACGACGCCGACGAGCTGGAGATGACAAGGCGCCTCTACAGGGACGGCACCAGCGAATACCTCCTCAATCAGCAGCCCTCGAGGATGAAGATACTGACGGGGCTCCTGCACGGCGCGGGCGCGGCGAAGGAGGGCTATTCGATTATCGGTCAGGGCAGAATTGCACAGATAATGAACTCCCGCCCCGAAGAGCGCCGCTCCATATTTGAAGAGGCGACGGGCATAGTCGTATTTAAGGACAGAAAGGCGGACGCGGAGAGAAAGCTGAATTACTCGAAGAACAACCTCTTCGTCTATGCGCAGAGAATGCAGGAGGTAGAGCGCCAGCTCGCCCCCCTTTCGAGGGCGGCGGACAACGCGAGGAAGTATAACGAGTTGTATTCCAACCTCCGTATGCACGAGATAAACACCTACATCTACCGCCACGACGGCGCGGCGGGCGAGAGGGACAAGATAAATTCCCGCATACAGAAGATTACGGAGGCAATCGAAAAGAATACCGAGCTTGCAAATTCGCTGCTCTCCGACTACGAAAAGTGCAGGGAGGCGCTGTCGGGCGCCGACGGCGTCTTAAAATCGCTCAATGAAGAGCGCCTTGCCTTCACCGTCGGGCTTGAAAGGAGCACGGGCGAAAGCAAGCTGTTCAGGGAGAGGGCGAACGCCGTAAAGTACAAACTTCAACAGGCGCAGGAAGAGCTGGCGTTCTCGGCAAAGCGCACCGTCGAACTCGACAGGGAGATACGCCGCTTCGAGGAATACGCCAACAAGAACAGCGAGAGAATGGAAAAGCTCAACGCGGCGAGCGAGCAGCTCAAGGCGGAGATTTCCGCGCTCTCCGACAGCATAGCAAATTACGAGATTATGACGGGCGAGCACCGCAAGAAGGTAATGGATACCTTCAAGGACCTCACCGAGATAAAGGAAAACATCGGCTCGCTTTCGGCAAAGAAGGAGCTCCTTATGGAAAGGCTGGGCGAGATGGACGAGGCTATGAAGAACGTCCGGTCCGAGCACGACAGACTTAAAAAGGAGTATGCGGAGGTGCTCTCCGGTCAGGAGGGGCTCAATAAACTGCTCGGCGAAGAAAACGAACTCACCGAAAAGGCAAGGGAGGCAGTCACCGCCGCAAACGAGAAATTCCAGACATATGTAAGGCGCATATACGACGCCGAGGCGCAGATCTCCTCTTTAGAGCAGAGCCTCAGGACATATACGGCGCTCCGCGATAAGTTTGAAGGTTATGTCTATTCGGTAAGGCGGCTTATGTCCGACGCCAAGGAAAACCCTCAGCTCTCGTCGAGGATAATGGGACTTATCGCCGACGTCGTGAGCTGCGACCAGGAGTATGAGGTGGCGATAGAGACGGCTTTCGGCGGCGCAATGCAGAACGTGATAACCGAAACGCGCGACGACGCGAGATACCTCATTCAGTATTTAAAGAGCAACAGGGCGGGTCAGGTCACGTTCCTGCCCATCGAGGCGCTCCGCCCCAGATACGAAAGCCAGCAGATAAAGTCCGCCTGCAACGAGATGGGCGCGGTAGGGCTTGCAATCGACCTCGTCCGCTACGACAAGAAGTACGAAAACGTAATACATAACCTCCTCGGCAATACCCTGATATGCGACGATATTCAGAGCGCGACGATAATCGCCGGCAGATATCCCAGGGCATTCAAGATTGTCACGCTCGACGGCGACCTCATCGCAACGTCGGGCTCTATGACGGGCGGGAGCCGCAGGGAAAATTCGGCGAACTTGCTCGCCAACGAGAGAAAGCTCAAGGACATCTCGGACGAGATTGCCTCCAAGCGCACCGCGCTTCAGCGCGCGGAAGAAAAGAAGAGAGAGGCGGAGGGCGAGCTTGCCTCTGCAAGGACGGCAAGCCGCGAACTCGAAGAAAAGCTGCAAAATGCCCGTCTCGACCTTGCGACCGCCAACCAGAAACTCTCCAACCTGATGCTCAACATCACCGACAAGGAGAGCGAATATTCGGTTTACAGACAGTCTAAGTCGCAGATAGAGGCAAAACTTGCCGAGCTGGACAGCGAATACTCCTCGACCTCGAAGGGCGCAAGCACGCTCTCGGAGCAGTCGGACAAGGCGTCGTCGGAGATGGACAGCGTCAGCGAGCAGTACGAGCAGACCACAAAAGAGCGTAACCGCAAGATGGAAAAGCTCAATTCGATGCAGGTAGAGCTTGCCTCGCTCGAGAGCGCGATAAAGTCCAACAGGGAGAGCGCGTGGCGTTCTTCCGCCGAAAAGGAAGGGCTCATAAAGAAGGCGGCGTCGCTGCAGGCGCTCGTGCCCGATATGCAGAAGGAACTTTCAGACTTCCTCGACAGGGCTGCAAGGGCGGCTCTCTCCGACGAAGAACAGAAAAAACTGGACGAACTCGTCGCTAAGATTGCAGAGGTCGAAGAGCGCAAAAAGACGCTCAACGCAAGGGTCGTGGAGATAGACAAGGCAAGGCTCGAAACGGCGTCGGAGGGCGAACACCTCACCGAAAGGCTGCACACGCAGGAGATGGCGCTGCAGAAGGTGGACGCCGACCTCGAATTCTTGCAGCAGAGAATAGAGGAAGAATATCACGAGGACTACGAAGGCTGCCTTAAATACAAGGTGGAAAACTACGACATCTCGACTTCGGCTTCGTCGATTGCCAACTTCAAGCGACAGATAACTATGCTCGGTCCCGTCAACCCCAACGCCATAGAGGAGTTTGAAGAGCTCAACGAAAGGCACGAAAAGATGCTCTCCGAAAAAGCCGACCTCGAAAAGGCGATAGAGGACCTCACCAAAGCGCTCAACGAAATCAGGGACGAAATGCTCAAGATTTTCAACGAGGGCTTCAATGCGATAAACGAAAACTTCAAGCGCACCTTCAAGGAGCTGTTCGGCGGCGGCAGGGCGGAGCTTCAGCTCGACTACAGCAACTGCGACGACCCGCTCGAAGCGGGCGTGGAAATTGTCGCCTGCCCCCCGGGCAAGAACCTCACCAAGATATCGCTGCTTTCGGGCGGCGAGCAGGCGCTCACTGCAATCGCCATACTCTTTGCAATCATACAGATGCGCCCTATGCCCTTCTGCGTTCTCGACGAGATAGAGGCGGCGCTCGACGATGCGAACGTAGGTAGATATGCAAGCTTTTTGAAGAAGTTTGCGGAAAAGACGCAGTTCATAGTCATAACTCACCGTAAGCCCACAATGGAAAAGGCGGACGTCCTATTCGGCGTAACTATGGAGGAAAAAGGCGTTTCAAAGATAGTTTCCGTCAAGCTTTCGGAAGTTGAAAGCAGGCTTGGCGGCGACACTGTGGCATAATACATATCGGAGTGAAATATGGGTATATTTTCAAAACTTGCAAACGCCCTCAAAAAGACAAAGCAGACGCTTTCGGGGGCGATAGGCGCGCTCTTTTCGCGCGACAAGTTCGGCAACGAATTCTATGAGGAGCTCGAAGAGGTGCTCATCGGTTCGGATATCTCTGTCACCACCGCAGAGGAGGTAGTCGAAGAACTGCGTGCCGAAGTCAGGCAGGAAAAGCTTAAGGACAAGGAATTTGTCATAGATTGCCTCAAGGACATATTGCAGGAAAAGCTGGACGAGGCGGAAGTACCGGAGATAAAATATCCCGCAGTGATAATGCTCGTCGGCGTGAACGGCGTCGGCAAGACGACGACGGTGGGCAAGCTTGCCTCCTATTTTCTTAGGAAAGGCAAGAGCGTGACGGTCGCGGCGGCGGATACCTTCCGCGCGGCTGCAAGCGACCAGCTCTCCGTCTGGGCAGAGCGCGCAAAGGTCAGAATAGTCAAGCACGAGGAAGGCAGCGACCCCTCCGCGGTGGTGTTCGACGCGCTCACCTCCGCAAAGGCTAAAAAGACGGACGTAGTGATTATCGATACGGCGGGCAGGCTGCACGTCAAGGCAAACCTTATGGAAGAGCTCAAAAAGATGTCCAGGGTGGTCGCAAGGGAGATGCCGGAGGCGAACTTCTACAAGCTCCTGGTGCTCGACGCCACTACGGGCAACAATGCCTATAACCAGGCGGAGGTTTTTGACGGCGCGGTCGAGCTCGACGGCATAGTGCTCACCAAGCTGGACGGCTCTGCAAAGGGCGGCTTTGTCATATCGCTGTGCTCCGAATTGCAGATACCCGTCATCTTTGCGGGCGTAGGAGAGAAGATAGAGGACCTGGAGCTCTTCAACTCCGAAGAGTTTATCGATAATATACTTTGAGGTTTCGTAAATTTGTTTTCTGGTGACAGCGATAAAGTAGTAGGTCACAAGCGACTAATTGAATGCGCGGGCGCAAAAGCGCGGTTTTGCTTGCGCCGTAAATTATTTCAGAAAATTCAGGGGCGGATATGACTGAAAAGGAAAAGATGCTTTCGGGACAACTATATACCGCATCCGACGCGCAGCTTGCGGAAGAGCACGCAAGGGCTATGCGGCTGTGTGCGGAGCTCTCAAAGGCGCTCACCGACGGCGAGAGGGAGAGAATTTCAAGGGAACTTCTTGGCAAATGCGGCAAAAACGTCTGCCTCGGGATGGGCTTTTACTGCGACTACGGCTGCAATATCGAAGTTGGCGATAACTTCTACACCAACTACGGCGTGTGCATACTCGATGTGTGCAGGGTGAAGATAGGCGACAACTGCCTTATTGCGCCGCAGGTGGGCATTTATGCCGCAACGCACCCCCTCGACAGGGCGAAGAGGACGGCATTTTTGGAATACGGCAAGCCTGTGACGATAGGCAACGACTGTTGGATAGGCGGGCATTCGGTCATAAATCCCGGGGTGACGCTGGGCGACAACGTCGTCGTCGGCAGCGGTTCCGTCGTCACTAAGTCCTTCCCGTCGAACGTCGTAATTGCAGGCAACCCCGCAAAAATAATCAGATATCTCGATAAAGACGAAAATAAGTAAATAGAAAAAAGGGGCAGAAACGTCAGCCCCTTATTTTTTTGCCCGTGTACGGAAAATAAAGCGACGTATGTATGAAATGCGGACGAAAAAAGCGGCTTACGGCAATATCGTGCCGTAAGCCGCCCTCTATTTAAGACCTTTTCTAAGGCGTTTTACAGGTCGTCTGCATCCTGTACGGGCATCTCGTCCTTGTCAAGGCAAGTGCCCGTGTAACTGCCGGAAGGGTCGGAAGAACTCGCAAAACTGTTACTTGCAGTCTTTCGTGTTTTTGGAATTGCCGCAGTTCGACGTCTTGTTCTTTGCGTTCTGCTTGTTTTCGCCATTGTTAGCCTTATTCATATTTTCTCCTTTCCGTAGGGCAAATTGAGCGCGACATAGCCCTGACTTGACTTGCAGAGGGGGCAGATGTCCCAAGCCTCGGTAGAGGTCAGTTTATGCCCGCATTCCGTGCAGACGTACAGAATGGGGGTATTGTTCTTGTACAGCGTACCCTCTTTCATAGCATTGCCCAGGTAGGTAAATATCTGTTCGTGATGTCTTTCTACCTCGGCAACCATATTGAAAAGCGCGCTCACGTCGCCATAGCCCTCCTCTTTGGCGTCTCTTGCAAAGGCAGGGTAAATTTCCCTGTTTTCGCTGCTTTCGTCTTTTGCGGCAAGCGTCAGGCTCTGGCACAAGTCGCCCGTGTGAAAGGGATACCCCGCGTCCAGAACTATGTTGTCCAGCTTGCTGCCGCGCTTTGTCAGTTCCTCGAAAAATCTTCTCGCGTGTACCGTTTCGTTCTTTGCTATTGCGCGTATTTCGTCCGCAAGCGACATATAGCCCTGCTTGGTTGCTTCCCCCGCAATGAGCTGATATCTCATCCCTGCCTGACTTTCCCCCGCGAAAGCTCTCGCCAGATTGAAGTAGGTCTTGGTCTTGTCAAATTGCATATTTGCCCTCCGTAGTCATAGCTTGCGCGCCCTGCTTTCCAAATATACATCGTTTGTCTGCCATATTATGTAAATTAAAAAAAAAGCGCCTCCGCCCGAAAAGAAGTTCGGGCGGAGGCGGTGTGCATTTGCGCATATCCGCAGAATATTTACGCGTACGCGCACGCGCATTAACTTAATTTTTTATCACATATAGCCGTATTTTTTGCGTTTTGCGAAGATGAGCGCCGCAACGAGCATTATCGAAAGTGCCTCGGCGACGGGGTTTGCGAGCCATACGCCCGTAAGGGCAAACATTGCGGGCATTGACATTATGCAGATAATCTGGAATGCCAGCGTCCTTAAAAAGGAGATAATCGCCGAAATCAGCCCGTTGTTAAGCGCCGTGAAGAAGGAGGAGCCGAAGATGTTGAACCCCGCAAGCAGATAGGTAAAGGCATACAGCATAAAGCCGTTTGCGGTCAGTTTGAACAGCTCTTGATTATACCCCACGAATATCTTGCACAGAGGGTAATTCAGCGCCATTGCAAGGGCGTACATAGTGACCGCCGCGGCGGAAATTATGGCGAGGCTCTTTTTAAATACGCTCCTGAGTTCTTCGCGGTTGCCTGCGCCGTAGTTATAGCCCACTACGGGCGCCACGCCGACGGAATAGCCGAGGAATACGGAGATGAAGATAAAGCCTATATACATAATTACGCCGTAAGCCGCCACGCCCTGTTCGCCGACGAGTTGCATAAGCTGGTAGTTGTACAGTATGTTGACGAGCGACAGCGACAGGTTGGTGAGCATCTCCGAAGAGCCGTTGAAAAAGGTCTTAAGTATGGGCATAATCTCTATCTTTGCCCTGCCCAGGCGCAGTATGCCGTCACGTTTGATTGCAAAGTAGAATACGGGCGAAAGTCCGCCTATCACCTGCCCGAGCACGGAGGCGAGCGCCGCGCCCTCTACGCCCATCTTGAGCCCTGCAAGGAACACGGCGTCGAGTATGGCGTTTGTGACGCCAGCAATGACTATCACCAATAGCCCCAGCTTGTGCTTTCCCGCAGTGGGAAAGAGGTTCTGAAAGACGTTCTGGAGCATAAAGAGCGTTATTCCCGAAAGGCATACGACGCCGTATTTTGTGCAGTATTCGAGCGTTGCGCCCTTCGCGCCGAAGAGTATGGCGAGCGGACGGACGGAGAGTATTCCCGCCGCGGTGATGATTGCTCCCAGCACTGCAGTGGTGTATACGAGCAGCGAAAAGACGGAATTTGCCTCATCGTGTTTTCCCTCGCCGAGCAATTTGGAGACGAGCGCGCTGCCGCCCGCGCCTATCATAAACCCGACCGAAGCGTATGCCATAATCACGGGCATAATTAAATTGACGGCGGCAAATGCCGTATCGCCCACGAAATTAGATACAAAAATTCCGTCTACCACGCCGTAGATGGAGGTGAACACCATCATAATTACCGACGGGTAGACGAGCTTAAGCAGTTTTTTAATTGTAAAATGTTGACTTAATATAATCTGCATACCTGTAAATTACTCGGTTGCGCATTTTTTACAGACCCGAATTACGGGCTTGCCGTCTGAATATTACTTGTTGTGGAAATCGCAGACAAGGCTTGCAAGGTGGGGGATAATGCTCTTTATGTCGGTATCCGACGTATTGAGCATCAAATCGTATCCGTCCTTGTCGCCCCACGGGTAGTTTGAAAACAATTCGTGCAATTTCCTTCTGCCCTTGTCAATTTCCTTCATCTTTCTCATAAGCTGTTTGTCGGTCAGATGTTCATCTTCCGGCGCGCGCTCGCGGCATCTCTTTATGCGCGATTTCTCGTCGGCATACACGAAAATTCTGACGGGGGAGAGGGAGGAGAGTATGGCGTCCGCGCTTCTGCCTACTATGACGCAGTCGCCCTTTTCGCCTATCACCTTGATTATCTTCTGCTGTGCCACGAGTATGTCGGTAATCGTGTTGGGAGTGGTTGCGATGAGCGGTATACTCCTGCCGAAGGAGAAAACGTAATTTCTGTATCCGCCGTTTTTCAGCACTTCCGATACGTAGTTTTCGTTTAGTTCGGTGCTCTTTGCAATCTCGGTGACAAGCTGTTTGTCGTAATACTCGAGCCCTAACGCGTCTGCAAGGCGCTTGCCGACCTCTCTGCCGCCGCTTCCGAACTGTCTGCTTATTGTAATTATCATATATCAGCCCTCCTTGGGGAAAAGATTTTTAATCAGCGTACCCAAATAAAGTATGGGGACAATGCTTATCTTGTCGGCGTATTTGCCCACCGATTTCATATTTTTCGCAGGCAGAAGCACCCGTTTGAAGCCCATCTTTACGCACTCCTGCACGCGCTTTTCGGCATATTGCACGGCGCGCACTTCGCCCGTCAGCCCAACTTCGCCGAACACGGCGGTATATCTGTCTATCGGTCTGTCGAGGTAGGAGGAGGCAAGCGCGGCGCACAGCGCAAGGTCGCAGGCAGGTTCGTTCAGCTTTATTCCGCCCATAACGTTGACGTATACGTCCTGTGCTGAAAAGTACATCCCGCACCGCTTTTCAAGCACGGCCAAAAGCAGCGTCAGCTTGTTATAATCTATGCCCAGCGACATTCTTCTCGCCTGCCCGAACGCCGTCTTGGTAATCAGCGTCTGAATTTCGACGTTCATACAGCGGTTGCCCGTCCTCGCGGGGGTTACGGTACAGCCCGCCTCTTCGCCGCGGCTCTCGGAGAGGAATATGCCGGAATAGTCCTTTACGGGTATAATTCCCTCGCCCGTCATCTCGAATACGCCCACTTCGGAGACGTTGCCGAAACGGTTTTTGACCGAGCGCAGTATGCGGTAATTTTCCTGGTTTTCGCCCTCGAAGTAGAGCACGGTGTCCATAATGTGTTCAAGCACCTTGGGACCTGCCAGCGCGCCCTCCTTTGTGACGTGACCTATTATGAAGAAGGTGATGTTCCTGCTCTTGGCAAGCCTCATCAGCTTTGTCGCGCACTCTCTTACCTGTCCGACGGAGCCCGAAGAGGAGGAGAGGTCGTCGGTATATACCGCCTGAACAGAGTCTATCACACAATATTGCACCCCGTCAAGTTCGGCTTCGAGATTGTCTATGCAGGTGCCGTTTAAAAGCAGCATTTCGCTGCAGTCGAGCTTCAGTCTTTCCGCCCTCATCTTCACCTGCGAACAGCTCTCCTCGGCGGAAAAATAGAGCACCTTGTGACCCTTCGAGAGGTTGGCGGCAATCTGGGTTAGTATTGTCGATTTGCCTATGCCGGGGTCGCCGCCCAAAAGTATCAGCGAGCCCGAAACTATGCCGCCGCCGAGAACGGTGTCAAACTCGTCTATGCCCGAGGATACGCGGTCGTATTTTTCATAACCTATGTCCTTAAGCGGGCGTGCGAGGGGGAGGGAATACACGCTCTTTTTTGCCGCCGTTTTCTGCGGTTCGGGCGTTGCGACTTCCTCTGCAAGCGTATTGAATTTCCCGCAGGAGGGACAGCGTCCCAGCCACCTCGGGCTGGTCGCGCCGCACTCGCTGCAAACGAATATTGTAGAAGTTTTAGCCATATTTCAAAAAAATAATTGCGTCCTTAATGTTGCGGCGACGGTCATTTATCTTCGAGCACGGCGCAGCAATATGCGCATATGCCCAGCCCCTCGCCCACAAAGCCCAGCTTTTCGCAGGTGCCCGCGCCGACCGAAACGCGCCCTTCGTCCGCGCCCGTCGTCGCGGCAAGGTTATGCCTCATCTCGTCTATATGAGCTTTAAGACGCGGCTTTTCTGCCTGAATTGTCACCGAAAGCCCTGCGACCTTCAGCCCCTTTTTGCCTATCATTTCGACGACGCGCCTCAACAGACCGATGCTGTCTGCGCCGCTGTATGCGGGGTCTGTGTCGGGGAAGTAGTTGCCTATGTCCTTGAGCCCCGCCGCGGAGAGTATTGCGTCCATAACGGCGTGCACGGCCACGTCGCCGTCGCTGTGGGCAATCAATCCGCTGTCGCAGGGTATTTTAACCCCGCACAGCGTCACAAAGTCCCGCTCCCTGCCGAAGGCGTGCACGTCAACTCCTATGCCCGCCCTGCCGCCGTCGGTCGAAGGCACGGGGGGAAGGGGAGAGGTAAAGTCCTCCTTAAATGTAAGCTTTCTGTTCGCCGCGCTGCCCTTCGGACATATGCGCGCGGGTCTTACATATTTTGTATATACGCTCCCGTCGTCGGTGAAGGTGCCGCCATCCTGCATTGCGCGGTCATAGGCGCTCTTTATGTCCTCCGCAAAAAAACCCTGCGGCGTCTGAATGTTATAAATATTGTCCCGCTGCGGAACTGCGGCAATCACGCCGTCTTCCGCAACGGCAACCGTATCCACGGCGGGCATTGCGAGTATGCCGCTGCCGTACTGCTTTACGCAGTCTATTACGCCTTCAATCTGTTCCCCCGTCACAAACGGACGTGCGCCGTCGTGTATCAGCACGATGTCGCCCGTGACGTGCTTGAGCGCGTTGAATACGCTCTCCGTGCGCGTGGCGCCGCCCCCGACCGCCCTGCCGCCGAAAGCCGCGGCTAAAATTTTAATTTCCTCTCTGTCGCGGGGGGAGGAAGTTACTATTATCTCGTCCGCAAGCCCCTCAAATGCCTTGAGGCTATAGTAAAGCGGATTTGCGCCGAGAAAGGGCACAAGCAGCTTGTTCTTTTCAAAGCCCGCTCTCTCGCCCGAACCCGCCGCGCAGATTATTGCGCTTATCCTCACTTTTCTGTCTCCGTAGTCTTTTCAACCGTGCTTTCCGTCCTTTCGCCGGGCGCGTCTGCGCCGTCGTCAGTTTCTTGTGCCTGTCTTGCCGCAAGCTTAAGGCGCTGCAACTTTTCCCTGCGCCTCTTGTCGGTCAGCCTGGAATTTTTAACGCTGGTCCCGAATACGTCGGCAATGTCGTTGATGGTCACGAATGCGTGCCTGTCGTATTTTGAAACTATGTTCCTCAGCTTGGCAACCTGGAAGCGGTTTACCACGCAGTAAATGAACTTCTTGTCTGACTGCGAATAATAGCCCTTGGCGTCTATTATCGTCAGTCCCCTGCCGAACTCCGCAGAGAGGGCGGAGGCAACGGTATCGTATTCGGTGGTTATTATAATCGCGCCCTTCGCCTGGTCTATGCCCTGGGATATGAAGTCGACTGCCTTGCCGTTTACGTAGTAGGCTATTATAGAGAAGAGGGGAACGGTAAAGTCGCCCGTGCCCATACCCATAACGGTCGCGCCTATGGATATATACAAAATCACGTTGAATATCATCACGAAGTTGCCCACGGTCATATTGAGCCGTTTGGAGAAGATTACCGCAAGCGTCTCCATTCCGTCCATCGTGCCGCCGTATCGTATGGTCATTCCGCTGCCTATTCCGGAGAGCATTCCGCCGAATACCGAACATAAAATGACCTCTTTGCCCGCTATGGGAGAGCCGTTGGCAAAGAACTCCTCAAAGTATGCGGGAATAATGTTCTGGAACACCATAGAAGTAAGCGAGTATATGAGTATGGCGTACAGCGAATATACAGTAAACGCCACGCCCTGCTTTTTCATTCCGAAGAGGAATATGGGGAAGTTGATGATGAGCAGCCACGACCACAGCGGCATAGGCGCGATCAGCATATCGAGGAACATCGAAAGACCGGAAACGCCGCTGTCGTAGAGGTTTACCGGCGCGAGGAAGAGCGTAACGCCCGTCGCGTTTATAATGCCCGCGACGGTGAGCATTATGAAGTTTGAAGGCTGAAGGTCGCCCTTCTCGTACCTGAATTTAAACACACTCATTTAAGCTATTCCTTTATCTCGTAAAGCGACGCCGCTTCGTCCTTTTTGACCGTTTCCCTGACCTTCAACACCTCGAACTTCAGCACGCCCGTCGCGTAGTCGATCTCCACGATGTCGCCCTCTTTTACGGGGTGGGAGGGCTTGACCTCCCTGCCGTTTATTATTACCTTGCCGCCGTCGCACGCCTCCCGCGCGACCGTGCGCCTTTTGAGTATTCTCGAAACCTTGAGGAATTTGTCTATGCGCATAAATTCAGAACCCTTTTAAAATTACTTGACAACGCTGTTGCGATAATTTATAATACTATGCTGTATTACAATGCTCTTAATACCCATTTTTACCCTTTGTTGGTAAAAAATGACAGTAATTTCGGGCATAAACAGGTGCAAAACCGACCTGTAACAAGGTAGATTATACACTATATTATTATAAAAGTAAAGGGTAAAAGACAAAATCTTTCAAGCTTTGAAAAATTTTCGTGGCGGCGGAATTTGTCAAGGGGTGTTTGCATTTTTTGAAAAGGCGCACTTTCCCGCCCTTTGCCTTCAATTGCGAAACGTAAGATTTTTTGCGGTGAAAAGATATATACGCATAATCGCCAACACGTGAAATAAACAAAAAAAAGGAGTAATTACTTAATGGATTTACCCGTTCACAAGTATGGCAAAACCGAAAGAAGAAAGTTCGGCAAAATCAATGAAGTCATCGACATACCCGACCTCGTTGAAATCCAGAAATCGAGCTACGAGACCTTCATAAACGAGGGCATCTCCGAAGTGTTCGAAGATTTCTCGCCCATCGTGGACTATTCGGACCACTACGAGCTCTATTTCCTCGACCATTGGTTCGACGAGAAACCCAAGTACGACGAAAAGGAATGCCGCAACAGGGACGCGACATATGCGCTTCCCCTGCACGTCAAGGTAAGGCTCAACAACAAGGTAAAGGAAGAGATTATCGAACAGGACGTGTTTATGGGCGAATTCCCCCTTATGACCGAGTCCGGCTCTTTCATCATCAACGGTGCGGAGCGCGTAATCGTCTCCCAGCTCGTCCGTTCACCCGGCGCGTACAACGCAATGGAGAGGGACAAGACCGGCAAGGAGATGTACGGCACCACCGTCATTCCCAACAGGGGCGCCTGGCTGGAGCTCGAGCAGGATGCCCAGGGCGTTCAGTGGGTTCACGTCGACAGGAAGCGTAAAATCTGTTCCACCGTGCTCTTGAGGGCGCTCGGCTTCGGGTCCGATAGGGCAATCTGCGACCTGTTTGCCGACGACAAGATGATACTCAACACCATCGCAAAGGACACGACCAAGAGCGAGAGCGACGGTCTTATCGAGCTGTACAGAAAGCTCCGCCCCGGCGAAGTTCCCACCGAAGCTTCGGTAAGGCAGCACCTCAACAATCTCTTCTTCGACCCCAGAAGGTACGACGTTGTAAAGGTAGGCAGGTATAAGTTCAACAAGAAGCTCAACCTCGCATACCGTCTTCCCGGCTGCAAGCTCGCAGACGACGTGTTCAATCCCGAAACGGGCGAACTTATTGCAAGCGCCGGCGAAACCGTCTCCGAAGAGAAGGCGTTTGAAATGCAGAATGCTGGCGTTAACGAGGTATTCGTCCTCGTCAACGACAAGGAGCAGGGCGAAATCAGGCACAAGATTATCGCCAACAACACCGTCCAGTGGTCTGCCCTCTCCGACAAGAACCCCAAGATATTCGGGCTTCTTCCCACCGTATATTATCCCAACTTCGCGTTTATGAAGGAGATTGCCGCAGAGTGCAGAACGCAGACCTGCGAAGAGGTGGCAATCAAGTACCTCGACAGGATAAATGCAATCTACTACACGGCGGAAGTTCTCGAAACCGAGGACGAAAAGCCCGAAGAGAAGAAGAACAGGGAAAAGAGGAGAGAACAGCGCATAAAGTTCGTCGAAGCCTGCAAGGTGTTCAACCACCTGCTCGAAAGCGACGTCGAAGCTCTCCGGGCTGACGAAAAGAAGGCAATCAAGCCCATCGTCGAAAAGCTCAACCACAAGCACATCACCGTCGACGATATCGTCGCTGCAATCTCGACCAACATCGACCTGCAGTACGGTATCGGCACGATAGACAATATCGACCACCTCGGCAACAGGCGCGTGCGCTCTGTCGGCGAACTTCTCACCAACCAGCTCAGAATAGGCATTTCCCGCCTCGAAAAGCTCATCAAGGAGAGAATGGCAACGCAGGACGCAATGGAAGTCACCCCTTCGGGGCTTGTCAACGTCCGTCCCGTGTCGGCGGTCATAAGGGAGTTCTTCGGCTCTTCCCAGCTCTCCCAGTTTATGGACCAGACCAACCCCGCGGCAGAACTTACGCATAAGAGAAAGCTGTCCGCGCTCGGTCCCGGCGGTCTCAACCGCGACCGCGCAACCTTTGAAGTCCGCGACGTTCACCACTCGCACTACGGCAGACTGTGCCCCATAGAGACGCCCGAAGGTCAGAACATCGGCCTTATCTCCTCGCTTGCAACCTTCTCGAGGGTAAACGAATACGGCTTTATTATGAGCCCTTACAGAAAGGTCGTAAAGGATGAAAACGGCATTGCGACCGTCACCGACCACGTCGACTATCTGACGGCGGACGAAGAGGACAGGTATGTCGTGGCACAGGCAAACGAACCTCTTGACGAGAACAATCACTTCGTCAACAAGCACGTCGGCTGCCGTCACCGCGACCTCATCACCCAGCTCACGCCCGACCATATGGACTATATGGACGTTTCGCCCAAGCAGCTCGTTTCGGTTGCAACGGCGCTCATACCCTTCCTCGAGAACGACGATACCAACCGTGCGCTGATGGGCTCCAACATGCAGCGTCAGGCAGTTCCCCTTATGAAGACAGAAAGCGCTATCGTCGCAACGGGCATAGAGGCGGCAATCGCAAGGGACAGCGGCGTCATCATCAGGGCAAAGGAAGCGGGCACGGTAGTAGGCTGCGCGTCAGACCTCATAAAGATAAGGGAGGACAGCGGGCTCGTAACCGAGTACAAGCTCAAGAAGTTCGAGCGCTCCAACCAGAACACCTGTCTCAACCAGCGCCCCATCGTCAACACGGGCGACAGGGTTGAAAAGGGCGAAATAATTGCCGACGGTCCCGCAACGTGCAACGGCGAGCTGGCGCTCGGCAAGAATATCCTCATCGGCTATATGGAGTGGGAGGGCTACAACTACGAGGACGCAATCCTCATCTCCGAAAAGCTGGTGCAGGACGACGTATTCACGTCAATCCACATCGAAGAACACGAAACCGAGGCAAGGGATACCAAGCTCGGCGAAGAAGAGATAACCAGGGATATCCCCAACGTCGGCGAGGACGCGCTCAAGGACCTCGACGAATACGGCATTGTCAGGGTGGGCGCAGAAGTTCATCCCGGCGATATCCTCGTAGGTAAGGTAACGCCCAAGGGCGAAACCGAACTCACACCCGAAGAGAGGCTTTTACGCGCAATCTTCGGCGAAAAGGCAAGGGAAGTCAGGGACACATCCCTCAAGGTGCCTCACGGCGAAGGCGGCATAGTCGTAGACGTAAAGGTATTCACAAGGGAGAACAAGGACGAACTCGCGCCCGGCGTTTCCAAGCTCGTAAGGGTATACATCGCGCAGAAGCGTAAGGTTCAGGTCGGCGACAAGATGGCAGGCCGCCACGGAAACAAGGGCGTCATTTCGCGCGTACTTCCCCAGGCGGATATGCCCTTCCTCGCAGACGGCACGCCTTTGCAGATCGTGCTCAACCCCCTCGGCGTGCCTTCCCGAATGAATATCGGTCAGGTGCTCGAAGTGCACCTCGGGCTTGTCTGCAAGCAGCTCGGCTGGAAGATAGCAACCCCCGTATTCGACGGCGCTACCGAGCAGGATATCAAGCAGCTATTCAAGGAAAACAACATACTCAATCCCGAAGGCAAGGTAGACGGCAAAATTCAGGTCTACGACGGCAGAACGGGCGAACCCTTTGAAAACAGGGTCACCGTCGGCGTACAGTATATGATTAAGCTCATTCACCTTGTCGACGACAAGATACACGCGCGTTCGATAGGTCCTTACAGCTTAGTTACGCAGCAGCCCCTCGGCGGCAAGGCGCAGTTCGGCGGACAGCGTTTCGGCGAAATGGAAGTCTGGGCGCTGGAGGCATACGGCGCGGCTCACGTCCTTCAGGAAATTCTCACCGTCAAGTCGGACGACATCGTCGGCCGTGTCAAGACGTATGAGAGCATAGTAAAGGGCAATAACATCTCCGAACCGGGCATACCCGAAGCGTTCAAGGTGCTCTTAAAGGAGCTTCAGTCGCTCGCGCTCGACGTCAAGGTGCTCACCGAAAACAATGAAGAACTCATAATAAGGGAGCTCGACGACGAGGACGAAGCCATTCCCTCCGCAAAGGCAAGGGAGGCAGAGGACAGAGAGAACCAGATACCCGAAGAGGAGTACGACATCTCTTCCGACGCCGAAGAGGAGGACGAGGATATGGAGGATATCTCCATATTCGACAACGACGACGAGGACGATTTTGCCTCCAAGGAGCTCTTCTCCGACGAGGATATGGACGACTTCGGCGACGATGACGACCTCGAAGACAAGTTCACGCTCTTCGACGAGGACGGCGACGAGGACGAGGATAAGTAATTTAAGGGAGGTAATCAAATGTTTGAATTAAACGATTTTTATTCTATTAAGATAGGCGTTGCATCTCCCGAAAAGATCAGGGAACTTTCCAAGGGCGAGGTAACCAAGCCCGAAACAATAAATTACAGAACACAGAAACCTGAAAGAGACGGTCTCTTCTGCGAGAGAATTTTCGGACCGATGAAGGACTGGGAATGTCACTGCGGCAAGTATAAGCGCATCCGCTACAAGGGTATCGTCTGCGAAAAGTGCGGCGTCGAGGTCACCCGCTCCAAGGTAAGGCGCGAGAGAATGGGTCACATAGAGCTTGCGGCTCCCGTCTCCCACATCTGGTACTTCAGGGGCGTTCCCTCGAGGATAGGTCTCATTCTCGATATGGGTCCCAAGGCGCTCGAACAGGTCATCTACTTTGCATCCTACGTCGTGCTCGACCCCGGCAACGTGCCCACGCTCGAGTACAAGCAGGTAATAACAGATAAAGAACTCAGGGAAATTGAGGAAAAGTACGGCGACAGCGAAGTCACCGGCCTCAAGGTCGGTATGGGCGCGGAGGCTATAAGGGAACTCCTTATGGCGGTCGACCTCGAGAAGGAATGCGAGGAGACGAGAAAGATAATCGAGACCAGCTCGGCAAGCCAGAAAAAGCTCAAGGCAGTCAAGAGGATAGAAATTCTCGAGGCGTTCAGGAAGAGCGGCAACCGTCCCGAGTGGATGATTTTGACCGTCCTTCCCGTCCTTCCCCCCGAACTCCGCCCTATGGTACAGCTCGACGGCGGCAGGTTCGCATCCTCCGACCTCAACGACCTGTACAGAAGGGTCATCAACAGAAACAACAGACTTAAGAGAATGATAGAGCTCGGCGCTCCCGATATGATAGTCAAGAACGAAAAGCGTATGCTTCAGGAAGCCGTCGACGCACTCATCGACAACGGCAGAAGGGGCAGGGCGCTTTCGGGTCCCTCCAACAGAGAGCTCAAGTCGCTTTCGGGAATGCTCCGCGGCAAGCAGGGTCGTTTCCGTCAGAACCTCCTCGGCAAGCGTGTCGACTACTCGGGTCGTTCGGTAATCGTCGTAGGTCCCGAACTCAAGCTCTACCAGTGCGGCCTTCCCAAGGAGATGGCAATCGAACTCTTCAAGCCCTTCGTAATGAAGAAACTCGTAGAGAGCGGTGCCTGCCACAATATAAAGAGCGCAAAGAGAACGGTTGAAAAGGCTAAGCCTATGGTATGGGACGTCCTCGAGGAGGTCATCAAGGATCACCCCGTTCTCCTCAACCGTGCGCCCACGCTGCACAGACTGTCCATCCAGGCGTTCGAGCCCGTGCTCATAGAGGGCAGGGCAATTAAAATTCACCCCCTCGTATGTACGGCATTCAACGCCGACTTCGACGGCGACCAGATGGCGGTGCACGTACCCCTTTCAATCGAAGCGCAGGCAGAGGCAAGGTTCCTTATGCTCTCGGCCAACAACATCTTAAAGCTGTCGGACGGCAAGCCCGTAATGCAGCCCTCGCAGGATATGGTTATGGGTGCATATTACCTCACCATCATAAGGCGCGAAGAGGGCAAGTTCTACCGCTGGAGCGGCGACAGGTATTACGAGTGTGCAGAGGGCGACGAGGGCGCTGAAAAGTATGTCCCCGGCGCATACATCTCCGAGGACGAGGTGATGATGGCGTACCAGACGAAGTACATCCATATGCAGGATGAAGTCTATGTCCGCCGCACCATAAAGATAAACGACGAAAAGTCGCCCTACAACGGCGAAACCGTGTCGGGTCTCGTCAAGACGACTGTCGGCAGAATTATATTCAATAACCAGATGCCCCAGGATCTCGGCTTTGTCAAGAGGGTAAACAAGGAGGACTACTTAAAGTACGAAATCTCCTACGAATTCCTCGGCGACAACGTCGCAGTCGGCAAGAAGCAACTCGGCAAGATTGTAGAGCGCTGCTTCAAGACGGGCGGCGCTCCCAGAGCGGCAGACGTGCTCGACAAGATAAAGTCGCTCGGCTATAAGTATTCCACCGTCGGCGCAATCACGACGTCGGTATTCGATATGCACATTCCCGAGGCGAAGAAACAGATAGTCGAGGAGACCGAGCAGAAAGTTCTCCAGATAGAGCGCAAGTTCCAGAGAGGACTTCTCAGGGAAGAGGAGCGCTATAACGCGGTAATCAATGCGTGGGATGCGGCGACCGACGCAGTCACTACAGAGCTTAAAAAGTCGCTCGATAAGTTCAACCCCATATGGATGATGGCAAACTCGGGCGCCCGCGGTTCAATCGACCAGATGAAACAGCTCTCAGGTATGAGAGGTCTGATGGTTAACCCTCAGGGTAAAAAGATAGAAGTTCCCGTCAAGTCGTGCTTCAGACAGGGTCTTTCGGTTCTCGAATACTTCATCTCCTCGCACGGCGGCAGAAAGGGTCTTGCGGATACGGCGCTCAAGACGGCGGACTCCGGCTATCTTACCAGAAGGCTGGTCGACGTCGCCCAGGACGTAATAGTCAGGGAAGAGGACTGTATGGCTGGCAGCAAGAAGCCCAGAGGTATGATTGTCAAGGCGATAATCGGACCCAACGGCGAAGTCATCGAAGGGCTCGAGGACAGAATTCAGGGTCGTTTCGTCGCAGAAAACGTCGTAGACAAGGACGGCAACGTCATTGTCGAGCAGAACTGCTTCGTCACCGACGAGCTCGCAAAGAAGATTGTCGCGGCAGGCATCGAACAGGTAAGCATCCGTTCGGTATTCACCTGCAATTCGCGCTATGGCGTGTGTGCCAAGTGCTACGGCAAGAATATGGCAACCAACACCCCCGTAATGCCCGGCGAGGCAGTCGGCGTCATTGCGGCGCAGTCCATAGGCGAACCCGGTACCCAGCTTACGATGCGTACCTTCCATACGGGCGGCATTGCAGCTACGGGCGACATTACGCAGGGTCTTCCCAGAGTTGAAGAGCTCTTCGAGGCGCGCAAACCCAAGGGCTGCGCAACGCTTTGCGAAGTTTCCGGCAAGGTTACGATTGATGACAGCGATAACCTCAAGCACGTCATCATAAAGGATACTGTAACGGGCGAAGTCAAGAAGGAATATACGCTTCCCTTCAATGCAGAGCTCAAGGTAAGGAGCGGCGATAACGTCACCCCCGGCACCGTGCTCAACGCAGGTTCGGTATATCCCCAGGATATACTTAGGATAGAGGGCGTCAAGGGCGTTCAGGACTATATCCTCGAACAGATACAGTCCGTCTACCGTTCGCAGGGCGTTGACATCAACGACAAGCACGTTGAAATCATCGTAAGGCAGATGCTCAAGAAGGTCAGGATAGAGAACAGCGGCTCCACGGGGCTTCTTCCCGGCGAAACCGTCGATATGTTCACCGTAGAGGAAGAGAACCAGAAGGCAATCGAAAACGGCGGCGCGCCCGCCCTCCAGAAGCGCGTGCTTCTCGGCATTACAAAGGCGGCGCTGTCCACCGAAAGCTTCCTCTCCGCAGCGTCCTTCCAGGAGACTGCAAGGGTGCTCACCGATGCGGCAATCAAGAACAAGGTCGACCCTCTCATCGGCCTCAAGGAAAACGTCATCATCGGCAAGCTCATTCCTGCAGGCACCGGCGTAAAGGAATACAAGAATATGTCCCCCGTAATAAACCTTGCATATAACAAGGAAGAGGCGGACAACTAAAATAATTCATATCGGCGGCAGTCCATTCGGGTTGCCGCCGTAAGAATATTTGCACCGCAATTTCGCGGCGCCAGGGTTAAGTTTATGGCAGATTTTGAAGATTTGAGAATGTGCGACCTACTCGACAGGGTAGCAAAGCGCGCCGCACAGATAGCGGAGGAGCGCAAGGTCTCTCTTTTAAAGGACCTCGGCGCCGACGTGCAGGCGGTATACGATTTCTTTGTCTCCTCCGGAAACGATTTCGCCGGCATTCAGCCGACGCTCAAAAACCTCTTTTCGTCCTTCAACTACGCCGCGGTCATCGTCAACGACGGCATCAGGCGCGGCTCTCTGGATAAGGAGGCGAACGAGCTCTTGCGGGAGTGCCTTGAGATAATCGTCAGATGTGCGGAGGTAATTAAGGCGCAGCTCACCGGCGGCGATAACTGATTTTTTGCCGCGTTTTTGTGCGGTTATTTGCACCCTACGACACGCGTTCGTCGCGGCGTATGTGCGCCCCAATCAGTAAACCGACGGGCTGCTCTGCCGCAACCGCCGAACTGCGTTCGTCGCGGCATATATGCGTCCCAATCAGTAAACCGACGGTCTGTTCTGCCGCAACTGACAAACTGAGTTCGTTGCGGCATATATGCGCCCCAATTTGCATTTAAATATAAAAAAAGGGAGCCGTGCGGAGTTCTCCGCACGGCTCCCTTGCCGTATTTCAATTATTCCTTGCTGAACTGGTCTTTGCCAACTGCGCAGAGGGGGCACTCAAAATCTTCGGGAACGTCCTCCCACTTGGTGCCGGGCGCAATTCCGCCCTCGGGATAACCCTCGTCCTCGTCATAGACCCATCCGCATACATTGCATACGTATTTCATCTTTCTTTACCTCGTTTAAATTATTTTTGTCTATCATCAGTGGCAGCCGTGTCTGCCGCAGCCGTTGCTGCCGCAGGTGTGGGCGCCATCGTGATTGTGGTCGTGGTGGTCGCAGTGCACGTCGGGGTCATAGCCCAGCGTGCCGTCGAGATATGCCTTCACGGCGCTGTCGGCATCGCCCGAACAGCCGCCGTACAGCTTAATTCCAGCCTGGGCAAGCGCCATCTGCGCGCCTCCGCCGATGCCCCCGCAGATGAGCACGTCAACGCCGCCGTTCAGCAAAAATCCTGCAAGCGCGCCGTGACCGCTGCCCTCGGTGCCGACTACTTCGGAGGATACGACTTCGCCGTTCTCCACCTCATATATCTTGAAGTACTCGGTGTGCCCGAAGTGCTGGAAGATTTCCCCGTCCTGATATGTAACTGCAATTTTCATCTTGTCGCTCCTTTGGTTTGCTTTCTTTATTTCGGGTGCGTCTGCCCTGAGGCTTGCCGCCCGCGTACATCTCTTGTTTCCGCAATAGGTGTTGGCAGAGCCGTCGCACAGCCTGTAATTTCCGCCCATAATCTTCAGGCACCTGCCGTTTACTATGAGGTCGGCAATCTTGCGCCTCGCCCCGTCATATATGTCCGTGACCGTCGTCCGCGCAACGTTCATTCTCAGCGCGCACTGCTCCTGCGTGTTGCCCTCAAGGTCTATTATCCTTATTGTCTCATATTCGTCTACTGTCAGGCATATCTCCCCGCGGCTGTCGCCGCCGTCGGGCGAAAAGCTCTCAAATGCGGGCTCTTTGCAAATCCGCCTGCACTTTGTCGGTCTCGGCATTTCCTCACCTATGTTTTTGACTTATGTCAGAAATATTATACTATATGCGACGCAACTTGTCAACTCAAATTAAGCAACGCGTTGCGCTAATTTATGCCAATATTTATCGTTGCAAGGCAGACATCGAGGCGAATTAAAAGCCCCTCGGAATTTCCGAAGGGCTGTAAATTTAAATTGAGTTCTCGGTGGAGGGGTCGGTGCTCTCTTTGTCCTGCTTGTTTTCCGCAAACTTCTTTTCGGCATACGCCGTGAGAAGATAGGTGCCAATCGCGCCCGCTATAAACAGAACTATCGCCACGGATATCGAAACCGCGTCGAGGTAATCGCTGCCGTATTCGGAGAAGAAGGCGACGACTATCGCGGGGATAGAGCCGACGACAAAGCCGAAAATCGCCCAGCCCGTCGCGCGGGGGAAGTGCTTTAAAAGTAACTGCATTATCTTGGCTATCGTAAAGAAGCCGACCACGACGCCCAGCGCAAAGCACGCAAGCACGCCTATTGCGTGGAGAGGCGTGACAAATACCGCCTTGAACAGCCCGAGTACGGGCGCATAATAGCCGAATATCATAAGCAGCATAGAGCCGCTTATGCCGGGCACAACCAGCGCGCAGGAAGCCAGCACGCCTATCACTGGCACGAGAATGTACTGGAACCAGGGCATATTTTCGGACAGATCCACGTCGCCCATTCCCGGTATGAAGCACAGCCCTATGACGAGCGCGAAAGGTATGAGCATAAGCGCAACGTCAATCTTCCTGAAGCCCTCTGTCCTGCAGTCCTTGAAGAGCTTGGGAAGGCTGCCCGCCATAAGTCCCGCAAACAGGAGCATTGTGGGGAAGGGAGCGTATTCCAGCGCGAGGGTGAGGGGGAAATATGCCGCCGCAAACGCAAGCGCGGCGCCCAGGAGTATTGGCAGCAGGAATAGGATGCTCTCCTTGAAATGCTTTCTCAGCCCGCTTATGCTCTCAATGATCTTGTCGTATATCTTGAGCATTACGGCGAGCGTTCCGCCCGATACTCCGGGTATAATCATAGCAATGCCTATCGCCGCGCCCTTTGCAACGTTTATAATAAATTCTTTAGCCTTCAAGTTGCCTCCGGAAAGTGTTTATTTTTCAGCCTCTGTGCATAACCATTATAGTGGCATAGCGCGCGGCAAGTCAAGGGATAGAGACAGCAAAATTAAAGGCGGCGGAAAATCCGCCGCCCAAAACTCTTAAGTTATTGTTCGGGGTCAGCAGGCACCGCGCTTGCCGCCTTTGCGGCGTACTTGCGGCGCTTATACTCGGGCATATCCTTGATCAAAATAATTGCGCTTACAATTATGAAGCCGAGGACTGCGCCTGCAACTGCGGCTACAATGATATTTATTCCGCCTTCGGGCTCTATGATGTTGTTGCGGTAGAGTACCATCGATTCGTTGTCAAAGGTGGCAATGCGGAGCTTCTTCGCCGTCTCGGTGAGGGCGGCAAGCTCGGCACGGGTGCTGTCAAGCGCTGCGTCAAATTCAGCCTTGTCCTCGATTGCCGTAGCATCGCTCTCGTAAAATTCAATCTTTGCAAGCGTCTCTTCGGTCGTCTTGATGCTCGTTTCAAGCTGCGTGTTCTTCTCCACATAGGAAGCTATCATACTGTGATATGCCTCAATTCTGTCGAAGGAGGAGCCGCTGGTGTCAAGCTCCTTTATCTTGGCTTCGAGGGCGTCGATTATCGCCTGGTTGTTGGCAATTTCAATCCTCGTGGCGTCGATGGAGGCGGTTGCAGTCATCGTGTAAGTTTCGGTGTCCCAAACATAGTAGTTGGCGGTAACCGTGTTGTAATATGCGCTCTGAATGCGCGAATCGAATATGTTGTAAGCTTCGTTGATGTAGTCCGTTATGGTCTTGTCGCCGATGCCGAGAGGTCTGTAAGTCTCGCCATAGTTATTCTTTATGAAATCGTAGATGCCGAGCACATAGTTCTTCTGGTTTACAAGCGAAGAAATCTTTGATTCGTAGGTATTGCCGATATCGTATTGCGTGAGGTAATAATCATAGAGGGAGTTATCCACTATATATTGAGCCTTGTCAACGGTATAACTGGTCACTGCTTTTATGAATGCAACGGCCTGCTCGTCGCTATTGAAGTATTGGGAAGCGACGGAAAGCTTATAGCCCGACCAGCCAGCCTCGCCGTCATCGCTTGCCTCGGTTGCGATAGACGTGATGGAGATTCCGTCCTTGTCAATCATCTCTTCGATTTTGATGTCGGAAAAATCTGCGGCATATTGGCTATAAGTTCCTTCTTTTATCTCGTTAAGGCTGTTGAAAAGGACAGAATCGCTCACATTCAAAGTTGTTCCGTCGGGATACTGCCCGCTGCCGCTGCCGGGAAATTTTATATTGTAGTAGACGGTGTACTGCTGTTTGGAGGGGTTGTACCAGAACTGCACCAGCAGAACGGTAACAAGCATAAACGCCGCAGTGACGCCTATGACCCACCATATTCTCCTGAAGATTATCTTGAATATCTCTCCGAGAGTTATGCCGTATTCTTCTTCCATTTAAACCTCCGAACTCAGTCGATATATTTATTGCCGCCGTTGCAGACATTATTCACGCGCTTTAAAATTTAAGTTGAAAAAGCGGGCGACATATGTCGCCGAATGTTATAGAGCAGTAAACGGCATAATTACACAACTATACAACTAACATTATACATACCAATTGCGCGATAGTCAAGCGTCGCCCGATAAAATGTTATTCTGACAATAAATTACATATTTCGCGTGTCTTATTTACAGGGAAGGGCGCGGTCTGTGCGGTTACCTTTTCAACGCGCAGCACTTCTGCGGCAACAATGTTAGCGCGAATGTCCTCTACGGTGACGCGGTTTCCGACTTTAACCGAACCAAAAGGGCAGATGTACCAACGCTTAACGTCCTTTTCTGCACCGCATTCGATGCGCGCAAAGACGTAGATAAGGGTATCGTACTGCGTTATTATTCCGCCGCTCAGAGAATGTATCATACGGATTTCCTCCACGAGAGATATTATATCACATATTTCCGCTGGATAAAAGTCTTTATTTGCCCATTTATAAAACTTACATTGCTTGACATTGTCGGGGATATGGGGTATAATCGGCAGAGTTAGCGCAATCGTTAAAAACTTTGCAAAATCTTACGCGGATATGTTGGAATTGGCAGACAAGATGGACTTAGAATCCTGTTGTGTAACAAATTAACATAAAATTTAACATAAAAACTGAAAACTTCACAAAAAACACGCTGACATGGCGGAATTGGCAGACGCGCAGGACTTAGAATCCTGTGATTATCTCGTGCAGGTTCAAGTCCTGTTGTCAGCACCAACAAATTTCGGGAGAAAATTCACAAATTTTCTCCCGTTTTTGTTATCATTGGGAAGTTTTGGGAAGTGAAAATTTGCTTTATTTGACTTAAATTTTGCGTTTTTGTACTCAAATCACAGTTTATAGTCAAATTTGTTAATTTCTTTCAACATAAACTCTTGTGAATAATCTGTGTAGCCTCTGTCAACGCGGCTGGTTTTAACATCCGAATCGTACTCATGACCGACCCATTTCATCACAACTTCGCCGGAGATACTACATTCTTTTGCCCTGGTTATGAAGGTATAGCGCAGTTCGTGGACGTGCCTTTCGGGGAAAAGATTTTTCATAGCCGATCTAAGACCATAGCGTTGAACGGCTCTCGCCTTGTCAAAGTCGATAAGGTGCAGAACCCTTTTGAGCATGGGCGATACGGGTATCTTTCTTATGACCTCGGCGTGACCTTTTCTCGTCTTTTCGGAGCGGCAGCTTATGTAAGTGCCATCATATTCAATGGTAGGCAGTTCGCCCACGCGCATGCCAGTATAGAGCAGTACGAGCAGGGCGGAGACGGAATACTTGTCGCTGTTGGTCGAGCAGAAGTCTATGAGCTGCTTTTCCTCGGCTAAGCTCAGCGCCTTGCCCTTCTTGACTTCGTAGTGAGCAAGTACGACCTTCGCCATCGGCGACTTGATGTTGTAGTCGTCGTGTATGACGTCAAAGATTGCAGAGAGCATCTGTTTGAGCTTCTGAGCCGTTCGGTTGTTGCCTTTTTCAGTCTTCTCGAACAGGAAGTCCTGAATGTGTTGGCGCGTAATTTCGTTTACGCGCATTTTGCCGAACCTCGGCAGCAGGTGCTTTACGGTCATCATCTCGTAGCTTGAATAGGTTGTCTCTTTGATCGTCTGCTTTTTGACCTTTAACCAGTCCTGAACGAAATCAGAGAAGAGGGGGTACTTGTTGTTTTCCCTTTCACTGACCGCCTCGGCGAACTTTGCTAAAAATCTTCGTTTCATTGTCCCAAAGTCCTTGGCGGCAACCTCTATGCGGTAGCCGTCGCTGCGGTATCTCGCCTGATAGTATCCGTCCTGAGTAATTCGGTATGTAACCAGCTTGTCGTTTATCGTAAATAATCTTTTAATGCTTTCCGGCATTGCGTTAATCTCCTTTCTTGTAAATTCGATATAACGACCATCGCCGTTGCTATTTGCTTGTGCCTTCCTTTCTTCCTTAGCTGTAAGAGTTTTTAACCTCTCCAGCGTTATGCTCTCCGACGCGGCTTTTAAAATAAGGCTTGTAACCTCGTCTCTCTCGCGTTCGTCAGGAACGTACTTAATTGCGTCTAAAATTCTTTTTAATTCGTTGTCTGTCATTCGGTGTGCAGACGGAGGAGGTATCAGCTCGTCTCCGTCATAGCTTGTGCGTACCAGCAAGCCACCCTGCAGCTTGCCGGATCCCGAAGAGTACCATTTTTAATTAACTCTATCACAAAATCCTCCTTATTATTTCCGACAGGTCGGGGCAGAGCTCGTCATAACCTTGATTGTTAGTTAGCTGGGCGCGCTAAGTCCCTCCTGCGGATTATTCAGTTGTAATTTTTTAATTTAGCGGGTTTATCCGTTGCTCCTTTTCCTGAAAAATCTTGCTGTGCAATCTTTTTCGGGATATGCTGCGGAATTGATACAAACCACTTTTGAAGTGGTTTGTATCCTACCATAAAATTTCTTGAAAAGCAATAGGATTTGGGAAGTTATTTGCTCCAGCCGTTGCCAGACCCTTTGAAGGGGGTGGAGCGTTTTTCAGCTTTACGCTGTTCGGCTGCGGTAAGTGCTTCTTTGAGCTTGTCCGGCGCTTGCTCTCGTAACTCTCGTAAAGTCTTTGCGTCTTTTTCGAGAGCTTGCCGCTCGCGCTCTGTCTTCTGGTAAAGCTCAAAGACTTCGTGCTGGTCCTTGGTGCTGTATTCCAGTTCTTGCCTGAGCCTTGCATTGTCGGCAGCGAGAACTGGCACGTCGCGCTTGTCGGGCTTTTTCTTGCCGTCGGTGTATTGTTTTGCAACGTCGGCGGCAGCCTGAAGGGGAGCAACTTCACGCTGTAATTGTTCTTGCCTCTGTTCAAGCCTTTGTGCTTCTCTTTCCGCGTGGGCTTGTCTGGCTTCCGCAATGTCCGCCATAAACTTCGTTTGTGTCAGTCGGTCCTCAGCTTCTGCAAGATAAATTTTATTGCTCTTTAATTTGTCGTCGGCTTCCGCAAGTTCGGCTTGTCGCTGTTTCATCTGCCATTCATACTTTGTAGTATGCTTTCTGTTGGAACCGACCTCTCCGCGCTCCAGCCCATACCGCACGCTTACTCGGTCGTAAAACTCGTCCTGCATATTTCCGTAAGAGTGTTGCCCACCGCGCTCAGCCCAGAAGTCCGAACTGCACAGCTTTGGCTGCTCTAATCTTATGTACTCATATACCGACTTTCTGTCCTTGTCTTTCAGCTGTATGGGCGAACCCTTTTCATTGCGAGCAACCTTGCCGTCCTCCGTCAGGGCGTAGACCTTCTTTTTAGCCGTGTCGACCAACGGGAGGTAGTAGAGCTGCAAGTGCGGAGTTGTCTCGTCATAGTGAACGACGGCGGAAAGTATGTTGGCGTCCGTGCCGTGGTAACCTATGCAGTACAGAGCAAACTTGTACGCGCTCTCAAAGAAGTCTTTAATCTCCGGCGGTGGAGGGAGACCGGGAACATAACCCAGCCGCTCAAAAAACGCACTGTCGCTGGTTATAATCATTCCCTCGAATGCAACCGAGTTCCCTTTTTCCTTGAACGTTGCGTTCAGCTCCTTCATAGTCTTTTTCCATTGAGCCGCAAGCCCGCCGTCTGACTTTTTGAAATAGAAGTTTAATGGCGTTCTCTCGCTGACAATGTTTTCGTTTCGGTTGTTCTTTGCTGTGCGTTCCGTCTCCCGACCAATGCCGCCCAAATCACTCTTTTGGAATGATTGTATTCTTACTACCTGATAACTTATAATTTTTCCTCCTTATCGTTGAATTTCTTATGGATTTAATAGATACGTCGCTGACGCTTGTATCTATATCTCACTAGGCTACAAGTAGCCCAGTTCGCCCTTGCAGGGGGCATATTAGTTATTTGCTTGTAATTTTGCTTGCGCAAAAAATTGAGTGGCATATATCCCTTAATTAACGGCGTTTTTATAGCATTCCACCGCCTTATAGAGCGACAAATTTTGTAAATCTTTATGAGCTTTTATATGGTCATAAAGCTTATTCAAATCAACGCCTTCAAGTATGGGATTTTCCGTGCTTAAATTACCCGTGCAGCCGAGAGCTTTAAGGTCGTCTATTGTTCGCTTAATCGGCTTTGATTTTGACTTTGACTTGCCGCCCTTCGAGCCTGCCTTTTTGCGTTCGAGAGATATATCTAACGTAAGTCTTGCAAGCGAATAAAACTTCTCTGCCTGCGGTGGTAAATCTTTCGCAATTTTGCCTTCGAATGCTTGCTCGCATATAGCTCTGATGTACGCGCCGCCGTCGTTCAAATTCATAAGTTTCAGCTTATCAAAGTAGCTTTTCTTAAAGGAGAAATGTCTCCACAATCTGTCGTACTTTGAAGCTTTTTTACCGTTCAACTTTTCTTGGCGTTGAAGGGAGAGGATGTCCTTTAAATCTGCCCAGATTACATTGAATTTCTGCTCGTCGAAACTGTTGTCTTTCCCCTCAAACATATACTCGCAGATTTGGTGCAGCATACAGGCAATGTCCGCGTCGTTTTCGTCTTTTACTACGTTCCAAAACAGTTCATAAAAATTGAATTCTTCTATTGTCTTTACCTCCTCGTTTTTCATAATTTTGTGTTTTCTCTGTAGGCTATCTTGCCCTCATATATCATCACCTCCCTGTGGTTACATACCGTTTTTAGATAGAAAAAGTCCATAGAAAGCTACCTTCCTATGGACTAAGATTTTTGTATAGAAAATGTCCAAAAAACGGTATGCTTATAACGCTCTTGTCTATGCGATAGAACGCATAGCAAAAGCAACGGTGGGAGTATAAAACTCCACCGCAAACGGCTGAAAAGCCGCTTATTATAAACAGTGATAACCGCCGTCGGCTACTGATAAATAATTCAGGTCACAGCACAACAAACGAGTTATTCTTTTGAACCCATCATCGCAAGCCTCGGCAACACAAAAACTGCTTGCCGCCAGAACCATAAAAATGGTGTAGGGGCTTTATCGGAAACCAGACCGCTCGGGTACCGTTTTTTGTCCGCAGAATACCGCCTTTGCGACCGATAGTCGCCAGCCAATCTGTCCGTTAAAGCCATATAGCCGAACAGTTGCAAACTGCATAAGGCAATGGGAACAGACACATAATTCCTCGTTTCTTGCACCGATACGGGTATTCTGCGCAGACGAACAGAATTTCTTCCATTCGTCCTAAGCGCATTATAGCATAGCTACACTGCCCTTGTCAAGCAAAACACAAACAAATGTTTGATATTTGTGTAATGCTAGAAATTTTTATATATCAAGCATTTTGTATCTTGGGTTAATTCCCATAACTCATCAAATATTGATGTTACTGTTTCGGGGATGCTGACGATATGTAGAATAGAGTGTTCTTTTCCTATTGAGTTTATTGATGAGCCTAATGACCATACACGATCACGATTGATTTTGTATCTCATCATAATAAATCTATCATGAAACGCAAAGCCAAAATTATCTCGGATAGTTCGAAACTCGATCTTTAAATCGGTGACATTTGACAGAGAACGAGCAAGAATTTCTGATTGTCCTTGTTTAAACCCAAGGAAGTCACTGTCATTAGCAGTGATAAGATTATTGTGTATTTTATTGTAAGATGTCAAAGCTCGTATCTTTATGTTGTATTTCTTACAAAATAGCACAGTATTGATAAGATCGCCTGCGCTTAGATAAGGGTCTATAACACATATTTCCTCTAAATCAAATAAGATATTATTGTTTAAAATATCTCGTATGTCTTGTATTGCTTGAGCATGGCTTTGAGATTTGTAAATTTTTAAATATCCATGTTCTTGCATCCAGTTTTCTTCTAAATGTGTTTGTCTTTTTATAGCGTTCCCTTCTTCTATAAACTCAATAAGTTCTCCATGATATGTAAGCGTCTTAAGTGGTAGTTTTATTGATTTTTGATTCATGTCAATAAATTCTCGCTCATCGGGAGACCCTCCACAAATTAATGGCGGTGTGATATGAGAAAAATAACCATAATGCCGCGTGTAATCAAATACAGCGCTATAAAGAGGTAACCTTGAGCTAAAGTCCAATATGGTTATTAAATTAGTCATTTGATTGGCGCTTAGTTTTATAGGAAAAGAATTTGATTCTACAAAAGACGTATTAAAATAATAAATTAGACCATCACTGCGTTGTTCTATTATTTTTAACAATTTTTTATCGGACAAGCAAGGCATGTATTCGACATTTAGAATGATTCCTTGTTCGTTTAATAGTTTTGGGGTCACATGTAAATTTTCTACAGGTATTTTACAGACTATATTGCCAATCCGATCTTCTAAGGCAGAAAGCTTATAGAATAATCCTGCAGCATTAATGTGGCTTTGAATTTTAGCAATATGGTCTTTAGTTAACATTGATAATAATTTTTCTTTTTTGCTGAATAGTTCAACAATATAGTAATTTCCATTAAAATTACCTCCATATAAGTACCGTTCTAGGGGAATAAACTGTCCATATTTTGAAGATGTCGGATCTATTTCTGGAATGAATTTTGCACCAGCATAGAAGCATTGATCTAAATCAACCACTTTATGTCCATAAATCCACTGATTTGTATTTTCCGCAGAGATGAATGTCGAAACGAATTCATTAACAGGAATTATTTTCTTTGTGATACATAATTTAAAATCGTTAGAAATTGTAATTGGCTTAGATGTTAAATAACTTTCGTCTACGGCAGACTTAAAGCGTGATGAACATTCTATATGCGTAAAATAATTCAGAGCATAATTATTATTTTTCGGAAGAAGAAGAATTTGTACGACTTCGCAATATTCGTAAGAACCAATAATATTATCTTTAAGTAATAAATTAATAAGTTGTTGTAATTCCATTTTTAGTTCCTATATTTTTGTATAAGTAATTAAATTATATTATTTTCTATTGTGATTTGCAATATATTAAATTAGCGTTGAATTGGCTGACATCAATATATCTCTTTGCTTGAAAGTGAAAAATTTGGGAGTGGTTTGTTAAAAAAGTTGGAATGTATCAAATACTTTGAACTTGATAGTGTGGACAATAATTATTCGACATTCTGTTGGCGCAACCAATAGTTTTAATCAGGCTAATTAAAAAGGGAGCGACCTGCTCCCTTTTGTCGTTTATATATCATTACTTCATCTTCAAAAACCCCATTTTGAAGGCGTTGTATAGGCCGAAAGTTTTTTCGCCGACGGAGAAGGCAACGTGAACGTATGCGCTGCGCTTATCAATCTTTATGACTGTGCCTTTGCCGAATTTTGCGTGAATTACCTTTGTGCCTACCGTTACGGCGGATAGGTCAATATCTTCTTCGGCTTTATCGGTCGCAGCCGCGTCTGTCGGCGTTACGCTATTTTCTGTATCCCCGACAGTAGGGGGAGAGGCAACTTCTTCGTCTTCCATATCGTCGGACGCGGCAATCTCACTGTCATCAAAAGGAATGGTAAAGTCTTCCGAAAGCGTGTCTTGAATGTCGGACGCCGTCATTGTTGCCTGCTGGTTATAGAACAGCTTTTCGTATTCTTCCTTGCGAATGGTGGTGTCCCAACCGCCGATTTCGTCCGAGTTGTGCTTGTCAATGCCCGTATAAGTAAGGCTTGCGTCTTCATACCTTTTAAAGCCAAATATAGCCTCATTCATTACATTAGCGTTAAATAAGCCGAGCGAACACAACAACTCGAAGTCCTTGACGTCAAGTCCCGTAACCTTTTTGAAAAGTCCCGGCTCCAACTGTGTGATGACATCTTTGAGCGAGCGTTCACGGTAGTCGGTAAGATACATAAACACTGGCACGCGCGTGGCGAACTTTATCAGCTTTTCCTGTATCTCTTTTCTCTTTGACTTATATTCTTTCTCTGCTTCTGTAAGCTCTTTCTTTTCCTTGGGCGTAAGTTTGTTTTCGCCCTCTTTTTTTGCCTTTTTGACGCTTTCTGACTTATTGATAATCGTTTCAATGTCCTGATTTAAGGAGCGGAAGCCCTCAATGCGCATAAGGGCATCAAGCGCATTCTGATTGTTCAGAAGCCTTGCAAGCGTTTCATTATCTACATTGACGAGCAAAGCAGATTCCCAGCGTTTGGCAAGCAGAGTTGCGCTCGTTCCCGCCATGGCAATGTCGAGGACATCCTGAGCGTTAATCTGCTTCATTGTGCTGCCGTCATAAGCAAGTACGGGCAGGAAATGAATGAACTCCGCAACCTTCTTTTCGGGGTTGCTCTCCTCTACATTGAGGCGGCAGGAGTAGTCCGAAATCTGCCGTAACGCTCTGTCAAGCGCAAAGTCAAATACATAACATTCCTGCTTGATTATGCGCTTATCGCCATTATCGTCGGTAACCTCCCACGGGCTTTGCACGCGGAACGCTGCTTGAAAGTAGGTTTCGGGCGATTTTAAGTTGCGCAGCATAAATATGCCCGTCAAAGGTCTGATGGTAACGCCTGTTGTAAGTTTGCCGCAGGAGAGGGTAATCGTCTTTGTTTCAAGCGGATTGCCCATAGAAGCCTGCACGGGGCGAAGCGCGTCAAGACCTATTCCTGCCTCGGTGCCTGCGCAGACGTTGATTGTATAGTCGTGGTAAAAGGTGTTCTGTCGTTGCCTGAGTAGATTTGCCATTGCTTGGCAGCTTGCAACATTTGGCAGGAACCAGAGCGTGTGGGTTAAAATGTTCAACAGCCTCGTGTCCGAATATGGCATGGGAGGACGCTTGTCCTGACCGAGTTTCAAGTCGTCCACGCTCGAAGGCAGGTAGGAGCCGCGTATCAGGTCAAGCCATTTCTGAACATAGTCCTCGTACACAAAATGAGCATTTTCGCCCTTGCCCGTGGCGGAGAAGAAGACGTTCAAATCGAACTCGTCAAACTCGCCCTGAACGGCAATCTGCCTTATGCTTTCAGGGATGCGGTAAGTCAGCATTACCATGCGCGGAAGCGAAAGGTAGGGGTTATCAGAGCCTATCCATTCGGCTTTTGCGCGCTGTTCGTCCGAATATGTCCAGTTATAAATCTGGTCTTCGATAAATTCGCCGCTGTTGATGGCGCGGAAGGGAGTACCCGAAAGATAGAGGTAGTAGCGTGTGGATATGGGCAGGAAAGTTTCGTTAAAGGCGTTGTCTGCCTCGTCGCGCTTGTACTTTTCCATATCGAAGTCGCTGTCGGCTTCTTCGTCGGGGTTATCGAACAGCTTTTTGGCATTCTCTCGCCATGCACCAAAGTGGTATTCGTCGAAGATTACAAGATCCCAAGGTTCGGTGTGGATGAACTCGTTTTTAGCCTTAATGCCGCCGTTTTCGTTAGTGCCGAGAAGGTCCTGAAATGAACCGAAAACTACAATGGGGCGGGACTTGTCCGCAGAGGTGAATTGCGCGTCAATATTTATTTTGTTGTCGTGTGCGTCTTTGTTGGAGACAAATTGCCAGCCTTCAAAATCGACGTGAGTCAAAAGGTCTTCGCGCCAGGCTGATTCCACCGCAGGCTTGAAGGTCAGAACAAGTATGCGCTTAAAGCCCATTTTTTTGGAGAGCTGATAGGCGGCAAAAGTCTTGCCGAAGCGCATTTTTGCATTCCATAAAAATTTAGGTGCTTTTGTAGGTTCTTCGGCTTTTGCGGCGGAATAAAACTCCATAGTCTTCTGTACGGCAATGGTCTGTTCGGGGCGCATTCTGAATGTCTTTGTGCGCAATTCGTCCGTAACTATGCCGTATCTAAGCTCATTTATAGCTGAAATAATATCTGTAGTAGTGCAGGCAAACCACTCGTTTTTGTCTGTACCTTCGTTAAGGCGCAGTTTACCCTTGCGCCTTAAAATGGTATGTACGTCGTGGTCGGTAAAGCACGTTCCGTCGGGGCGCATTGCGCTCTCTTTCAGAATAATTTTATACGGCACGCCGCTTGTATGAAGTTGTTCATTAACTCGCGTTTCAACGTCGCGGTCGGTAAAGCCCACTTTAACATAGCCCTTGTGCGACGGCACATTTACAAGTTCGTAGGCATATATAGTGGGGTTAATCTGCGGTCTTTGTATAAAAAATTCTTGTGGCATAGTAATTCCTTGCATTTTAGTTGTTTTTTTTATATAATATTACCAAAGAGGTAGTCGATGAAAGATTCAAAAGCAAAGTCTATAAATGCTTTAATGAAGCATTTAAGGTCGGATAAGGGTATACAAATCAGTGGCTCCAAGGGCAAAAATGATTTGAGAAATATAGGGTATTACCACGGATATAAAGGTTATAGGTTTTATAACAAATCTTCAGTAAAAATACCATATACTGATTTTACGCAAACTAAAGCCGTGTATGATTTTGATATGAAGTTAAAGGCGTGGTTTTATCCGCTTATTATGACCATCGAAACGGCATTGAAAAATAGGGTTTTGGAGTACACCATTGAGCATGCGGGGAGTGCTGATTTCGTTACGATATTCAATGTCACGCTGAATGCGTATAAAGATTATCCGAATAATAGTCGTGAATATAAAGAAAAATTGCGTGACAAACTCTCATTGCGGCAAGTTATTTATGACGATATAGCAAAAAGTTTGAGCTCTTCCGATATGGTGCAGCATTTTTACTATAACGATAAAGCTGTTCCCATATGGGGTATTTTTGAATTGATAACCTTGGGAGAGTTTGGTAATTTTTATAGGGCAATCAATGGAAGCGTTAAGTTGCAGATATGTGATAGCTTAGGTATTGATCGTGCATACAATACGGCAGGCAGTTTACTGGCAACCATGATTTTTGCAATAAAAGATTTGCGTAATGCGATCGCGCATAATAAACCTATCTTTGATGTGAGATTTAAAGGGCAAAAATTACCACTTACATTTTTTGCTTATTTGGAAAATGAACTTAAACTCCCTAAGCCAAATCCTTATTATGCGAAAACTACAGTTGTAAATTTTGAGCAGCTTATCGATTATTGTTTGTTGGTTATATTCCTTTTGAAGAAATTTGGCGTAGCTAAAGTTGAGCTCAAACAACATATTAGAAATTTTGAGCTTTTATATGAATTGTTGAAATTAAAGGTACCGTCTAATATTTATGCAACTATTGTGCCGGTAGATATTACCCACAAGCTTAGTTTTTTAAAGCGCTGGATTTAGTAAATGGCTTTATTCCTACTCGTTGATATTTGTTGCCATATATTGCCATTTGTTGCTAAATGTTGCTATTTGTATCATTTTTTTTAAAATGTGTTGCATTTTCTAAAATTTTAGGTTATAATAATAATAGATAGCGGTGGACGTTTAAATTTATTTTAGACTACACTTAGGGGAGCCGGATGCGTCCGGCTCTCTTTTTTTATGCCATTGGTCTGATCATATTTTCTATAAATTCTATTTCTTCTTGCGTTAAGTTGTATTTTTTATATAATTCGTCATCTGTCAATGGTTTGGAAAAATCTTGCATGGGTACAAATTCGTAAACTTGACGTGTGCCATTTTGAGTAGTTTTTTTAAGCATAACTAAAAATCTGAAAAAGCGAGTTTTTATGTAACTCACAACATTTTTTACTATTTCTATGTTATCAAAACAACCTATTTGTAAGTATGTCTCTGTACAACATGAATGAGGCTCGCCAATAAACGGTTTGTTGATTATCTGGTGGGGATAACCTTCGCCAGCACCATAACCAAAACTTATAAAAACTTTATATTTTTCTATCGATTCAGTATTTTGCGTTATCTGTATGCCATTATCCAAATATCCAAATGACTTATTTCCATATACTTTTATGTTTGATGCAGGGTTGTCCTTGGAAAATTTATTGAATGTAGAGGAAAGCCCATAAGGACGACGTGTACTCACTATATCCATAAATGAGCTTTCGTTAAAAGCTTTTACTTTATTGAAAATGCCGATAGCCTGATTAAATCTTATAAAGACATCATTACCTTTTTCGAGCAGATTTCTGTTCATCTCTGAAATTATCGAGGATTTATAGTGTGTACAGACTAAGCAGGTTCCATGGACATCTCGTTGCCAAAGGAAATAGCAGACACCGCCTTTTATTTCTACGCCAGGGAAGCAATCGCCGGCATCAGGATAGTCGTGAATAATGCTTATTCTGTCGTCATGGAGCATATTATCTCGGAAGTTATCAAGTCCTTTACCACCGGTAAACCAACGGGAAGGAATTATCATTGTTAAGTATCGAGGAGACAATTTTTTTGCTTGCATTACGAACTTATCATATATGGGAATAGCGCTTGAACCTGTGCCGCCGCCGTCGTTCAACTGATAGGGCGGGTTGCCTATGATAACATCAAATTTCATATTAAAGATTGTCTCCGCATTGGTGGTGTGAATAAATTCGTATGCGTGTGTTTCAAGCTCTGCGCCACGGTTATATTCCTTTTGACTTGCTCCGCAGAATATGCAGCGCCCGTCTTTCCATGTGTGGTTTATGCGCTTAAATCTGATATTGCCTTCGGCATCTTCAAACTTGCTGACAGAAAACTCACTATTGGGGTATTTGCTACAATATACGCCCCTGCGGGAAAGTAAACTTGTCAGCTCGGTTATGGCTATGCCGTAAAGCTGTTTGTGGAATATGTGGTCAATTCTCTCCTGCAAATCGGGGAACTGCCGCTCCAATCCCTTAATAAGTCGCTTTGCAATCTCGCGCAAAAATACGCCCGTCTTGCAGGCAGGATCTAAAAAGGTGGTGTCGGGATTCTTGAAAAGCTCTTGCGGCAACATGTCAAGCATTGCATTGACTATCTCCGGCGGAGTGAACACTTCGTCGTTGGAAAGATTAGCAAGGCAGGAGAGGACGTCGGGGTTATAAACTTTATTAAAAAGACTTTCAGCCATTTTCCTGTACTCTCCTGTAATGTGAAATGTATCTCTTCAAAAACTTGCCTTCGGGGTTTTTCTTCTGGTCAAATAAGGACTGCTGCCCGCCTTTGTCAGGTGCGTTATCTGCAAGCAATTCTTCGAAGGTATAGTCGCACCGCTGTATCGAACTGCCCGTAATGAACGACCATTCCGAAAATACTATCGGCTCGTTCGTGTCGTTTCCGTTCTCGTCAACGCATTTAAGTGTAAGGGCATTGCCGCATACTATGTTTCGGGAAAGAATAAAGCGCACGGCGTTTCTTGTCTGTTCGTTACATTCCTTTTTGCAGATAGTGGAGTATTCTTTATTCCAGATTTCAAACATTCTCTTTCGGCAGGCGTCCACATTGTCTTGTAGAATATCCACGCCGTATATGCTGGATGCGGCAAGGACGGCATTCTTTTCATAGTCAAGCGGACTTTTGCCGTATTTCTTGCGCACTACTGCAAGTTTGCGTGTTAGAATTTCCGCCAGAAAATTGCCGTCGCCACATGCAGGCTCTAAAAACCTGCTGTCTATGCGCTCGGTTTCGTCCTTTACAAGGTCGCACATGGCTTTAACTTCTCTTTCGGCGGTAAACACCTCGCCATGTTCGCGCACCCGCTCTTTAGATTTTGTCTGATTTCTACTCTTGTTTTCCATAATCTGTAATGTGCAAATGCAAGTAAATTATATTGCAAATGCGTAAAAATGTCAATGCAAATGCAGAATAATGGTTATTCAAATGCGTATTATAATGTTTGTATGGATATATTGAGTAAAATCAAAATTTTGCAGGGTGAACGCGGGTGGACTGATTATAAATTGTGTCAGGAGGCTGGTTTGCCTGCTGGGACCTTAAATTCTATGTATACAAGAAGTTCCCCGCCTAAATTGGAAACTTTGCAATGCATTTGCAATGCATTTGGGCTGACGCTTGCCCAGTTCTTTTTAGAGGACGAAAAGGTTGAAATTCTCTCAGATGCAGAAAAACGAATGTTACAAGTTTTTCGCAAACTTTCCCCCAAACGACAAAAAGCCTTAATAGAAGTATTTGAAGAATAAAAAATCCCACGTGAACAATTCTGTTTCCGTGGGATTTTTCTTTGGTAAATACAATATTTTGTGTTTTAATAAAAAAATAAACCACTATATATTGACAAAATAATTAATATTGCGTATAATTAAAAATGACTATTGTTATTGTGTTTAAAGTGAAGGAAATTTTATGAGTAATGCAAGTATTGCAGCAAGGCAAAATGGTGACTATTATCAGGATTTAGTGTTTTGGAATTATGCGTTTCAAATGCTTTTGCCAAATCCTGATATTGCTTATGTAAAATATGAAGTCGCTGAGGCAAGTCCGTGTGATGATGTCGTTGTTGTTTATAATAAAAGAATGCGGGAAGAAGATGTAAACTTTACTTATAGTGTGGATTACATCCAATGCAAGTTTAGGACAGACAGCAGACCTATAAGTTTTTTGGATCTCATAGATCCAAATTGTTTTCACAACACAGAGTCTTTTTTGCAGAGAGCTTATAAGTTTTATAAAAAAAATGATAGTTCAGATTTAAGAATTGTTTTGGTTACATCATCATTAGCCGAAAGTAAGGATCCTTTTCTAAGTAAATTAAACGGGGTTAATAGTGCGTTACTCATTGATAATTTATTTAATGTAAAACCAAGGGAATCAGTAGATACAATTTTAAAAGTTGTATTGAAACATCTCGGAATAACACTAGATGAGCTAAAAGATTTTCTTACTCGTTTGCGTTTTAGACTAGGTGAGAGCATAGAAAAAGTTAAGGCTAATATGAGAATTAACGCAAAAGCTGTAGGGGTTGATGCAGGAGGTGCTTCTTTGGGGGAAGAGCTGACATCAGTTCTCAGGCAATTTAATTATTCGAAACAAACGGATTTTAATGCTCAAACTATTAAGCAGATTTGTACTAATTGCAATTGGTTCTTTAACAGTAAAAAAATAATAGGAGTAATTAATTTCAATAAGAAGGATGACAGAGCTAATAAAATATTGTCATTGGGCGATAATGCTTTAAATCTTATACCATTTTTCAATGACAGAATAATAAAACCTGAATTTACTTGGGACAAAGTTAAACAAACTATATGCGATTTTGTGGATTTGCATATTAAACATGGAGAACGGTATCTGTTTAGATTATCCGCAATTAACAGCATATGTTTTGCTTTTGGTAAAAAACTAGGTCTAAAAACGGCAGGCGTTTCTTTTGAAAACCGTGAAGGTGTTTTTGCTGAAGAGTTTTGCGAAACATCTGATACTATGGAAAGAATTACTGTTGAGGAATACGGTGATACTTTTCAGACTGATAATGTTGCGGTAAGTATATCATTTGCTGATAGTATTTTTGATGATGTAAATGAATACATGAAAGCCCATTTTACTTCTTATTCGTTGCTTAATTTTTATTGTAGTGAGCCCCGTGTGTCAAATAATAAATTCTGGGGTTATATTTCTGGGATAGCTAAAGATATAAAAAAGTGGTTAAAAAAAGTTAAACCGAATTATGTACATATTTTTTATAGGGGACCGGCGGAGGGTATTTTTGTCTTAGGACAATACGCTCCCGAATGGGGTAAATGTATATGCTATGATTACAATTTTGGCGCCGAAATCCGTGAGCAGCATTATATGGCAGGAATAGAATATTAAAATTATTAAGGAGTTAGTTTATGGAATGTGTATCAGCTTTTAACGACTTTGTTAAAAATATAAGTTTAACAGACAAAATGAGACAGACATTAAGTAGTGCATATAAAAAATTAAAAACTGATTTAATGTCTGATCCAATCGGGAAACAAATTATAACTATGTTTTTACAAGGTAGTTATGCCCGGCATACGGGAGTGCGTCCTATTGACAATGATGATAAATTGGATGTGGATTTAATTGTTGTAACAAAATTTGATAGTGACAAGATGTCACCAATAGAGGCGTTGAATGCCTTTAAGCCTTTTCTTGAAAATACATATAAAGGAAAATATGAATATAGGATACAAGGCCGTTCTATTGGTATTGATTTTAAGAATTGTAAAGTTGATTTGGTTCCGACTGCGTTACCTACTCAATCTATGCAATTACTTTTAAATGAAGCTTTTTCTACTGAAGAATATGCAGAAAAATTCTATGATTCCCAAAAAACTATTGATACTATAAGGGCTTATTTTAATAAAGGTGACGAGTGGAGAAGCAATCCGCTAAAAATACCCGATAGAGAGGCGAATAAATGGGAAGATACTCACCCTTTAGCGCAAATTGAATATGCCCAGAAGCGCAATTCAGAAAAAAATGGGAATTTTTTACCGTTGGTGCGCATTTTGAAGTGGTGGAAGAAAAATTACTGCTCAGATGTTGATACAATAAAAAGTTACCCTTTGGAGCATTTTATAGGAGACTATTGCGGTGAAGGGAATAAAGTATCGCAATTGTTGGTATCGACATTGGAGAATATTGTTCACAGGGCTCCACCTACAAAACCGTATTTGAGAGATAGAGGTGTCTTTACGCATGATGTTTTTCAGAGAGTAACGCAGGCAGATTATACAAAATTTCTTGCACATATTAAGACGTTGTATGAATTATCAGATGATGCTCTCGCTGATCAAGAGTATGTTAGCAGTATGAAAAAGTGGCATGAAATTTTTGGGGATAAATTCCCTGTTCCTGACGATGATGGGCATAGTGAACAAAACTCGCGGTTTACTCCTCGCACAAGTCCATCTGAACCCACAAAACCAACAAGGTATGCATAAATGCATGATATTGAAGAATTACAAAAAATCAGGCTAATTATTGATGCTTTTAAAGAGTATGAATTAATTGAAGACCTTTATAAAATTGATAATAATTATTGCTTAAAGGTAAGGATAATTATAAACGGCGAAGGAAGTGTATATGTACCTAAGAGCAGTGACTGGTATATTGTATTTGATGGGAATGATGTTGATTTTTATCCTTCAAATACAAATAGTATTACTGCTACATTCCAACATCAAGCATTAAATGAACTTAAGGAAAATTTACCGTTTCGTATGGGTAAGCCATGTTTGGAAACTCCGTCAGATTCGTTGTATTTACCATCAAGCCATTATTCTGAGCCTTTGACTGGAAAAAAGTTTTCTTGGTATTTGCAGCGCATGTTAAAATGGCTTGATGATGCAGCACAAAACAACCTAGTTAAGGCTGGCGATCAATTTGAATTACCGGTAGTACCATATAATATAAAGGAAATACTTTTATATAAAGAAGGGCAAATTTCAGACTGGAGTGATTTTAGTGCTGACTGTGGATATGCTTACCTTAAGAATTTAACTTTAGCGAATAGAAAATATTTAGTGCTGGATAAAATCTTTGATAAAAAAATAACCAAAACATGTAGTGTTCCTGAATGGGGAAGTTTAAAAGAAGATTTCAGTGGAAAGGTTCTTGCTGCATGGATTAAACTGAAAGATATACCTGTTATTAAACCATGGCAGTATCCTAAAACATGGGAAGAACTTGTTGCTGCTTGTCATAGGCAAAATATTTCAATAGAAAGAAAAATGGCTGGTCTTTTAAATAAAAGGCTCGGAAAAATTTCTAACTTGCTATTAGTTGCTCCTATTCCAGAAAAAATTGGAGACCAACCTAAATCATATTATTGGATGCAAATAGTTTTACCTGCAATAAATTTTCCTTGTAAAGGATTTCGTAATAGTGTAGATGGACTATTGCATTATTTGAAAGATAGAGCGCTTAAAGGCCCATTATTAATTGGTGCTACACAGAATTGTGATGATGTTGCAATAAGAACAAGGGGTTCTGTGGATAAAGTCATTAAGGAATTAAATTTCTGTGTGATTGGATGTGGTGCTTTAGGATCTATGTTGTGTGAATCTTTAACAAGAATGGGTATAAAGAATTTGCATATTATCGATAGTGATTGCGTAAATATTGGCAACCTTGCAAGGCACATTTCAACGCTTGACGATATTGGCGAATTGAAGACTGAAACATTAATTAAAAGGTTAGTAAAAATTAATCCCTCAATTTTGCTTTCAAGTTCCGCAGAAGAATTATCGCAAAATAATGTTGATAAATTATCTGGTTGTGATGTAATTATAGATTGTACAGGTAATAATTCTGTGGTATCAGTTTTACAAAAATGTACTTATAAAAGTAATAAAACTTTTTACATAGGGGCATTTACTTACGGTGCAAAAAAATTCTGTTATTACAGATGTGTGGGAAATACACTTGATGGTGAAGCGTATTTTAGAAAGACCTTAGAGTTTTTTAATAGCGCAGTTGAAGGATTAGGTGAAGGAGAAATGGCTTGGGAAGGAATAGGGTGTTATCATCCAGTATTTCCAGCAATGTATTCAGATGTATCGGTTTGGGCGAATATTTTTGCTAATGAGATAATTAGTAATCTATTTAATAGCGAAGAAAAGCTTATCAAGTATTACAATAAAACGACTAATTCGGGTATAGAAGTTGTGGTTGACAATGATTTTTCGTTATAAAAATATATCAATTAGCTTAGATGAAGAATTATACAAAGATTATATTTCGAATCATTTAAAAACAAGTAATACTGAGACAGGGGGGATAATTTGTGGATATTACTCTTCAGATTTAACTTCTGCTGTGGTTACAAAAATGTGTTTGCCGACTCCTGATTCAATATTAAAGCAAGCATCGTTTCAAAGAGGTGTTCAAGGTTTAAAAAACTTCTTGAAAAACGAGTGGGATGATGGAAAATATTATTTAGGTGATTGGCATTTGCATCCTAATGTATCACCTCTTGCAAGTAAGCAAGATCTAATGCAGTTAGAAAATAATGCAAAAGATAAGTCACTAAAATGTCCAGAGCCTATAATGATTATTTTAGGTGGAAATAAAGATTGTATAACTGTAAATATCTATATTTTTATTGATGGCGATATAAAAATCTGTGAAAAAGATTATTACTAAAGAATAGCCTTGAAATATAAAACATATCGGCGCGGCGAGAAATTCGCCACGCCGCTATGCTTATAGTTTGGTAAAAATAACTTTGGGAAGTAATTGGGTTTTTTTGTCAAAGATTTTTCCTTGTTTTTGAAAGGTTTTGGGAAGTTAAAGGAAGTAGGACACAAGCTGACAACAAACGGCGAGGGAAGTTATTGGAAGTAGTGTTTTAAACTACTGAGTTTTAAGCTGTTTCAGGCTGTTTTTAGCTTGTTTTTGCCTGAAATCAAGCAATTTTAATTTGCCTTGTCGTCCTGTTGGTGAGGACGAAATTTTCATATATTTAGCCTTAGAATCCATTGGGCGACCGTGCAGGTTCAAATCCTGTTATCCGCACCAAGCACTCAGATAATGCCTAAAATGGCGTGTTTGAGTGCTTTTTTGCTGACTTCGTCGGGCTCAAAATTGCCATAATAAACCGCGCCTTCCGCAGGCTGATGGACGAAAAGGCCGAAAAGATGGGGGGGTGACGAGCGTACAGCTCCGCGTGCTCGGCTCCGTAAGCCGCCTCGAAGAGAAGGGAGAGGGCGAAATTCACCGGAACACCCTCGAGAGGATAGAGTGCGTGAAGCACCCCGCAATGACCAAGATCGTCCGCCAGCTTGAAAAGAAGGGCTATCTTATGTGCTCCGGGGGGGTAAGCGACAAGAGGTGTAAGGTCATTTCCACGACCGAAAAGTCGAGGGGCATACACAATCTCATTCTCGCGCAGGATGAGGAGGCGTTCAGTGAACTCTGCGGGCAGCTTTCGGAAGAGAACAGGCAGACGCTCGACAGAATTATCGCTGCCATACTCAAAAGTATCGACTACGACTGATATGCAAAACCTTTCAGGCAGTTGCTCTCGTTGGCGGGTGCTGTCTGAAATTCTTATCATAATACGTAACAAGTTACTTAATAAAGGAGAAACGACACAGATGGAACAACAAAAAGGAGAGGGTAAAAATCCCTTTGCCGCTCAGCCGGTAGGCAAGCTCATTCTGCGCTTTGCGGTACGGTTAACTTAATTACGTAACGGCAAAAAGATGCCCGACAGAGCGATTTACCTGCTCCGTCGGGCATAAATTTTTATGTGAAGCTCCGCGATGTTATGCTTAGAGGCACCGCGATATTTCGTGCCGCGTCAAAGCGAACAGTATATCACCCACAGCAGGATCATAACTGCAAAGCGAACAGTATATCACCCACAGCAGGATCATAACTGCAATGCCCGCAAAGAAGGAGCCGAAAAGCCAGAAGCAGTCCCGCTTTGAAAGGCGGAAGGAGCGACGGTATATGAAGTATGCCACGGCGCCGAGCACCAGAATTGCAAGGTAATATATCAACGCGTCGCTGCCTGCGGGGATGTTGACTGAGGGCACGCAGATTGCCGCCGTGAACAGCAGATAGTAGGGTATTAAGGTGCGGTAGCCGAACGGCGAGGAGGAGACCTGCTCTGCATCCTCCGCCCTGTGCGTCCTTGCGGTGAAGAACAGCCCGAAGTATGCCGCAACTCCCTCGACGGCGGCGATGGTCAGCGGTATCCACGCATATGTCATTTCAAAATCTCTGCCGAGTATGGCGGTGTCGAACATCGAGAAAACCCTTACAAGCGGACCGAACGGCATATAGTTGAGACTATTTCTTGCGCCGTAGTCCACGGTAATTTCCGCAATGTTCAGGCAGGTGAATATGTATGAGGCGGGCGCAAGCACCGCGAACATTCCCGCAATCATAAACACCGTGCCGTCAAAGACGGTGTTGGCGCGGGTGAAGAGGAAGGAGTTTATGCCGAACAGCATCGCGCCGAGGGGCAGCGAGGAGGCAAACATCGCAAAATAATATTCCATTTTGAATGCGTTCAGACTGCACGCAATTACGCCGACCCCCGCAAAGAAACTGACGGTATATGGAACGAACACGAGCATCATTCCGCTTACAAGGCGGGTGAGCATCAGTTTTTCGCGCCTTATCGGCAGCGAATACCACAGATCTGCGCTGCGCCTCTTCATCATAAACGCGAACTGCATCGCGGGAACGAGGTAACAGAGTATCAGCAGTATGGCTGCGGGCACATATGCGAGCGTGTTTCGGGGAATATGGTATATCTCCGATGTGCCTGGGTACAGGGTGTTCGTAACGAAATCGGTCGACAGCGCCGTCACTACGAAGAATGCGGCGGCAATGACCGTAAATATGATGAGCGGCATCAGTATCCGCCTGAATTCATAGGCTATCGACTGCTTCATCGCTGTCCTCCTGCGGGAGCGTTTGGTTGCGCTCCTGCGTCTTTATGAGGAAAAATTCCTCGAAGTCGACGGGGATTTCCTCTATGAATAGCGGCATCATCTCCTTGAGCCGCGCGCGTGCGCTTTCGGCGTCGCCCTGCACTATTACCGTGGCTACCCTGCCCGTAACGTCGCACTTGATGTAGTCGAAGGCAAAATCGCTCCGCTTTGCCGTGCGGCCTAATGCGACCTGGAACTTGTGTACGCTCTGCAAATTCTCGTTAATTTCGCCGCCGCACACCGTCTTTCCGTCGGATATCAGCGCAAAGTGCGTGCATATGTCCGACAGCTCGCGCAGGGAGTGGGAGGCGATTACGGCGGTGCAGCCGTAAGTTTCGCTCATCTCGATGAGCGCCCGCTTGAACATCAGCCTCGCCCCCGGGTCAAGCCCGTCGAACGCCTCGTCGAGGAGCAGAAATTTGGGCTGCGACGCTATCGCAAGCGAAAGGAACATCTGCCTCTTCATTCCCTTTGAAAAGTTGCGCACGGGCGCGTCGGCGTTCAGTGAAAATTTATTGCACCACTCGGCGAAAATGTCAGCCGAGAAGGGGTAGTACGCCGAATACAGACGAGCAAGCGAGTTGCCCGTCGTGTTGCCGCCGTAGTAAGGCTCGTCAGGCAGAAAGAATATTTCCCGCTTTACGTACTCGTTTTCAAACACTTCCTGACCGTCGTACCTTATTTCCCCGCCGTCTGCGCGCATTACGCCCGCCATAAGTCTGAGAAGCGTAGATTTTCCCGCGCCGTTTATGCCTACAACGCCGTAGACGCTGCCGGTCGGAATTACTGCGTTCGCCCCGGACAGTGCTACGTGCCTGCCGTATGACTTGGCAATGTTCTCAATCTCAATCATCAGCTTTCCTCCCTGTATATCTCGTCTATGAGCGCAATCAGCTCTCCGCGGGTAAGTCCTGCGTCCTTTATGGCGACAAGTTGTCTCTTTGCCTCCCTGTGCACAAGGTCTGCCCCCGCGGCGCAAACAAATACGCCCTTTTTGGGTATGGTCTTTACAAGTCCGCGGCGTTCCAGCTCCATAAAGGCGCGTTCCGCCGTGTTGGGATTTATACCCAGTTGCAGCGCAAGGGCGCGGCAGGAAGGCAGCTTTTCGCCCTCGCGCAGCGCGCCGAAGCGTATCAGCTTTTCAAATTCCTCCGCAATCTCTTCGCTTATGTTCTTTTGTCCCCGTAGGCGGATTTCCATTCTATCCTCCTCGCAGTCTAATCTGTATTAACTGTATTATCTGTATTAAGTGTATCACCGTATATTGCTTTTGTCAACGGTATGTCAGAATTGTTTGCGGAAATTTTCGGCGGGGTAAGAGGCGGTCAGAATTTGTCCGACTGCGGCGGTAATGGTCAAAATAAAATTGTGTGCGGCACTTGCTTTTTACTACAACATATGGTATAATTTTATAGATATAATCTAAATTTATGCGGTATTGGCGCAGAAGTGCCCGAGATAGCTGCCCCGAGAGGGCGGACAGGGGGCATAAAAACTCTTCGCGTTGCGCCGATTACGGATATGCGGGAAAATTAAGATGGCAGAAAAGACTTATAACGCGGACGACTTAAAGGTACTCGAAGGGCTGGAGGCGGTCAGGGTAAGACCGGGTATGTATATCGGCTCTACGGGCGTAAAGGGGCTCCACCATATTCTGTGGGAAATTGTCGACAACTCGATTGACGAGGCGGCAAACGGCTATGCGGACGAGATAACCGTCACTCTTCATCCCGACGGTTCGGCGTCCGTAGAGGATAACGGCAGGGGTATGCCCACCGACATCAACACAAAGACGGGTATGTCCGGCGTAGAGCTCATATTTACCAAACTGCACGCGGGCGGCAAGTTCGACAGCGGCAACTATGCCTTTTCCGGCGGTCTGCACGGCGTCGGCGCGTCGGTCACCAACGCACTTTCAAAGTGGCTCAATGTAGAGGTGTACAGGGGCACGCTCTTCAAGATGAGATTTACCTCCTCATACGACAAAAAACAAAAAAAGTGGCTGTGCGGAATACCCGAAGGTTCAATCGTGAATACCGGCGAAAAGACGAAAAAGCGCGGGTCGTATGTGCGTTTTATGCCGGACAGCGAAGTATTTGAGACTATAGAGTGGAACCACGACACCGTCGCCAAGCGTTTAAAGGAGCTTGCCTTTCTGAACAAAGGGGTAAAGATAAACTTTGTCGACAACCGCCAGCTCTATAAGATGGAGGAGGTCACCGACGAGGAGGGCGAAACCTCGCTCAAGAAGGTGCCCCTTCCCGTAAAAGAGCCCGTAACATATAAATACGACGGCGGACTTGTAGATTTTGTCGACTACCTCAACGACGGCAAGACGGTAATTTACCCCAAACCTCTCTATTATTCCACGATAAAGGACATTCAGATTAAGGGTGCGCCCGCGGGCAAGATAAAGATAGAGTTCGCCCTCTCGCACACCAGGGACGACGAGGAAAATCTCTGCTCGTTCGTCAACAACATATCCACAATCGAGGGAGGCTATCACGAGATAGGCTTCCACAACGGACTTTTAAAGGCAATCAACGACTATGCGAGGAACAACGGCTTTTTAAAGAGCAAGGATCCCGCGTTCATCGCCGACGACGTGAAGGAGGGGCTTACCGCCGTCCTGACCGTCCAGCTCAACAATGTGGAATTCGAGGGGCAGACCAAGACCAAACTCGGCAATCCCGAAGCCAAAGCCCCCGTAGAGCAGGCGGTAGTCGAGGGGCTGACCTCGCTTATGAACGCGAGGGGCAACAAGTCCGTCTTTGACGAAATCTCCAAAAAGGCCAAGTTTGCCGCAGACGACAGAATTAAGCACCGCGCCGAGAGGGACGTTGCCAAGGCAGCGTCCGAAAACGACGGGCTCAATTTAATAGGCAAGCTCGCGCCCTGCTCGGGCAAGAACCCCGACCTCAACGAGCTGTTCATTGTCGAGGGCGATTCCGCGGGCGGTACGGCAAAGCAGGCAAGGGTAAGGCAGTTTCAGTCCATTCTGCCCTTAAGGGGCAAGCCTTTGAACGTGCAGAAGAAGAGCGCGCTTCAGGCGCTGCAGAACGAGGAGATAAAGACGCTCGTCTCGGCGATAGGCGCGGGCTTCAACCGCACTTTCGAGGTGGACAAGACGCGCTATAAAAAGGTCATAATCCTATCGGATGCAGACCAGGACGGTATGCACATACGCTGCATACTTCTTACATTCTTCTTTAAATATATGCGCGAGCTCATTGCGGCGGGCTATGTCTATATAGGAATGCCGCCTCTCTACAAGGTATATAAAAAGGACGTCGTGGAGTACGCTTACGACGACAAGGAGCTCGACGAAAAGATTAAAAAAGTCGGAAAGGGCTATTCATTGCAGAGGTACAAGGGTCTCGGCGAGATGTCTGCCGACCAGCTCTGGGAGACGACTATGAACCCCGCGACGCGCAACCTCATTCAGGTCACGCTCGAAAACATTCAGGAAGCCTCCAAGATGATAGAGATGCTTATGGGCGACAAGGTGGAGGGCAGGAAGCAGTTCCTCGCCGAAAATGCCGACTTCAATAAGGTCGACGGCTTCATCGAAAAGGTCAATATAGAGAAAAAGGAAAATTCCGGCGCGGAAGAGGTATAAGGGTTTATGGCTAAGAAGAACAACAACGACAATTTCCAGACCTTTATTCCCCAGGGCAAGGTTTTTTCCACCCCGCTCGAAGACGTAATGCCCCAGTCAATGCTGCCCTATGCGGAGTTCGTCATTCTGGACAGGGCGCTCCCCAGGGTAGAGGACGGGCTCAAGCCCGTGCAGAGGCGAATACTCTACACTATGGCGGAGATGGGGCTCACCCCCGACAAGCCGCATAAAAAGTCTGCGAGAATTGTCGGCGACTGTATGGGCAAATACCACCCGCACGGCGACAGCTCTGTCTACGACGCTATGGTCAGAATGGCGCAGGACTTCAATATGCGTATGACGCTCGTCAACGGGCACGGCAACTTCGGCTCCGTCGACGGCGACCCCGCCGCGGCTATGAGATATACGGAGGCGCGGTTAGAGCCGCTCGCCCTCGAGCTGCTGCGCGATATGGACAAGGAGACCGTTCCCTTTTCGTTCAACTTTGACGACAGCCTCTTGGAGCCCGACATTCTCCCCGGCAGGTTTCCCAACCTTCTCGTCAACGGCGCGAACGGCATAGCCGTAGGACTTGCCACCAACATACCCACGCACAACCTCGCAGAGGTCATCGACGGCGTCTGCGCGTATATAGACAACCCCAGAATATCTCTTTCCGAGATGATGAAAATTATTCCCGGTCCCGACTTTTCGACGGGCGGCTACATCGTCCGCAACGAACTAAAGCAGGCGTACGAGACGGGCAAGGGCAGGATAACCCTCCGCGCAAGGTATTCCGTCGAGATGGGCGAAAACGGCAAGAAGGAGATAATCTTCACCGAGCTGCCCTACCAGACCAACAAGGCGGACCTGCTCCGCAAGATTATGATTATGAAGGAGGAGAAGAAGGACATTCTTTCCGGCATCGCCGACATAGTCGACGAGTCCGACAGAACGGGTATGCGCGCCGTAATTTACCTCAAAAAGGAGGCGGATACCGACGCGATACTCTCCTATCTCTTCAAATATACCGACCTCGAGTGCACCTTCGGCATCAATATGGTGGCTATAGCCGGCGGCAAGCCCCAGCAGCTCGGGCTGTTGGACATTATACGTCACTACGTCACATACCAGCGCCAGGTCATAGTAAGGCGCACAAAGTACGAGCTCAAGGAGGCGGAGGCGCGCTGCCATATCCTCGAAGGGCTTATAATCGGCGTGCACAACATCGACGAGGTAATAAGGATTATCAAGACCAGCGAATCCACGCCCGTTGCAAGGGTAAGGTTAATGGAAACCTTTGACCTTTCGGAAAGACAGGCGCAGGCAATACTCGATTTAAGGCTCGCGCGTCTTGCCAAGCTCGAAATTAAAAAGCTCGAGGACGAGCTGAGGGAACTCAAAAAGAAGATTGCCCGTCTGAAGGCAATTCTCGCCAGCAAGGACGAGCAGATGGCAATAGTCAAGGGTGAAATGCGCGAAATACGCGACAAGTACCCCTGCCCCAGAAAGTCGGAAATTGTCGACAGCGCGGAGGACATCAAGGTGTTCCGCCAGGACATCAAGCGCGCGGCGACCGACTGGGTATGCGCGCTGACCGCGGGCAACAACATAAGGCTCATCGACAGGATAGAGTACGACCAGAAGCACAAAAAGCCGCTGCCCGCCACATACCGCGCGGACGCAATGTTCAAAGAGGCGGCGTTCGGCAGGTCGGACGGCACGCTGCTCATCTTCACAAATTACGGCAATTGCATAAAGCTCGATTTGAACGAGTACGACGCCACGGGCTTCAACGGTGCGGCGCTTAAATTAAAGGACATAAACGACGGCGTGCTGCGCGGCGAAACGCCCGTAAAGCTCTTCATCGTCGGCGAGGAACTGCCCGAAGGCGATTTGCTGTTCTTCACGAAACAGGGCACCGTCAAGCGCACGCCGTGGGCGGAATATGCCGTCGGCAAGGCGTCCTTCCCGGCAATCAAGCTCAGGACGGGGGACGAGCTTCTCACCGTCGAAAACTTTGACCCCGACGTGCAGAACAACACTATGTGCTTTGTCACGCGGCAGGGAATGTGCCTCAACGCCGAAAAGGACGACATACCCTCCCAGGGCAGGGTTACGGGCGGCGTGAGGGGAATACTCTTAAATGACGGCGACGAAGTGGCTTTCGCAACGCAGATGTACGGCGAGGGCGAAGTCATAGTCGTTTCGCGCACCGGTCACATAAAGAGGGTAATCGCCTCGCTGTTCTCGCCTATGGCGAGAGGCAGGAAGGGTATGCTGATAATCGACAGCAAGTCGGAAGTGCTGTTTGCCGATTACGTCACCGTGCCGTATAAGCTCGGCATAGTCAGGGCGGACAACTCGTTCGAGGAGATGGACACCGAGGATATCAGGATAGAACCTCGCCCCTTAAAGGGCAAACCGCTTGCAAGGGCGGCAGAGGTAAGGGAAGCGGTTGCGCTCAAATATCGTTCGGACTATTCGGACGGAAATATGCAGATAAAATTTTAACGGGAGATGAAAGTTATGATAAAGCAGTGCATAGATGCTGCGGCAAACCGCGTCAAGGCGGACATAGTTCTCAGGAATGCGAGCTACGTCAACGTATTTACGGGCAGGATTGAAGAGGGCGACATCGCAATCGTCGGCGACAGAATTGTCGGCGTCGGCAAGTACGAGGGCAAGGAGGAGTACGACGTAAAGGGTCTGACCGTCCTCCCCGGCTACATCGACGGACACGTGCATATCGAGAGTTCGCAGCTCTCGCCGGAGGAGTTCGCCTCGCTGATAGTTCCCCGCGGAACGACGACGATAATCGCCGACCCGCACGAGATAACCAACGTCTGCGGAATGGACGGCGTAGACTATATAATCAGGGCGTCGAAGAACATTCCCCTCGACGTAAGGGTACAGCTTCCCTCCTGCGTGCCCGCAACGCCCTTCGAGACGAGCGGCGCAATCCTCTCCGGCAAGGACGTTGAAGAGCACATCTGCGACGACGGCGTGTTCGGGCTGGGCGAGTTTATGAACTACCCCGGCGTAATCAACGCCGACCCCGACGTGATAAGAAAGCTGGAGGCGGCTCACCGCGCGGGCAAGATAATCGACGGCCACGCACCCGCAACAAGCGGCAACGCGCTCAACGCATACCTCTGCGGCGGCATCTCCACCGACCACGAGTGCATCTCCGTCGAAGAGCTCGACGAGAAGATATCCAAGGGTATGTACGTGCATTTAAGGCACGGCTCCTCTACGCGCAACCTCGTGTCCAACTCCAAGGCGGTAAACGCCGCTAATATGCGCAGGTTCATTCTCTGCACGGACGACCGCCACGCCGCCGACCTAAAGGAAAAGGGACATATCGACGACGCCCTCCGCAAGGCTGTTGCGGGCGGGCTCGACCCCATTTGGGCGGTTACAATCGCAACGCTCAACGGCGCGGAGTGCTATTCGCTCAAGGACAAGGGCGCAATCGCGCCTATGAAGATTGCCGACCTCGTCGTCGTCGACAACCTCAAGGACTTCAACGCAAAGTACGTGTTCAAGGGCGGCAAGCTCGTCGCAGAGGACGGCAAGCCCCTCTTCGACACGACAAAGAGATATCTTCCCTCCTCGGTGCTCAACACCGTGCACGTAGACCCGCTCAAGGCGGACGACTTCCGCCTTACCTTAAAGGGCAAGAGGGCAAGGGTTATGACCATTCTCCCCGGCAACGTCGTCACGGGCTGCGAGATTATGGATATCGCCTCGAAGGACGGCGACGTGGACATAGTCGGCACGGACGTCCTCAAGATGGCGGTGGTGGAGCGCCACAAGCACACCGGTAACATCGGCAAGGGGCTTTTGAAGGGCTACGGCTTCAAGGGCGGCGCTATGGGCATAACCATCTCGCACGACTCGCACAACATAATTCTGCTCGGCGACGACAACGAGAGTATGGCAAAGGCGGCGAACGAGCTTGCAAGGATAGGCGGCGGTATGGTCATTGCCGACAAGAAGGACGGCAAGGTATATTCGCTCACCCTAGACATCGCCGGGCTTATGTCCTCGCGCGATGCGGACAGCCTCCAGCGCGACAGCAAGGCGCTCATCGAGCGCGCCTATTCTATGGGCGTCGACAGGGAGCAGGAGGCGTTTATGTCGCTGGCGTTCCTCTCTCTTGCCGTCATTCCCCAGCTCAAGCTGCTCGACACTGGTCTTTTCGACGTAACCAAGTTCGCTTTCACCACGGTGGATGCGGAGTGACTGCGCGGCGGGTTCTTCCCGCAGATTTCCGCCCGCCGACTGTCGGCTTCCCGCAGGGCGCGGGGCGCCTCGGCGCGGCGGCCGCTGAAAGAGCTAAAATTACATTCCCCTGCCTCAAAAGCGGGGGAATTTTTTACCAAAAAGCAAAATAATGCAAAAATCTCAAAAAAAAGCTTTTACATAACCGACAAAATATAGTACAATATCAAATGGAATAAAATAGGGCGCACAGCGCGATTGTCAGACGAATATACCCGCCTGCCTCTGTCAGGGCGGGGCGTTCGCTGTGACGCCGAGGAGTAATCAAAATGGGACTTTTGAGTTTTTTATCTAATTCGGACAGCCGCCGCGCGGTCAGAAAACTCGACAAGCTGGCGAATAAGGTCGAAGAATTAGAACCCAAGTATGCCGCAATGAGCGATGAGGAGCTCAAGGCACAGACGGGCATACTTAAAAAGAGACTTGCAGACGGCGAAACGCTCGACGACATAATGTTCGACGCCTTTGCCGCACTAAGGGAGGCAAGCTGGAGGGTGCTCAAGATGAAGCACTTCCACGTACAGATAATCGGCGGCATATGCCTGCACCAGGGCAGAATTGCAGAGATGCGCACGGGCGAAGGCAAGACGCTCGTCTCCACGCTGCCCGCATATCTCAACGCGCTCACGGGGAAGGGCGTGCACATAGTCACCGTCAACGACTACCTCGCAAGGCGCGATGCTGAGTGGATGGGCAAGGTGCACAAGTTTATGGGGCTCACCGTCGGCGTCGTCGTCGCGGGAATGGATGACGAGCAGAAGAAAAAGGCATACCGGTGCGACATAATCTATGCCACCAATAACGAGCTCGGCTTCGACTACCTCAGGGACAACTTAAAGACGAGTATACCTGCAATGGTTCAGAGGGAGCTCAACTTCTGCATAATCGACGAAGTCGACAGCATCTTAATCGACGAGGCAAGGACGCCCCTCATCATCTCCGGCAAGGGCGGCGAGAGCTCCAGGCTCTACGAGGACGTCGACAGGTTCGTAAGGACGCTGCACGGCGGCTTCGACGACGACAAGAAGGAGGCGGAGGCAAAGGCGCCAATCCGCAAGAAGAAGGGTCAGACCTTCACCCCCGAAGAGGAGGAAGTCAACCGCAAGCTCGAAGCCATCCGCAAGGATATGGAAAACTGGGACTACATCATCGACCGCAAGGACAAGTCCGTGACCATTACGGAGCTCGGCGCGGAAAAGGCGGAAAAGTTCTTCAACATAAACAACCTCGGCGACATCGAAAACGCCGACCTCAACCACCACATACAGCAGGCGCTCAAGGCGCACGAACTCTTCAAGAGGGACGAAGATTACATCGTCACCCAGGACGACGAAATTATGATTGTCGACGAGTTCACGGGACGCCTTATGGTCGGCAGGAGGTATTCCGACGGACTTCACCAGGCAATCGAAGCAAAGGAACACGTCAAGGTCAGGGAGGAAAACAAGACGCACGCAACCGTCACCTTCCAGAACTATTTCAGGCTGTACACCAAACTGTCGGGAATGACGGGTACCGCAAAGACGGAGGAGGCGGAGTTCAGAACCATTTACTCGCTCGACGTCGTAGTAATACCCACAAATAAGCCCATTCAGAGAATTGACGAGCCCGACAAGATCTTCGCCACGGTGGAGAGCAAGAAGAAGGCAATCGTCGAAGAGGTGGTAAAGCGCCACGAAAAGGGTCAGCCCGTGCTCATCGGTACGGTCACCGTCGACAGGTCGGAAGAGATTTCGAGGCTTTTGAGAAGGAACGGAATAAAGCACAACATACTCAACGCCAAGAACCACGAAAGGGAGGCTGAAATAGTCGCCCAGGCGGGCAGATACGGAGCGGTGACAATCGCAACAAATATGGCAGGTCGTGGTACGGATATTCTGCTCGGCGGCAACCCCGAATATCTCGCAAAGAAGAGAATGAGGGAAGAGGGCTACGAGCACGATATGATAGAGGTGGCAATTTCCTACGCGGACAGACAGTTCACCGAAGAGGAGCAGAAGGCAAGGGATCGCTATGCCGAGCTCTATGCCAAGTTCAAGACTGAAACCGACGCCGAAAAGGTCAAGGTAATAGAGGCGGGCGGTCTGTGCATACTCGGCACCGAAAGGCACGAAAGCCGCCGCATCGACAATCAGCTCCGCGGTCGTTCTGGTCGTCAGGGCGACGTCGGCGCGTCCGTATTCTTCATCTCGCTGGAGGACGACCTCGCAAAGCGCTTCGGCGGCGAGAGGCTCAAGGGCATCTACACCACGCTTATGGACGAGGACGAAAGCCTCCAGTCCAGAATGCTCAGCCGCTCTATTGAAAACGCGCAGAAGGCGATAGAGGGACGCAACTTCGGTATGCGCAAGCACACTCTCCAGTACGACGAAGTTATGAACGAGCAGCGCAAGCTCATCTATGCCGAAAGGCTCAACGTGCTCAGGGGCGGCGACGTGCACGATCAGATAGTAAAGTACATCCCCGACTATGTCACCAAGATAGTCAACGAGACGGTCAATACGGAAGTAATGCCCGAACAGTGGGATGCGGAAGCGCTCAACGCTGCGCTCGTGCAGAAGGTTTATCCCGACGAGTGCAAGTTCACGATAACCCCCGAAATCCTCGAAAGATGGGACTACGAGGCGGCGATAAAGAAGATATCAAAGGAAGTTTCCAAAGCATACGAGGAGAAGATTGCAAACATCTCCGAGGAAACAGACGGTCAGGTAGACTATCGCCAGATAGAGCGCAACGAGCTGCTCCGCGCCGTAGACAGGCACTGGATTGACCATATCGACGCGATGGATCAGCTCCGCAAGGGCATAGGACTGAGGGGCTATGCGCAGCAGGACCCCGTCATCGCCTATAAGCAGGAAGGACACGAGATGTTCGAAGAGATGATAGAGCGCATACAGACCGTCACCGTTTCAAGGCTTTTAAAGGGCAGGATAATCAAGGTTCCCGCAATGCCGTTGAGGGCTCCCCAGAGACCCGCTCCCGCAAGGCAGGCTCCCCGTCCTCAGGCGGCGCAGGCTCAGGCGGCAAACGGCGCGCAGCCTGCTCCCCAGGCGGGCGCAAACGCGGCTCAGCCCGTCCGCCCCTTCCAGCCCAGACCCATAGACGACAAGGGCAACTTCGTGCCCGAAGGCACTGAAATACACCGCCCCAAGAACAAGGAGTAATTTTTAAATCGGTGCGGCAATATGCCGCAACTAACGGGTAATTATGTTCAAAGCAGACGATTACAGATTAAGACTTAAAGCGCTTTCGGAAACTCTCGCCGAAGCCAAATACGCCCTCGATATCGACAACCTCGGCGGCAAGCTCGAAGAGCTTAAAACGGAGCAGGAGAAACCCGAAGTATGGCAGGACCTCGAAAAGTCCAAGCACATCGGCAGGGAGATCTCCTCGATAGAGAACAAGCTCGCAAGCTACAAGAAGGGCGAGGTCGCCATTCAGGAGGCGCAGGCGTTCATCGACCTCATAGAGGAGGCGGACGACGAAAGCCTCATTCCCGAGCTCGAAGGAATGATACAGACGGCGGAAAACGACATAGAGGATATGCGCATACGCGCGCTTCTTAAGGGCAAGTACGACGCCAACAACGCAATGCTCAACCTGCACGCGGGCGCGGGCGGCACGGAGGCGTGCGACTGGACGCAGATGCTGTACAGAATGTATCTGAGATACTGCGAGAGCGTCGGCTTCAAGGTCACCGAACTCGACCTTGAAAACGGCGACGAGGCGGGCATAAAGTCGGTTTCGTTCAGGGTAGAGGGCGAAAATGCCTACGGCTTTTTAAAGGCGGAAAAGGGCGTGCACAGGCTGGTAAGAATTTCGCCGTTCGACAGCAATAAGCGCCGCCACACTTCCTTTGCCTCGCTGGAGGTAATGCCCGAAGTCGACGACGAGGGAGAGGTCGAAATACGCGACGAGGATATAAGGATAGACGTCTATCGCTCCTCGGGCGCCGGCGGTCAGAAGGTCAACAAGACCGAGACGGCGATAAGAATTACGCACTTCCCCACGGGCATAGTCGTCACCTGCCAGAACGAGAGGAGCCAGCTCCAGAACAAGGAGATGGCGTTCCAGTATCTCCGCGCAAAGCTCATCGAAAGGCAGATTGCCGAAAGAGAGGCTGCCGATGCGGAGCTCAAGGGCGAAATCAAGAAGATAGAGTGGGGCAGCCAGATACGCTCCTACGTGTTCTGTCCGTACACGCTCGTAAAGGACCACCGCACGGGGTACGAAGAGACCAACATTCAGGCGGTTATGGACGGGGACATTCAGGGCTTCATCATCGACTACCTCAAAAAGACTGTCTAAAAAGGGGGTATTTTACCTATGGAAAATAATCAGTTAACGGCTTACGAAAAGGCGGCAAAGGAGCTGGGCGATAAACTCGTTGCGCTCTACAAGCTCAAGATGTTCCCCAGGGACGGCAAGGCATTTTCGGAGATGCTCTTCGCCGCGGCTACGGAGGCGGGTTCGCTCATCTTCTCTATGTCGCAGCTCACCGACAGGGACATCAAAATCGAGACGGCTAACGAGGCGCTTCTGCAGATCAGCCGTGCGGAGTACATACTCGGCATAATGTGTTCTGCGGGCTATTACACCGCAAGCGAGAGCTATGACCTCAACAGCTACATAATCAAGGTAAAGGAAAGCCTCAAGGCGCTCCTCAAAAATGTTCAGGACGCCGAAAAGATAAGGAGAGCGCGTCCCTATGCGTATTCCTCCGGCAAGATAACCTATACCGACGGCAGCGAGGGATTGGACGACCCCGTTTAATTCATACTGTAAAGATTTTTCGGGCGCATAATTAAATGCGCCTGTTTTTGACTATGTACAATATCAGTGACTGTAAAATAAAGGCACAGCCCGTCATTCTCGCACTCGAATCGAGCTGCGACGAGACGGCTTGCGCCATAATAAGGGGCAGAAAGGTGCTTGCCGACGCGATTATGTCCTCTGCCGACACCCAGGCGCTGTACGGCGGGGTCGTGCCGGAGATTGCCAGCCGCGCCCACACCGACGCCGTGGACGAGGTCGTGCGCCGCGCTCTCAATCAGGCGGGGTTAAAAAGCACGGATATCGACGCCGTCGCCGTAACCTACGGCGCGGGGCTTCTCGGCGCCCTTCTCGTCGGGCTGTCGTTCGCAAAGGCGTTTGCGTTCGCGCTCAACGTGCCGCTCATCGCCGTAAACCACATAAGGGGGCACATCGCCGCGGCATATCTCGAGGATATCTCGCTGCAGCCGCCCTTCATAACGTTGCTCGCAAGCGGCGGACATACGGCAATACTGCACACAAAGAGCTATGAGGAGAGCGAAGTCCTCGGCTCTACCTGCGACGACGCCGTCGGCGAGGCCTTCGACAAGGTCGCGCGCGTGCTTTCCCTTCCGTACCCCGGCGGACCCAACGTGCAGAAGATGGCGGAGGGCGGCAATTTCTCCGTTCTCCTGCCCTCGGCGCTCGTCAGGCACGGCGACGGAATGACCTTTTCGTACAGCGGATTAAAGACGGCGGTAATCAACTACTGTCACACGCTGTCGCAGAAGGGGCAGGTGGTGAACAGACGGGATGTCGCCGCATCTTTCCAGAAAGCGGCAATAGACCCGCTCGTTTCAAAGACTGTCGAAAGCGCCGAAAGGCTGGGTATAGGCACGATAACCGCGGGCGGCGGCGTAGTAGCAAACGACTATCTCCGCAGCACGCTGTCGGCGCAGTGCGCAAAAAAGGGTATAAAGCTCGTACTGCCCGCCAAGCGCAGGTGCACGGACAACGCCTGTATGATTGCGGCGGAGGGGCTCAATATGTACCTTGCGGGCAAATTTTCGCCTATGTCGGTAAACGCAAAGGCGGCAATACCCCTCAGATAATGAGACAGAGAGAGAAGTTGAAAATGTCAGGAAAATTGGTCTTTTGCGACGGCGAGGAGATGCGCGTCTATGACGGCGGAAAGGTCTCCTCATATAAGAGCGGCTACATAACCCGTTACCGCGACAGCGCAATCGCAAGCGCGAGAAACAGGGAGTGGAAGCGGAACAGCGACGCGCTCTACCGCGGCGAATTTTTCAGGGACGGCGGCGGTGAGGAGCTGGAGGGCAGCGTCACGTCCGCCTTCCTTTCGGGCGACGACGAAATTGTCTACACCTTTCAGATAGACAGTTCGTCGGGCATATACAAAAAGTACCTTGCGGACGAGAACAAGACCGAAGCGCACGTGGTAAATTCCACCTCCTGTTCCTATGTCGGCGGAAGTTTCGACGGCAGCGGCACGCTTGCGGTGTCGCTCAAAAACGGATATTACAATGCGGATATCGCTCTCTTCGATATGGCGACCTGCGACTATAAGACATATACCGAGGGCGACACTCTCGACGAAGACCCCTACATATGCCCCGACGAACGCAATATAATCTACTATTCGTCGCGCGGCGTGGGCAGGGACATAAGGGGCAACTTCATCGCCTTTTCGCCCGCGGAAATCTACAGGCTGGATACGCAGAACGTCACCGTAGACCTGGTCAGGTCCGACCCCAAATACAGCTTTTTCAAGCCCAAATTCTGCGGCGGCAAGCTGTACTGCATAAAGGCGCCTTCTGTTCAGTCGCGCGGAAACGTTTTGCTCGACATAGTGCTCATACCCTGGCGCATACTCCAGGCGATAGTCGGCTTTTTCGAGGTGTTCGTGCACGCTTTCACGGGCAAGTCGATGACGAGCGGAGGCGACAACCCCGCCCGCGGCAGAAAGGTGGACGGCAGAAAGGTGATAATCTGCGGCAACCTCATCGACGTTGAAAAGGAGGCAAAGAAAAACGCCTCCAAGAAGGATACGGACTACGGGCTCGTGCCCTCTTCGTGGCAGCTAATCGAGGCGGAGAGCGGCAAGATTATTATGAACGGCGTCGCCGACTTCGACATTGCGGAGGACGGCACGCTCTACGCGACCAACGGCAGAAGAATTTTTGAAATAAGCGGCAATTCCCGCAAGAAAATTGCCGAAGCTTCGGCTTGTTTTTCGCTTTCCTGCCAAAGAGGTGTGCAACCGGAGGCGGACAACCTCTTCGGCAAAAGCTAAAATTGCAGAAAATCGCTTTACATTTTGGCGGCGGTTTAATATAATATAGATGTAAAATTAAATTTCAAAGGCTATGACAAAGGACAACGCCCCGTATTTTGGTTTTTAAGAGAGCTCTTGGTCGGTGTGAAAGGGCAGACGGAATGCGGCAGAAATCACCTTTCAGCCTGCCGCCCGAAAGCTTTGAAGGATAAGGCGGCACGGATTCGCAGCCCGTCACAAGTTGCGGCAAATGTCAGTTTGTTTTGGTGGTAATAAGCACTTTTCAAAGGGTGTCCGAAATGACGGATGCCCTTTTTATTATTTTCGTGCGCATTGCCGCCCGCCACATAAAAAACGAAAAAGGAGCTATATTATGTACAAAAAGGTAGACACTTCTTTGAACTTCATAGACAGGGAAAAGGAGATTATCGACTTCTGGAAAAAGAACGACGTCTTTGAAAAATCAGTGGAAAAGAACGTCGGCGGACAGGAGTTCTCCTTCTACGACGGTCCCCCCACGGCAAACGGCAAGCCGCATATAGGACACATTCTTACGCGCGTAATGAAGGACATAATCCCCCGTTACCGCACTATGAAGGGCTATCACGTCCTCCGCAAGGCCGGCTGGGATACCCACGGTCTGCCCGTCGAGCTGGAGGTTGAAAAACTGCTCGGCATAGACGGCAAGCCGCAGATAGAGAGCTATGGTATAGAGCCGTTCATAAAGCAGTGCAAGCAGTCCGTCTGGAAGTATAAAGGCGAGTGGGAGAAGATGAGCGACCGCGTCGGCTATTGGGTCGATATGGACAACCCCTATGTCACCTATGACGACAAGTATATAGAGTCGGAGTGGTGGGCGCTCAAGGAGATGAACAAGAAGGGGCTTCTCTACAAGGGTCACAAGATAGTGCCCTATTGCCCCCGCTGCGGCACGGCGCTCTCCTCGCACGAGGTGGCGCAGGGCTATAAGACGGTCAAGGAGAATTCTGCTGTCGCCCGCTTTAAGGTAAAGGGCGAGGACAACCTCTACATTCTCGCGTGGACGACTACGCCCTGGACGTTGCCTTCAAACGTCGCGCTCTGTATGAACTCCGACGAAAACTATGTAAAGATAGAGGCGGACGGCGCATATTACATCCTTGCTGAAGCGCTCGCTTCCAATCACTTTGAAGAGTATAAGGTAATAGAGAGAAAGCTCGGCAAGGAGTGGGAGGGGCTGGAATATGAACCCCTCTTCCCCGAAACGACGGAGGAAATAAGGAGAATTTCGCCCGCAAACGCGCCCCTCAGGGCGCACTACGTCGTCTGCGACGGCTATGTAACAATGGGCGACGGCACGGGTGTCGTGCACATCGCGCCCGCATTCGGCGAGGACGACTATAAGGTCGGCAAGAAATACAATCTTCCCGTCGTGCAGCTCGTAAACGAGAGGGGCTGCTTCGACGAGAGGTTTGAAAGCCTCAACGGGGTCTTTGCCAAGAAGGCGGATAAAACTATACTCGAAAGGCTGGAAAGCGAGGGCAAGCTCTTCAAGGTGCTTCCCTTCGAGCACGACTATCCCCATTGCTGGCGTTGCGATACGCCCCTTCTGTACTATGCCCGTTCAAGCTGGTTCATCGCCGTCACAAAGGTAAAGGAGCAGATAATCGCCTCTAACCGCTCGGTCAACTGGATGCCCGACACCATAAAGGAAGGCAGAATGGGCAACTTCCTCGAAAACGTCATAGACTGGGGTCTTTCGCGCGACAGGTATTGGGGTACGCCCCTGCCCGTCTGGGTCTGTCCCGACTGCGGCGAGATAGAGGTAATTGGCTCCAAGTCGGAGCTCAGGGAAAAGTGCGGAATACCCGCCGATAAGGACATAGAGCTTCACCGTCCCTACCTCGACGATTTGACCTGCACCTGTCCCAAGTGCGGCGGCAGGATGAAGAGGACGCCGGAGGTCATCGACTGCTGGTTTGACAGCGGTTCTATGCCGTTTGCGCAGTATCATTACCCGTTTGAAAACAAAGATGTGTTTGAAGAGACCTTCCCCGCCGACTTCATCTCCGAAGCCGTAGACCAGACAAGGGGCTGGTTCTATACGCTGCTCGTCATAAATACAATACTTTTCGGCAAGGCGCCCTTCAAAAACTGCATAGTTCTGGGTCACGTCAACGACAAGAACGGCATCAAGATGTCCAAGCACAAGGGCAACGTCGTCGACCCGTGGTCGGTGCTCGACAAGCAGGGTGCAGACGCCGTCCGCTGGTACTTCTACACCAACTCGGCGCCCTGGCTGCCCTCCCGCTTCTACGAGGATGCCGTCTCCGAGGCGCAGCGCAAGTACATCGGCACGCTGTGGAACGCATATGCATTCTTCACGCTGTATGCCGAGATAGATAAGTATAACCCCGCCGACTACAAGCTGGAAAACTGTAAGCTGTCGCTTATGGATAAGTGGATACTCTCCAAGCTCAACAGCCTCATAAAGCTCGTCGACGCTGACCTTGCAAAGTACGAGATAACCGAGAGCTCCAGGGCGCTTCAGGACTTCTGCGACGTGCTTTCAAATTGGTATATCAGGAGGGGCAGAGAGCGCTATTGGGGCAGCGAGATGACAGACGACAAGGCGGCGGCATATACCACGCTCTACACCGTGCTCGTCACGCTTGCTAAGCTCACCGCACCCTATACGCCCTTCGTCGCAGAGATGATGTATTTAAATCTCGTGCCCGAATTCTATAAGGACGCTCCCATATCGGTACATCTATGTTCCTTCCCCGTCGCCGACGAAAGCGCAATCGACGTTCAGCTCGAAAAGGCAATGGACGGCGTTTTGGATATCGTCGTGCTCGGCAGGGCGGCGAGAAATGCAGGCAACGTCAAGAACCGTCAGCCCCTCGGCGAGATGGTAGTCGTCAGCACGAGGGAGCTCAGTCTCTCCGCGGACGAGGAAAAAATCGTACTCGACGAGCTCAACGTCAAGAGGATGGTAATGGCGGACGACGCCGAGAAGTATATCAGCTATAAGCTCAAGCCGCAGCTCAAGACGCTCGGTCCCAAGTACGGCAAAAAGCTGGGCGCAATCTCGCAGTTCCTTGCAACCTGCAATGCGTCGGAGGTAGTGGAGGCGGTCAAAAACGGCGGCAGCTACGAGCTTGAAGATATCGGCGTAAGCCTGCTGCAGGAAGATCTGCAGATATTCACCGAAAGTGCAAAGGGCTATGTCGCCGCGGCGGACAGGGGCATAACCGTCGCCCTCGACGTAAACCTCACCGAAGAGCTCATCGAAGAGGGTGTCGAGCGCGAACTCGTATCCAAAATTCAGAATATGAGAAAGGAGGCGGGTTTCGAGGTCACCGACAGAATAGAGATATATTACGAGGCGGTCGGCAGAGTTGCCGAAGTGCTTAAAAAGGGCAATTTTGCAACGCAGGTGCTTGCAAACAAGGTGGAAAGCGGCACGGCGGACGGCTTCACCCGCGAGATTTCGGTAAACGGCGAAAAAGTAACATTGACGCTCGTCAGATTATAATATCATTAAAATGCGCGGACGCTCATAGTATATGCTATGAGCGTCTTTAATTTGCCGAAGGGCGGCAGCGGAGTTGTTTTAAGGGTAGACGTCGACGGGGCGGCGGGCGAAAGGCTTTTTTCGCTGGGCATAAAAAAGGGGGCGGTCGTCACGGTCGTCGCCTTTTCCCTGTTCAATTCCGGCGTGCTCGTCATTGCGGGGTACAACAGAATAGGGCTTAGAAGGAGCGTTGCGGAGCGCATAGAGGTGACCGCGTGTTGAAGAGTGTTGCTTTGCGCGCCGGCTATGGCGCAAAGTCGTTGAAAGTCGTGCTGGCAGGCAACCCCAATGCAGGCAAGACTACGCTCTTCAACGCCCTCACCCACAGTCGTCTCAGGACGGGAAACTATCACGGCGTAACCACTACTGCCGCATCAAAGACGGTGGGCGGCGTCACCTATACCGACGTCCCCGGCATCTATTCCTTCAATTCCTACACTATGGAGGAAAAAGAGGCATATGCCGCAACCGAGGGCGCCGACATCATCGTAAACGTCGTCGACGCGCTCACGCTCGAAAGCTCGCTTGCGCTTACAAAAAGGCTGATTGCGCTTAATAAAAATACGGCAGTATACCTCACCAAGTGCGACGCTCTCCGAAAGCGCGGCGGCAGGGTGGACGAGCAAAAGTTGTCCGCATATCTCGGCGTCGCTGTGTTCTCAGGCAGCGCAAAGAGGCTTAAAAATGCAATAGAAAGAGGCGAAGTTCCGCCCGCGCGTCCGCCGCAAAAAATTGCGTTCGTTGAAGCATATTACGGGGGCAATTCCGAAATCGGCAGAGTGGAGAGGTTGTTCTACAACAGGCTTTTTGCGCTCTTTGCGTTTGTGGCAGTACTCACGGGAACATTCTTTTTGACCTTCTTTCCCGATATGCCCGGTGCGCGTCTGAAGGAACTCACGGAATGGCTTATCTTTGAAAAATTTTCGGGCGCGGTGCTGCCCGCGATAAATAACGCCGCATTGAAGTCTTTTATCGGCGAGGGGATAATAGGCGGCGTGGGCGGCGTGCTGTCATTCATTCCGCAGATAGCCATACTCTACGCCGCGCTCACCGTCCTCGACGAAAGCGGCATATCCTCGGCGCTCAGCTTTGTCACAGACGGAATTTTTGAAAAGGTGGGGCTGTCGGGCAGGGCGGCGTTCTCGCTCGTTTCCGGCTTCGGCTGTACTGCGGCGGCAATCGCCACCACCCGCGGTTTTTCGCTGGAACGGTCGCGCGTGCGGACGATAGCCGTCCTGCCGTACATACCCTGCGGCGCAAAGATGCCCGTCTTTCTGACCTTTCTGTCGCCCCTCTTCAAAAATCCGTTCCCTGCAATCTGCGCGCTGTACTTCGGCGGCATAGCGTTGGCTGTCAGCATTTCGGCGATATTCGGCGGCAAGGGGGAGGGGCTCATTTCGGAGGTCACGCCCGTATCCCTGCCAAAACTGTCCGTCACCCTCAAAAAGTTGTGTTTTTACGTGCAATCGTTTATAATAAAGGTGACGACATATGTGTTCATCTTCTGCATAGTCAGTTGGCTGCTCTCGCACTATTCGTTCGGCGGTTATTGTTCGCCGTCGGATAGTTTTCTGGGGCATATATCGCGTCTGCTTGCCGTCTTTTTCCGTCCTATGGGCATTACCGATTGGCGCTATGCCTATGCTCTCATCTCAGGTTTTGCCGCCAAGGAGAACATCGCCGCGACTATTGCTATGCTCATTCCCGAGGGCATAGCCCTCACCCGCGCGGCTGCTGCGGCGGTATGCGTGTTTGTGCTCACCTGTCCCGCCTGCATATCGGCGTTTGCGGCGTCTGTCAGGGAGACGGGGCTAAAGATGACGCTCAAATTGAACGGCGTGCAACTCGCGTTTGCGTTCATAGCGTCATATCTTACCTATTTTATCTGTATTCTGCTATGAAAACTTTTACCTGCACCCAAAAAATCAAATTGCGCGACTTTACCGACGGCACATATCCGCAGGGCAGTTTTGCGTTCAAAGCTCTGTTAAGGCGGGGAGATATCCGCGTAAACGGCGCAAAGACGCGCTCGGATATGCCGCTGAACGTCGGCGACGTCGTCACCTATTACACAACCGCCGCGGAGGAGGCAAAGCTGTATTTTAAGGCGGTGTACGAGGACGATAACCTGCTCGTCGCCGATAAATTTTCGGGAGTTACGAGCGAGGCGCTGTTCTTCGCGCTTTCGGACAGGGCGGCATATCCCGTCCACAGGCTGGACAGAAATACCTGCGGTTTGATAGCAATCGCAAAGACGGAGGAATGTCAGCAGGCGCTCATAGAGGCGTTCAGGGAAAGGAAGGTCGAAAAGATTTATCTCTGCCTCGCCAAAAACGCGTTCAGAAGGCAGAGCGCGGTATTGACCGCATACCTCAAAAAGGACGAAAAAGCAGGTATTGTACGCATATCTGACAGCCCGTCGCAGGGCGCGGCGAAGATAGTAACCGAATACTCGGTGGAGGAGAGGTCGGGCGACTATGCCCTCGTCAGGGTGACGCTGCACACGGGCAAGACGCACCAGATAAGGGCGCACCTTGCGCACATCGGCTGCCCCGTGCTCGGCGACGAAAAGTACGGCGACGGCGCGCTGAACGACAAGTACCACGCCCGCAGGCAGATACTCGTCGCAAAGTCGCTTGCGTTCTCGCTCGAAGGCGGGCTTTCTTATCTCAACAGGATGACGTTTGAAAGTTCTTTTTTCCCCGAGCTTCCAAAAGGGTGAAAGCCAAGCGTTTAAGAGAATTTTGATAGAATAAAGGCGCAGAGATATCTCTGCGCCTTGAACATTTTTTAATGAAATCATATTTTTCTGACTATCGCAATAAGGTCTCTTTCGCCCGTGGTCGCCTCTTTATAATCTAATGCAAAGTCAAGTATTTCAAGTGAATTCCGCTGCATTGCAAATTTCAGCTTTTCAATTCCCAGAGAGCTGTAATAGAACTGTTCGCCGAACATTGTGCCCATAATTTCCCCGTCTGTCTTGCCATAAGTAAAAATACACAGCCCTCCGCGTTTGAGAAGGTCGGATATTATTCTGAATGTGCTTTCCTGCATAGCGTATGTTATATGCCATAGGCTGTCAAAGGCAATGACCGCATCATATTTTTCTGCCGTACTATAATTCAAAATATCATCCGCGATAAAAGTTGCGCCCTGTAAATTGAGTTGTTTCGCGCGTGTTATCATTTCTTCGGAGAGGTCTATCCCCGTAACCGAAAAACCCTTATTTGCAAGATAAGCGTCTATGGGATATCCGCCTCCGCACCCTATGTCCAATATCTTTGAGCCGGGCTTTAACCGTTCGCAAAATTCGGCAATGCACTTGTTGATGGCGGTAGTTTTGCGGAAATCGCACCATTTTTGCGATATTTTATTGTAGGAATTTCTTATGTCGCAATTTATTTTAATTCCCTTATCTGACGGAAATAACACAATAATTAAATTTAAATGGTCTGCTCCCGTAAACGGTAAAGCAGACCGAGGTTTCATTTTCTTGAAAGACGCGTCGTAAAAAGGTATGTCTAAATTTTAGTACCCCTTGATGCGACTTTATCTCTTTGCGATGGGCACGTATTCGCGCCTGTCCTGTACGCACTGGTATGCGGGACGGATAATCTTGTTGCCGTTTATAAGTTCCTCTATGCGGTGTGCCGACCAACCCGCAACTCTCGCAATGGCAAACAGCGGGGTATAGAGGCTGTCGGGCAGGTTGAGCATCGAATACACAAAGCCCGAATAGAAGTCGACGTTGGGGGTAATGGGCTTATTGACCTTGCGCTGTTCGGCAATAAGTCTGCCCGCAATGTCCGCAACGTTGTTGTAGAGGTTGAACTCGTCCAGCCGACCCTTTTCCTCGGCAAGCTTGCCGGCATACAGCTTCAGGACTTCCATTCTGGGGTCGGAGATGGTATATACCGCGTGCCCCATACCATAGACCAGTCCCGACCTGTCGAAAGCCTTCTTGTTTAGCAACTTGTAAACATAGTCGGTAACGGATTTTTCCGACCAATCATTTAAGTTTTCCTTGATGTTCTCGAACATCTGGCTGACCTTTATGTTCGCGCCGCCGTGCTTGGGACCTTTCAGAGAGCCCAGCGAAGCAGCCATAGCCGAATAGGTATCGGTGCCAGTGGAGGTCGCAAGGTGGGTGGTGAAGGTAGAGGCGTTGCCGCCGCCGTGCTCTGCGTGCAGGGTGAGGCATATGTCCAGAACCTTCGCCTCAAGGTCGGTGAAGGAGTTGTCCTTCCTCAATATATGCAGAATGTTCTGCGCCGTCGAATAGGAAGATACGGGCTTATGTATATACATAGAGCCGTCGTTGGTGTTGTAGTACTTATACACCCTGTGTGAATAAGCGGCAATCATCGGGAACTGCGCAATGAGCTGCAGGCACTGCCTCAGCACGTTGCTCACGCTTATGTTGTCCGGGTCGGGGTCATAGCTGTACAGGTTCAAAACGCACCTTGCAAGCATATTCATCATATCCTTGGAGGGCGATTTCATAATTACGTCCCTGACGAAATTTCTGGGCAGCACCCTGAACTCCGCAAGCATACCCGTGAACTCCGCAAGCTGCTTAGCGTTGGGCAGATTGCCGAAGAGAAGAAGATATACCGTCTCCTCAAAGCCGAAGCGGTTTTCCGATATGCAGTTTGCCACAAGGTCCTTTACGTTATATCCGCGGTAGCAAAGCGTACCGGGCACGGGGGTGCGCACGCCGTCGATTACCTCCCACGAGGTAACTTCGCTTATCTCCGTAAGCCCGCAGAGCACGCCCTTGCCGTTTTTATCCCTGAGCCCTCTCTTTACGTCGTACTTTTCATAGAGCTCTGCCGCAATCGCGTCGGTCTTTGCAACCTGCTGCGAAAGGGAGGATATCGTGTGTGAATACTTTACAATGAGGTTAGCTTCGTTGAAATCCAAAATATCATCTCCAAAATCTGTATAAGGTGATTATAGCATAAAAAGCTATCCTTGTCAATAAATTATTCACCTGCCGCCTCAAAGTCGACGTTACGGGTGAATAATATTACATAATTGTGTATAAATACAAATATCGTGTCCTGTTGACAAAGGCGGCGTTTGTCGCTAAAATATATTATAATTAGTTTTGCAAAGGGCAATACGGTTTATAAAATAAATATACCCTCAAAGGAGAATTGTTATGCAGCAGCTAAAACTCGTCGCAACAGAAGATAAGCTTGTAATTTCGCTTTCGGGCGAAATCGACGCCGCAACCAGCGACGATTTCTATGCCGAGGTGTCGGCAATCTATTCCAACGACGCTAAGGATGTCGTTTTCGACTGTGCCGCGCTCGAATTCATCGACAGCACGACGCTGGGCACTTTCGTAAAGATTTATAAGAACGTCGTCGCGGACGGGCACAGGCTCAAGCTCGTCAACGTCAGACCGAGAATAAAAAAGCTCTTTGAAATCTGCGCGCTCGACAAACTTATGGAGATAGAGGTATGAAGAATTTTTGCGTAAGCTTTTCGCTCCAGGACAGCGAATATATGACGGCGCTTCGCCTTGCCGTCGGCGCGGTATGCGCCATCGCCGACGTAGACGTCGACGCGGCGGAGGATATGAAGGTATGCGTCACAGAGAGCTGCCTCGTGCTCAAAAACTGCGGCTTTGAGGGCGTAAACGTCGCGCTTGACATCTCCGACGGGGTAAAGGCAACCATTGCGGGGGAAGGCGGCAAACCCTCCGACAGCGACAACGAGTTCTCGCTCGCGCTGGTGTCGGCGCTCGTCACCGATCTCGGCATTGAAAGACAGGGCGGAGCAATCTGCAAACTCGTGCTGTCATTATGATTACAAACGAACGCGCAGACGAGCTGTTCAGGGAGTATCGCCGCACGCACGATATAAACATCCGCAACGAGCTCGTTGAAAACTATATGTATGTGGCGGAGATAATCGCCAAAAAATTTGTCGGCAGGGGAGTGGAGTACGATGATCTTCTCCAGGTCGCGTCCGAAGCTCTCATCGCGGGCGTGGAAAAGTTTGACCCGGATATGGGCAACTTATTCACGACCTTCATAACGCCGACGATTACGGGCATAATCCGCAACTATTTCAGGGATTATTCCCGCTCCGTAAGGGTGCCGAGAAAGCTCTATGCCCTGACTTCAAGGGTCAGAACGGCGATAAATGATTATTATAAGCTGCACGGCGTCAAGCCGACGGTAAAACAGCTTGCAAAGGAACTCGGCGAGAGCGAGGAGGACATTCTGGAGGCGATGGAATACAAGTCGCCCGTCAGCCTTGATTCCACCGTCAAGGGGGAGGACAGCGACGTGCCCCTCTACGAGGTCATTGCCGACGACAAAAACGCCTTTGACAGCTTTGACGATATGGAGTCCCTCCGCACGGAAATAAAGAAGCTCACTCCGACCGAACAGCAGGTCGTAAATCTTCGGTTCGTCAAAGGCAAATCACAGGCAGAGGTGGGCAAAATACTCGGCGTAAGCCAGATGTTCGTGTCGAGGGCGGAACGCAAAATAGTAGAAAAACTCAGGGAAGCGCTGATAAAATGATTTCGTTCAAAGTTGAAAATTTAGCCGAGATGAACAGCTCCCTCAAGGAGTTCATTGAATATCTCGAATCGCTCGACATAGACGACGACGCACTGTTCGACAGTCGTCTGGTCTGTTGCGAGCTCATTTCCAACGTAATAAAACACTGTCACGAGACGGCGTATTTCAAGGGGGCGGTCGTCGGCGACGAGATAGTCATCGGCGTCTCTTCGGATACCTCCTTCAGCGGCAGCGTAAAACCCGGTCTGCCCGACGTCCTTTCGGAATGCGGGAGGGGGCTTTATATAGTCAACGCGATAAGCGGCGGCAACGTCCGCTTCGAGGGGAACAAAATAGTCGTAAAGCTCAAATTCGTCGAACAGCGGTAAGCTTTCGGCGGCGCAATACATATTCAGCCCCGTTATATCACGGAAAAAGATGTGCCCGCGGCGAAACTTCGCCGCGGGCATTGTAATTTCAATCGAACGATGAAAGAATAAAGCCCGACCTGACCGTCGGGCTTTTGAATTAAAAGTTAAAGCTGTCTGTAGATCTTCGCCATAAGTCCGTCGGAAAGAATGTTGCGGAACCTGTTTAAGTGCACGAAGATTGCCGGGAAGAATTCGCTGTTGTCGCCGCCTATCACATAGTCGGGCACGCCGGAAATCTTGCCCTTTGACTTTTCGAGGAAGGTCTGCACAAACTCAATCTTCTCGCTGTCCTCCAGCGTGTTGATGAATGCGTCGGTAGGACCGTCATATACCGCCTTATAGGTATAGACGACCTTCTTTTCGGGTTCGAGCATAGTAAGCTGCTCAGGCTCCCCCGGGGCTGCGGGCTGCGCATATACGGGCGCCGCGCTCTCCGCGGGCTTTGCCTCTGCGGGCGCCGCGGTAATTACGGGAGCGACGGGGGGAAGAACCTCCACTGGCTGTGCGGCTGCAGTTTGGCTCTGTTCGGGAACTGCCTCGAGGGGAGGGGGAACGTCCCTCACCACGACGGGTGCGATATACTCTTCCTCGACGGGTGCAAAGTCCGCGTCGTCCTCGAAGAGGTTTACGGGCTTTCCGTCCTCTACGGGCAGGTTGCCGTTTGCAACTCTCTTCGCGTCGACCGCCGTCCTTGCCGCTGTCATTATGAGGAGCACGAGCGTTATCGCCAGCGTGATGTAAAGGTAGATGCCGGGCTTGCAGCCTTCGACCACGAAGAAGAGGACAATGACTGCCGCGCCTGCGATAATCGTCAGAATATATCTTATAAGCGCGAATATGTTGTGCACTTTGTTGCCGTTTACCTTGCCGCCGTGCGTGTAGTTCTTGCCGACGCCGAGCGCTATTATTTCAATTCCGAAGTTAAAGAGCACGAGTGCGCAGTAGATCATCGCCGTAATTATTGCGACCTTGAGCCAGATGTCCTCAAGTTCGAACACGGTGTGTATTGCGCCGAACTTGTAGAGGTAGTCGCTGCCGAATGTGACGTTGCCGCTCTCGGTCACAAGACCTGCCGCGCTGCCCGCCTGAACGAGGTCGGAAAGGTCGTTTAGCGGCGTCGAGAGCGCGGGTACGATTGCGGAAAGGTCAAAGAGGGCAAGCGCCGCAATGCCGGAGATGAGGAATGCGAACAGCCTGAATACGCCCAAGCCTCCCTTGCAGATTATCGACTGTATTACTGCGACGAGCGCGCATACGCCGAAGGGTATTACGAGGTTCATCGCGCCGAAAGTTTCCTCTGCGACAAAGGTTATGAGCGCGAAGTAGAGCGCGCCGCCGAGCGCGAGGAGGGAGATGATTTCAATGAACAGCGCGCAGCCGGAACTCGTCCTCTTGCCCTTCTTGCCGCAGCAGACGGGAATTAAGAATATGACGCTGAGCACGCAGATTGCGGCATAGAGTACATAGAGTGCCGCAACGTAATCGATGCCGAACATCGAGTGTGCGCTTTCATATTTCAGGAACCATTCGCCTGCGTCGGGAATGATGTTGCCGTCTATAGCTTCGTAAAGGCAGGAATTGAAGATGGAGGGGAGATATCTGAACATCATTCTGTCGGCCATCTCTCCGCCCGTGCCGAAAAGGGGAATGAACAGCCCCGCCCAGAGAGCGAGCATTGCAATTACATATGTAATCACAATGGCGGTTTTTTTGCTCTTGTCCTTCCTTTCCTGTTCAGACAGGTCAATAATCTTCACGGAACCTGAGTTTTTTTTGTTTGCCATAACAATAGTCTCCGTTATTTATTTCAAAGTGCGCCGCGGCGGAATATGCCTTCCGCACGGCGACTAAAGTTATACCTGTAATTATCTATATTGACTGTAAATATTTTAATACATTTGAGTGTTTATGTCAAGGTATAAACTGACAATTTATGTGCACTTTTATGATTGATGCGGGAATATGTGCCGTTCAAAGCGCATATGTAGCCAGCGCGGTAATGCGTCGCTGTCTTTTTTAATTATTTTGGACAAAAAATAATATTTGCATACGCCCCGTTTTAATTTTCCAAAGAAGTTGAAAATTTGCGGAAAAAGGTATATAATAATAGAGCGTTCAAGCTAAAATAAAGACGTAATGCTGCGCTCCCGCCCGTTCAGGACGGCGCGCTATGCGGATGCGGGGTAACATATGCCGACTTCTATTGCCCTTACAGCGGGCGAAAGTATGATAACAGAGCTTGCAAATCACGTCGACGAAGAGGGCAGGAAGAGAATTCTTATGAGGTATGACCTCCTGCGCTTTGCAAAGGTATTTGAAGATGCCGAAGTTGTCAAAGTCTGTTACAGTCTGTTTGAAAATGACCTAAACGTCAAACTGACGGCGCAAAAACTGTATATGCACCGCAATACGCTTATATACAGGCTGAATAAACTTAAAAATGTCGTCGGGCTGGACTTAACGACCTTTTCCGATGCGATAATTTTTATAATTTTACACTGTTTCTATGTGTCAAAAAGGGGGACGGGTAAGTTATTCAATGAAAGACAGCAAGATAGTTAAGATTTTCGTGACCGTGATAGGCGCCATAATTCTGGCGGTCGCGGCATTTTTAGGAGGATTTTTCACAGGCAGGTCGGGTTTGGGCGACGCCGTGTCAACCTATCAATGGGTGACCGACCTCATCTTAAAGAACTATGTCGGCGGCGACATCACCGAAGAGGACATAAAGAACGCCTCACTGAGCTCTATAAACTCCCTTCTGGACAAATATTCCACATATTACACGGCCGAGGAATACGCCGCTGAGTTTGCGGCCAGCCAGGGCAGTATGAAGGGCATCGGCATATCCTTCAATTACATCGCAGAGGGACAGAGCGAACGCGGAAGCGGCGTCTTTATAGAGCAGGTTGTGCCCAACTCGCCCGCGTACCACAGCGGGCTGAGGGAGGGTATGTTCGTCACGGGCGCCGACCTCGGCGGGAAGGTTACGCAATTTGCCTCTCTCGAAGAGTTTATGTCGTTTATGAACGCGCTCCCCGACGATACGGATTTCACATTCTTCACGGATAACGGGCAGTTCACCCTCGCAAGGCAGAGCTACACCGCAAGCTATTGCGTGATGTCCACTTCGGAGACGACTTACAGCTTCACCTATGAGGGCGACAATTTGAAATTAGTCGAAACCGACGGGGGTATTTCCTATCTTCCCGAGGGCACGGCATATCTCAAATTTACCGAATTTTACGGCAACGCCGTGCAGGAATTCTGCGAACTTGCCGAAATTTTCAATTCGGAGGGCTGTACGACGCTCGTCCTCGATTTAAGGAGAAACGGCGGCGGATATGTCGACGTAATGTGCAATATCTCGGGCATATTCCTGGGGCAATTGCCCTCCGCAAGCAACGTCGCTATGACGGCGGAGTACAAAAACGGGCGCTCTACGGGCTATGCCGTCAAGAGCGTCGCGGACAAATATACGCTGCCCGCCTCTACGGAGGTAAAGGTGCTTGCCGACTTCAATACGGCAAGCGCGTCGGAAGCGCTCATCGGCGTCTTAATCTCCAACGAAGTCATCTCCTATGACGACATATATCTTTCGGACTATTCGGAGGACTATCTCGCATACACCGGCTATGCGGAAAAGAACTGCGGCACGTACGGCAAGGGCATAATGCAGCAGACATTCGTCAACAATTCCACGGGCGAAGCGCTCAAGCTTACGGTCGCCAGAATTCTCTGGCCGAACGGCAACTGTATTCACGACAGGGGCGTCCGCGCGGAGGACGGGTGCCACACGCTGTATTCATATTGGGGCGTAACCTACGGCGACGAGCAGCTTCAGCTTTTCTTCTCTCAGATGTCTTAAAAATCGAGGTACGTATTGCCGTTTTTCTGTCGCGCTGCAGAAAAAATAAGTGAAATAAAAATTCAGGAAGCCTTTTCATCTCGGCTTCCTGAATTTTTTTACCCTTACGGCGTCGAAGAGTATGCACACCGAAAATCCCTTTTCCGTCCTCGTCATATCCATCGAATATCTGCCGTCCGTCTCGAAGTATTCGCCGCACACCTTTTTCAGGTCTACCAAAAAAAGCTGTTTTTCCTCATCCGTCATATCCTCGCGTTCGTTCAGAAGAGTATTCACAGCGCCCTCCTCATCCGCCTTAAAAGCGCGCCCTTAAGTCCCGTGTAAGGTCTTATAATTGCAAATACCTTGTCGCTTTTTCCCATCACCTTTGCTGCGCACAGCGCGTATGCCTTTCTCGTCCTCGCCTTTATTTTACCCAGCGGCAGTCCCAGGTCTTCGGGTATGACGCCTATAAGGTCGCATCTGAGCAGCGAGGCTATCTCCTGCGGGGTCATCACCTCCCCGTCGAACACCAGTCCGCCGTTAATCTTGTTTACCGCCACGCTCTTTCTGCCCATTCCGCTGTCGGCAAGGCGCGCAAGTTTGTCGTCTGCGCCCTTAAACGAGGAGGGGTATGGCTCGGTTACAACAATCGCCTCCGTACACGCATTCGCGGCTACGGCGTCGCACAGAACATAGTCAAACAGTCCCTCGCAGTCTTTAATCGCCTCCGCGACAAACTCACCGTCGTCGCAGCCGAGTGTAGGCAGAATGTATAAGTTTTCCGACTTGGGGTGTTTGAGTATTGCCTGCTTAACCCTGCAGGCGCCGCTCTTCGCGTCTGCAAGGGTATAGACGTTCATTCCCTGCAGCCCGCACAAAAACAGCCCGTCGGCACAATTTGCGTCCCCGTCGATAATCAGGGTGCGGTGCCCCTCGCGCGCGAGCGCGTCGCCCAGTCCGATAGCAAACGTCGTTGCGCCCGCGCCGCCTTTGGCATTTGTAATATAAATTCTGGTAGCCATATGACAAATCTCCTTTAATTCTGTCATTTTTAATTATATAATAGTGTATTTGCGTTTTTTTGTTTGCTTCTATCTGTTTTTGTAATATTTTGTCACAAAAAAGTAATATACTAATATGACAATATGCTTCATTTTGTTGACAACTACATTGCGATATTCTATAATTGTAAGCAGTTGGGAGTAAGCGGTATATGACAAACAACCCTTTTCCCGAATTAAAAGCGAACAGATTGACAGAGCCGCAGGTTGCGGCGACGTCCTTTAAAAGTGAGTTTATATGAAATTTTCGTTTAAGAAATGCGCAATTGCCGTCCTCGCCGCCGCAAGCCTAGCTTTCGGTGCTGCGGGTGCGTCAGCCTGCGCAAAAAAATCAGTCGCGGAGGAGGTTACGGGCAATATCGAGATAACCAAGACGCCCGCGCCCTCGGACGGAAGTCTGCCCACCGCGCACAGCGGCGCGGAAAATCTTGCATACATCGCCGCCGTTCTCGACGCGCAGACAAAGTGGCACAGCTATGGCTACACGGTTACCAACGCCTCGATTGCCACGCAGGTGACAAGGACGTGGAAGGACTATTCCGACGGTATTCTCATCACCTCCGACGTGACCTACTCGTCAATGGTCAAGTCTGGCTCGCAGACCTGTACGGTAAATGGCGACGACGGCGCGGAGGTCTATTTCAGGGCTTCCGAAACGCCTGACGCATCTACGACCAATCTTTCGGCAAAGTGGGATACCAATCCGCCCACCTACTACGCGCAGAACGGCTTTTTAAAGACCTACGGGCTTCTCCAGACCGAACTTTCGAGCTACATCATCAACGATGAGAGCATTGCGGAATGCAGCGAGGTGACCGTCAATTCGGACGGGACATACACGCAGAGCTTTGTCTTGGACCCTTCGCTTTCGACATATTACTACCAGTACGGAATGAAGACGAGGGGCGGGCTTGCAGCATTCCCTGCGTTCGAGAGCGTCAGCCTCTCGGTAACTTTCGACGCTTCGTGGAGGGTGCTTTCGCTGACCACGCGTGACGTATCTCAGGTCAACAAGGGCGTTGTCGTCAAGTCCGTTTCGGATACCACAACCGTGTTCAGCTATGGCGACGACGGGTTCGACAATGAGCATTTCGGCTACTATGAAAGCTATTACAGCGGTTATATCGGCGATACCTCCCTCGATGTCGGCGGCGACGTCGAAGAAGAGCTCGTGCTTGATGTCACAAACGTATTATCCAACGGCTTTGCAAAAATTCTCAGCGGGGGCGACCAGTTCAAGGCGTCGGTAAAGCTCGGCAACAGGACATATGTCGGATATATCTTCGTCGGGCTCAGCCTCGAGGATATTGCCGGCTCCATAAATGTCAAGCTCAGTCTCGGCAAGGACTATGAAAATCAGTCGCTTTACGTCGAATATGCCGGCGGCAACATAAGGGCGTATTACGGCGAAGATTTTGCAATCGGCTGCAACATTGCGGAAACCAAGCTGGCGATAGGTCAGCTTGAACAGTTCATAGACGGCTTTGCGGGCGCGCTGAAGGATATCGTCTCAATTGACGCCTCCTCCGAAGAAGGGGTAGATGCCATCTCCGACCTGATGAATTCGCTCGTTCTGGAGACAGGCGAAAATAAGGCAACGCTCATACTCGAAACAGACGACCTTCTCGGTCTGGGCGTGGGGATAGACGCCAAGCTCGACTTCGGCGTAAGCAACAACTCCATAACTTTCAGAAACTGCAACATTTACGAAATTTCTCTCGGCGGCGAAAAACTTGACTTTTCGCTCAATCTCAAGGTTTCGTCTGCGGACGTCATCTCCCGCGACGAAACTTCGGCAACCGCCGACCTCGCGGATTACATCGCCGACATCAACGCGCTGCTGTCGTCTGACCTCATAAAAGTATCCGCAACGCTTGACGGCGCCGCGCAGGGCGTCAATCTGTCGGCACTTAAGGGGCTCAAGGTAGCGCTTGACGCATATTGCGACATAGACGGCATAACAGTCGGCGCTGACCTCGCGGTAAGTTACATATATGGCGGGGCGCCCATTTCCGCCAAAGCGAGCGTATGGTATGACTACGATATCGGCTCATACGGTTACGGTACGGCTATAATCAGCCTTACGGAGCTCAACGGCAAGGCGGTCTCCGTCAAGGTCAGGTGCGATATCGCCGACCTCGTCGAAGGTATTTCCTCTGCGCTCACCTATTCCGGCGCAACATTCGGCGGCTCTGCGGACAGCCTCGCGTCGATTATAAACGGCGCGTTCAATGCTGATCTTTCGTCGCTTCTGACCGACCTCTATGCCGACAACTCCAAGATAAAGGTAGGGCTGAATATCGACACCCTGCTCGACGCATTGAGCATCGATGTCGGCATAAAATTCGGCTCGTGCTCGCTCGTCTATGAGCGCGGCGATGCCTCCGCAAACGGCGGCAAGCTCTCCGCAAGCCTGCCCGCAATGGGCTTCAATGTCGAAATCAGCGGCGCTGACGGGTACGTTCTCGAGGATATAGAGAAGTTCGCAAATGCGGAGCTGTACAGGGCGGAAATCACCTTTGACGGGGCACAGGCTGCGGGTCTCGGCATATCCGAACTCGCAGGGCTCAAGGCACAGCTCACCGCATATCTCGACGCAGGCAACATCACTGTAGGCGCAAATGCGGTAGTTGAATATACATATAAGACCAACACAATCACCGTCGATATCTCCGTATGGTACGACAATGTCAACGGCAACGTAATTGTAAAGCTCAACAAGCTCAACGGCAAGGCGACAGATTTAAGTATGTACGTCAATGTGGAGGAGATAAGCTCGGCGGTAAGCGGGCTTATCGGAGCGACGGGCACCACCATAGACGGACTTACAATAGACCTCGACGAGGTGATTGCAAATCTTCTTTCGTCAGACTTCAACGAGCTTTTGCCCGAACTCTCCACAAGCGCAAGCGGTCTCAAAGTATCGGTCAATGCGGATAAACTTTTAGAAGCGCTCGGCGCGAATGCGGGAATAACGCTCGGCAAGATAGACCTCGCATACGCCCACGGCGAAACCCCCGTGCTGACGGCAAACGCAGCTTGAATGTTTCAGTTGTACCCGAGAGCGGAAAGGTAGAGCTGCCCGACATAGAAAACGCGCTCAATATCTCTTACGTTCTCGAGGATATAGAGAAGTTTGCGAACGCCGAACTGTACAGGGCGGAAATCACCTTTGACGGGGCACAGGCTACGGGTCTCGGCATATCCGAACTCGCAGGGCTCAAGGCACAGCTCACCGCATATCTCGACGCAAGCAACATCACTGTAGGCGCAAATTTAAACGCATCTTACACCTACGGAGGCAACACAATCTCTGCCGACTTCACGGTCTGGTATGACTATGACGCGCAGCGCATCGGAGATGTCTATCTCACGCTTAACAGCATCAACGGAATGGCGACTTCTATAAGCGTAAAGTGCGACATATCCGAACTGTCGACATCGGTAAAAAAGCTTATGGAGATGTTCTCGCTCGGGCAGTCGACGGAAATTGCGACCGATTTCGGCAAGATAGATATTTCCGCCGTCGCAGAGAGCATTCTTTCGGCAGATTTTGAAAGACTTCTCCCCGACATCGGGACATTTGCCGACGGCGCAAGTATGACGATAGATGCAGACTATCTTCTGACCCTTCTCGGCGCGAATGTGGGAATAACGCTCGGCAATATTGACCTTGCATACAGCTACAGGGCGCACGGGCTTACGCTGGCTGCAAACAGCCTCGGACTTAATGCCGACATATCGACGGCGAGCGAGGGAATAACCCAGCCCAAGCCCGTCGACGCGTGCGAACTTTCCGACCTCGTAAAGCTCATAAATTCTACGGTAAACCAGGTTAAGGCTATCGTCGGAGAGAAACTGCTGTCGTTCACGATTGACAGGGGACAGACATACATAGAGGCGGACGGCATACGCGCGGAGATATTCGGCGAAGGTGAAATAAGCTGGAGCGCGGGCGGCACCTATGTCGCGCTCGACCTCGGGCTGAGCCTTACAGAGGTGGCAGAGGACGTAACGGAGATAAAGTTTGTCTATATCCAGAACCCCGCCGACAATATGCCCGCGATAAGGCTTGTAATCGGCAACGTCGGAATAGATGTCTATCCCGAGGATATCGAGCTGTTGCAAAGCAAGTTAGACAAGATATATTCTACGGTCGAGGGGTTGCTTCCCGCGGCGTCGCAGACTACGGCAAAGAGCACTGCGCCCCTTGCAATCGAAGAGGAGAGTGAGGGCGGCAAGGACGCGCTTATGGCGGTCATCTTCAAGGCGCTTTCAACTGCCGATTGGATAGAGGCGCTCGGCGATATGTCGCTGACTTTCGACGAGAATTCTCTGCTTTTGACCTATCTCAAAGAAAATGCTTTCTCCTTCGCGCTGACTGATGACGGGGCGATGGCGGTCGACTACACAGGAAAGGTGGCAGGCTTTGCGCTCGGCGGTTCGCTCAACGTCTCAAAGGGTTCGGCAAACCTCATATCGGCGATAGACAACAGTATATCGGGCGGCGACTATACAATCTCTTCGACGAGGGAAGAGGGCTCTCAGGAGTTCACCAAGCTCGTCTATGACTTCCTCTTTGACGCCGTTTCGTCGGTTGCGATAGACAATATACTCGGTTCGGATACCTACACGGTCAAGTTTGAACTTATCGGCGACAATTCGGGAATTGCAGAACTCGAGGGCGTCGACGTGCTTGCCGCAATGTATATCACGGGCGAGCAGGGCGAGAGGGGCAAGATTGCCGAAGCCGACCTCGAACTCAGCGTAAAGGGCGTCAATATTTCCCTCAACGTCATTGCAGAAAGGGCGGGCGGAGAGACATATTTCTACATCAATCTCGCGCAGGTTCTCAACTTTAAGATGCCCGATTTAAAGGTTATGGCAACACAGTCGAGCCTGTATGACACCTTAAAGGTGCTTATCTCCGCCGTGACGGATACCTCCGTCATCTCGGTAATAGGTACTCTGCTGCCCGAATACGAGTTCTCCTCTGTAGAGGGCTTCGGCAGTGCATCTGCAGAAGTCGACGACGGAACGCTCGGGACGATTGCGGACGTAATCGACAAGCTTCTCAACTTCAACTTCAGTCGGGCATTCACGGCGGTAAGGGTGGACGACGTCACTACGGCGACTGTCGACTTTGACAATATAGCAAGCCAGCTCGGACTGTCGGCGAAAGGTCTCGGCTGTGCAGAGGCGGTAATAAACCACAGGGATCACAGCATAAAGAGTTCTGCCAGGGCAGAGATATTGCAGTCGGACGGCTCATACGAAGTTAAGGAATGGCTGTACCTGCTCTCCGAAAAGACGGCAAGGCGCGACTATTCCTCGCTTGACAGGAACGAATATATAAACATAGAGTTCCTGCCCGACCTCTTGAGCGACCTTGTAAAGTTTGCCACCGATGACGAGGGCAACGTCTACGGTTCGTTCACGCTCAGCGGCAAGATAACCGCAAACATCGTCAGCCTCATCAGCATACAGATCGACATAAGCACCTTAACCGTCAGCTTCAACGAGGGTCAGGGCTTCTACTTCACGCTCATAGGTCAGCTTTCGGGCGGCGTGGTATCCAACAACACGATAGGCATCACCTACGAAAACGGCTATCTCACGCTTGCAAAGGGGCTCAACGGCTCAAGTCCCGAATACAAGATAATGACGTTTGAATACTTCATAGACCATATGTTTGCCACGGACGGCTCGTCCACGCTCAACTATCTGCTTGGCGTAAGCAATCTGCTGTGGAAGACCGTGGTCAACAGCCTCGGCGACCTCGTCAGGCTCGATTCCGGCATAACCACGCCGGAGGAGATATTCCTCTACGCCGCAAAGACGGTGGAAGAGGACGAGGAGATCTCTATGTATGACTTCATAGAGGCGCTCAGGGTAATAGTCAACGGCAGCGAGACGGCGGTAATAGGCGATTACAGCGTAATAGAAGACAAACTCGGCGTATACGACAACTACTACGGCTTCAGCCTCAATGCGGGCGCAATTACCAACGATGTGCTCACGGAGCTCATCGCGGCAATCGTCAGGGACGATGCGACGGGCATAAGCGGCATAAGGGCATACGGCGCAATTCAGTCGTACGTAAGTTTCAACGTCAACCTCGACTATACAGAGGGACTTACGCCCGCAAACTCGTACGAGATTGGCACCGAGCTCGAGCACGGCAAGTACGCCCCCAGCCTTTATAAGGCGGCGCTCTCCGTGGCGGAGGAAAACGGCGTTACGATAGACTTTGACCACTACGTCAAAAATCCTGACGGAGGCTATGACGAGACCTTCGGCTGCTTCTCCACCAACGGATTAAAGACGGAGTACTCGCACGAGCTGTACAGACATACCCTCACGATAGTCGCCCTCGACGGTACGGCGGAGGAGAGGGAGGTAAGGCACGGCTCTACCATACACACCTACGACAACTCCTCGCCCGTATATACGGCGGACGGCTTCAGGCTGCTCTATTCGTTCACGGCGGGCGGCGACGTTGCGGACAGCTCGTTCCTGCTCAACGGCGACACCGTGCTGTACGAGGTGAAGAGGCAGGCGGTAAGGGTATATGTCGTAAACGGCAGCCAGACTGCGACGGTCAACTCGTTTGTCGGCGACCTCGTTCCCACAAGCGTCAACGGGCTTGACGCCGTGGACGGACCCTACTATTCAGACGGCACCGCCGTAAATTCCGGCGACAGAATTTCAGCGGGCACGGATGAGCTCTGGCTGTACGGCACATTCGCACAGAGCGAAGTGACGGTAAACTATGTGAAGTACACCTTCGACGCGGCAACCCGCACGTATGCGGTCAGCGGCAAGGCGGCGGGCTTCAACGACTACTATTCGGTCAAGGGCAACACGCTCGTGCTCGAAAACGAGATAAACGGCTATCCCGTAACGGCGATTGCCGACTATGCCCTCGCAAATTCCGACGGCAAGCCCATAAAGAGCGTCGTCGTACCCGCAAACATAACTACGATAGGCGCGGGCGCGTTCCTCGACAACTACGGTATGGAGAGCGCGGTGTTCCTCGCCGACAGCGTTACAATGTGCGGCGACCTCAAGTCGATGTCAATGCCCTTCTACGGCTGCTCCACGGTGCAGACCAGCGAAAACAAGGCAAACGAAAAGACCATACTCAATATCTACTATAACTCGGTGACCAACGGAAATATGGACTGGACGAATTTCCGCATAGTCGAACCTTCGCCCGCAATTATATATTATATGTATGTGGGCAACGACCCCAACACTTCGGAATGGATCAACTATAACCAGAACGGAGGCGGCGCCCTTCATACCGAAGGAAGCTGGACGTATGTGACTTCGCAGGTCAATGCCGATGCGGTGACGGAGATTTCCGTAGAGGAACTCGTCGCGGCAAAACTTGTCACGGGGCTCATCGAGGGCGCTTACGGCGGCAAGGACGAACTCCGAAGCTATATCGAAGGTCAGCTCTCGCAGTACAAAAACGACTACGGTCAGGATAAATACGTAACCGAAGTGACGACGGGAAGAGGTACGGACGGCTCCCTGCAGGTGACTGTCAACGTCTCGCTCAACATACCCACGGTCGTCACCATGTACAGCGCCGTAGATATGACCTATAACGGCACGGGTATCGCTGCGGGCGAGCAGACAAAAGTCAGCGTAGTCAAGTCCGACGACTGCGTGACGCTCTTCCAGCCCGAAGCCGTCGGCTATACGTTCATCGGCTGGGCGGCAGATATCGACGGTCAGCTCGTGTTCACAGACAAGACTGCGGAATACTTCGGCGAGGACTATGTCTACTATGCAATCTGGGGCACGAGCAAGGTAAGCGCGTCGTTCTCGGCGAGCGTCAACTACTCGGGAACATCTCTCTCGCTTCCCTCGGGCAACGGCATAGACGGCAAGTGGTACGACGCTTACTGGAATGAAGTGACGTCGCTCTCCTATGCAAATACCGTGGTATATACGAGGAGCGTGTTCGCCGTAACTTACAGCGTAAGCGGCAACCTCATAACAAATCTGTCCGACAGTCTGGGCGGGTATGACGGCGCCACGAGTTCGTACAGCAACAGCTTCAACGTGCTCGAAGGGCAGACGGTAACGGCAACCCGTTCTTCGGACGGCTATTCGATGACGATAACGGCGGACGGCGAAACCGTCACGACGATGACGCTCAAAAAGATAGTGTTCGTGCGCTACAAGTTCAAGGAGGGCGGCGCAAATCTCGGCGCGATTACCTCCGACGGTGCACTCTCGTTTACATATTGATGTGCGTCAAATGCAACAAAACTGAAAAAGGCGGAAAGGCAGAACTTTCCGCCTTTAACATTTTTTTCACAATCTTTTAATTCAATCACCACTTTATTTAATGGTTTTAACATTGATTTTTTGCGTCGGTGTTGGTATAATATTACCAGATTTAATCAATAAATCGCTATGCGTTGCCGACTTTATCGTCCCGCGCGCACTTGCGTAACAGCAGATTTATAAAGGATAAGGCGGGTAGTAAGTAACTATGAAAATTGCAAAGAAGATACTTGCGGCTACGCTCATTGCAGGCAGCGTTACTGCGATGGCGTTTGCGGGTTGTTCGGGCGAGAGGAGCATTGCATCCATTGAAAAAGCGTACAGCGTAGGGCTCAAGGACGTCTATACCATTACCTATACTGACGGCACTACGAGCGAGTTTACCGTAACCAACGGCAGCAGCGCGGATGCGAGCACCATAACCATAGGCGACATCTACGAAGAGTATAAAAAGCAGTACGGCGAGGATGTGACCTTTGCCGAATTCCTCGACAAATATCTCACCGCAGAGACGGACAGCGCCTCCGTTGTGCAGAACTGCCTCAAGTCCAGCGTAAGCGTCTACTGCGAATTTACTACAACTTCGACCAGCCACGACTTTTTCGGCAGACCCGTCGGCACTCAGACGACGCCTTCCCTGCAGATAGGTTCGGGCATAATCTATAAGATAGATACCGACTACACCTATATAATCACCAACTATCACGTCGTTTACGGTGAAAATGCCGACCAGGATATATCCGAAATAACCCACGTATATCTTTACGGCAGTCAGTCAGCGCCCTATGCGGAGAGCTTAAGTTCGACGTCGTACTCCTATGACGAATATGCAATCTCCTGCGAGTATGTCGGCGGCTCGATAGACCACGACGTAGCCGTGCTCAGGGCAAAGACGCAGGACGTCTATGCAATCAACGACAACGTGAGGGCGGTGGACGTTGCGGAGGGCTATACCGTCGGGCAGGCGGCAATTGCAATCGGCAACCCCGGCGGCGAGGGCATAAGCGCCACCAAGGGCATAGTCAGCGTCGACAACGAATATATAACGCTCGACATAGACGGCACGGAAAGGAGTTACCGTTCCATAAGAATTGATACCGCCATCTACGAGGGCAGCTCGGGCGGCGGGCTCTTCGATATGTACGGCAGACTGATAGGTCTGACTAACGCCGGCGACGGGGAAGAGCAGAACGTCAACTTCGCCATTCCCGTAGAGATTGTCACGGGCGTTGCGGACAACATAATCGAAAACGGCACGGATACTGTCAAAAAGATAACAATAGGCGTAACCGTAAGCTCCTCCAATTCGAGGAACGAATACGACGCCGTAAGCGGACTGTCCTTCATCAGGGAAGACCTCACCGTAGCTTCCGTAATAGATGACAGCATAGCAAGCAAAATCGGCGTGAAGTCGGGCGACCTTCTAAAGGCAATCGTCGTCAACGGCGAAAAGACGGCGCTCAACCGCAGCTTTAATTTGAGCGACATAATACTCACCATACGCGCCGGCGACGAAATAAAGCTTGTCGTGTCGCACGGCGGCGAAGAGACGGAAACTTCGGCATATACCGTCACCTCCTCCGACCTCAAGTAACTTCAAGTTAAAAATCAAGGCGTTTCCGCACTTGTGCGGGAACGCCTTTTCTCTTTTTGGTGAATTACAATATTAAGTGCAACACCTGTGGGCAAAAAAAGGCTCATACAGAGATCTTGTGGTATAATCAAAATTGACGAAATCAAAAATACT
>CASEDP010000004.1 GCA_949286835.1 uncultured Clostridia bacterium | reverse complement strand
GCGCTTTTTCGATGGTGCTACTGATCGGACTTGAACCGATACGGATTTTACTCCGAGGGATTTTAAGTCCCTTGTGTCTGCCGATTCCACCACAGTAGCATGAATTTTTGTGAAGTTTTCAGATTTTTTGTGAACTTTTTGTTAGTTTCTTTCTGCCAAAAATTTTAAGTCCCTTGCGTCTGCCTATTCCGCCACTCGGGCATATATTTTGCTAAATTAAAACGCCCTGGCTGAAAGCCAAGGCGTTTTGTTTTCTGGAGGCGCCACCCGGATTTGAACCGGGGCATGAGGGTTTTGCAGACCCTGGCCTTACCACTTGGCTATAGCGCCTTAAAAAAATAGTGCGGAAAGAATATTTGGAGCGGGAAACGAGATTCGAACCCGCGACATTCACCTTGGCAAGGTGACGCTCTACCACTGAGCCATTCCCGCATAACGTTATTCTTCCGCACTATTCGTTGGTGGGAGCTACAGGGCTCGAACCTGTGACCCACTGCTTGTAGGGCAGTTGCTCTCCCAACTGAGCTAAGCTCCCGAACGCTTTAATACTATATCAAACTATCGCCCAAAATGCAAGCGTTTTTTTATTCTTTTTTTAATTTTTTTATATTTTTATCGTATTTTTTCCGCGCGCGGAAGTGTACCACAATATATTGTATGTCGGACGGTTTTGCCGCAACAAATATGCCTGCGACCTCGCCGCCCGACAAAATTTTAACGAAAACTTATGTGAAGAATTTATACCTTTCGGCACAAATTTCCCGAATTTATACCGCCCTGGGAACGGGTTTTCCCTTCTTGAGCTCCTTTTCAAGTTCCTTGCAGGCAAGGTTGAGCTCCTCCTCCGTCTCGGCGACTTCGACGCCGTCCAAAATATTCTGGAGCTTATATTCGGTATTGAGATACTTTATAGTCTGAAAACCGATTACCGCCGTGAGCGTGCCGTTTGTAAGCCCCTGGACGGAGCTGTCGACGAGCACGGCGATTGCCGAACCGAGAATGGGTATGCCCTTTGCGGCGTCGCCCATAGTCCTTGCAATGCCGTTGCCTATCCTTAAACTTCCCAGCCCGTAGGAGACGAGCGAATTTCTGATCACTGCGCCGAATATCTTGACGAGGCGGGTATCCGACGGGCGGAAGCCGTACAGAAAGACTATGTCCTTTATCATCTGCAGATTGACGACGGCGACGAGCATTGCGTCCGTCTTGCTGGTCTGCGATAGGGCGGAATACATCGCCGACTTTAAAGAGCACTTGAAGATTATCTCCTTGGCGCTTTTCTTGACGGAGCCCGCATAGAGCGCCGAGAGCTGCTGTTTGATCACCTCGTCGTCGCGCGCCTTTACGCCCTCCTCCAGCTTTTCCACGGTGGCGCTGTCGTACCAGCCGACGCCCGCGACGTTGCTGCTGAAGTCGACTATCTTTTCGGCTATCTGACGGCGGAGCGCTCTGTTCCTGCGCTTCGCCGCACCCGCCGTCTTATAGTTGACGTTGGTGACGAAATAGTCCGACTTGAGTATCTTTACTACGGGCACTATGTAAAAGGCAATGAAGAGTATAACCGACACTCCCGCCGCGGCATAGCCCGCGTATTCGTTGATTGCCCATATGTCTTTGGTTATCGAAAACAGACACCATACGCAGAAAAGCCCTGCGAGTACGGCAATCGCCCTTATGAGAAATGTTGCGCCCTTCACGTTCTGCCGCTTTACGTACTTTTCCTCATATTCATAGATAGTCATCTTCTTCTGTTCGGGTGAGGCGATATTTTCGGTTACCGCCGTTTCACTCTTCTTGTTGTTTTTCTTGTCCATATTACACCTTTAATGTCTTTATTCCAGCCCGACGGTGAAGGGATAGAGCGCCGACTTGGGCACTCCCCTGTCCGCCGCGGCGCGCTTGAGCGCGTCCTTTTTGCTCAATCCTTCCTCCATATAGTGGCGGATATGCTCGGTTTCCGACAGCGCGTTGAGGGGATTTTCCGCCGACGCAGCGCCCTCTACGACAATGACGTATTCGCCGCGCTTTTCGGCGGGCAGACCCTCGCTTAAATTGAAGCTCACCGCCTCCTCGTGCAGCTTGGTAATCTCCCTCACGGCACACGCCCTGCGCTCCCCGAAAACGGCGTACATAGAGGATATATGGCGGTCTACGTCCTGCGGGGCGACGTGAAAACAGAGGGTGAGGTCGACGTCCTTATACCTCTCCAGAAGCGCCCTGCGCTGCCCCTCCTTGTCGGGAAGAAAGCCGATGAAGGCGAACCTTTCCGCGGGAAGCGCCGACAAAACCAGCGCCGAGAGAAAGGCATTTGCGCCGGGAATTACGGTATATGCCGCGCCCGCCTCCTTTAGAGCCGCGCAGACGGCGCCACCCGGGTCGGAGATGACGGGCATACCCGCGTCCGACACTATTGCCACCTCTTTGCCCTCCCTGTCTGCGGCGAGTATCTTTTCCGCCGCCTCTCGCTCGTTGAACTTATGGCAGGCGACGAGCGGCTTTCTGATTTCGTATGCGTTGAGCAGCTTTAATGTATGCCGCGTATCCTCGCAGAAGATGACGTCGGCGGCGCGCAGCGTTTCTATCGCGCGCAGAGTTATGTCCTTTAAATTGCCGATAGGCGTTGCCACAAAGTAGATCATAGTCCGCCCTCCCCGTTGAGCGTTCCGCCGCCGTTTGCCTGCGTGTTGACGAACGCGGGCGCGACGTCGGTGCCGGGCTTTCCGCCCTTTACAGCCTCCGCCATAAGGAGGTACGGCTTTGCCGCGGGCGTGCCGCTGACGAGCTGTACGCGCTTTACCTCCAGATTGAACTGCTTTAAGGTATAGCACACCTCCGCCAGCCTGTCCGCCCTGTTGACGAGCGCCATCCTGCCGCCGAACTTGAGCTTTTTGGAGGCGACGGCGGCTATCTCGCCGAGAGTTATTGTAATCTCCTTGCGGCAGATTGCCTTTTCATAGGAGAGATTTTCAAAGCCGCCCCTCTCGTAAGGGGGATTGCAGAGTATGAGCGAGAACGCCCCGTCGTATGACGAGGGAATGTCCTGCAGTCTGCCCTCCTCCACTTTGACCTGCATACCGTTGTATTCAGCCGTGCGCCGCGCCATATCGCAGAGAGCGGGCTGCAGCTCGAACAGCGTAAGGCTCTTTATCTGCGGGTTGAGGCAGGCGAAGTGAAAGCCCACCGCGCCGCTGCCCGCGCAGAAATCTGCCACTGCGTCGCCGTACTTTGCGCGCGCAAAGCGGGACAAAAGTATGCTGTCCGACGTGAAGCGGTAGAGCGATTTGTTCTGTATTATCATCCTGTCGCCGAAGAGCACTTCGAGCGTTTCGTTTTCCTTGAGTTGCATTGAATGAACCTGTTTCTGCGGGATAATGCGTCACACTTGCACAAAAAAAGCGGAACGCGAGGTATGAGCCTTGCGTTCCGCCTTGATTGCCTTCTGATTATTCGGCCTTGATTGCACCGGTGGGGCAACCGTCTTCGCAAGCGCCGCAGTCAATGCAGGTATCTGCGTCAACAACATACTTGTCAGCGCCTTCGGAAATGGCTCCTACGGGGCAGGTAGCTGCGCAAGCGCCGCAGCTTACGCACTCATCAGTGATAACGTGTGCCATCTGTACTCCTCCATAAAGATTTTTTTACGGCGAGCACGTTCGTTTTAGCGCACGCACTTCCGCTTGCCTTATTATATCACAATATATACAAATTTGTAAAGAGCTATTTGAAAAAATTTACAAGCCAAACGGAGGTATTTTCAGGTTATTCGCCCTCTTTCTCTTCCTCTGTCTTTTCTTCCCTGTTGTTGCCGCCGCGGCGGAACTTTATTTCCGACACCTTGAAGTCGCGGTAGGTGACGGCGTCCTTCTGCTCTATCTTGACCTTGACTTCCATCTTGAGCATATTGACGTTTATGACGTTGCCCCTGCCCTCCGGCGTTTCGACCTCGCTGCCCAGCTTGGGCACGTTCTTGCACGCCTCGGCGTAGTAGTCGTTTTCGTATGCGAGGCAGCACATAAGCCTGCCGCACAGCCCCGAAATTTTGCCGGGGTTGAGCGAAAGCCCCTGATTTTTTGCCATCTTTATGGAGACCTTGTTGAAGTCGGGCATACAGGTGGCGCAGCAACATTCCCTGCCGCAGGGCGCAATGCCCCCCATAAGCTTTATCTCGTCCCTTATGCCTATCTGACGCAGCTCTATCCTCATTCTGAATAGGGCGGACAGATCTTTGATGAGCTCCCTGAAGTCCACCCTGCCGTCGGCGGTGAAGTAGAAGGTCACCTTTGTGCCGTCGAAGGAGAACTCGCAGCCGACAATCTTCATCTCCAGCCCGCGCGCCTCCACCTTCTGCTTTGCGGAGGCTATCGCGTCGGCGCGCTTTTCCTCGTTGCGCTTTACCTGCTCCTCGTCCCGCTTTGTCGCAATTCTCACAACGGGCTTGAGGGGGGCGACCACTTCGTCGTCTGCAACCTCGCTCAAGGGTATGACGACTGTAGCGTATTCCAGCCCGTTCGCCGTCTCGACGATTACGCCCATTCCCTTTTCGTATCTGTCCTTGCCGGGAGCAAAGTAGTACACCTTGCCGCCGTTTTTGAATTTTATGCCAACTATCTTTACCATCTTGTATTCTCCGTCGCCACCTTTAAGAGCAGCGCCTCCAAAAGCGCGGGAAAATTCGCGTTGAACTTGAGTTCCCTGAGCGCGCCGTTTATGCCTTCCGTTGCCGCCACAAGCGCGGCGCGGCTGAGCGCACCGCCGTATTCTTCGTCCGCGGCGTATCTCCTGAGCTCGTCGAAATACAGTCTCTGCATTTCGGAGAGCAGTTCCGCTTTATACTTTATATCGCCGTACTTTGCCGCAACCTTTACCGCCGAGGGTATGTCCGAAGCGCGGCAGATTTCCTCCGCTGCGCCGTGAACCGAAGCGTACCACTCGCCGTCGAGCATATTCTGCGCCCTGCCGAGCACGCCGCCCGCCGCGCGGCTGACTTCGCGGTTTCTTACGTCCTTTACCTGCCGTTCGAGCGCGGCATATATCTCCTCCGTCGAAAAGGGCGGTATCTCCAGGAGCTTTACCCTTGACTTTACCGTGTCCAGAACGGGCGCGAGCGTAGCCGCGCCGAGCAGAAAGTGCACGCCTGCAGGCGGCTCTTCCAGCACCTTTAGAAGCTTGTTCTGAAAGAGGGGCGACGCGCTGTCAAAGTCGGAAACGACGTACAGCTTTTTATCCTTTTCTATGGGACGTATCGCCGCGTCGTCGACTATCTCCGTCGCCTCCGCAACCGTCAGCTTTTTGTCGGAACGGGGATATACCTTCATATCGGCAAGCCCCTCGGAGAGTATCAGCCTGCCGTCGCGCGAGTTTTCGTCGACGCCGAATATCTCCAGCGAAAGCAGCCGAAGCGCGCGGCGAAGGTTGAACGCGTCCGGGAAGTGCAGCAGGTACGCGTGCGAAAGCCTGCCGCTCCGCCTGTCGCCGAGCAGTATCCTATACGCAGCAGTGCCCTTTAAAAGCTCTTCCATTGCCCGCATCCCCTTTTTCTAAATCAGGGCGAGATTACGCCCTCTTTTTAAGTCAGGGCGCTATAATGCCCTCGACCTTGAGCAACGCGAAAATTCTTTCCGCCGTCTCGTACTTGGTGCCGCCGCACTCTACGGCGCGCATATAGCCGTATCTTTCAAGCTGGGCGACATAGCCTTTATACACCTTTTCGTGAAAGGCGAGCCCGAGCTGCTCCATTCTGTCGTCCTTGTCGGCTCCGTGCTTCCTCTCGAAAGCCGACTTGGGGGAGATATTGAGAAAGAGCGTGAGGTCGGGCGCATATTCGCCGAGAGCCGGCGCGTTGATGCCCGCGATATACTCCTCGCCCAATCCGCGCGCATAGCCCTGGTAGGCAAGCGAGGAGTGGACGTATCTGTCGCAGATTACCAGCTTGCCCGCCTCGAGAGCGGGGACGACAATCTCCTTTAAGTGCTGCATCCTCGCCGCCGCATATAAAAGCGCTTCGCACTCGTCGCACATTGCGGTGTTGGCGGGGTTTAAAATTATCTTTCTTATCTGCTCGGCGATGTCGCTGCCGCCGGGCTCCCTTGTGACTATGAAGTCTATGCCGCTCTCCTTCAGTTTTTCGGAGAGCAGGCGTATCTGCGTGCTCTTGCCGCTGCCCTCGCAGCCTTCGAAGGTAATGAACTTGCCTTTCATCTTCTGACTACCCTGACCTTTCCGTCGCTTAACCCGAAGGTGTTTTCCGCCGAAGAAAGCACCTCCACCGCCTGGGAGGATATCATCTCGCCCGCAATGACTACGGGCAGACAGGGAGGCGTTACGCCCGCATTGCCCGCGCACATTCTGCCGACGGCGTCCTTTAGGGGGACGTATTCCGCCTGCTGCCGAAGCGCATAGATGAAACTGTACGTGCGCTCCGCCGCGGGAATTGACGGTCTTTCCCTGTATGTGCCCCTGTTTTTCTTCCTTGAAATCACGTTGAGGAGAGCTGCCTTCAGCTCGGCAAGCTGCCCCGCCGTGACGAGGGGCGAAAGATAGAACAGAAGATATCTGCCGTCGTTCATCTCGGCATATATGCCCTTCTTTTCGAGCGCGTCCTGCGCAATAGAGGGAGAAATGCCAAGCGGTTTGAAGTCGATTGCCAGCTTTGCCCAATCTGCGGAGGGATAGAAGGTCACGCCCTCCATCTCCGCTTTGAACGCCGCGACAGCCTCCTTTGCCCTTGCAAGCAGGCGCGGGTTGTTGACGAAGTACTTAATGCCGTACTCGACGCTCGCCATTATGGGATAGCTGGGCGAAGTGGTACGGAACACCGACATCGCCTCCGCCGCCCTTTCGGAGAGTGCCTCGTTGCCGACGAGTACCGCCGCGCCCTGCGTGAGCGTGGGCAGCGTCTTGTGCGCGCCGTCCACCCACATATCGGCATAAGTGCCCGCATAGCCCTCTCTGTCCTCTTCAAGGGCGAGGTGGGCGCCGTGAGCGCCGTCGACGAAGAGCAGGCGATTGTGCTTTCCGAGCACCTCCGCATAGCTCTTGAGCGGGGCGATGTTGCCGTAGTAATCCGGCGAGGTTATGATTGCTCCCGCAATGCTTACGTCGTTGACTATGAGGCGTTCGATAAGTTCCGCCTCGGGACAGGCGAGCACGCCCTCTTCCTCTTTGCCCTGCACTATGACGGGCTCCAGCCCGAAGAGGCGGCAGGCGTTGAAAACGCTCTTGTGCGAGTTGCGCGGCACGATGAGCTTTGTGCCGTATGCCGCCGCAACGCCGACCATCGCCATTATTCCCGAAGAGCTGCCGTCCGTCGTGATGAACGCGCGCTTTGCGCCTACTATTTCGGCGATGTCGCACTGCGCCCTCTCTATTACGCCCGTCGGACACTGAAGGTCGTCCGAAAAGCTGAGTTCGGTTATGTCTATGGGCGCCACGGGGAATATCGCCCTGAATGCCGCGGAGTTCTTGTGCCCGGGCATATGCAGCCTGTTTCTGTCCTTTCCCCTGTATTTTAAAAGCTGCGATAATATCTCGTAATTGTAAATCATCTCGTTCTGAAGTTAAATCCGCCGCAAAAATTACTTCCTGGGCTTCATTGTGGGGAAGAGTATTACGTCCCTTATGGTTGCGCTGTCGGTGAGCAGCATAACCAGCCTGTCGACACCCATTCCCAGACCGCCCGTGGGGGGCAGACCGTATTCGAGCGCGGCAATGAAGTCCTCGTCCACCTGAGGGTTGCTGGCAGGCTCCTGCGCCTTCTTTTCGGCAACCTGCCTTACGAACCTCTCCTTCTGGTCTATGGGGTCGTTGAGCTCCGAGAAGGCGTTGCCGAACTCGTGCCCGCAGATGAAGTATTCAAACCTCTCCGTGAAGGCGGGGTCGCTCGCCTTGCGCTTTGCAAGCGGCGAATTTTCGACGGGATAGTCGTAGATTATCGTCGGCTGGACGAGCTTGTCCTCTACATACTCCTCGAAGAGCTTTATGAGCGCGTTGCCCTCCGAAAGCCCCTCCTCCTTTGCGACCTCCTTATAGTCCCTGTCGCAGTACTTTGCGATGGCCTCCTTCATTGTCAGCCTCTCCCAGGGCTTGCCCATATCTATTTCTGTGCCCTGATAGCTTATCTTTGCAGTGCCGCAGACCTTTTCGGTTACGGTCCTGTAGAGATTTTCAATCAAATCCATCATCCCGAAGTAGTCGGTGTATGCCTGATACATCTCAATCGACGTAAATTCGGGGTTGTGGAATGCGTCCATTCCCTCGTTGCGGAAAATTCTGCCCACCTCGTAAACTCTTTCAAGCCCGCCGACAATCAGCCTCTTTAAATAGAGCTCCGTCTCTATGCGGAGATACATATCTATGTCCAGCGCGTTGTGGTGCGTCCTGAAAGGCCTTGCCGCCGCGCCTATTTCAAGCGTAGTCAAAACGGGAGTATCCACCTCGAGATAGCCCATTCCGTCGAGGTATGCCCTTATCTCCTTGAGTATCTTAGAGCGGAGGACGAATGTCTTTTTTACTTCGGGATTGACTATGAGGTCGAGGTCGCGCTGGCGGTACCTGATGTCGGCATTTGTCAGACCGTGCTGCTTTTCGGGCAGCGGGCGGAGCGACTTGGAGAGCATCTCGATATGGTTGCAGTGCACGGAAATTTCGCCCGTCTGCGTCCTGAATACTATGCCCTTAACGCCTATTATGTCGCCTATGTCATAGTCCTTTTTGAACGCGGCGTAGTCCTCCTCGCCGACGTCCTCCCTTCTTACGTATATCTGAATGAGCCCCTCTCTGTCGGAGATGTGCGAAAAAGACGCCTTGCCCATTATTCGGCGGCTCATCAGTCTGCCCGCAAGGCTGACTTCCCTGCCGTCAAGCTCGTCAAACTTTGCCTTGACGGACGCCGAATTTTCGGTGATTTCGTACTTGGTCTTTATATAGGGGTTATTGCCCTCCGCGCTCATCTTTGCCAGCTTTTCCCTGCGGATGCGCGCCTGTTCCGCAAAGATTTCCTCTTCCTGTTCTTCCGTGAGGGGTGTATTGTTTGTCTTATCCTGCATTTTCTTTACTTCCTCTCTCTGCTGTCCGGGACGGGTTTAAAACCGCAATGCCGCCCCGTAAAAGTATGTAGGGGGTGACGACGTCCGCCCCCGTTGCCGCCAATGCCGCGGCAGATATTCCGCATTGCGCCAAAAGAGCGCCCTCTGCCCCGCGCCGCAACTGCGACGCTTACGGCAAAAAATATGCCCGTTGCCGACAGGACAATGCCATGCCGACGGGCAGAATGAGTTATCTTATGTCGACAATCCTGAGCTTGTAGCTGCTTCCGTCGGGGCAGGTGACCGCCACCTCGTCGCCCTTCTTGCGGCGCATAAGCGCGCTGCCAACGGGAGATTCGGAGGATATCTTGTTGTTCATAACGTCGACGTCGGTGACCGATGTTATGGTATAGACTTCGGTCTCGCCGAACTCCTCGTCGAGGACGGTGACGACAGATTCGAGATGAACGTAGGAGTTATCCAGAATGTCCTCCTGAATGACGGCGTTCTTTATCTGGTACTCCAGCTCGGCAATTTTGCCCTCGTTGGAGCGCTGTTCTTCCCTTGCAGCGTCGTACTCGGCATTTTCCGAAAGGTCGCCGTGCGAGCGCGCCTCTGCAATTCTTTCGATGATTTCCGGCCTCTTGACCTTGACGAGGTTTTCAAGTTCCGCAACCAAATCGTCATAGTTCTTCTTGGTCATTACATACTGCTGATCTGCCATTGTTTTTATACCTCTTTTTCCGCGCCCTTTTATCTTTTTGCGCGCTTTATACCCTTTTACTTAAATATGTCGGCAATATATACCGACAAACACTATTATATATATTTTTCTCCGCCTTGTCAAATATAAACCCTTTAAAGGCGGTATTTTTTAAATGCGCAAATGCCGCGGCGGAAAAGTTCCGCCGCGGCACATTTTATGTTGTTTTTTAACACCGTAACGCAATTTTTGCCCCGCTATTTCTTGAGCGAAGCGATAAATTCGCCCATTCGCTCTATTGCTACGGTCAAAAGCTTCGCGCTCGTCGCGTACGAACAGCGGACGTGGTTTTTGCCCGCGTCGCCGAACGCGGAGCCGGGCACGACGGCAACCTTTTTTTCCCTCAAGAGGGCGTTTGCGAACTGCTCGCCGTCCAGTCCCGTCTTTTCGACAGAGGGAAAAGCATAGAACGCGCCCCTCGGCATAAAGCAGTCCAGCCCCATAGAGTTGAACGCGTTGACGAGGTATCTTCCGCGCCTTGCATATTCGTCCCTCATCTCCTCCACTACGGCGAACCCGTCCAGAAACCCCTCTTTTAAGGCGGCGTTGGCGGCGTGCTGGCTGACCCTCGGCGCGCACATTATTCCGTACTGATGTATCTTGAACATAGCGTCGTCTATTTCGGGAGGAGCGCAGACAAATCCCACTCTCCAGCCCGTCATCGCAAACGCCTTGGAAAAGCCGTTTATTACCACCGTTCGTGCGGACATATTGCCCAGCGAAGCTATGGAGACGTGGTTGCCCGCATAGGTGAGGTCGGCATAGATTTCGTCTGAAATTACCAGTAAGTCGTGCTTTTCTATGACGGGAATAATCGCCTCTAACTGCTCCCTCGTCATAATCGCGCCCGTGGGGTTATTGGGGTATGCTACGATTATCGCCTTAGTCCTGGGCGTAATGACCTTTTCTATTCGTTCGGGCGTCAGTATAAACTGGTTGTCGAAGGTGCACTCCACCTCTACGGGGGTGCCGCCCGCCAAAATTACGCTGGGCTGATAGCTGACATAGCAGGGCTGGGGCACGAGAATTTCGTCCCCCTCTTCGCAGATTGCGCGGAGGGCAAGGTCTATCGCCTCGCTGGCGCCGACGGTGACAAGCGTATGCTCGGGCGTGCAGGGAATGCCGAACCTCTCCTGCATATACCTGCAGATATTCTCCCTGAGTTCGGGCAGACCCCTGTTGCCCGTATACTGCGTAAGACCCTTCTTTATCGAGCGGACTGCGGCGTCGCGTATGTACCACGGCGTTATGAAATCGGGCTCGCCCACGCCGAGGGAGATTGCGTCGTCCATCTCCTGCACGATATCGAAAAACTTTCTTATGCCGCTCGGCTTGAGCGAAGCGGCGCGGCTGTTTACAAAACTTCTCATATCATTACGGCTGCACGGAAATACGGTCGATAGCCTCCCCCTTTTTCATCAGTGCGCCCTCCACCTTGTATTTTTTGAGTATGAAGTGCGTCGCGGTGGACAGCACGGTGTCGTATGTGGAAATCCTCTCGGAGACAAAGCGCGAAACGCTCTTTAAGCTCTTGCACTCGACGATGACAGCAAGGTCATAGCCGCCGCTCATAAGATAGAGGTTTTTGACCTCGTCGTGTTCGGCAATCTCCTGCGCGATGGCGTCGAAGCCCGCGCCGCGCTGGGGCGTGACCTTGACTTCGATGAGCGCCTCTACCGTCTCTTCGTCGGTCATATCGCCGTTAACTATCGCGGTGTACTTGACAATCGCCCCGCTCTCTTCGAGTTCCTTTACGGTCGCCGCCGCCTCTTCCTTAGTCACGCCGAGCATCGACGCAAATCTTTCGGGGGAAATACGGCTGTCGTCCTGCAACAGCGCGAGGACGTCCTTTTCAATACCCTTCATATGCTTACCTCTCCGAAGTTGATTTTTAATCTGCCGCGGCGCCGCCTGCGACGGCGGAAAAGTGCGGGGCGTTTCGCGCCGTTTTAGGTTCTTTCCCGTCGCCGTGCAGTCTGACTGCGGCTTATATATTTTAATTATTTTACCTCTTTTGACCCTTTATGTCAATATTATGCGGCAAATCCGTTTACTTTTGCCACGCAATTTAGTAAAATCTTTATATGTTCAGAATTTGGGCGAAGGTCATAAAAGACGGAAAAATTGTAAATCAGCTTACCTACGAGCGGGAGGACAAGTTCTCCTACTCCAAATTTTTCAGCTATCTTGCGGACATCTGCGAGGGGCTGGATATCTGCACGCCCGTGCTCTTAAAGACGCACATCTTCAACTATGCCAAGTTCAACACCGTCCACTTTGTAAAGCGCGACTTCGCCGAGGGCGTAGACTTTGACAGGCTGGTGCTCGAAAATATCGTCGTACGCTGATTGCCATAACGCGGCGCAACCCGCGGCAGAACGATATCGGGCGGCGGGAATTCTGAAGAGAGGGCAAAATCGGGAATACGCAGGCAACCCGCGGCATAAACCAAACATAAAAGGCGCATACTTTCTGTATGCGCTTTTCCTTTTTATTGTGTTCGTTTAACCTGGTTATCCTGGGCATATGCGGGGGTGTATTTGCCTTTTCAGGCTTTGACCTTCTGCGCTTTATGTTGTTCGGCAACGATATCGCCGTGAGAAGTTTTCTGGGAATATGTCTCGTCTCGGCGCTCTTTACAATCTATTATCTCGCCGTATTTTTCCGTCGCAGAAGATAGCCGCGTAACCTTGCACTTTCGCACCGGCACTTTCTAAAATAATAAGCGGCGCAATTATGGTCTATAACGGCTGTTTCTTAGGTAATATCGGGCGAAAGCAGACTATGTCTGCGCCAGCGGTCGCCTCGTGCCTCGTTGGTCGGCTCCGCGACGCCTCACGCTCCGCTCGGCAGGTCGCGGTCTCTCCGCGCCGCACGGACAGTGGGTGACCACTGTCCTATGAAATGCGTCGCTCGTCGCCTCGTGCCTCGTTGGTCGGCTCCGCGACGCCTCACGCTCCGCTCGGCAGGTCGCGGTCTCTCCGCGTCACACGGACAGTGGGTGTCCACTGTCCTATGAATTGTGCCGCTCGTCGCCTCGTGCCTCGTTGGTCGGCTCCGCGACGCCTCACGCTCCGCTCGGCAGGTCGTGTCGGACGGTGACCGAGCAAGGCGTTGCCATTGCGCCTTGCGAGAAAGAGCCGCTCAAACTCGTGCAATTTTGTCGCTGTCACCAAGCGACAAAATTTACGAAACGTTTATTCTGATCGACACCCCCGTCTTTGCGTCCTGATACATAATCCAGAACCCGCCGTCCTCCACGGGCATATAGGTGGCATAGCCCGAAAGACTTTCGGGCGGGTGCGTTCCGTCCGAAGAGGGCACTCCGTAGCACACATACGCCGCCTCGCCGTCGCTGTACAGCACGCCGAACACGTAGTATTTGCCCTCGCCATACCCTATCTTTGCCCAGCGGCTGCCGCTCATCGCCTTCATCAGCCGTTCCTCCGGCGGATAGCGCGAGAAAATAGTCTCTATCTCTCCTTCCATACGCGAATAGAAATCGCCGTCCGCAAACTCTATTCTTCGGGTCTGTTCTTCGCCGCCGCGAGTATTTTCCGTTTCGGCGCAGTCTGCTTTGCCCGCGTCAGCCACTCCGCCGCAACCGCCGTCATCGACGCGCCGTCCGTCCTCTGCGCCGCGCCCGCCGAGCGGCTCTTCATCGCCATCGACAGGGCGCGCACCCGTCTCATCCTTGCAAGTTGCACCCCCGTCCTCTTCTTCGCCGCAAGGCGCGCATACAGCGTCGCCGTCCTCATCAGATTTATATTCATAATAGTTGTCCTCCGCAATTGCCTCGTCGTCGTACGGATTATTTTCGCCGACGTCCGCCGACGGCTTTGTTGCTTTTTCAGCCGTCTTCACCGTTCCCCTCTCTTTCGACTTTGCCAGCTCCTCCCTCTCCATATGGCTCTTTAAAGAGGGCAGGGCGTGCGCCATCTGCCCGCTGACCGCGCTGGCGACGGGACTTATGGTGCCGTTGACGCAGAATGAGACTATCGCCGCGAAGCCGAAAGTAAGGTCGAACGGCGTTTCCACCTCGAAGGAGCACCCCTCGAAGAGCACGCGGTTTTCGCCGTCGGTTATGCCCAGAAGATAACGCCCCTCGCTGAGCGGGGCAAAGTTCAAAAGCGAGGCGTCGACCTTTAGAAAGCCGGCGTACGTCTCCGCCTTGACGATGCCTGAAAGCGCCCCTCCGTCCGCCGAAAAACCGCCCTTCAGTTGTTTTATCACGGCTATCTTTTTTATGTATCCTAACAAAGCGCCACCCCTTAAAATATCTTTTCTCTCTTCTATTATATTGCCCGCGTGCGCGTTATGCCGCGCATAATATGTGTTTTTTGCATTTATTTTGTCATTTTCGCCCAGCCGCGGGGCAGGCGTGTATTTTTATCTCACTTTGCACATAATTCATTTGCAATTTCGTCGGCTTTTTGATACAATATATAATGACTTAAAAATTGCTTTTATAATTTTTAGCCGCATAAACACGATTAAATCTTTACAAGGAGATACAATTATGGCACTTACCAAAAATCAGAAAGTCCTTGATTTTGTCGACCAGAGCGCGGCGCTTGCCTGCCCCGACAAGATTGTATGGATTGACGGCTCTCAGACGCAGATTGACGAGCTGAGAAAAGAGGCCGTAACCAGCGGCGAGCTCATCAAGCTCAACCAGTCCCTTCTCCCCGACTGCTACCTTCACAGAACAAAGGTAAACGACGTTGCAAGAGTTGAAGACAGAACCTTCATCTGCACCAAGAACAAGGAAGACGCAGGTCCCATCAACTACTGGATGGACCCCAAACAGGCATATGAGCTCTGCTCTGAAATTGCAAGGGGCTCTATGAAGGGCAGGACGATGTACGTCATTCCCTATTCTATGGGCGTCGTAGGCAGTGACTTTGCAAGATACGGCATAGAGGTCACCGACAGCATCTACGTCGTTCTCAATATGTGCATTATGACGAGGGTCGGCAAGAACGTGCTCGAAGCTATCGGCAAGGACGGCGACTTCATAAAGGGCTTCCACGCAAAGTGCAACGTAGAGGCTGAAAACAGATACATTATGCACTTCCCCGAGGACAACACGATTATCTCCGTCAACTCTGCATACGGCGGCAACGTACTGCTCGGCAAGAAGTGTTTCGCGCTCCGCATTGCCTCCTACCTCGGCAAGAACGAGGGCTGGATGGCAGAGCATATGCTCATCCTCGGCGTTACCTTCCCCAACGGCGAAAAGAAGTATGTCGCTGCGGCATTCCCCTCCGCCTGCGGCAAGACCAACCTTGCAATGCTCATTCCCCCCAAGCACTACCTTGAGAAGGGCTACAAGATTGAGTGCGTCGGCGACGACATCGCCTGGATAAGAGTGGGCAGCGACGGAAGGCTCTGGGCGGTCAACCCCGAAAACGGCTTCTTCGGCGTTGCACCCGGCACCAACGACCACTCCAACCCCAACGCGCTGGCTGCAACCAAGCGCGGCACTATCTTCACCAACGTTGCGCTCAACACCGACGATATGACGGTCTGGTGGGAGGGTCTCAACAAGAACCTGCCCGAGCACTGCATCGACTGGACGGGCAAGCCCTGGAACCCCGCAAAGTTCGACAAGAAGGACAAGTCGACCTGCGCGGCGCACCCCAACTCCCGCTTCACCGCTCCCGCACAGAACTGCCCCTGCGTTTCGCCCAGCTTTGACAGCAAGGAAGGCGTTCCCCTTTCGGCAATCATCTTCGGCGGCAGAAGGGCGGGCACCACTCCCCTCGTATATCAGTCGAGAGACTGGAACCACGGCGTATTCGTAGGCTCTGCAATGTCCTCCGAGACGACTGCGGCGGCTACCGGCGCGGTGGGCGTTCTGAGGCACGATCCTATGGCAATGAAGCCCTTCACGGGATATCATATGGGCGACTATTTCCAGCACTGGATAGATATGGGCAAGGTCGTAAAGAACCCCCCGAAGATTTTCAACGTAAACTGGTTCCGCCAGGACGAAGAGGGCAACTTCATATGGCCCGGCTTCGGCGACAATATGAGAGTGCTTGAGTGGATTTTGAAGCGCTGCGACGGCACGGTAGACGCAGAGGAGACGGCAATCGGCTACGTTCCCAAGGCAGAGGACATCGACATCACCGACCTCGACTACGAAATTTCCGCAGGCAAGAAGTTCGGCATAGACGACCTCAAGGAAATTCTCGTTGTAGACAAGAAGAAGTGGGCTAAGGAAGCCGAGGAAATCGAAGGATACTACACCAACACCATAAAGACGCGTATCCCCGCAGAACTCATCGGGTGCCTTGAGACCCTCAAGAAGAACTGCGCTAAGTAATTCGCCTGAACTTCAAAGACGCATTTTTTCGCGGCAGTAAATAAAACTTAACGACAGGCGGCGGCTTGAAAATTTCAAGCCGCCGCTCTCTGTTAAAGCAAGAGCGTGCCCGACGGGTCATCCGTCGGGCACGCTCTTTAATTATTTCTTATTCTTAGCCTTTTCATATGCCAGGAACTCCCTGTACTTATCTGGTTTGACAAAGTACTCGCCGAGCTGTTTGCCCTTAATCTCGCTGTCAGAAACTCCCTTTGACTTCCAATAGCTTGCAGCGCCGTTTTTTAGCTCCTTTATACTCCTCAACGAAACGGCATTGAGCACAGTGAATATGATGCCAACAATCATCGTTGCAAAAGGAAATGTCCCTACTATCAGCGCAATATGCATACGCCTTGTGCGGTTAAGTCTGGCCATGGTAGTTTTTTCATTGAATTTAGAAAAACATCCTTTTGCATTGCAGAGTGCTATAATTAAAGTCGTAAAGAAAAACAGCGACATAACCCCAAACGCCACAACGCCTACAAAGCTGGTGCCTCCGCTCTTGGCGAGCTGACCAATAAAAACCCCTGCGCCGCTTAACGTTCCCACAGACGCTTCCAAAATAAAAAACAAGGACAAAATGATTGCCGCAATTCTCACTCCGCGCCCCTTCAGGCACTTTGCTGCCTCTGCATTCTGCTCGGTCTTAAATTTACCCCTGCCGTTCACGGCAGGGGTTTTTTTATCAGTCATTGAAAGACGGCTTTATCGGAAATTTGAAATTTGCCTGCAAATATCCTGCCCGTCTTAAACGCATAACTTCCTTATGCGGACAATGTAACTAAAAAGTTACGCTTTCAGGCGAGGCGATACAATTTTGTTTACATTTCACCGCAATTGCTAAGGCAGCGGCGATACAAAAATACGAAAAATGCAGGCGGCAAGGAGACGCCCGACTGCAATAAAAGTTTAAAGAGGGGAGGCTGCAGCGCGATAGCCGTAGCGCGCAGATACAGCCGCCCGCGGCGCGGAAAATGCGGGCATCCGCGCGGACAGAGTTTACGAGCGGAAGAGCTCAATGCCGGATGTATTTCTGCGGGCGGCATATGAATAGCCTGCAAGCGCAATATCTTGCGCTTTGGCGCGCGGCAGAAGGGCTTTCGGAAAGAGCTCCGGAAAGCGCGAAGCGCGCGGGATAGGGGCTATTATGCTCATTTTTAAGGCATTGTCAAAATACGGCTTCTCCCGCAGGCGGAAGTAAATTTTTTCTCCTTGTACTTATTCCCTTCTCTCTGCGCCCGACCGCGCAATGTGAAGCCTGAGCACGTATGACGCCCGCTCCTCCGCTTCACCCTCAGATTAGTCCGACGCTCCCCTTTGCCTTGTTTATGCGGCGCTGTGCTTTCAGACGCGCGGCTTGACAAACAGACCCGACATCATTATAATAACTCCGCGTTTCAAGATAAAACGCCCGACTTTTTTCACATATAGTCATAAAATCGGCGATACGTCGCCCGACTTTTTTGCCGCAGAGAGTGCTGAAAGACGAAAAAAGGGCGCGCTTAAAAAAGCGCGCCCTTTTAAATTACGTCTCATTCAGATATCTTTTTCGCCGGGAATTTCGATCTGATCGAATACGGGATCGTCGAGGAATTCCGACATACTCATATCCAGAGCATGACAAATTCTGTAAAGAGTAGTCATACTTATTCCGGCAACACTCTTCGTTCTGAAGATGTTGCTGATGCTCTGAGCCTTTACTCCGGGCAGGCTGCACAGATTCTTCTTCTTCATGCCGCGTTGCTTTAATATGGCACCCAATCTCGTTGCCACTGCTTCTGTGATAGTCATTTCTCATTTCTCCATATTTGTTAGATTACATTTATTTTACAGTTTAATTTCCAAAATAGCAAGCTTTTGAAATAAAAAACTCGTAAATACTGCTGTAAAATTATTACTTTTTTTGCTTTTTTATTTAATTTATGCCACTTTTACCTAATTATTTGCTTTCGCATACAAATTGCCGCATTGAAAAAGGGCGGAACGACCTCCTCGGTTTTCCGCCCTCATCTTGCCATATTTTTGCGGGAATATCATTCCTCTGTCTTTTCTTCGCCATCGTTTGCGGGCTGACTTGCCGCTCCGCTGTTGCCGAGGAAAGTGCCGAAATGTATTTCTTTCTTGCCCCTGTGTCTGGAGGAAGAGCTCCTGGGAGCGCCGCTCCTATCGCCCCTGTCCCTCCTGTCGCCGCGACGTCTTTCGCGCCTGTCACCCTTGTCGCCGCCCTTTGCGCCCCTGAAATCGGAACGCCTTTCCTTGCCGCCCTTGTCCCTGCGGGGTTCATAGGGCTTTTCGTTGTTGGGTATGATGACGACGAACCTTGCGGGTTCCTTACCGCTGGATACCGTCTTGACTTCGCTGTTTTCGATGAGCGCGGAGTGGATAATTCTCCTCTCGTAGGGGTTCATCGGCTCCAAAGTGACCCTTCTCTGCCTTTCGACCGCCTTCTTTGCCAGCCTTTCCGCAAGCTCTGTGAGCGTCTTTTCCCTGCCTGCGCGGTAATTTTCGCAGTCTACGACTACCTTTTTATATTCGTCCCTGCCGATATTTGCAACGGCGCCCGCAAGGCACTGAATGGCGTCGAGAATTTCGCCGTGCCTTCCTATTACCTTGTTGCTGTCCGTAGAGGTCACGCTGATTTCTATCTTCTCCTCTTCGGAGACTATCTCCGCAACCGCGCTCACGCCGAGAATGGACATAAGCCCGTCGATAAATTCAACCGCCCTTGCTCCGTCCGAAAGCTTTTTTGTCACCTTTACTCTTGCCTTGACCGAGCCGAAGAGCTTTTTCTTGCCCTCTTCGAGGACGGTTATTTCCGCCTGTTCCGCCGTAATTCCCAGCTCCTGAAGGGCTGCGTCGACGGCTTCCTGCACGGTCTTGCCGGTATATACGTTCCTTTCTTCCATCTTTTCTCCTGAAATTTAAGCCTTTATTTGAATTATGCCGCGCCGAAAACGCTTATTTTTTTATGCGGGTAATATTCGCAAACTCTCCCCTCTCTTCCTTTCTTCTGAAGCTGATATCCACCAGCTTGTTTATGAGAAGGGTGGTGAGTATACTGTATATCGTGTTGGTTATCATATAAATCGAGAAGGACGCACTGTAGAAGAATGAGAACAGACCATAGATAATAGGCATCATTATCATCATAGTCTTTGTCGTCCTTGCACCCGAACCGTCCACCGTGCTCAGGTCGTTTACCGCCTTGTTTGCGCGCATAGAGATCCACTGCTGCAAAAGCATAAAGCCTATCGACATCACTATGAGCACGAAGTAGCCGTTGTAAGCCTCTTTCTGGTCGCCGAGCGCTGCCGTTACCTTTTCATAGCTGTCCCTGTAATCGTCGCCGATATTGGCTTTGGCTACCGTCGACTTGAACTTGTCGAAATCGGGAAGCTCCCTGTTCAGCATAGAGTCGGGATACCACAAATTCCTTACCCAGAGGAAACTGTTGTTGTTTTCGATGTAATAATCCCTTACCTGAAGGGCTGCGGGCGTCTCGAGATAGTGGTTTACGAGTGTAATTCTGAGGCTTTCCGCCGTCAGGGTATAGTTCCCGCCGCCGTCCTTTTCGTTGACGAGAGATACGTCGAACGCCGCCGCATAGGAACCTACTTCTTCCTTGTATTTTTCAGCAAGTTCGGTGAAAACCTCGTCCTCGCTTAAGGCGACGAAAGATGAATTTTCCCTGAGCTTTTCGGCGTTATAGCTGTCCGCAAAGAGCGAGCAGTCCACCCTGTAGTCTACGACGTTGCCGTCGCCGTCCTTTACCTCGAAGAGATAGCCTTCTTTTGTCTCCTCGTCATACACATAGGTGGAAACAACGCCGTTGTACACCTTTACCATATCGTTATAGCTTTCGAGATTGGCATACTGCGAGTATGTCGAGAAGGCATCGAACACGATTATGAATATGATGAGCGAAACTATCATAGGCAGGCAGGCGCCGAAGATGGAATAACCGCTCTTTTTCTGCAATTCCATTACCTTCTGGCTGTACATCTGCTTGTCGTTGGCGTACTGTTTCTGAAGTTTTTCCATCTGAGGTCTCATCTTTTCCATAATGAGAGCCTGCTTTTTAGTCTTAATTCTCGAATAGATGTCGAGGGGCAAAACTATAGTCTTGATTATGAGCGTAAAGACTATTATGCCCACGCCGACTATGCCTATTCCCTCTATGAGAATTCTAATGAGCTGACCTATCCAATTGAGGTCTATTGCGGCAATTTCCTTTACGCCATAGCCCAAAGTGCCGCTTGTCAGTGCCAGAATATTCAACATTTAACCCTGCTTTTTCGGGTCATAAGACCCATTTCACCTTGAAATGATTTTCGGGGGCGGGGTCATATCCGCCCTTAGAGAGGGGATTGCACCTCAATATCCGCCACGTCCCCGCAATTATCCCCGCAAAAAAACCCAGATTGTTTATGCTCCTCAGTGTATATTCCGAACAGGTCGGCTCGTACAGGCAAGTATGCCTTGACAGATGCCGCTGATAGAAGATTATAAGGCGCATTGATAGGACTTTTAAGGGATTGTTCCTTATAATCTTTTCGATAAGGCGCATAAATTTTGTCATTTTTCCATCCTTTTAAAGCAACTTAAAAGGCTCTTTTCGACGTCCTGATAGGTAAACGACGCCACTTTGGGTATTATGACTGCGCTGCAACTTATCGGCAGGCTGCCTATATTGTTAGCGAAAGCCGCCCTGATAAGTCTTTTAATTCTGTTTCTTTTGACTGCTTTACCGTGTTTTTTGGAGAGGGCTATGCCCATCACGGTCTCATTGCCGGGAATATACAATATAGTGAGATAAGGGGAAAATACCTTTTTCCCCTTTCTGAACAACTTGTTAAACTGGTTATTCTTCTTTAATCTTCTATACTGCATAGCGCAACTTTTCTGAGGCGACAGACAAGCCCTTTATGCGCTGAGCTTCTTTCTGCCCTTATTTCTTCTTCTCTTCAATACCTTTCTGCCTGCGGTAGAGGCCATTCTCTTTCTGAAACCGTGAACCTTGCTTCTCTGCCTCTTCTTGGGTTGATAAGTTCTTTTCATTGTCTTTTAACTCCCGTTTTTAATTATATTTTTTCACTATAAAATATAGGCTTTAACTATTTTACCTTTTTTTATGAGTTCAAGTCAAGCATTATTGGACGTTCTGACAGGTAAAATTAAATAAAGAACGTCCTTATTTTGTGCATTTTCGCAAATGAAGGGCTGAACGTGATTGTTGAAGGAGAGAACTATCTCATCTTCGTCGAGCGCATTTATCGCGTCGGTGATGAATTTGGAGTTCATTGCAATCTTCAAATCCTTTCCCTCCAGCTCTGCCCTGACCGGCTCGTTGACGTTGCCTATCTCGGAATTGGAGGAAATTTCCACTTTTCCCTGAGATATGTCGAGAATTATGAGGCTGTTCTTGTCGCCCCTTACTAAAATTGCCGCCCTTTCTATCGACGCTTTCAGAACTTCCCTTCCGACCGTCACCTTTGTGAGGAATGTCTTGGGTATGATGTTCTCCTTCTTGATGAAGTCTCCGTTATAGAGGCAGGAAGTGAGAATGGTATCGTCGACGCATACTAAAATTATGCCCTTCTGAACTTTCAGTTCTGTGACGCCGTCGCCTTCGGGCAACATTTTTTCGATCTCCTTGAGCGTCCTTGCGGGGCAGACAATCTCCATATCCCCCGTAGAACTCTCCGTCTTGCCGTTTGCGGTGGCGAGGCGGAAGCCGTCAAGCGCGGTCACAGTTATTTCGTTGCCCTTAATTACTATCTGGCAGCCCTTTAAAATGGGGCGCGAATCATCCGTGGCGCAGCAGAACGCAGTTGCGTTAATGAGTTTTTTAAACTCCTCCGTCTTTAAGGTGAAGGAATTTTCGTTGATATCTGTGTCGATTGCGGGGAAATCGAGCGCGCCGAGCACCTGCATAGACGTCTGGCTGTCGGCATAGATGATGTCCATCTTGTTGCCTATTACCTCTATTGTGAGCTGCACCCCTTCGAGCTTCTTTATAAAGTCTGAAAAATACTTGCCGGGAACGCAGATTTCGCCCTCTTCGTATATCTCCGCCTTAATCTTCTTCTGAATGGAAATTTCGCCGTCGGTGGCGGTAAGAATTAAACTGTCGTTCTTTGCTGCAATCTTTATGCACTCCATAACGGGCACGGTCGTGCGCGTTGCGCACGCCTTGACGACCTTTAACACGGCATCCGATAAGTCAAGCCCTTCGCATACGAATTTCATTATTATTTGTCCCCTTTTTAAAGCGTATTTTCTGGTTGTTTTATAGAATATTTATTATATTATTTAATGTTTAAAAGGTAGTATTATCAGTAGGGGCCGTTCAATTGTCGATAAATGTGCGGCCGATAAAAATGTTACGCAAATATCATACCAAAAAACGACGTGAAATGCAACAAAATAAGAGATATTTGAGCAATTATAAGTAAAATTTAAGGAAAAAGTTATTGACAGAGAAGTGAACTTTTTTGTCGTAAAAATTGTAGACAACAGTCTATAAAAAAGTGGAAAAGTTGAAAACATTTGCTCTTCTTTCTGTCAGAAAAAAGTTTAAATTGTAAATTTTTGACGAAAAAACAAGTTATCGACAGCGCATTGTCGATTGTCTATAACTTTTTTAAACTTTTATACAATTACATTCGCAGGGTTGAAATAGTTTTGTTTTTGTGGTAAAATCTAAGCTGATATGGACGTTAATTTTTACCGCGACAAGATTGAAAGAGAATATAAAGAAAAGTTTGAATTGCTGTGCTCTACCCTACAGGAGTACAATAAAATGTTTAATTTAACCTCAATTACACAAAAAGAGAATATTTTTAACAAACATTTTTTAGATTCCTGCACGGGAGAAAGTTTTTTTCCCGTCGGCGCGAAGGTTGTGGAAATCGGCTCCGGCGGAGGATTTCCCTCTCTTCCTTTGAAGATTATAAGGGGAGATCTTGACTTTACTTTAGTTGAAAGCACGCTCAAAAAGTGCAGATATCTTGATATCTGTGTCGATAAGTTGGCTCTCGACAGAGTAAAGGTTCTGAACATACGCGCAGAGGATGGTGCAAAGGACAAAAATATGAGGGAAAAATTCGACTGCTGCGTGGCGAGGGCGGTCGCAAGGATGAATACGCTCTGCGAATATTGTCTGCCATATGTGAAAATCGGCGGCAGGTTCATAGCCTATAAGGGCGACGCGGAAGAGGAGCTCGAAGAGGCAAAGAGGGCAATAAAGGTGCTCGGCGGCGAGGTCGAAAAGGTCGAAAAGTTTGAACTCAACGGAGAAAAGAGGACTATTATTGTCGTCAGAAAGGTGTCCCCCACCCCGCCGAATTACCCGAGAGGGCTGGGCAAAGAGCGCAAGAGCCCCATAATCTGATATGGCACTGAAAAATTGCTGCGCCTTCACAGGACATAGAAAGATAGACGACGCGCCCGATATGGCGCTTCTTTCGGACATACTCGTCTCCCTCATCGAAAGCGGCGTCGACAGCTTTTACTGCGGTATGGCGCGCGGCTTCGATATGCTCGCCGCAGAACAGATTTTAAAGCTTAAAGAGAGCTATCCCCATATAAAGCTTGTAGCTTGCGTATCCTGCCCGGAGCAGGACAAGTTCTTCTCGAGAGAGGACAGGAGAAGATATATAGAGATTATCGACCTCTGCGACGAGGTCAAGGTAGTATCTATGGGATATTTTAAAGGGGCAATGCTGAAGAGAAATAACTTTATGGTCGACAAATGCGGGTACCTTATTGCCTATATGAGGAAGGAGAGCGGCGGAACGGCGTACACCGTCGACTATGCGCGTCAGAAAAGACGAAAAATATATATTGTCTGATAAGGACAATTTTTTACCTCATATTTAATAAGCAATAAAACTTCATAAAAGAGACTTTTTTGCAGCCGCAACTTAACGGCTGTAAATTTTTTACCCTTAAAATATAATACTTATATATAATAATATGTTATGAGTGAAAACTAATGGGGAATTTTTATGGCGAGCTCCTCTTTTAAAGGATGAAAAATTCAAAACAGCAAAATATTTATTACATAAGGAAAAAAGAATTATGTAAAATAATTTCCTATTTATAAGAACTAAACCCGCACGCAGGCAGACAAAAAACCTGCATAGAGCCGTTCGGAAAATTTTAAAATTGTTCCGAGTTGGATATAAAAATAATATTTGAACTCCATAAACAATAAGCAACGGGAACGTAAAGGTCAGATAAATAGTATGAGGCAATAAAAACTCTTTTTAAGACTGTTCGTAATTTTAAAAAATTTCCATTCAAAATCGGCAAAATAATGAAAACAACCTGCTCTCTAAAAAAGTAACTTCCATTTCAGCCGTTCAGAAAAATTTCAGACTTCCTCTCTAAAGTATGTGAAAAAATAAAGATCATAAACCGCGGCAAAAGAAAGTAATTTCTATACAATGCCTTTAAAAAAATTAAAAATTATATTCAAAGAAGTAAACAATTTGCAGCCGATAAAATGCTTATAAAATTCGGGTTGAAAAAGTCAGACAGAGTGTAAAAGTTAATAAAAAACACCTATAAATTATTCGTAAAATTCAATTATACCCGAATGTCAGGTTTTTCCGTTGCAGCGACAAAAAGAGTGTTCGGCGCAGCGACAAAAGTATTTTTTGTCTAAGCCCGGAAAACTGCCGAGTTAATTTGTCCCAACAACATTTCCTGTTTATAACTAATCGTCAGCTCTGACATTGAGGTGTCAGAGTTATTTTATTTTTCCAAATTTTCAATTTACGCCAATTCGATTTCATTCATCTCTCGTTTAAGTAAAAATAACAAATTAAGTCGCGGCAATCTGAATTCGCAAATTTCCGACTTTCAAAGCCAATGCTTATGAACTATGAATATTGTCTCCCAATACCCGAATTTTAAAAATAAACGGGGTTTTTAGGCTTGATGCATCTTTTTATGTATTGACTATGGTTGAAATGATAGAGCGCAAATTTCACATATTTTCGCTATCTGTACATAATTTTAAAACTGATGTCAGTATTGACTTTACTGTTTCATCGTGGCACTGATAAATTGCAGATTGCTTTCATAGGTTTTTCTTTTCCGCGAACGGTATTTTTTAGTCGGTCAGCATTCGGATAAAATCAGATTATGTAAAAAAACACTATTCAAATTAAAAGCTGAGGAAAGTCGATTATGACACAGCCTGCGCATTAAAACTATTTATAAATAAGTTATTTTTCAGTGGTTTCTGACATTTTATTTTCTTTCCCTTAATTGGCTAAAAGTAAAATAAGTGTAAATTTTTCTAATTTATTTTGATAGCCTTTTTTAAAAACAAAAATATTAACAAATTTAAATGTAAAAATTTGTCTTATAATTAAGAAAATAGCCAGGAAAAAACCTCTGAAAGACCGCTTTTCCTGCCAAATGCTATATTATATGTAAATAATAACGCATATTTGTTAAAATAACCTATAATAAAGCAAAAATTGGTTAAAATTAGTAAATTTTAAAGATTTCGGACAATCACCCCTCTTAAATTTAAAATATGTGCCAATATTAACGTAAATTATATAAAATCAAGCGTTTTCGGACGCTTTTTGCCGATATTCAACCATAATGAGCTTCCTTAATAAAAAATGCGGTTTTCGGGGCTTTTTGTGAAGATTTTGCCTGATTTTGCCCAAAATCTGGCTCTTCTACTTTCAACTATACTCTATGCAAATATTTGTGTTAAAATATACATATGTTTGTCATATTATAGATAATTTTGACTAATTTATGATGTAATGAAAAGTTTTAAGCCTTTATGCGCCGTCAATGCGGCATTTTTATTAAAAATTACAAAAATCAGGTGTTTTCGGGGCAATTTTAGCTTGTTTTAGCTCAAAATGCTCTCTTTGGCAACGAAAATGCCCCTCTTTAAGATTTTGCCATAAAATCGGCTGTTTTTGCTTTAAAATGAACATATTTTACTGTTTTTTTATTGTTTTGAGGCAGTTCCGGCTTAATGTCTTGATCTTGCCTCCTTTATTCTGTTTTTTAGCTGTTTGCAGCGTTTTTTGACCAAATTATGCCTGTTTTGCAGGTTTTTTTCACGGTTTAGCTTCCTTTTTTCTTCTTTTAAATGTTTTTGATGCTTTTGCGCTATTTTTGCCGTGTATTCAGAGTTTTTTACGCGGTTTTGCAGCTATTCAGAGCTTTTTCAGGCATCTTGCTTCCATCTTCTTAATTCTGTGCGTAAAACGGGCGTTTTTGCTTATTTTCGGGCATTTTTCTTCACTGTTTAAGCCTTTTCGGCTCATTTATGCCTTTTGCCTGCCGTTGCGTCAATTTTTGGATATTTTGCCCTGAATTGCTGCAATTCTGCCTTAAAATTGAGCTATTTTGATGGTTTCAGGCTTTTCGCCAGGTTGTTGTGCCATATAGCTTTCTCTGTGCCTTGATTGGCTGAATTTGGCCATATTTGCGCTGTTCCGACTGTCTTTTTGCCTGATTTGAGCCGTTTGTCAGGTTACATTCAAGGTCATTGTTGCTCTATGATAAATAAGTGATAAAATCGGCGCTTTCTGAATGCTTTTGCGCCGATTTAATACCTTTTTTAAACTATTCTTACGCCTTTTGCCCGTTTACTTCCGCATTTGCAGTATTCTTAAAGTTTCTGCGATAAATGCAATTAAATAAGCCTTGTTTGCGGACTGATTGTCCCTATTTCCGCCGCGTGGCGACTTTCTTTGATTTATTCCTAAGTTGATTGAAAAAGCCTGCGTTCTTCTATGTATTTATAACTAAAATATACAGCAATATTGTAAGAAAACTTATCTCTTCAAGGGTTTTTCTACGTGTACCTTTAAAGCATCCGAACATATGGAACCTCCCTCCTATCGGCAAGACAAACTTGTCAGATTTCAGCGTCAGATTAAAGTTTTCAGACAATTTAAAGGTTGTTAAAGCTCGCGTACATAAGGATTATGCACGGCTCAGACAGCCAACAAAAATCAAGCTAAAAATGTAAGAATTTACATATACTTTAGTTAAAAAACCTCCACTTTTATATAAAATATCCAACCGACATCTTGCCGGCATATGCGTAATTATGCCGCTTTAAACTTGCAAAAAATTGCGTTCAGAGATTATAAATTTGCAGGTTTAATCATTGATGTCTGCTCTGCAGAACAGCGATGTCTCCTATTGCGGGCTGACGCCAGAGTGTAAAAAAATTGCCATATGTTTTAGGTCGGGCATCTACTATTTCTATGACAATTAACTAGTTTAGTGTTAATTCCGATAAAGGCAGACATAAGCACTCTGTAAGTAAATCAAATTGTCATTATTACAAAAATATGGACATATATTTGCTCTTTAGCCGAATGACAAATATAAATTAACAATGTCGCAGGAATTCAAGGTTATGATAATGCTGGTCATAATAGCGGTAAAATGGTCAAAACTTTACTCAAACTGCTTTAATTCAGTCAGATTGCAACGCTTTACAGCCGTAGGATAAACGCCATAACATATATATAAGTTTATAATAACAAATACACGGTCAAAGTATAAAAAAACAGGCAAGGGCGGTTGAAAATTAGCGCCTGGTTAAGGTCTATAGTCTTGCCTGCTCCCACTGCCTCCGAATTGCAAAGTATGTGGTAAAGATAACAAATATTAGTCAATATTACTCATAATTTACATCAAAAAATTATCGATTTAAGAGAGAAAATTGATTACAGAACATTTTAGCAACTATAAAATTGTCAATATTACACAATAATAAGCCAATAAAAACAATTTATCTCAAAGAATTGCATTTAAATTGCCGCTTGTACCTCTTCTATCGGCTGTTTGGAGAGTACGTCGATTATGAAGTTGGCTACCCCGTCGGATATTATTTCCGCCATCTTATATACAAGGTTGAGCCTTGTCGACGAGAACAGCGAGTAGTTGAAAAGCGACTTTTCGGCAACAATGCCCATAATGGCGATATCGCCGACTTTTGCTAATTTTTTGTTAGCTCCACTGCCCGGCTTGAGCCCGCCGCTTATTACCTTGATAAGTCCGACGTCGCCAGCACTTCCGACGGCGGCATCGATGGCTATAATCGGGCTGTCTGGGTGCGTGCTCCTGATAAAGTCGTTGGTGTACTTTACTTCGTGGGCTGTGAGCGGCTTCTGAAGGGTGCCATAGACGTAGACGTTTAGCCCGCAGAGCTTTTCCTTTAGCTTTGTGCCCACTATGGGTCCGAGAGAGTCGCCGACAGACAGATCGCTGCCTACGCAGGCGATGACGGGGGTGGCGGAGGTCGTCCCGAGCAGCTTCTTTAGGACGAGGACTTCGCCGTCGGGGGCTAAGGTATTAAAGACGTTAAAAGAATATTCCATAAAATTTCTCACATTCCAATATAGTTAAGTTGGCAAAATTTGGCTACGCATATTTATTGACGTAATTTGTGACAATTATTCGGGTTTTTGCGCTCTAAATTGATTAAATGGAATATAAGTTCCACCTAAATAAGCCAAAAACAACAGTAAATTCTGATGTGTTGCTATTTTTAACTTAAGACATTATATGCGGAACGTCGCCGCAGCTATTGGATGGCGGCAAATATAGAATTTTAACAAGTAAATTGTAAATAATAGCACATATATGATATTTTTGTAACGCCTGCAACCCTATTAACATAAAATTGTCAGAATAAATACAATTATCAACTAATTTTGACAATATTTTATGCGCCGATTGATGATTTACGCGTGGAACAGGGCGGAGGAGGCTGTTCTGACTATAAATTTATGGTAAATTGTCAATATCATTTATTTAATTCGATTTAGCACATACTATATTTAGTGTAATAGTTTTAAAAGCACAAAATATGGCGTAATGAAATGCTGTTTAACTCATTGGAACGGGGTATTTATCACTGTTTCTGAAAAATCCGAACAAAAATAATAGCGCATAAATTTTCAGTTTGCGCCAAGACGACTAGCGCAGATAAAATTTACGGTGCAAAAAAGGCTTAAAGCCATCATTTTGACCTGAAATTTTAGTGGAAGTGACTAAAAACGGGCAATCAGATGGCATAAATTCAAAGCGACGGTTAAAATAATTGAAAAAATGTGAGAATTAGCCTGGCAAAGGGATAAATTAGGTCAAATTTGATAAAGTTGAGCAAAGTTATCCTCAAAAACAGGCGTTTTAATGGTTCAGACGCCTGAAAACAGGGCAAAATTCTAGGTTTTCTGAACGATATTTTGCAGTTTTATCAACAATTGAACAGTGTTGATTTAAAAATGGGTCAAAATCCAAGCGTTTTGTGTTTCACGTGAAACATCAAAAATACGAAAAAATTTGGTTGAAAGTTTCACGGGAAACATTTTTGAAGATAAAAACTCTTTGCGCTACGCATATTTTTAAACATAAACTGTAAATACAGACTAATTTTAAAATCAACGACAGTGTCAGAACCAAGCTGATTTTAAGCTAAAAATAATGTGAAAATCTGTTAAAATAAATGTGAAGTGCACAAATTTAAAGGCAAAACGCTTGATAATGAAGAATAACTATGATAAAATAAGGTAGAATAGTCTATAGACTATTCAAAATCAATAAATCTTCCCTTTCGGGAATAAAATACGAGGTATGATTTGAACAAAAAGAGCAAAACAATAATGACGATTGTGCTCGTAGTTCTTGCAATCGCTGCCATTGTCACTATCTATCTGACGACGATAAACGGTGGCGCTAAGCAAATCGACTATGATACATTCGTACAGTACGTTGAGAACCATTCCTATAAGGAAGGGACTGGCGGCAAAGTAATCGATGTTGACGGTGAAGAAGTCGAAGGCTACAGATTTTTCGAAGGTAAGTTGCTGGTTCAGTCCGAAAAGGATGGTCAGACAACCTGGACTGACGCTGTTATAATTAACAAGGTGGAAATCAATCAGTATAAACTGTATGGTCTGATTGAGAACAATGGCAGGACGGTGCGCGCCTACTATGCGATAGGTCCTTCGTTCTATTCGTCGCCTACAACCGACGGCGTTCTGGCGCAGTGGATAGGGGAATACGGAATTCAGGTCAACTTCTCCGACCCTAATTCGGGAAGCGTTTGGTCGTCGGTAGTTTCGCTGGGCGGCGCGGTACTTCTCTGTATAGTATTCTATCTGATTATGCGCTCTATGATGGGCGGCGGCGGAAAGGCTATGAGTTTCGCCAAGACCAAGGCGAGAGTTTCGACGAATATCAAAGTGCGCTTTACTGATGTTGCGGGTGCCGAAGAGGAAAAGGTCGAGCTTGCGGAGGTTGTCGAGTTCTTAAAGCAGCCCAAGAAGTTCTCCGACCTGGGGGCGAGAATACCCCGCGGCGTATTGCTTGTAGGCCCTCCGGGAACGGGTAAGACGCTGTTTGCAAAGGCAGTTGCCGGCGAGGCGGGTGTGCCCTTCTTCTCGGTTTCCGGTTCCGACTTCGTAGAGATGTATGTCGGCGTCGGCGCTTCGAGAGTAAGGGACCTCTTCGATATGGCGAAGAAGAACCAGCCCTGCATAATATTTATAGACGAAATCGATGCGGTCGGTCGCCAGCGCGGAGCAGGTCTCGGCGGCGGCAACGACGAGAGGGAGCAGACCCTCAACCAGATACTTGTCCAGATGGACGGATTTGAGAGCAACGAGGGCGTAATAGTGATGGCTGCAACCAACCGTGCGGACATACTCGACCCCGCACTTATGCGTCCCGGGCGTTTTGACAGACAGATATATGTCAACCTTCCCGACGTCAAGGGCAGGGAACAGATATTGAAGGTTCACGCGCGCAACAAGCCGATTGCCCCGGACGTCAATTTCAAGACGGTTGCGAGAATTACGGCGGGTTTTTCAGGTGCGGACCTTGCAAACCTTCTCAACGAAGCCGCAATACTCGCGGCGAGAAGGAACAAGCAGTTTATCGGCAATGCAGAGCTGTATGAAGGCGTCAACAAGGTGCTTATGGGACCCCAGAAGAAGAGCAGGGTCGTCACCGAGAGCGACAAGAGAATTACTGCATATCACGAGGCGGGCCACGCGATTATCGCAAGGCTGTGCGAGCACTGCGACCCTGTGCAGGAAGTTTCGATTATTCCCAGGGGCAACGCGGCGGGCTATACAATGACCCGACCCGACAACGACGACGCCCATATGTCCAAAAACAAGATAGAGGACTTTATCTGTATGGCACTCGGCGGCAGGGTTGCCGAGGAGCTCGTCATCAAGGATATAACGACGGGTGCCTCCAACGACCTTGAGAGGGTGACGGAGATGGCAAAGCGTATGGTCACCGAATGGGGTATGAGCGGCAAGCTCGGGCTTGTGACATACGGCTCCAACTCGCAGACGGTATTCCTCGGCAGGGATATGGAGACGCACAACGCGTATTCCGACGAGACGGCAAAAGCTATCGACGAGGAGATGAGGAGCATTATCGAAACCGCGCACGACAGGGCGGTTAAGTTCCTTACCGAAAAACGTGAAATTCTTGACAATATGGCAAGAGTGCTCATCGAGAGGGAGACTATCTATACCGAAGAGGTCGACCTTCTGATGGAGGGCAAGGACTATAAAGAAGTCATAGACTATATGGATAAGCACGACTTCAACGGCGACAACGCTTTCAAGCGTTTCGAGCAGCAAAACTGATGTGAAGATTGCCCTGCGGAGGTAACACACGCCGCAGGGCACAAGCACTTGAATTTTCCGCATTATTTCGCCCGATAAAGCTTTCGGGCGGCGGGGAGTGAAAAGTATATTGCCGCCGCTTTAAACAAGCGATATCCGCAAAAAAGGGGCGGAAATACATATAATATTGCTTCGGACAGACAAAAAAGTTTCACGGGAAACAATTGCAAACGCACGGAAAATGACTTCCGCGGGAGCGACGGAGAGATTATGGGGAAAATAGTATCGTTTACGAACAAGAAGGGCGGCGTCGGCAAGACAACGACTGTCATCAATATGGCGGCGTACTGTGCCGACTTCGGGAAGAAGGTGCTTCTCATCGACCTCGACAGTCAGGGCAATGCCACGACGGGTCTGGGCTTTTCCAAGAGTGCCCTCAAAAAATCGGTGTACAGCGTGTTGATTGAGGACGAGAAGGCGTCCCAGAACATTCTGCCCACGCAGGTTCCGCTTCTGGACATAATGCCCGCAAATGTCGATCTGACGGGTGCGGAAGTCGATATCGTCTATAAGCGAAACAGAGAGCAGATTTTGAAAAACGCCCTCGCCGAAATCAAGGATACATACGACTATATATTCATAGACTGCCCGCCCTCTCTGGGACTACTTACCGTAAATGCGTGGGTGGCGTCGGACAGCGTAATTATCCCCCTGCAGAGCGAATATTACGCGATGGAGGGAGTGAGCCAGCTTATGAATACAATCTCGCTCGTAAAACAGCATCTGAACCCCAGGCTGCTCATAGAGGGCGTCGTAATCACGATGTACGACGGCAGGGCGGTTGTATCCCGCCAGATTGCGGCTGAGATAAAGAAGTTCTTCAAGAACAAGCTCTATGAGATAATCATTCCCAGAAACGTGAGGCTTTCAGAGGCACCCAGCCACGGCAAGCCCATACTGTACTACGACCCCAAGTGCGTCGGTGCAAGGGCATACAAGGCGTTGACCGAAGAATTCTTGTCCAAGCAGTGAAATCGGATATACTTTGCGGCATGGTGCCCGCAATAAAATAACCTTAAGGGGGAAAGAGGTAAATGGCAAAGAAAGAGGAGAGAGGTTTAGGTAAATCGTTTGAACAGCTTATGGAGGACACGGGCAGTGCCTTCCACAGGGCATACGAGAGCAGGGATATGTTCGGCTATACAGAAGAGGAGAAGAAGAACGCCGAAGAGATGCCGCTCGACAAGATTTATCCCAACCCCGAACAGCCCAGAAAGAACTTTGACGAGCAGACTTTAAGAGAGCTCGCCGACAGCGTTAAAAAACACGGCATAATAATGCCCATAGTCGTAAACGACGACAAATCGGGCAGGTATATGATAATCGCCGGCGAACGCCGTTTCAGGGCGGCTAAGATTGCAGGGCTTAAGGAAATCCCCGTAGTCATCCGCAACTATTCAAAGAGAGAGATTAAGGAAATCTCGCTGATTGAAAACCTGCAGAGGGAGGACCTGAACCCCATAGAGGCGGCTGCCGCAATGAAGCAGCTTATGGTTGAGTATAAGCTCACCCAGGACGAGCTGGCAGAGCGTATAGGCAAGTCGAGACCCGCAATAGCAAATACGTTGAGGCTGCTTTCGCTCACGCCTGAGGTAATGCAGCTCGTCGCGGAGAGCAAGTTGTCTGCAGGTCACGCAAGGACGCTTGTGCCCCTCGCTGCGGAGGACCAGATAACTTTCGCCTCTGACGCGGTTAAGAGCGGAATGTCCGTCAGGGAGCTCGAAAAGAAGGTCAGGTCATATACCATATCCCCCGAAGTTCTGGAGGAAAAGAAGAAGAAAAAGCGTGCTCTTGCTTCGATAGAACTCAAGAACCTTGTGGAGCGTATGAGATTTGCCTTCCGCACTAAGGTCAGCCTTATCGGCAACGACCAGAAGGGACGAATTTACATAGACTATTATTCGAGGGACGATCTCGACCGCATTTCGGAGATACTCGACATAATAGACAAGCAGTAATAAAAATTCACGCCTGCCGTAAGGCAGGCGTTTTTCTGTGCTTTAAAATGTACTATGCCGCGGACAGATATAGAACGGACTGTGAGATTAGCGGCGGTCTGCGGCGCGGCGGCAGAGCGGATTTTTGCAGTGCGGGCGGAAGAAGGGGCATAAAATTGGCGGGCTGCAGGCGAGATGAGCCTAAACGGAGGGGCGGGGCAACGGCGGATAGTCACTCTCAAGCGGCATTGCAAGACTTCAGTTGGCGGAGGGTGTGCATTGTCGATTGCGTGCGTCGTTCTGCGGCAAAGAGAGGGACAATATTTAAAGTTATCGACAGTGATATGCAATTTTATGTGCACAAATATTGAAAAGCACTGCTTTTTCGTTTGATATGCAGAGAAGTTATCGGCAAGTTATCGACAATATGTTGATAACCGTGTGTGCATAACTCCTGCAAAAAACAGATGATTTATATGGAAATTTATGCTAAAAAAATAAAAACAGGCATCGTCTGTTTTGGCGGAGGCAGGCTAAGGGACGGGCGGCGTGCGGCGGTTTCGGAAAGTTTGGCGGCTAAGAGGGAATGGGGGCGTATCGGCGAAACGGCGTGCGGGCTCGGGCATATTTTTCGGGGGGGGGCGTTTCTTTGCCGACCGTTAAACCAGAGCGACGCATAATGAACCTGTTCAGAATTGACCGTCCGAGGGATAAGGTTTGCGCATACTAAAAAACAGAGGGCGCGGAAGCTGAAGTGCTTCCGCGCCCGTAACTGTTTTCTGTCATCGGATTGCCGTAGCGAAAATATGCGCTGACAATCTTGCGGCTGTTTCAAAATGTGCCTCGAAAGGGTGGTCGGTCATATCGCCGCCCGACGTTCGTGCTGAACTTACATCAAAGCTCTGCCCTGGGCGGTGCCAATCACGGTCAGAACTTCCATCTCTTCGGCGGTGACTGCGTCGACGTATACATAGTATTCATTTCCGCCGAGACTGCCGTAGAACTCATAGCAGAGAATTTCCTCTCCGTTCAGGGGAATGAGGGTCAATCTCTGTCCGTCAATCTCCATACCGCCGTTGACGTTCTCCCTCGCCCTTTCAACCGATATTGTCGCGCCGCCGAGCGACCTCTCCGAGTGGTTGAGCACATAGTTCATCGCCTCTATGCCCGTCACCTTGCCGCGCTCCTCGCATACCTTGACCTTGATCAGGTCGGGGTATAGGATAACGCCGTCCTGTACGGGGGCAAAGTTAAGGTTGCACGCCGTGCCGTTCTCGCTCGCCCACACTGCCTTCAGTTCGTCATAGCCGAGGGAAGAGAGGTAGTCCTCCGCGATGTCAATGCACCTTTCAACGGAGAAGTTGCGGCAGGAACATTCCTTATAGCTGTCGAACATTATCACTTTGCCGCCGAGCTTGCTTATCTGCGCCCATATTTCGCCGTCCGCAGTATTAACAAGAATATTGTACGCCGTGAGGACGTTGCCGGTCGCCTCGCCCGTGCAGCGCACGCTTTCGGGGTCATAGTCGGCAAAGTACTTCCACGCCAGCTCCTCCGCGGTCTGAGGGGTAATCTCTTCAAGCCCTTCAAGCGACTTGGGGTTGGTCTTTTTTACGCTGTCTGCAAACGGTCCGTCCTGAATGCCCTTGGGCGCTTCAAAGGTATTGTTCTGAATGGTGGTAAAGCTCTCGCCGAGTAAGCTCTCCTTATTGCGCAGTGCGTTGAGCATATCCATAGTGTCGGTATTTGTCACCAACTCGTTCATAGCCTCTTTAACCGTGCGGTTTGTCGAGTACATATATTCGAGCGAGCGCAGTTGGGAGGGGGAGAGTTCGCCGCCCCTCGACAGATCGTAAATCATTCCCTTCGCGCTGTCGCTCACCTTATTTAAAAAGGAGGCGAGCTGTTCGGTCATCTGAAGTTCAACGGGCATTCTCTCGAGTACGGTTTCCGCCGTCTCGCTCTCAATGGCTATATCGGTGAGCGTGCGCACTCTGTCGCCTGTGGAGGTGGATACCCTGACCCTGGACAAGTCCGCGTCGAGATTGTCGATAATCGAGTTGAGCTCGTACAGCGACTGCGTCGACGCGCCCGCCATATTCATCTGCATAGTGTCCATATTTATCCAGCCGAAGGTGACAATCGTGCCCAGCGCAAGCGACGTCACGCCCAGCGAGATGACTGCGGCAAGCCAGCCGCCGAACCCGGGCGTACGGCGCTTTTTGTTGCGCTCTGCCTTCATTCTCATTTCGTGTTCGTGCTTTGCTTCCTTTTCGCGCTGCGCCGTTGTGCTGTCCGCCGTCGTTCGGGTCGACGTTTTGTCTGCGCCTGTCGTGCTCTTCACGCTGTCCTTCTTTGTGCCGTTGCACCCGCCGGAGCAACTCTTCTTGCCGCCCGAACACTTTTTGCCTTCGTTTGCCAGCTTTTCCACCTTCTCTGCTCCGCTGGACATATCTTTCTTTGTCGTAGCCAATTTCTGCCTCCTATATTGCAAAGACGTGTTTGCCTATCGTGGTAACCGTCTGCCTCGTAAATATCCAGGAACTCGTCGCAACGGCGGGATTGTAGTAGTAAAGACAGCCGTAAGTCGGGTCCCAGCCGTTCATTGCGTCGCTCGCGGCGTTCATTGCCGTCTGGTTGGGCTCTAAATTTATCTGCCCGTCGGAAACGCAGGTAAAGGCGTTTTTCTGGTAGATTACGCCCGATATCGTGTTGGGAAAGGCGGAGGAAGCAACTCTGTTGAGTATGACCGCGCCTACCGCAACCTGCCCGGTATAGCTCTCCCCGCGCGCCTCGGCATAGATGCACTTTGCCAGAAGGTATAAGTCGGAGTTGGTGTAGGAGGAGCCGCCGCTGTTGCCCCCGCCCGAAAGCGCGTTTGCGCTGTCGTTCATTCCCAGCGCCTGATAGGTCGCCCTGCCGACAATCCCGTCGGCGGACAGTCCGTTCTTGCGCTGAAAGTATTTTACTGCCTCCGTCGTCTTAGCGCCGAAAATGCCGTCGACGCTTTCCGAATAGTACCCCCAGTTCTTAAGCCTGCGCTGTACTTCCTTGACTTCGCCGCCGCTTGCGCCCTGCCTCAATACGGCAACCTGCGCGCAGGGATAGCAGGCAAAGTCGTCCGCCGCGTAGCTTGACGCGCGGAAGATTGCGCCCAGCCCTGCCGAGGCGGTGACCGCGGCGGCTATGCCTATAATAAGTGCTTTTTTCATCATTCCTCCTTGCTCCGCTTTAGCCGCAGAAAAGCAGGGTAGGCGGAAGCTCTATCTATTAAAAAATTTATCAATTATGTCGTAGATTAAAGAGCGGTATTCGACGTCGCAGCTCGCCGCGGTGAAGCAGAGAGGGGGATAGATTACGCACCACCAGTTGTCGCCCTCGCCCGTGCCCAGCTCGACAATCAGCGCGTCATATACGCCCGCCTCTAACGTCACGCCGTCGTAAACCCTCGTGGGGAAGTCTTCGGCGCGTATGTCGGCGCGTGCGCCATAGGTATATCCGCGCTCTTCAAGGGCGGCTTCGCATACCTTTTCAATGTCGGGAAGGAGTGAGCGCATAACTTCAATCGCCCTGTTTTTAGTCACACATTCGGCGACATAGGGCGTGATAAATTCCACGACCTCGTCCTTGACCTCGTACTTTACCTGCTGGTCGATTGCCGAGTTGGAGTTCGCCCTGACGTGTATGCGGAGATAGTCGTTATCCGCGCCCTCCGCGTTCACGTCGGCTGCGCCTGCAAACAATACCGTTGCAATTATTATGATTAAAGCAAAAAAAGTTATGCAGAAATTTTTCATCTATAAATGCCCTCACAGATTTTTCTTACGCACAGTTTATTGCCCGCCGTGATGGTATTTATACATTAACGACGGCATATTTTTTCTGTCAATATTGATTTATTATGCGGCTTATGATATAATAAACGGGAATATGCGGAGGTGCACTATGAATATGAGAAAATTCGCGGCGGCGCTCCTTTCGCTTATAGTTGCGGCGACGGGCGGGGCGGTCGTTGCTTTTACGGCGTGCACGAACGGGCAGGACGGCAAGTCAGCCCGCAGGGTGGGAAAACGGCCGGAATGGCTCCGGCACCGTCGTATGGGGCTATAGGGGTGAGCAATAACGTACGTTGCCGAACCCGCGGAGAGTGCTGCGAATCTCCAAAATTATGGGCGCCAATGCGCGGGCGGTAGGAAAGCAGAGCGGCAAAACGTCAATTAAATGGCGTAAAGGGCAACACAGAGTAAAGAGCAGGGGCGGCGGAAATTCTGCGAATTTCCGCCGCCCCATTTTAAGCTGTTTTTGTCGCCTTTCGCCGCCCATTTTAAGCTGTTTTTTATCGCCCCTATAATAATGATAGTTGCCGCATATGTGCCGCTCAATTTGCAATAGCCGCCGCATATGCCGCAATCAATTACAGCCGACGAAAATGCAGTCGCGGGCTCTTAACTAAAGAGCCCGCGGCTGCATATAATCTTGTCAGTATGGTTTTAAAGCGAGCCCAATGCGGCGAAAATGTTTCACGTGCAGCAGAGGGGGGGGCAATCAGTAGTTGACCTTTTCAATGACGCCCCCGCCCAGGCAACGCCGCTCGTCATAGAACACGGCGTACTGCCCCTCGGTTACGGCGCGCTGTTTTTCGTCGAATATGACTGTCGCCCCGTCGCCCTCAAGGGTTACTTTTACGCCCTGCTCGCCCTGGCGATAGCGGAATTTTGCCGTGCAGACAAACTCTTTCGGCGGCTCGAAACCTATCCAATTCAAGCCCGAAACCTCGCAGGAACGGGAGTAAAGGGGGCTTTCGTCGCCGTGCGAAACATACAAAATATTGTTCTTCAAGTCCTTTTTTACGACGAACCAACGCCCCGCCTCGCCCTGCTTTCCGCCGAGGTTTATGCCCCTGCGCTGACCTATCGTATAGTGCATAAGCCCGATATGTTCGCCTACGTCCTCGCCCTCGAGCGTCAGTATGCGCCCCGGTTTCGCGGGCAGATATGTCGAGAGGAATTTGCGGAAGTTTCTCTCGCCGATGAAGCATATGCCCGTGCTGTCCTTTTTCTTCGCCGTGGCAAGCCCGTTTTTCTCGGCAATGCGCCTGACCTCCTCCTTCTTAAGCTCCGCAAGGGGAAAGAGCACATTTTCAAGCTGCGGCTGCGTTACCTGGTTCAGAAAATATGTCTGGTCTTTGCCGGTATCCGCCGCCTTCAGAAGGTGATGTTTGCCGTCCGCGGCGTGTTCTATTCCGCAATAGTGCCCCGTCGCTACGAAGTCCGCGCCCATAGAGAGGGCATAGTCCTTAAATGGTCCGAACTTAATTTCCCTGTTGCACAGCACGTCGGGGTTGGGCGTTCTGCCCGCGGCATACTCGTCCAGAAAGTGTTTAAATACCCTGTCGGCGTACTGCTTTGCAAAGTTTACGCTGTAATAGGGTATGTCCAGAAGCGCGCAGACGCGCCTTACGTCGGCAAAATCGCTCTCCGCCGTGCACGCGCCGTCCCCGTCCGTCTCTTCCCAGTTGAGCATAAACAGACCTATGACGTTATATCCCTGTTTCTTGAGCATAAGGGCTGCGACCGAACTGTCCACGCCCCCGCTCATACCTACAACTACCGTCTTTTTCATATCGCATAACATTATATCACACCCCGCGCCCGCGCGCAACTTCATTTTGTGTCGCGCTATCATTTGCCAAACGCGGCGGCAAAGTGGTATAATGTGCCTATGAACATCCCGAGTGATAGTTTTATTCTGCTTTCATATGTCAATACGCAGCTAAGGGACAACTATGGCTCCCTCGACGAGCTGTGCGACAGCCTGGATATCGGGCGCGAAGAGATTGAAGACAAGCTCGGCGGCATAGGCTATCGCTATTCGGAGGAACAGAACGCCTTTATACGCGTTTGAGGAGGCAATGATTATGGAGAGCGTAGAGAGCAGGTTCTTGCGCTATGTCAGGGTAGATACGCCCAGCGACGAAAATAACTTTGACGTCACCCCTTCGACGCCCTGTCAGCACGACCTTGCAAGGCTTCTTTGCGAGGAGCTGAAGGGGCTGGGGCTGGAGGCGGAGGTCACGGAAAACGCCTATGTATATTCCCATATCCCCGCCAACTGCGAGGGGGCGACGGCGATAGGCTTCATCGCCCACCTCGACGTGGTGTCAAAGCCCAAAGGCTATGGCGTAAAGCCTATGGTGCACCGCAATTACCGCGGCGGCGACATAGTGCTGCCAAGCGGCGTCATCTCGCCTGAAAGGTTTCCCGAACTGAACGGCTATACAGGCAAGGACGTAATAACTTCGGACGGCACAACCGTGCTCGGCGCGGACGACAAGGCGGGCGTCGCGGAGATAATGACGCTTGCCGAATATCTTGTAAATCATCCCGAAATAAAGCACGGCAGGATAGGAATAGCCTTTACCCCCGACGAGGAGATAGGTCACGGCGCGGCGCTCTTTGACGTGGAAAAGTTCGGCTGTCAGTTCGCATATACGGTGGACGGAGAGGAGCTGGGCGAAATTTCGTATGAAACATTCAACGGCGCAAGTTTCGAGATAGAGGTTACAGGCGTAAATATTCACCCCGGACAGGCAAAGGGCAGAATGATAAACGCCGTTGCAATCGCAAACGACATAATGTCGGAATTTCCCGCATCGGAGCGTCCGGAAACAACCGAGGGCAGAGAGGGGTATTATTTCATAATGTCCGTCGAAGGCGGAGTGGAAAAGTGCGTGCTGCACGGCATAATCCGCGATCACGACGCCAAGAAATTTGAAGGGCGCAAGGCTTTTGCCCTCGCCGTGGCGCAGAAGTATAATAAGATGCACGGCGACAGGGTAAAGATATCGCTGAAGGAGCAGTACCGCAACTGCGCGGAGGTCATTGCGCCGCATATGCACCTTGTCGAGAACGTGCAGGCGGCAATGCGTGCGGAGGGGGTAGAGCCCATAACCCAGCCGATAAGGGGCGGTACGGACGGTTCGCAGCTCTCATATATGGGGCTGCCCTGCCCCAACATCTGTACGGGCGGCAGGAATGCGCACGGGCTCAACGAGTTTATAGCCGTGCAGGATATGCAGAAGGTCGTAGGAATTTTAAAGAGAATTGTCGCCGCATATGCAAAAAAGCCATAAAAAACGGCAATAAACTGTTGCAAAAAGTATGCGGCAGAGCATATAATATCTGCAACGGACGTAAAAGCCCGCCGCGCGGAAATCGCGGAGGGCGAAAGATATGCACCTGTAGCTCAGCTGGATAGAGCACGAGCCTCCGACGCTCGGTGCCGATGGTTCAAATCCATTCAGGTGCACCAACGAAAAAGAGAGTTGAACCCAACTCTCTTTTTTGTTGGTCCGGATGACCCGCGACGAAAACCGTGAGTCTTAGATAAGTAGCTCATTTGCAAAAAGTGTGTAGGCGAACGGTTCAGAAAATGCAAGCAGGGATAATGATATAAGGAAAGATCATCATTGCATTTTCTTTTCGCGCAGCGAAAGCCCCGGTCACCCGCATCAGTTCGCGGCTGGCTATACGGTCGCAAAAAATCAGATGAGTTTTGCTCATCTGTTTTTTTCGTCACGTTTTTGCAGCGCCGCTTATGTGCGTGTGATCAGGATAGTCCGAAATATGGGTCACTCAAAGCAGGATAATTGAAAGAATAGGAAAGCGGCTTTTGAGTGATGTCGCGGCTTGCAGAAAAAGAGGAAAGGATAAACGAGCCTATCAGCGAAACGCTCGTCGCAGGGTAGGGCTTACGCGGGTAGGCTCCTCGCTATTCCGTCACGCCCTTCGGGCGTTCCTTACAGTCCTGTCACCCGCTACCCGCACAAAAAGAGAGTTGAACCCAACTCTCTTTTTATGTTTGTCCGGATGACCCGCGACGAGAACCGTGAGCCTTAGGAAAGCATCGCATTTGCAAAAAACCGCGCAGGCGAACGGTTCAAAGAAACGAAGCAACGATTTTGTCAAAATAACTTATTCTCTCTCATTTCTTTTTTGCGAAGCGAAAGCTCCTGCCACCCGCATCAAGAATGCTTAAAAGTCAATAAATCACATACCATTCTTTATTTTGAATCAGATCGTTATTTGATTCAAGCAATATTTCCGAAAAATCGAAATCGGGAGAGTAAACGTAAATTGCTTTTGATTGCATCAACTTATCGGCTTCCATTAAATCATGCAGATACTTTTCTTTTTTTGCTTGATTCAACCAAAAAAACGGTGGCAACAATGTGACTTTTACCGGATATAAAGTTCCGACTTCAGATTGTTCATAGACCTCTCTAAAAATATCCCACGCCTTTTTTCACTAAATCCTAAATCAGTCAGTATAGTTATGATTTCAGAGATATCAGAGTCGTTTCCTGAGAGACTTAGCAAATGAGCATAATGGAAATTGTTTTTTATTAGCGATTTGACAGATACAGTGTCTTTTGAAGCTTTATTTATTTTCATAGCGCAATCCTTTGAATAGATATATAATTATTATGAACATAATATTCACTAAGACTATCTTGAAAAACGAATTTAATTATGATATAATCGAGAAGTACCAAATTTGTCGCACCAGATTTAATATCATGGATGAAAGCATGTTTCGATCTGCTTCCATATTGCGGGCTTGATACCTACGCACTCGTCAATATATGGAAAAAGTTTAAGGAACTGTAAGGGAGACAGTATGACACAGGAAGAACAGACATTGGTGAAGAGAATGGATGCCCTCGCAGAAGAGCTTGGTAAAATCCGGGAAACTGAAACGAAGGGGATGAATATTTTTTCTGCCGTCGGAATGGCGCGGCAGGAAGTCAAACATTCGGCATTTTTTGCCTGGCTCTTAACACCCTATAAGGGCAAGCAGCACGATTTGGACAATGCCTTTTTAAAGGCTTGGCTGGAATTGCTGTTCAACGAAAATGCGGAGGGCGGACATCGCAGTAATTCTGAAATTTTAGCTGAGATCGGGTTTCATTCGATCAATGATTTTATACCGCTTCTAAATGCAAAAAAGATAAACGTTTTAACGGAAGAGTGTTTAATTTCGCAAGAGCGTCGGATTGATATTTTGATCGAATGCGTTGAAGAAAAAATCGTGATTGTCATTGAAAACAAAGTCGGAACGACGACGCATGACGCGCAACTACAAGCGTATGAAGATGACGTCAATCAAAAGTATAAGGAAGACGGTTGGAAAAAGATTTATGTCTACTTGACTCCTGAGGGCGATTTGCCGTACGAATTAGAGTTAAAAGACGGAAGGCTAGTCAATCAATATAAAGATCATTGGTGCGTCTACTCCTACACAACAATCTTGAAAATCTTGAAAAATGTGATAGGAAAGCTCGGCAGAAGCGAAAAAGATAGGAAACTGAAATTTTTGATGGAGGATTATGTTGAAATGGTGGATACGCAGATTTTGAAAAATAACCCGGAGCTTTTTTCAAAATGCAAAAGCATTGCGCGCCAGTATAAGAATGAGCTTGAACTCTTGATGGCATACGTCATGGACGGTCTTGCCGATATCATCAATTACTGCAAGGACAAGCTGGACGATTATTCAGCGCAATTCGGGCAAATAAGTTTCCTCAACGAGACGGATACCCGCCTTGAGTTTATCACGGAGAAGATACGTTCTTTTTTCGGCGAAAGCTTTCTTGCAGGGAAGGACAGCTATCCTGTCCTCATTCGGCTTGCGGCCATGAAAGGAGATGTGGATATCACATTGTTCATGGAAAATACAAGCGGAAATCCCGCCGATTGGACGGATAAACAGCGGCAGTTTGCGACACTTTTTCATCAGACGGTCGAGGGGAAGAACAGATTTTGTTCCCTTGTCCACGTTGTTCTCCTTCCCGAAGTGGAGCGCTATGGGAAACTCACCGAAGAGCGGCGCATGACGTTGGACGGGAAATTGGATGATTTCTTTGGCTGCAAAAAAATGAAGGAATTGCGGGAATTGTTAGTATGAGTTTGGAACCAAAAAAGTTGGCACTCTTGCGCATTTTAGAGATCTACCAAAAATATAGCGTGATTTCTTTAGAGGCTTTGCACCCTTACTTTACGGTAAATTACCAAATTTGATGCAAAAATAGCCATAAATACAGCTTTTTTGACTATAAAACGCAAGAGTGCAAGTAAGGGTGCAAAATTTTACCCTCCCTGAAAATAGTGTCCATAAAAATATGTGACAGTTGCAATCCGTCGGTAAAAACTAGTAAGTATTGCCACTGTATGACAGGTACAGAAGCTGGCGCGAGAGATAATAAAAAATGTTAAACGGTTTACAATGTAGCATTATTTATGATACAATCTAATCAACTTTCAAATTGGGACGCTGTTACGCCAACTTCTTGAGTAAGTAGCGACGGCGAAACTTTTAGTGTTAAGCGAAAATAATCTTTCTGCGTACAGATTATTATGGGTAGCATTTTTATCCACTAAACCCAACGAAGCGGCAGCCCCGATTTTTCGAGGCTGCCGCTTCGCCGCTGCGCGTCATTGATTTGACAAATCAATGACGCAACGCCCGCCTTGTTTTTCAAATCTGTGTGGAGAGGAGGGTTAAGGGGTAGCGGGTTAATGCGGGGCAACCCACGGCGGGCTTATGCTATTCCGTCGCGGCAGAGTTTCCTCCGTCCTCTAAAAAAACGTTGCCTTTGCCTCTCCTTACAGGTGCACCAGAAGTAAATAAGACGAACCGAAGTTCACCTTCGTTCGTCTTATTTTTTTGTGTCGACTTCTTCGGGGTGATTGTAGAGGTGTGACAGCCAAAGCGGGATAAAAAATCGGAGACTAATTTGACCGGGGGGGGGTATTGTAATTGCCAGATATGTATGTTATAATAGGGGCGGAAACGATATAAAAGTAGGGGAGATATTATGCGGGAATACTTCATTTCCGACGAGAATAAGCGATATGAAGAACATTCTGCCGCGCGCGAACACGGGCGCTCGGCAGAGTATTTCCGCGGCGAAGAAGTCTATCGCTCCCCCGAATTTCCCTCCGAGGGCGAAAAGAAATCGGGCGCGTCCAGGCGCAGGACGCGCGTTTTTACCGACAGGCTGCTCGCGGGGGGAATAGCCCCCGTGGTCTGCGCGGTCGCGGGCGGAACGGTAATCGCCGCGGCGGTCGTCGTGGCTATGGCAATAAAGATAACCGTTCTGGCGGCGGTGCTGACTATGACGGGCATCTCCGTCGACTTTAAGATAGAGCACGTCGGCAGTTCCTCGCTCGTCCTGACCGTTTCGGGCGGGGGATTTGTCGACGAAATTCCGCTCTCCTCCAAAGACGACATATATTCCGTCAGTTTCGCGGGGTTGCAGCCGGGGACGGACTATCTCTTCGTGATAGAGGACGGGGAGGGCGGACAGCTCTTTTCCGAGGTATATTCAACTCTCCCCTACGAGGCGACGCTGACAGTGGTGGAAAAGTCGGTGATGCCGCAGAGCATATTGCTACAGTTTGAAGAAGTGCCCGACACGCAGTTTAAAGTAACGCTGAACGGCAAACCCGTCGAATGTTCGCTGTCCGAGGACTTCCCCGTGCTGGCGGTAGAGGGACTTTTGCCGGAAGGCGAGTACGAGATACTCGTTGCCGACGCCGAGACGGGCGACTGGCTGTATCGCGAGATGATCGAAACGCCGTATATGGTGCTCTATGATTTCAGCGCGACGGCAAGGCAGACGCGGCTGGAGTTGCAGGCGTATATGGTCATCCCCGACGGGCACCACATAGTGTTCTATATCGAGGGCGAGGGCGTATCGGAGCAGGTTACAAGGTATGCCGGCGAGGAGCTCACCGCTGAAATCACGGGGCTCGAGCCGAACGCGCAGTATTCCGTGCGGATAGATGACGACCGCGGCGAACAGCTCTTCTCCGAGGTATATTCGACGCTCCCCTACGAACCGACGCTGACCGTCGTCGAAAAGTCGGTGATGCCGCAGAGCATATGGTTGCAGTTCGAGGAAGTGCCCGACACGCCGTTTGCGGTGACGATAAACGGCAACCCCGCAGAGACCTCTCTCGCGGCGGACTATCCCCTTCTCGAGCTCGTAGGGCTTATGCCCGAGGCGGAGTACGACATATTCATCTACGACACGGAGACGGGCGACTGGCTGTACCGCGAGGTGATCGGGACGCCGTATATGCTGTTCTATGACTTCACCGCGTCGGCGAGGCAGACGGTGATCTACACGCAGGCGATAATAGATATGGCGGAGGGGCAGTACGTCATCTTCCGCCTCGAGGGCGGCGGCAGGAGCGAGGAGATAAAGAAGTACTACGGCGACGATCTCACCGTCGACTTCACCGGGCTCGAGCCGGAAACCGCATATACGCTGCAGATAGAGGACGACCGCGGCGAAATACTCAGCGAGAGGGAGGCCACTACCAACCCCGTAGAGACGACGCTTACGGCGACCGTCGCAGAGGAGACGCTTAACTCGCTCACGCTGCAGTTCGAAGGCGAAATGGGCACGGCGAGGCTGTACGACGTCTACATAGACGGGCAGCTCTCCGAGCTCAAGCTCAGCGGGCAGGACGGGTTGCTCGTGCTCGAAAATCTCGAGGCGGGCAGGACTTACAGCGTGGTAATACGCGACGAATACAACTATGACTATCTGTTCATAGGCGAGTTCGCCACGCCAGTCGTCGTCTTCACCTTCCTCGAAAGGGAGGCGGGCGAGATGGAGGTTATGGTGACGTTCACGCTTGAAAATCCCGACGCGCGGGAGGTGACGCTCGTCCTGAGCGGCGACGGGGAGGAGCAGGTAAGCTATTCGACCGCGGAGGCGGGCGAGCAGGTGGCATACTTCTCCGTATCCGACCTGTTCGCGGAATATCAGCTCGACGTCTATCTCGACGACGGCACTCTGATATATTCTGAGGTGCTGGAGGCAATTCAGATAATGTGACCGCGTACAGCGGCGCAGGCATACGCCCTTGCGGGCGGACTTCAACAAGGAGGGAAAAACTATGGAACAGCAGGTAAAAGAGAGGGATGTGCGCGACATAGTCGCAATCGTCTTTAAGGCGGTATGCCTCGCAATCGCGCTGGTCTACTTCATTCTGCTCATCGCGGGCAATTGGATTTTCAAAGAGGACAGCGTATTCTATAACGGCATAAACTTCTTCGGCGACGCCGCACAGCCAAACGTCTGGTTGCGCTCGCTCAGCTATATAATATTCCTGCTCACGCTGTCGTACGCCGTGCGGTTTGCGCTCGGGCAGCTCACCCGCCTTCTCAAACAGGGCAAGGCGCTCGTCGACCTGCTGTGCAGCTTCATAAAGTACATCGCCGTGATTGTGCTCATCTTCGCCGTGCTCAGCACGTGGGGCGTAAACACCACGGCATTGCTCGCGGGCATCGGAATACTCAGCTTAATCGTCGGCCTCGGCGCGCAGCCGCTTATCGAGGATATAATCGCGGGGCTGTTCATAGTCTTTGAAAATATCTTCGACGTCGGCGACATAATAGTCGTGGACGGCTTCCGCGGCACGGTAAAGGAGATAGGCATACGCACCACGCAGATAGAGGACGCGGGCGGCGACATAAAGGTGGTGAACAATTCGGACATACGCACGCTCATAAATATGACCAGCCAGCTCTCCCTCGCCGTGTCGGAAATTGATATGGAGTACGGCGAATCGCTCGAAAAGGTCGAGCTCGTCATCAGGAACAACCTCGACGAGATGCGCAGGAATATCCCCGACATAGTCGAAGGTCCCTTCTATATGGGCGTATCCGCGCTCGGCGCGTCGGGCGTCACGCTGCGCTTTACGGCAAAGTGCCCCGAAACGCAGAAATTCCAGGTGGAGCGCGACCTCAACCGCCAGCTCAAATTGCTCTTCGACCGCAACGGCATAGGCATACCTTTCACGCAGATAGTCGTGCACCAGCCCCAGCAGTTCCCGCAAAACCAGGCGGTGGGGCAGACCGAGGCGCAGCAGTTCGTCGACGAACAGAGGCGGCTGACGCGCGGCATAGGCGACGACGAGCAGCAGGGCTGACCACGTCGCGGTTTTCCTTAATGGCAGAACGCCGCTTGCAGCGGCATAAATTTAAAAGCGGCAGCGCTCATTGCAGCGCTGCCGCAATTTTTTATTAAGGGCACGAAAAGCCCGTACTGTATGCACATTTAACGCGCCCGCGAGGAGATATTGTGGGGGGGGATAATCAGTCGGATGTGCGCTGTTTTCTGTACTGCATCGGGGTACAGCCTTCGTGTTTTCTGAACAGCTTGCAGAAGTAATTATAGTCGTCCACGCCCACCTGCGCGGAGATTGCCGCGACTGTGGAATTGCTCTCGCGCAGCAGCTCTTTCGCCCTCTCCAGCCGCTTATAGGTCACATACTGCGCTATGCCCATATTGAACGCCTGCACAGAAATTTCATACAGCTTTGTGCGCGAGATGAAAAAGTGGTTGCAGATTGTCGCGCTGTCAAGGGGGGAGGACAGGTTGCCCTCTATGAACTCGCTTATCTGGCGGGAGATATTGTCGTCTTACCGCATTATTTTTGCACGCGGAAGGCGTCAGACCCGCCGCCCCGCAACAGAGTGGCGGCGGCAGTTGCCCTTTGCACCCCGTTGCGTAATCAGGCGTCGGCGCCGCCTGTTTCTTTCCCCTTTTACCGCGCGCCGACGAGGAGGCGGATTTTTTTACGCGATTTTGCTTGACAATCGGACGGGATGGGTATAGAATGATTAAAAGTTCACAATGTGAACAATAATTGCGGGCAACGGCCGCGCCGAAGCGCAGGGCGCCCGCAGAGAGGATGCGTAAAAAAATGGAAGAACACGGCGGAAAAATTTCGGCTGCGTCGGGGATCACCCCCGCAGAGGGCAGGGAACAGCTAAACGAGGACATCATTCTGTCCTGGGTGCATCTCAGCGCGCTTTTGAAGAGCAGCCGCATAACCAGCGGGCTGGCCTATAACGAGGCGGTTGTAATGCTGCTTCTCTACAATAATTACAAGGCGGGCGGCAGCGGCAGGTTGCCCTTTTCGAGAATTGTCGAAGAGACAAATATGCTCAAATCTCAGGCAAACCGCACCGTGGCGTCTCTGGAGCAGAGGGGGCTGGTGACAAAGGAGTGCAGCCAACAGGATAAGAGGGCGCTCTTCATCTCCGCCGTGCCCGAAAAGATGCAGGAGTTCCTCGCCGTACATTCCAATTCGCTGGCGCTTGCCGATGCGATATGCAATATAATCGGGGAGGAGGACGCCCGCGTCTTTGTGCGCATCGTCGAAAAAATAGTCGCCCGTTCAGGCGATATAAGACAGGAGAATTGAGAAAGAAATGACAAAGACAGAGGGACGCCATATGAAGTTATGGCAGAAAATCGTGGCAATCGTCGTCGCCGCAGTGATAGTCATAATCGCCGCGCTGGGCATAACCATCGCCTGCGTATGGGGCAACGAGATTTCCACGGTGGCAAGTATGAAAAAACTCCGCGACAGAGACGACGCGCACCTCGACGGTTCGGTCTACACAATGACCGTCAGGGGCGGGTTCTACTTCGACGAATATCTCGAACAGGGCGGAGCAAAGAGCGACAGCCAGCTCATATCCTTCATCACCGACCACATAACAAAGGGGCTCATAGATATGGGACTTACGGAGTCGGAGATCGCCTGCTCGTCCTTTACGGCAAGGACATCGGACGGAGACAGACTGTTTGCGCGCAACTATGACTTCGACAAGACTAATACCTGCGTGGTATTCACAAATGCCGGCAACGGCAGGCACGCAACCGTCTCCACAGTAGACCTGCAGTTCCTCGGCATAGACCAGGAAAAGGATGTGGAGGGGCTTATGGATAAGGTAACCTGCCTTGCCGCGCCCTTCGCGCCTCTCGACGGAATGAACGACGCGGGCGTGAGCTGCGGCATATATATGACCTATCAGGGCGGCGAAGAGACGGTGCCCACCGATGTCGACACTGACAAGCCCGACCTCACTTCGACGACTATGCTCCGCTTAATACTCGACTATGCCGACAGCGTAGAGGAGGCGGTAAAGCTCGTGGAAAAGTACGACCTGCACGATTCGGCGCAGACGTCCTATCACTATATGGTCGCGGACGCCACGGGAAAGAGCGCCATTTTAGAGTGGACGAACGGCACGGACAAGACGGATAACGACGGCTCTGCAAGGACGCTCAAGGTAATCTACAACGACGATGACGCGCATATCGGCGAAAGGGAGGGCGTAAGCGACTTTCAGTGGATAACAAACTTCGTCCTCCAGCCCGACTACTACGGCGAGGACGACGAGAAGGCGGGGCTCGACAGATACGACAGAATTTATGAAGAGCTTGCAAAGACGGACGGCGTATTGCCCGACGTCGATGCGGCTATGGACATACTTAAAATTGTCGGCAGAAGGGACTGGAACAACGACGACGGCAACGGCTGTACGGTGCACAGCGTGGTCTATAACCTCACCGACAAGACGGCACTCTGGGTGACCAACGAGAATTATGACGACCCCTCTGCGGTGTTCGTCATAGACCTTTCGGCTGGCACTATAACCAGCTCGGCAAAGTGATTACACGCGCGGCGCGGTCTGCGCGCCGCATCAAGCTCCTTAAGAAAGCCCCCGCGAAAGGCGTTCGCGGGGGCTTTCCCTATGCAGTCGTGTTGCCGCGCTCAACTTTCCCTGTTCGGTCGAGCTGCCGCGGCAGGGGAATGGCGTGCAGTCCGCGCAAGGTGCGGAACAGCGATTGTCCGATAAAATTTGCCCGATAAAACCAGGCGAATAAAGATTTGCAGAATAAAAGTCGCAGGAAAAATATTGCCGAAGAGTTGCCGCCGTTGCGGGGGCAAAGGAATAAAAATGCAGCCGCCCGCGCCACAAAATGGCGCGGGCGGCTTTGACTTTCCGTGCCGCCCTATGCGCGTTAAGGCAGCTTTGTTGCCTTTCTGTCCGACGGAGGGCAGGGTTATCGCCTCAAAAGTCGTCCTTATGGCGGGCGTCGCGCCGCCTTTTGGGCGCGACGAGGTTGTAACTTACGTCAATAAGCACCTTTATCTTTTCGTCGGGCACGGCGGCGAGGTCAACCGTCACCCAGTGCGTCTTGTTCATATGGTAGGCGGGATATATCCCCTCGTCGCGTATGAGCCCCGCAACCATAAAGGGCTCGCTCTTGATGTTCATTGCCGTCATTGTGCCGTCGCCGAGGCGCACGTACCTTTCGGGTATTTCCATCACGAGCGCAAACCACTTGCCGCTGTCCGCGCGGCGGAAAATTTCGTCGGTCGGGTCGTCCTTCCACGGCTGTTCGGCGCCCACCCCGTATGTCGAAAATATGTGTTCTTTCAGCTCTTCCCTCGTCATAATTCACCTTAAACGTCGCCGCGTTTTCGGGGCGGAACGCAGGGGGCAAACGCAATTTCCCCCGCAATATGCCCCGTTTCAATGTTTCACGTGTAAATTTTTATGTAATTATACCACTTTTTCGCCCGCCTGTAAATACCCCCTTCCCGCCGACAGAAGATTTTAAAAATTATTGCCCGCAACGCTTGACAGATAAACGCATATTGTATATAATCAATATGAACAATTCAAGGAGTGAGCAGATGAACATCTACCTTTCCAACGCCTCGGGCAAGGCGCTGTATGAACAGATATATGAAAGAATTAAGACTATGATACTCGACGGAACGCTCAAGGCGGGCGAGCCGCTGCCTACGATAAGGGGGCTTGCCAAAGATTTGCGGATAAGCGTCATAACGACGTCGAGGGCATATGCCGACCTCGAACGCGACGGATATATATATTCGGTGGTCGGCAAGGGCAGTTTCGTTGCCGAGCGCAACGCCGACTTCGTGCGGGAAAAAAACCTCGGCGATATGCGGCAGAACCTTGCGGACGCGGCAATTCTGGCGGTGCGGTGCAACCTTTCAAAGGAGCAGTTTTTAAGGGAGGCGGCGCAGGCGTTCGCAAACGACAAAAAGTCGGACGAGGCGGGCAACAGCGCAGAATAAGCGCGTAAAAGCACGGATAAAGAAGTCAGAAATTCTGGCGGAGATGGGCAATAATTGTCATACCGCCATAATAAATATGCGCACACTTCAAGGGAGGCAAAGCGTGAATAAATTGGACATAATAAATCTCACAAAGCGCTACGGCGATTTTAAGGAAGAGGCGACTTTTTCCGTGCCCTGCGGCGCGGTCGTCGGGCTCATCGGCGAAAACGGCGCGGGCAAGAGCACGGTCATAAAGTCAATTCTCGGCATAGTCCGTCCCGACGGCGGCAGAATTCTCTTCGGCGGGAAGGAGGCGGATAAGCTCACGAGGGAGGAGAGGCAGAAGATTGCCTATGTCCTCGACGATACGGGGCTGCCCGACGAGCTTACGCTGAAGATGCTCGGCACGGTGCTCAGAAATATGTTCCCGACGTGGAATAAGGGCAGGTTCAGATCGCTCATAGCCTCGCTGGGGCTGCCCGAAAGCCAGCCGCTCAAGGAATTTTCAAAGGGTATGAAGATGAAGGCGGCGATCGCCGTTTCGCTCTCGTACGACAGCGAGCTCCTAATTCTCGACGAGCCGACGAGCGGGTTAGACCCCGTCGTGCGCGACGAAATTCTGGGAATGATCTACGACTATGTTTCGGGCGACGGCAAGGCGGTTTTAATCTCCTCGCACATCACCTCCGACCTCGAAAAGCTGTGCGACTATATAGTGTATATGCACGGCGGCAGGGTACTTTTGAGCGAGCCGAAGGACGAACTTCTGGAAAAGTACGCCGTGTACAGCGTCGACAAGAAGATATTGCCGGAGCTCGACAGGCGCGCGGTGGTCAGGGTGCTTGAAAAGGAGTACCGCACCGAGCTTCTGGCATACAGGGAGGAAATGCCGCAGGGGTTCGATATGCGCCCCGTGCGGCTGGACGATATAATGCTGTTTTACTCTAAGGGGGTAAGTCTATGAAGGGACTTCTGTTGAAGGACTTGTACAATGTCCGCAAGCAGATACTCTGGTATCTTGCAATGATAGTCATATTCTGCGCCGTATCGGTGTTTGTCCGCAATTCGGCTTTCGGGGCGACGATTGGCATACTCGTGACCGTATCCGTATTGCTCACGGCGTTCGCCTATGAGGAAAAGGACGGCTGGAACAGGTTCGTCGCGGCGAGCGGCGCGGGCAAGTGGGCGATAGTCGGCGAAAAATATCTGTTGGGACTTATCTTTGCCGTTTTAGGCATTGCGGCATATCTTGCGGCTTTTATTCTAATACGTGACTATTGCGACTGGCTCGACTTCGTTCTGCCCGTGTGTATGCAGTTTTTGATGTTCGCCGTCACGCTGCCGCTCGTCATCAAATTCGGCACGGAGAGGGGCAGGGTATATATGATTGTCGCTATGATCGCAATGATAGTCATACTCATATTCGCCCTTTCGCTTATACCCGAGGCTTGGGGCGCAACTCCCCAAATAATCGCCGCCGTCAGCATTCCCGCAACTGTCGCGCTTGCCGTGGCGTCCTACTTTATCTCAGTGGCAATTTACGACAGAAAACGCTGCTGAAAATATGACAAAACATATTGCCGCCGCGCTCCTGACGAGCGCGGCGGCTTAACCGTTGTATAGTTGTATATAAGTTGTATATAATATGAATTCAGATCTCTTCAAGTCTGCCGGACTGCGCATAGCTGAAGCTCTCGCCGCGGGAATTTATAATTGCGTGGTCAATGAGTTTTACGCCGCATTTCCGGGCGATGCGCTTTAATTTATTAGTCATCTCGTCGTCCGCGGCGGAGGGATATGCCGCGCCGAACACGTGGTTGTGCGCTATGTAAATTCCGTAGCAGTCGTAAAGCGAGAACAGCCTGAACACCTCCGAAGCCTTCAGCCGCACAAAGTCGACGCTGGACGAGGTGAAGAACTCGCTCTTTACTACTTTGCCGTGTTTGTTTACAAGGTAGAATGCGCCCTGTTCGCTGTCTTTGCCGAGAAAATTTTTGCGCATCAACTCGATAAACTGTCCGCTGTTCTCAATTGTCTGCTCCGCAACTTGCCTTCTGCAGCATTTTTCCACGCAGATGAGGTAGTCTGTGTACCGCCTGCCCAAGCCCTCCACGGCGGCAAGTTCCTCCTCGCTTGCGGCAAGCACCGCGTCTATGCAGGGGAAGCACCTCAGAAGTTTTTCGGCGATGGGCGCGTTGTCCGCCGAGGGGAAAGCGTTGTCCAGCAGTATCTCCAGCCTGTCCCTTTCAAACAGCCTGCCGCCGTCAAGCCTTTCAATCAGTTGTCGCCTCTTTTCGTTCATAGTCCTCGCCCCCGCAACTGCGTTTAATAAATTTTAACAGACGCGCGCCCCTCTTGTCAATGGCATAGCGCATATTTTCCGCCCCGCGCAGCCCGCATATGCCCGCTTTTATATCAGCTTGCCCTTGCAATGGCGGGCGGCGCGGTGTATAATCTATATGAAAAACTGTCGGGGGATCTGCAATGGAGAAAAAGAAGTTTTCAAAGGTAGCCGCAGGGCAGGGGGCTAACCCCGCGCTCGCGGCAAGGAAATCGGCGCTGTACGAGAGGGAAGGCGACATACGTTCCCCGTTTGCGCGCGACTATACGCGCATACTTCATTCGTCGGCGTACAGGCGGCTCAAGCACAAGACGCAGGTATTTTTCAATGCCGAAAACGACCACGTCTGCACGCGTATGGAACACGTCGCCCACGTCGAGAGCGTCGCCTATACAATGGCGGTAAATCTGGGTCTGAACGAGGAGCTGACCAAGGCGATTGCCTTCGGGCACGACCTCGGACACGCCCCCTTCGGTCACCACGGCGAAAAGGTGCTCTCCGCACTGTCCGAAAAGTATGTCGGACGCACCTTCTGGCACGAGCGGCAGGGGCTGAGGATTGTAGACGAGCTCGACCTCCTGGAGGATAACGACGGCATAATGCGCAACCTCGACCTCACTTACGCCGTGCGCGACGGCATAATCTCCCACTGCGGAGAGGTGGACGAAAACGCCCTCTCGCCGAGGAAGGAGCTCTTCGACCTCAGCCGCATAGAGCGCGTCGGGCAATACCCGCCCGCCACGTGGGAGGGGTGCATAGTCAAGCTCGCCGACAAGGTAGCATACCTCGGCAGGGACGTGGAGGACGCCGTAAGCCTCGGCTTTCTGGACGAGGGCAAGCGCAGGGAGCTCAACAGTCTCTTTGCGGGCGGCGGAAACGCGGTGAATACCACCGTCATTATGCACGACATAATAGTCGACGTCTGCCGCCACAGCTCGCCCGAAGAGGGCATAGTCATAAGTCCGGGATACTTTGAAAAGCTGAGCGCGGTCAAGGCGTTCAACTATCGCAACATATACAAAAACCCGCGCTTTGCCGCCTTTCAGCGGTATGCGGAGCTCATCATCGAAACGCTCTTCGGCGGGCTGTATTCGCTGTGGAACGGCGGCGACGTGTTCGGCGAAATCGCGCGCTATGCGGCGGTATATCCCGAACTCGGCGGGGCGTTCCTGTCGTGGCTTATAAAGTTCTGCGACGCCGAAGGTTTACCGCCCGAAAAGCGCGGGGATATGGCAAGGTACAGCAACGCAAAGCCCTACGGAAAACTTTCGGACGCGCGCACATATGCCCTCGCCATCACAGATTTTATCGCGGGAATGACGGACGCCTATGCGATAAGGCTGTTTCAGGAGCAATTGCGTTTCTGACATTAAACTTATTCTTGACAATTTGCTTTGAAAGTATTAGAATATATACAGGAATTAAATCTAATAACAGGAAGGTTTTGGTTATGAACTTATCGTACTTGGTTTCCCTGCCCGAGTGGTTCAATCCCTGGGGGTGGGTAGGAATAGGCGTTATCATCGTAATACTTCTCGCCATTCTCATCGCGCTCATCGTAAAGAGCGTTAAAAAGGGCGGCGCCGAAGAGGAAGAAGAGGGCGAACCCGAATATGTTGAAGAGGGCGTTGCAGAAGAACCTGCGGCAGAGCCCGCCGTAAAGACCGAGGCGGAAGGAAAGCAGCCCGAACCTGTGGCGGAGCCCGTAGCCGAGGAAAAGACGGCAGCCCCTGCAAAGACCGAAAAGGCTGTGCCCACTAAGGCAGAAAAGACCGAAAAGACCGCGCCTTCCAAAGCGGAAAAGGCAGAAGAGCCCGCGCCCGCGGCAGAGGACGGCGCGCCCGCCGACGAAGCGCCTAAGGCGCCCAAGACGCCCAAGACGCCCGTCAAGACCTATCACATCTCCAAGCGCAAGGACGACAACAAGTGGCAGGTAAAGGCGGCAGGCGGCTCTAAGGCGATAAAGCTGTTCTTCACTCAGGCAGAGGCGATAGAGTTCGCAAAGAAGCTCGCCGAAAGCCAGGAGGCAAGAATTGTCATTCATAAGGAGGACGGCTCCTTCAGAAGGCTAAACTACAAGAAGTAATATAAAGGCATATTTCGGCGGCGCGGAATTGAGTTCCGCGCCGCTTAAGTTTTGTCTGCACGGGCATTGCGCGGGCAAGGGAAGCGGGGTATAGGCATATTGCGCGGCTTTTGCCCTCGTTCGTTTGACAAGACAAAAAAGTGTGTATAAAATAATGTAGAACGTAAATTTCAAGGAAGTTAAAAAAGATGACCAGGATTGACATATTCTCCGGCTTTTTGGGCGCGGGCAAGACTACGCTCATCAAAAAGCTCATAAAAGAGGCATACGCGGGCGAAAAGCTCGTGCTCATTGAAAACGAATTCGGCGAAATAGGCGTCGACGGCGGTTTTATGAAGGATGCGGGCATAACCGTAAACGAGCTCAACTCCGGCTGTATATGCTGTTCGCTCGTCGGCGACTTTGCAAAGGCGCTTAAAAAGGTGACGGAGGAATATCACCCCGACAGGATACTCATAGAGCCGTCCGGCGTGGGCAAGCTCTCCGACGTGGTAAAGGCGGTGGAGAGGGCAAACCTTACCGACTGCACCATAAATTCTATGACTACGGTCGTGGACGCCAACAAGTGCAAGATGTATATGAAGAACTTCGGCGAGTTCTTCAACGACCAGATAGAGACGGCTGCGTGCATAGTGTTCAGCCACGCCGACGTAGCGGGCGAAAAGAAGCTGCAGGCGGCGCTCGCGCTGGTAAAGGAGCACAACCCCGACGCCACCGTCGTCACTACGGAGTGGTCGTCGCTCGGCGGCAGGCAGATACTCAAGGCTATGGAGCACAGCGCAACGCTCGCAACCGAGCTTAAAAAGCTGGAAAGCGAACTTCACGAGCACCACGACGACGAGGACGGGCACGAGCACTGTCACCACCACGACGGCGAGGACGGGCACGAGCACTGTCACCACCACGACGACGAGGACGGGCACGAACATCATCACCACCACGACGACGAGGATGAGCACGAGCACTGTCACCACCACCACGACGAGGACGGGCACGAACATTGCCACCGCCACCACGACGAGGACGGGCATTGCTGCCACGACCACGAAGGGCATCACCACCATCATCACGCGGACGAGGTGTTCTCAAGCTGGGGCATAGAGACCTCGGCAAGGTTTACGCCCGACGGGTTAAAGGCTATGCTTGCCCAGCTATCCGACGCCGTAAGGTTCGGCACGGTCTTAAGGGCAAAGGGCATAGTGCAGGCGGAGGACGGCAGTTGGCTGCACTTCGACTATGTACCCGGCGAAAGCGACGTGCGCAGCGGCAGTGCGGAATACACGGGCAGGCTGTGCGTAATCGGCTCCAAGCTCGACGAAGAGGAGTTGGGGGAGTTGTTTAAGGTTTCGTAAATTTATACCTGTTGTGTCGGACTTATCTCGGGCGGCAAAATGTGCCAAACCGAGGCACATTTTGAAAAATCCGCCCTCGTCCTCGGCGGCGCAATCTTAAGTGCTATCAAATATAATAATTGCGCCGCCTTCACCTACTGCCCGCCCGACGAAGTCGGTCGCACGGAGCGTCAGCGTAGTAGGTGGCAGAGCCACAAATGTGGTGCGCTGGCGCAGGGAAACCCTGCTTGCGCCGAAAATTTTTGTTTCGTGAATTTTGTTTGCCGGTGACGGCAACATAAAATATAAAAGGTAGAAGTATGCAGGATATAAACGTATTTCTCTTTCTCGGTTTTCTGGAATCGGGCAAGACAAAGTTCATACAGGAGACGCTGGAGGACCCGCGTATGGAAAACGGCGAGCGCACCCTCCTTCTCGTCTGCGAAGAGGGCGAAGAGGAATATGCCCCCGAACGCTTCAAGGTGAAGAACGTCGCAATCGAGTATATCGACGACGAGGACGACCTGAACGGCAATACGCTTGAATACCTCGTCAAAAAGCACAGGGCGGAGAGGGTAGTCGTCGAATACAACGGCGCGTGGATGCTCAACAAGTTCTTCGACGCAATGCCCGAAAGCTTTGTCATAAACCAGATAATGACCTTTTTCGACGCGGCGACGTTTATAAACTATAACCGTAATATGCGCCAGTTGGTGTTTGACAAGGTGCAGATGACGCAGATGGTCGTATTCAACCGCTTCAAGGGCGAGTATGAAAAGCAGGAGTTCCACAAGATCATAAGGGGCATCTCTCGCCGCCCCGACATAGTGTATGAATACATCGGCGGCAAGGCGGAATTTGACGAGATAGAGGACCCTATGCCCTATGATATGGACGCGCCCGTCATAGAGATTGCCGACCGCGATTTCGCGCTGTTCTACCGCGACCTCTCCGAAAAGCCGCAGAACTATATAGGCAAGACGGTAAAATTCAGGGGTATGGCGGCGGTCTCGCGCAAGGTGCCCGCAGGATATATTGTAATAGGCAGATATATTATGACCTGTTGCGAGGCGGATATCGCCTACGACGGCTTTGCGCTCAGGACAAATTCGCTCATTTCGGGCGTGGCTACAAAGGACTGGCTGACCGTTACGGCAAAGGTCGGATATGAATACAGCGCGGTCTATCGCCAGAAGGGACCGGTGCTCAGCATTTCGCGCGCTCATCCCGGTCTTAAACAATTTAAATACCTCGGCGAACGCCATTATGGGGGGTAAAAAGTTGGGCGCGGTCGGGGCGGCGGCTTATTTTATCTGCCGCCGCCACGTCCATTCTCAAGCCTGCCCGTCAGTTCTCGCATAAATTGACAATAATATTTAAATTTAACAAAACTATAACCCGTACTTATCTTGGGTATAAAATTTTAAAAGATTAAAACCTTATAAAATTAAAAAAAAGTATTGCATTATTTGTTCTCAAGTGATAATATATATACATATTTGTAAGTTATGTGCATATTTATGCGGTTTAGTTGAAATATACGCACATAATTTCCGAAAATAATTTTTAAACGTATGCGGTTGATGTATCGGCCGCCTATGAGAGAAAAGGAGAAGTATATGAACAAAAAGACTAAACTGTTGCTTGTATTGCTGTCCTCGACGGCGCTGACGGCGGGTGCTTTCGGGCTTGCCGCCTGCTCCGGAGAAGCGCACAACGAAGAGTACTATGCCCAGTATCAGCAGTATGTTGAAGCTGCTGCCGAAGGCGACGTGCTCAGCTACGAAGAATGGCTCATCGGCATACTCGAAGATGCCAAGGGCGAAAAGGGCGACAAGGGCGATACGGGTGCAGCCGGCAAGGACGGCACCAAGTGGACGGTCGGCGAGAGCGAACCTGCCGCGGCTGACGGCGCAGACGGCGACTTCTATCTCAATAAGACTACGTTCGATGTATATACAAAGACTACGGGCACCTGGCAGAAGATCGGTTCCATCAAGGGCGCAGACGGCGCTGCAGGCGCTAACGGCGCAGGCATAGAGAGCATTACATATAAGAATGGAGCTCTCGAAGTAGCTCTCACAAGCGGCACCAAGCTTACGGTGGCTATTCCCGAAGAGATCACGCATATTCATTCCTATGACGATAAGGTGACGGTAGTCGTTCCCTCCACTCTCGAAAACGAAGGTATCGGCTACAAGATGTGCACCAAAGACGGCTGCGGACACATCGAGCTTGTCGTCATTCCCAAGCTTCAATATGAAATAACCGTAACATATGAAGGAGCGCCTCTTGCAAACGTTGAAGTAACCGTTTCGGGCACAGGCGTTTCAGAAGAGGGCAGCGTCAAGGCGACGACCGACGAAAACGGCAAGATTTCCATTTCCCCCGAAGAGGCGGGTGAATACACCATCTCCGTCGATGGCTATACCGTTCTTTCGGGCGGCAAGACCTCTGCGACGGCGACAGATGTGGCTGTCGACGTGGCAAAGAGCATGACAACCACAGTAAACGACTGGGGCGAAACGTCTTACAGCGTCGAAGAAAGTGGCACTTATGCTGTGACGGTAACGAGCGGCGAGGAGGATTGGGGCTGGGGACCCGAACCGTTCATCAATTGTCATGCGTTCAGTATAGTTGCAGGTGAAGAAAATGCCATGGTGAAGATAACCCTTAACAGCACCGAAGGCATAATCACCGATGAATATGGCTATGAAAAAGATGGCGTCGCCGATGACGGATCCTATACCGCGATTATCCGTGCGGGAGAAAGCGATTCCCTCGGCTGTTCGGTAGATTATTCCTATTTTGATTCGGGCAGATATTCTTATGGAGATACAATAGTCTACTCCATAAATGTAGAGTATCTTGAAGCGCCCGCAGGCGGCACGATTGAAGAACTCGCGCTCGACGGTGCCGCACTTACGGACGGCGGCATAACCATGACCGCAGAGCCTGACCAGTGGATATACTATTCCTGGACTAACCCCGATACGAGTTACAGCAGGCTTAACATAACCCTCGGCGAGGGCACCACGCTCGAGTTTACGACCAAGAGCAACTGGACTAATGTTCCCGTAACCCTGACCGAGAGCGGAGTTATCCAGTTTACGGATACTGCATTAACCACCAATTTCTTATTCAAGGTTAAGTCCTCGACGGGTAACATTTCGCTCAGCGCAGAGTTCTATGCTGAGGTCGGCGAAATGTCCAATCCTGCGGAGCTTGCTCTCGACACTCAAACCTCTGGTACTGTTTCCAGCGGTGCGCCTAAGTACTATTACAAGTGGACTGCGGCAGAGGCAGGTAACTATACTCTTGTTGTAAGCGGCGCTTCCACGGCGGAAGTATATTCCGACGCATCGTACAGCGATGAGTACATGCTTCTCAATATTCAGTCTGACAGAGGCGTATTTGCAGCCGAAGCAGGCAAGACATATTACTTCGCTGCCGGTACTACCAACGTATATACGGCAACCGAGTATCAGATCCTTCTCAGAAAGACTACGGCGGAAGATGCAGGCAGCAGTGCCGCATATCCCGTTGCGCTTACAGCCGAAAGCTCATTATCGTTTGACAATTTCAAAGGGACGAGATATTATACCTACGAAAACAGCAGCGAGGAGGCGGTGACGTTCAAGCTTGTAACCGCAGGAAACGAGGATACTTCTGTTTCTGTCGGATATTATAGCGACAGCACCTTTTCGTGGAGTTCAAATATCGGTTCAGGCAGCGTTGCGGTGACTGTTGAAGCCGGACAGACTATCTATGTACTGCTTGAAGTTTATGCGGCGCCTAACAACTTTACGGGTACGGCAACGGTAGAGATAGGCGTTCCCGTACCTCCCGTAGAGCCTGAAATCCCCGACGGCGTAGCCCCCGGCGAAATCAAGATACCTTCCGGCGGAAATGCGCTGGAGAGTGCGGGTTATTGGCAGATTACCCTTACGGCGGAAGATTGGTCTGATTCCTATGATTGCTATGAAAAAATGCTCTATTTCATCGGCGAAGCCGGAACTTATACCATAACTTGTCAGGCGGGTGCTACTATGACGGATATGTATGGCGAGCCTGTGACGACGATTGAAAGCACGGGTTCTCCCGTAAGACTTTATCTGGATGCTGATAAGGCGGGCGATTATATTATCACCATAACCGCAGTTACTGAAGAAGCATAAAAAACTAAAGCTTAATATAAAAGCCGGCAATGCCGCCCCGAGGGAAGAAAATCTCTCGGGGCGGTTTTTTGCGTTTTCCGCGCGCCGAATTTTGCGCGGGGCGTCAAGGAGATGCCAAACGCCGCGTTCAAAGGGGGCGGCAGATTGCCGTCAACAGTCAGAACTTTGGCAAAAATTGTTGCGGCGGCGTCCAAAAATGGTATTAAAGACAAATAAGGCTGCCGATAGCGCCCGCCGCCGATTTTCTGCCGAACGCTGCGGACAGGGAAATTTTTCTCCGAAATTTCACTTTATTGTGGCAAAGCGGTGCAGTGCATACTATATATCGCGGTTTATTCATTTTTTCGGCGTATAATTGCATAAAATTGCAATATAATCAGGGCAAAAATAAAATATAAAAAAAATTTATACGAAATTTTTGTCGTAAAAGGGTCATATTATTTTGCATTATTATCCGTATTATGCTAAAATTATTTAGTATTAAAAGTATGGGGTATTGTCTGCCACGCGGCTAAGAGTGCCAAAAATGACAGATTTTATCTCTGTTACGGCTTACAACATATATTCAATACGGAGAAAGCTAAATGGGTAAACTCAGAAAATTTATGATTGCGCTTTGCATTGCAACGGGCATATCCTGTCTTGCGGGCGCGGCGGCGTGTGCCGCGAACGAACCCGAATACTATGTCCTCACCGCCGAAGGCGCGGGCGTGGACATCGTGTTCATAGACAATATGGAGGGGTTCAATAACGGCGGCAAAGTCAAAGAGGGCGTAAACGTGCGCTTCAAGATAGAGGTCGGCGCAAACGCGACGGGCGAACCGGCAGTCAAGGTCAACGACGAACTGCTTCTGCCCGACGCAGAGGGAGTATATTCCTTCACAATGTCTGCCGCGACCGTAATAAAGGTCGACAACATAAGCACGTTAAGCACCCTTACATTCGACAAATCGCAGAAGACGACGGATTCCAGCGGTGCGGAATACAAGACTGTTCTCCGTATGACCTACACCGACCTCGAGGGAAAAACTCTCTATTCGGGAATGGTCGACGGCGAGGCTAAAGACGAAGATGTCGTAATGGAATATGACGTCAAGGCTGTCAACGGCGAACCTTTCAGCTTCAAGATCAACCTCAGCCCGTACTATGTTCAGGAATTTGACGTAAGCTACAATACGGAAGTGCTCCTTCCCGACGAGAACGGCGTCTATACGATAGAAGCGGTCGACGGCAATGCCACTATCGCCGTAACGGGAGTAAAGCAGGAGGATAGCTTCATTCAGAGGGGCGACGGCGACGGCACGGAGGACAACCCCTTCCTTCTGAAGCGCCCCATAGACCTGTTCAATATGGCTGCGCTCGTAAACAGCTCTTTTTATGCCGGATATAACGCCGCGCATTACAAGCTGGCGGCAGACATAGATATGAAGGGCGAACAGCTCTACGTCTCCGGCGACGCGTCCAACAGTACCGCAATTTTCAGCGGCACTTTCGACGGCGACGGACATACTATCAGCAATTTCTATATCACCGACGAAGTCGTCGACCAGGAGACGTATGCGGAGGAATATCTCCCCTACGTCGGACTGTTCGGCTATGTCGCGGCGACTATGACGTCTCCCGCAGTTATAAAGGATGTCACTCTCTCTGATTATGAGGTTTTAACCCATCCCGGCGCGGCGGGCGCAGGCGTATACGTCGGCTCTGTCGTCGGTTTCGGCATCGGCGTCGAGATATCGGGCTGCAAGCTCGTAAACGGCACGGTTTCTTCGGAAGGCGACGACAATCAGATGATTTGTATGGGCGGCGTCGCGGGCGTCCTTCAGGCGGCATACAGCAATTCCGGCGGCTCTTTAATCACCTATGATTCCTTCATCTACGGCTGCGGCACCGATATAGAGGTCATCGGCAGCGGCTCGCCCCGTTCTACGGGCGGCATTGCCGGCTATCTCGTCTCCTCCGATATCAACGCCATCGCCTACGTTTCGGACTGCTACTCGCTGGGCGACGTCAACGGCGGTATGCACGTCGGCGGCATTGTCGGCACTCTCGGGCTATTATCGTCGGTATATAACTGCTATGCGACGGGCGAAATAATAGCAAACAACTATCTGAGTATGCAGGGTCTCAACGACGCGTACAAGGGCGCATATGCGGGCGGCATTGTAGGATATGCCGAGACGGATACGCTCATCTCCAACTGCTATTCGGGTGTTTCTAATACCTATGCGCAGTCGAGTAACGGCGCCTCCTGGCAGGCTACGGGCGACATCGTCGCAAAGGCGGCGGGCGCGGGCGAAGTTTCCATAACTTCTGCAGGGCTCATCAGCCTCAACTGCCTCACTTCGACCACGGCGGCAAACGACGACACGTTCAGAAACGTGCTCGGCTGGAGCGAGAGGGAGTGGGCGTTCAACGGCGGATATCCCACGCTCAATGCTCTTTCCGACGGCGCGGAAAATAAGATAACGGTGACCGTAAAGGCGGGCGATACGCTCGTTCTCACCGCGGATAATACGGTGGGCGCGGGATATCGCACAATATATAAATGGTACAATGACGGCGTACTCGACGAATATATCGTCAACACCGCAGACGGCTTAAGGAGCTGGGGCTATTACTTCGACAAGGCGCTCACCCAGAAGGTCACTTCGGGCTATGTTCCCACCAGGGACGTCACCCTCTATGTCGGCTTTGCGGACTATTCCGAGATAACGGGCAAATATTATATCGACGCAATCGGCGCGGTCAGCGACGACACGGTTGGCGACGGCAGAATAAACGATTTCAAGGCGGGCAGCGCATACGTCGTATTCAACGACGACGGCACGGCAGATTTCCGCTATGGCGGTATGACTTACACTTCGCCCTATACTTATGACGGAGAGACAATAACCCTGCTGTATTCAGCCGTTCTTTCGACGATTTTCACCGATACCAGGACGGAGGGGTCGCTCTTCAGCTTCACGGGTACGGTGGATGGACGCACTCTTACTTTAAAGACGCTTGCAAGCCTCGTTCAGTCCACTTCGGGCGAAACTACGACATATGGCTATGTAAACGTAACCGTAGAGGCAATAAAGGAAGAAAACCTCGGCGTCTACGGCAGATATTACGGCACAAACAGGACAATTTACTGCTTTGCGGGCGACGGCAACGGCACTTCTACGACGTCTGCCGGCACGATTTCAGAATTTACGTTCAGCGTCAGCGATGACGGCACCGTCACCAGCACTCTTGGCAACATAACGCTCGGCGCGGACGGCGCAATCACCAAAATCGGCAACACGTCGGTCACCAAGCTCGACGAATTCTACGGCACGTGGAAGAGAAACGCCAACGCGGTATATTCGGTGGCGTTTGACGGGCGCGGCACGGTCAACTATCTCGGCGAGAGCGTACAGTACACCGTTTCCGACGGCGTAGCGACATTCACCGCTGGCGGCAAGCAACATACGGCGCAGTTCGAGGGCGGATTGCTTTCCGTTGACGGCGTCACCTATTCGGACGGCGCGGGATATACGGGCAAGTGGTTCTATAGCGGCGTGGATGAACAGATAACGCTCACCCTCGACGGCATAGGCGAAAGCGGCTACGGCGAAGCGATAATTTCCTATCTCGGCGGCGTAGTCACCGACGTGGCGGCGCAGTACGACGTAACAAAGTCGGGTTCCTTAACCTATATCCGCATATATGTCGGTAATGTGCTCTACGGCGAGCTCTCCATTGCCGACGGCGCGGCTCAGAAGATAATAAGCGGCTCCTTCTTCTCGCTTCTCAACGACGCATACTATACAAGCACGTCATTCTATCTCTACGACAATTTCGAAGGGACGTGGGCAAGCGGCGTCGAAGAGTTCGACAGCATTACCTTCAACGGCAAGGGAGCATACAACGTCGCGGCAACCGGCGAGACGTTCGCCATATCGGGCAGCGTTACCGCAAGGACTGCGGGCGGCACGACGACAAAGGGCACTTACAGTCTGACAAGCGCGACTGCGGGGACGATGAATATGGGCGGAAAGACGTATTCGATTGCCTATGACGAGCTCGAAGATACGTTCACGATGACTGCCGCCGACGACGGTAAAATCAAGTTCGCGCGCAGGGATATGTGGTACGGCGTAGAGCTCTACGACGGCGACGGTCTCAGCTATACTTTCGACGGCAAGGGCTATATCGGCGGTACGCTGACCGTTTCGGACGGCTCCGAATACGGATATACCGTAACCGACGGCGTCACGGTGCTTTCGGACGGCAGGACGCTCGCGGCAAACGGGCAGACGTTCGACCTCGGCGGCACGCAGCTTTCCCTCAGAACGGGTTTTGCCGGCGAGTGGATAGCAAACGGCAACAGACCCGTCACTATAACCGAAGCGGACAGCAATTTCAATGCAAAGCTCACGTTTGACGGCAAGGAATATATCTTCACTTATAACCCCCAGACGGGCACGCTCGTCCGTTCGGGCGAAGGCAAGCTTGACGCGGCGACCGTAAAGCTCCTCGGTTCTTACGAGATGAGCATAACCGCGCTTTTCGACGGCGACGATGCGTATATTAACTGCATTAAGTGGAGCGAAGCGGACGGCTGGGCAGGCGAATTCAAGGCTGCGGACGGCTCTTCATATACCTTCGACGGTCTCGGCAGGGCAACCTACGGGCAGGGCACCGTCATATATAAGAACGGCAACACGCTTACGACCTATTCTTACACCGTCGACAAGTTCGGCACGCCTTCGATAAAGGCGGATGTCACGAAGGTATTCGTTCGCGTAGACGGCGAGGGCGGCTATTCCGCCGACGGCTACGAAGAAAGATTTGACTTTGTAGAGCCCAACTCCTATCAGGGCAGATATGCCTATGTGGACGGCGGCGAGGCAGAGTACTATTTCGACGGCGGCAGCACGCTGTATGTCAGCACGGACGGCGGCAAGACATATGCTAAGGCATATTCCTATGAGGTTGTTTCGGAGACAGAGGTCAGGCTTACTTCTGGCAACAGCGTAAAGAAAGGCACGCTAACAAAGAGCGGCAACTATTACACAATAGAGATTACAGACGCCGAATAATAAGGCGTCAGTCCCAATTGCCCACATTTCGAGATGTGGGCAAAACGGCGCAATTTAAGAGTAATTTGCGCTTCGGAGGTTTAAATGAGAAAAAGATTAAAGATGGGTATTTTCCGCAGGTCGGCTTGTTTGGGGCTTACCGCGGTTATGGCGACTACGTTCATCGCTGGGCAGATCCTCGCGTTTGCCGACAACGGAGCGTCGGCTGTCGGGACGTCGACGGGCGTGAGTTTTGAGAACGTGACGGGAAAAATCGACCTCACGGAAATCAAGCTTGCAAATATGAACCCCGCGGTAGTGATGGAGAACGATACATCCGTATCGACTGCGGATTTGCCCGAAACGTGCACGGTAATAGTCTCTCTCGACGGCAAGACGCTCACCGAAAGGGCGGGCGGAGAACTCGTTTCGGAATATATAACGACCGACGCGGGCAAAAATGCCGTAAGGGAAATAGAGAGCGAGCAGGCAAGCTTCCTCACTTCGCTGAAGAAGGCGGCAATCTCCTATGAGCTCGTCGGCATTTACAACGCCGTTCTGAACGGCGTTGCGCTGGAGGTAAAGACGTCCCAGCTCACTCAGATAAAGGCGATGGGCGGCGTCTCCACGGTGTCCGTATCGCAGACTTATGCAGTTCCCGAGGAGACGGACAGCGGTTCTTCCTCCGGGGCGCAGATAAATTACAGCAACATCTACGAAAACGGCATATATAACTCATCGGAAATCGTGGCGTCGGGCTATGACGGCAGAGGAATGACTGTCGCCATACTCGATACCGGTCTCGATTACACTCACGAGGCGTTCCTTCATATGCCCGAAGAGGTATCGTTCACCAAGGAGTACGTGAAAGAGGCGATGAAGACCAAATCCTTCAACGCCACGACAATCTCGGGCGCGACGGCGGACGACGTCTACATCAACGCAAAGGTGCCCTTCGCATACGACTATGCGGACAAGGATGCGGACGTATATCCTTCATATTCGCAGCACGGCACGCACGTTGCGGGCATCATAGGCGGCGAAGATGACAGCTATTACAACAAGGACGGCGAGATTGTTACAGACGCAAACGGCGACCCCGTAGAGTTCAGGGGCGTTGCTCCCGAAAGTCAGCTCGTCATCTGCAAGGTATTCACTGACGACCTTTATTCCAACGACCTCGGCGGCGCCGAGACGGAGGACATAGTTGCCGCGCTCGACGACTGCGTAAAGCTCGGCGTCGACGTAATCAATATGTCGCTCGGCACAAAGGCGGGCTTCGGCTCGTCCTCTCTCGGACTGACCGAAGAGGATGACGAGGGACACGCGCTCGAAAAGGTCTACAGCGCCATAAGGGAGCAGGGTATAAGCCTCATAGTTGCGGCGAGCAACGACTTCTCATCGGGCTACGGTTCGGTGTACGGCACAAACCTCGCTTCCAACCCCGACTCCGGCACGGTAGGTTCGCCCGCGACGTACGGCGCGGCGCTCTCGGTTGCCAGCGTCAACGGTCAGAGCGCACCCTATTTCCTTGCCAATGTCTCCGACGAAAGCGGCAACATTTCGGAAGGCAGCGCAATCTATTACGAAGAATCTCGCAACGAGGACTCCGACGCCTATAATTTCCTCGACGATATGCTGGGCGACGCGACGGGACCCGTTACGTTCAAATATGTCGTCGTTCCCGGCACGGGCGCCGCGGGCGACTACACCTCGACTATAAAGAAAGAGCTCGCCGACAAGGAGGGCTATGACAAGGTTATAGCCGTCGTAAGGCGCGGCGTGTCATCCTTCAAGGAAAAGATACAGACGGCAAAGCAGATGGGGGCAGACGCCGTAATCGTCTACAACAACGTTGCGGGTATGATAAGGATGTCGCTGGAAGATCTGCAGGACAGAATTCCCGCAGTATCCGTATCCATCGACGCGGGTCAGTTGCTTACGGGTACGGGCTCTTCAAGGCGTACCACGGGTACGATAACGCTCTGCCGCGACTACGAGGCGGGTCCCTTTATGAACGATTATTCGAGCTGGGGTCCCACGCCCGACCTTCAGATAAAGCCCGAAGTCACCTCGCACGGCGGCGAAATCACCTCCACGGTTGCGGGCGGCTATGACGAGATGAGCGGTACCTCGATGGCGGCGCCCAACCTCGCAGGCTTTGCGGCGCTCCTCAGGCAGTATTTAAAGAGCGAATATTCCTCGCTCTATACCGGCAATATCGAGCTTACAAATCTCATAAATCAGATACTTATGAGCACTGCGACGCTGGTATATGACCAGAACAAGCTTCCCTATTCGCCCAGAAAGCAGGGCGCGGGACTTGCAACGCTCGCAAATGCGTTCACAACGCAGGCGTACCTCTATACCAGGGCAGAGGACAATATGATGGCAGACCCTGAAACGGCTGCGGCGGGCAGACCCAAAGCGGAGCTCGGCGCGGACAGGGAAAAGAAGGGCGAATATAACATCGTGTTTTATGTTCAGAACTTCGGCAGCGAGGCGCTCTCGTTCAGCACCAAGAGCATAGTGATGACGGAAACGCTGTCTGCAGACGGACTGTCTGTCGCAGAAAAGGCGCACCTCTTCGAGGACACGACCTCCTGGAAGGTCAACGGCAAGGCGGTCGACGAGGGCGGCAGCTTCACCGTCAGCGCAAACTCCTCTGCGAAGATAGAGGCTACGGTCAAGCTCTCGGCTGCGGACAAGAAGTACATCGACGACAACTTCAAGAACGGAATGTATGTAGAGGGCTATATGTGCCTCGAAAGCGCAAGCGGAGAACAGTGCGACCTCGTTCTTCCCTTCCTTGCATTCTACGGCGACTGGAATTCGGCGCCTATGCTTGACTATGACTGCTTCGAAGTGGCGGCATTCGACAAGGATACGTCCTATAAGGATGAGGAAAGACCTCAGGAAATGGTCTGGGCGACCCAGGCATATTCGATGTACTACAACGAAAAGTACTCCACAGGTCTTGGTTCCTATCTATATGTTCAGGACGAGGCTAAAGAACACACCAGCGAATATGTATATACCGAAGAGGAACACATAGCCATTTCGGGATTTAACGAATACGAAAGCGAAACTTCGACAAATAACTATATGACCCTTACGGGCATAAAGGCGCTGTATGCGGGACTTTTAAGGAATGCCGAGGTGGTTACGTACACGCTCACCAACGTCGACACCGGCGAAGTCATACCCGATGAAAACGGCAATTACGTAAGGGAAGCTTACCGCATAGGCAAGGCTGCGGCGGGCGGCGGTGCGGCATCTCCCGCGCAGGTGCTCCTCGAAATGCGTTCCACCGAGCTGGGACTTGAGGCAAACGGCAAGTACGAACTCAACTTCGACTTCTACTTCGACTACGACGACTATGCAAACGGTGCAGAGGTGCCCGAAGAAAACACCTTCTCGATGTCCTTCTACATCGACTATGAGGCGCCCGTGCTCGTCGACAGCAGGGTGAGGTTCAGGGATTACAAGGACAGCGCCAACAAGGTCAAGCAGGAAGTTTACCTTGACCTCGACGTGTATGACAACCACTATCCCCAGGCGGTAATTCTCTGCTATGCGGAGGACGACAGCGAAATCGGCGGTGACGAGCCCGTAAAGATACAGCTCGCAACCGAATACATCACGCCCGTTCTCAACCCCAAGAAGAACTCCGTCACGACGGTTTCGATAGACATCACGGACATATATGAAGAGTATGGCAGCAGGCTGTACGTGGAAATCGACGACTACGCGATGAACCACAACGTATATGCCCTCAACATCACAAGTTCTGCCATCTCCGTCACTCCTTCCGATTTCACTATTGCAGAGGGTTCAGAAATAACCATCGGCGTCAACGAAGCCAGGAAACTCACCATTGAAAATCTGGGCGACGCAAACATCTCCAACTTCTCGTGGAGAACGGACAGGGCTGACATCGTAAAGGTAAAGAACGGCGAAATATTCGGCGTCAAGCCCGGCACGACCTACGTAACGGCGACGGGCGGAAACAACAGGGCGCAGCGAATTAAGGTAACGGTAGTCGAAAGCGATACCCAGCTAAAAATTCCGAGCGTGACGTTCGGCACGATTTTGAACGGCGACAAGGCTCCCGTTTCGGCAACGGGAGAGGTGGAAGTGGCACCCGGTCAGCAGTTTACGCTGTCGCTCAATCCCGACCCGTGGTACTATGACCTGAGCAACCTCGAGTTCACGTGGGCGTCAACCGACGAGAGCGTAGCCTCCGTCGACCAGAACGGCAACGTCATCATATATGAAAATGAGGACGTGAAGAGCGTCACAATAACGGCTACCTGTACGACTTCAAGTTCCTGCAAGGCGAGCGTAGTGTTCAGGGTAAGGGACCCCTATCAGATAACGAGCGGCACGCTCACGCATTATGACGGCTGGGGCGGCGAACTTGTCGAAAATTGGGGCGGCATAGAGGGCAACGACTTGCACGTGCTCCGAATTCCCTCCGACAAGGCAATAACTTCGATAGGCACCGAGGCATTCAGGGACAATAAAAATGTAGAGGTCATAATCATCCCCAAGGGCGTAACCACGATAGGCGAAAGGGCGTTCTGGGGCTGCACAAACCTCAAGGAAATCTACTTTGTAAGCGAAAAGCCCGATCCGAACGGCGTAAAGGAATCATCGCTCACGCAGATATCTACCGACGCCTTTATGGAGTGCACCTCGCTTAAGAAGGTAGACCTCACCAACTGTAAGGTATTCACCGTCGCAAGGACGGCGTTTGCGGGCTGTACGGCACTCGAAGAGGTCGTCAATATGGGTGCAATCGGCACAATGTACGACGGCGTGTTTATGGGTTGTACGTCGCTCAAGTCGGCGGATATATCGCTGCTTCACATTGCGGGCAGCAATCTGTTCTACGGCTGCACCTCTCTCAAGGAGGTCGTAACGAGCGCTACGACGGCTATGGGCGCAAATATGTTTGCGGGCTGTACGGCGCTGGAGGAAGTGACAATACTCAATCCCGTAATCCCCTCTGCGGCATTCTACGGCTGTACTTCTCTCAAGAAGGTGACCTTCGGCGAAAATAACGCCTCGCTCAAGGCGTTCACCATAGGCGCAAGCGCATTCTACGGCTGTACTTCTCTCGACAGCGTAGAATTCAGGTGCGCGCTCTCCTCGATAGGCGACAAGGCGTTTGCAAACTGCCCTTCGCTCGGCACGGTAACCCTTCCCGACGGCGACACGACGTTCGGCAACGAGGTATTCTCCGGCACGACGGATGCAACCGTTACGGGTTCGGGTTATGAACTCGTCGGCGGGGCGCTCTACCGCGGCAATATGCTCGTGCTCGCACCCCAGACGGTGGATGCATCGTTCGCGTTCAGGGCAGGCACTACGGCAATAGGCGCATACGCCTTTGCCAACAGCGAACTTTCGGGCATAGATACGCTCGACCTTTCGGGCGTTACCTCTATAGGCAAGGGCGCGTTCTACGGGCTCAGCGGGCTGACTTCAATAGTGCTTCCCTCGGTGACCGAAATTGCCGACTACGCATTCTACGGCACCGGACTTGAAAGCATAACCATTCCCGAGAGCGTAACGAAGATAGGCGCATATGCCTTCTCGCAGAGCTTCGTGGAAGAGGTAATCTTTGCGGGCAACTCCGCGCTTACCGAAATAGGCAAAAGCGCGTTCTACGGCTGTACGGAGCTCGCTGCCATAGCTCTTCCCGACGGCGTTGCAACCATAGGCGATACGGCGTTCAGGGGATGTAGCAGCCTCGTCACGGCGGAAATTTCCTCCGTCACCAAGATGGGCAATGGCGCGTTTGCGTACTGCCCCGCGCTCACTACAGTTACGTTCGGCGCAAATGCCACGGCAACGGGCACGTTTACCTTCCTCAACGACCAGGCAAGCTCGCTCATCTCCGTCACGCTCAGCGACAAGATGACAAAGATTGACGACGGCGCATTTGCATACTGCTCCGCCCTGACGTCGATTGACCTCAGGAACGTAAAGGAAATAGGCAACGAGGCGTTTGCGAACTGCACAAAGCTCTCCTCGCTTGTAAACCTCGACAAGGTGGAAATAATCGGACAGACGGCGTTTGCATACTGTTCGGCGCTCGCCTCGGTCGACCTCGGTTCAGCAAAGAGCGTCTATGCGGAGGCATTCCTCTACGCAACGTCGCTCTCGTCAGTAAAGCTGGGGGCTTCTCTCGAGGGCATAGGCGAATATGCATTCTTCAACACGGCGCTTACGAAAATAACCATACCCGTAAATTGCAGCTATGTCGGCGCTTCGGCATTCAACAGCATACTCAAACTCAAGAGCATCTCGGTGGAGGAAGGCAATGAATACTACTTCTCCGAAGGCGGAGTGCTCTACAGGAATATTCCCGGACAGAGCGGCACCTATGAGCTCTGTGCATATCCCGCAGCTTTAAAGGGCACGGTTGACGGCGAAACCACCGTATATACCGTAAAAGAAGGCACGGTCACCATTGACGATTTCGCATTCTCCGGAGTGCCCGAAACTTCGCTCAACAAGGTGATATTGCCCTGGACGCTCAAGACCATCGGCGACGGCGCGTTCTTCTCCAGCGGCATAACGACCTACCAGTTCGAGAGCATAGCGGCTCCTACCCTTCTCGAGGGCTTCGGAACGAGAGATATGACGAGATATTCTTCAAATTCGTTCTTCTACCGCAACTTTGTCGACGGAATAGTCAACTATGTTCCCTACCAGCCTCACACTTCGGCTGCGGCGGTCAGCGCGCTCAGGATAATCTATCCCGAAAACGGCACGGGTTACGACAGTTTCATATATTCTCACTACTTCGGCAACAAGGTGCTGCTCGACGAAATGCCCGAGGACGACACCAGAACGCTTAAGAGTATGCTCGAAGGCTTTGTCTCCGCGAATGAAGTATCTTCCTGGACGACGGCAAACAAGACGCTCGCAGAGGTAGAGGAGTTCTCGGCGCAGGTTCAGGAAGCGCACAGACTGTATAACGCGCTCAGCACCGATGCTCAACGCGAATATGTGGGCGAGGAAAATATACAGAAGCTCTTCGACATAGAGAGCGCTCTCAAGCCCGTAAAGAAGGCGTTCGGCATAACGCTCACCATATCGAGGGTGGCCGTCGACGCAAGCTCGACGCATAAGACGGCGTACGCAGAGGGCGAATACTTCGACCTCACGGGGCTTAAGCTCGTCATAACCTATTCCGACTATTCGCAGGAAGTCATCGACGCTGCGGGCAACTTCGTGCTCGAGGCAAGCTATGACAGACCGCTCAGAATTTCCAACCAGTCGGTACAGCTCGACGGCGTCGGCGACTATGCCGGTCGCAGCGTCTACGTGAGCATAACTGTCAGCGAGGCTTCTGGCGGCGGTTCAGAGCTTCCCGAACAGCCCGCCCCCGACGGAATGATCTGGGTATATGTCGGCGCAGGAATAGGCGCAGTCGTCATAATTGCGGCGGCAGTCGTTGCTATAATCGTGCTCAAGAAGAAAAAGTTGCTCTTCTTTGCCGACAAGATGGCTCAGGAAAATAAAGACGAAGGTACAGACAATGACTAAGCGAATGAAAATCTGGCTTATGGTGCTTCTGGCGGCGCTGTGCACGCTGTTCGGCGTCGCCGGCTGCGCGGTCGGTAAAGCGACGCTCGATGAAGTGCTCGAAGGCTATGACGGACACGTTACCTACTATGGCAACGGCGGCTATTTCAACGGCTCCAATTCCATAGTGGTAAAGAGCCTGTATTTCAAGTGCGGAGAGGAGGGCGTACCCTTCTACGACATTCAGACATCAGGCAGCGTCTATATAGGTCTGACGGGCTATGACTTCGTCGGCTGGTTCCTGCCGGAGACCTACGAGGACGGCGACCACAAGGGCGAACCCATATACACCTATATCCCCGAAGGCTCTTCGGAAGAGGTCGCTGTCTATCCCGTATATGACGAGAACGGAGAGGCCGTCACCGACACGTCCAACCGCCGTCCCGTCTTTGCGAGGGAGGGAGTGGACGAGCAGATACTTGAGAACAAGGTCACGGTAAAGGCTTCGGACACGCAGGTGACGTCTGACTATATGATAACTCGCGGCGCGGACGTCATTGTCTGCGCAAAGTGGGTGAAATCGCTCCAGATGCAGTACATTCTCGTGTACGAAGAGGGAAAGGTTCTGACCGACGCCGAAGGCAAAGAGTACAGGAACGGCGACGTCATCAAGGAAGAGCTTTTCCTGGGTTCGGCAATGTCGCCCGGAACGGGAACGCCGCTCGAACTCAACGGCGCTACGTTTGTGCGCACGTATCTCGACCCCGAGTGTACAGAAGAACCTAAGCTCATCGAGCGTCCCGACGGATATGACCCCGTAAAGGTGTACAGCAAGTATATCGAGGGCGACTGGACCATAGTTTCGTCCGACAGGACTTCCGTAAGCAATATGTTCTCCGGAATGTACGACGAGGAAAAGAGCTTCTATATTCTGGAAGATATCGACTGCTCTAATATGGGCAGGTTCAACCTCAATACAGCGGAAGAACGTTTCAGCGCAAAGGCTACAATTCAGGGTAACGGACACATAATATCCAACCTGTCCTTCAATGCGACGGGCAGAACGGGTATGGGATATTCGATATTCGGAATGATAGGCGACGGCGCAAAGATACACGACCTTACTCTCAGCGGCATAACCATAACGCTCACTTCGAGGACGAATGATATCAGCGTCTTTGCGGTTGCAAATGCTGTATCAGACAAGGCCGACATAAAGGGACTTGTCATAGAGAACGTCACGGCGGATCTTACGGTACAGGGAGGCAGCATCAACAACGCACCTCTTGTCGGAGGAGTGCTCGACACCTCAAACTGGCTGTTCGGAGGAATGGGCAGCGACGAGGCATTCCTTGCCGCTTATGCGGAAAACATCAAAGTGTTGGGTGAAAACACCCTTACGATAGAATAATCCAGAAAGGAGGATTTCCAGTGAAAAAGAAATTATTGACCAGCATAATCTGCTTCGCTCTCTGCGGAGCGGTGACTATGGGGGTTGCGGGCTGCGGAAATGGCGGAAACGGCGCGGGCAGAAACCCCGAGACCGACGCGCTCAAGCTGGCTATTGGCGCAGTCGACCAGAAATTCAATCCGCTTTTCTATACGGCGGCAAACGACGGCGAAATCGCAAATATGACGCAGGCTTCCCTCGTAACGAGCAAGGTCGTGAAGGACGGTTCCGACCAGGTAGCCGTTCTCGCATACGGCAATGACCAGCCCTGCTTCGCCCTTGACTATCTCGAGACGTATTACGACTCAACGGGCAAGGCAATCGGCTACGGCAAGGGCGACGGCAAAGTCACGGGCAACTCTTCGACTACGGGCTCTACGACTTACGAGTTTGTAATCAAGAAGGGCGTAAAGGACAGTATGGGCTATGAGATGAACGTAATGGACGTGCTCTTCAATCTCTATGTCCTTCTCGACCGTTCATACACGGGCTCGTCAACGCTCTATTCGACCAAGATAAAGGGACTTCAGGCATACAGACAGCAGGACCCCAATGCGGTTGAAGGCAGCGAGGGCTCCAACGATGAATACTATGCGCTCGCACAGATGAGAATAGACGAACTCATCGACTGGTCGGACGGCAAGACAAGCCTCAGCGAACAGGGCGAAAAGGACCTTGAAAAGGTCAAGGAACTCTACGAGGACGAGCTTACCTCCGACTGGAACACCGTGCAGACGAGCTGGGTAGAGACCTATAAGGAATATACTTTCACCGAAGAGTGGCAGGCATATCTCTTCGTCGAGGGCATAGTTCAGAGGCAGACTTACATCAACGAGCAGGGCGGCACTTCTTATAAGACCAATGCCGAGGGCAAGTACCTCACCACGCTCGACCCCAACGACGAACTCGGCGGAACGGTAGAGCACAAGAACTTCATAGACGAGATAGCGCAGGTTACCGCAGGTCTCGAAGGCGAAGCGGCAATCGAGGCAAAGAAGGAGTACTGCATAAATCACCTCTTCACCTCCAACACTATACAGTCGAACATCAAGAACATCCTCACCTATAACACTACCGCGGGCACCGCGCTCGAGTATTTTATGGCTCAGGAGCGTTCGGACGCGATGAAGACGGAGGACGGCTCGCTCGCAGTTCCCTCCATTTCGGGCATTACGGTATATAAGTCGAACGAATTCGTCAACAAGTACGACGGCTCGCAGACCGTTTCGCTCGGCGAAGATTACGACATTCTCAAAATAGAGATAGAGGGCGTCGATCCCAAGGCAAGGTGGAACTTCGGCATAACCGTAACCCCTATGCACTACTATTCTGATACCGAGCACTATGAAAAGGCAATGGCGGCATACAATGCCGGCAAGCTCTACAACAATTCCTGCGTGGATTTCGGCGTGGAGTGCAACGACATAGACTGGTTCAACGACGTAGTGGCGGCTGACTATAAGACGGCGGTCCCCGTAGGCGCAGGCGCGTACAAGGCAGTAAACAACAACTATTCCGATATAACGATGTCGCAGATAGAGAGCGGCAAGGCAACTTTCTATGACAGCGCAATCACGCGTTTTGCCCGCAACACCTATTTCGAGACGTTCGGCGACGGCGTCGACAACGCAATCATCAACAGAATACAGATAAAGGTCACCAGCGACGACCAGATAGTCTCCGCACTCAAGGCGGGCGAAATCGACTATGGTACGCCCACTGCAACGGCGACCAACTTAAGCGATCTCAAGGTTGGCAACCTCAAGAGCATTACCTACCTTACGGGCGGCTACGGCTATATCGGCATCAACCCCAAGTACGTTCCCGACATCGAGGTAAGACAAGCCCTTATGCACGTATTCAATACGGACCTTCTCATCGACTATTACGGCGCATCGCTCGTAAACATCATTCACAGACCCGTCTCCACGACGTCGTGGGCATATCCCAAGGGCGCAACTCCCTACTATCCTCAGTGGACAGACTACCAGCAGGTAATCGACCTCATCGAAAGCTCGGGCAACTGGGTATATGACACCAGGACCAACAAGATGGTCAACAGGTATAACTCCTCGGAACAGCTCAAGTTCACCTTTACCCTCGCAGGCGAAACGACCGACCACCCCGCAAACTCTATGTTCAACAGGGCTAAGGACTTCCTTGCGCAGTGCGGCATAGAGGTAACCGTGCAGAACGACATTCAGGCTCTCCAGAAGCTGGTCACGGGCGACCTTGCGGTATGGGCGGCAGCGTGGTCGTCGAGCATTGACCCCGACCCCTATCAGATTTACTCGATAAACAGCCAGGCGTCCAGCACCAAGAACTGGTATAAGGACGGCATCCTCAAGGACGCAACGGGTGATTTCGCGTATGAGCAGGAGCTTGCATACGATCTCTCCGACCTCATCGACGAGGGCAGAGCTACTCTCAACCAGAATGACCGTAAGGCAATCTATTCGGAGTGCTACGACATCATAATGGAACTTGCGGTAGAATTCCCCACCTATCAGCGCTACGACCTGTTCGTATATGACTCCTCCGTGCTCGATGAAAGCACTATGACGCAGGAACCTTCCTATCTTATGGGTCCCACGGCAGAACTCTGGAAGCTTGCATATAAGAAATAACATCGTCGCAAGGCGAAAAATCAAATTTCAACTGGGATAAATTTCCGCCCTCTCCCCCATATGGCGGGGGAGGGGCGGGGAAGTTTCCTCGGAGACGATAATGGTAAAATACGTAATTAAAAGACTGTTGCTCGCCATACTCATACTTTTCGGCGTATCTGTCATTCTCTATGTATTGTTGCGCTTTATGCCCACCAACTACATAAAGGACCAGTATATGATATCGCACGCGCAGGGCGGCGCTTCCGAAGAGCAGATGATGGCAGATCTTCAGCTGATACTCGCCAACTACGGACTTGACGATAACAGCTTTTTCGGCATTGTCAAGGGATATTTTATGTGGCTCGGCAAATTCCTGCAGGGCGACATGGGCGAATCTTTCAAGTACGGAAAGAGCGTTCAGGCGGTCATAGGGCAATATATGTGGTTGTCCTTCGGCATCTCCTTTGCGGCGCTCATTCTCGAGATGATAATCGCCATTCCCCTCGGCATAAAGTGCGCCGTAAATCAGTACGGCAAGCTGGACTATATCGCTACCGTGCTCTGTATGGTGGGCATTGCATTCCCTTCCTTCTTCCTCGGCAACCTGTTCATAAAGTGGTTTGCCGTCGACCTCGGCTGGTTTGAAACGGGCGGCATATCCAGCGGCATTTCGCCGGATGCGGGCTTCCCGTACATACTCGACTTTGTCTGGCACCTCATTTTGCCTATGTCGGTAATGGTAATCTTGAGCATCGGCGGTCTTATGAGGTACACGCGTACAAACACGCTCGAAGTGCTCAATGCCGACTATATCAGGACGGCGCGGGCAAAGGGTCTTTCGGAGGGGAAGGTCGTCTATAAACACGTATTCCGCAACACGATGATACCTCTCGTAACCCAGCTCTCGTTCACATTGCCCTCGCTCTTCGGCGGCGCAATGATAACCGAGCAGATTTTCTCGCTTCCCGGCATCGGTCAGATAGCTTATAACGGACTGCTTGCGGGCGACATATTCCTTGCAATGGGCTATAATATGTTCCTTGCGGTGCTCACCGTCATAGGCGTATTGTTTGCCGACCTGATGTATGCGGTCGTCGACCCCAGAGTAAAGCTCGGCGGTTAAGGAGGGGACAATGGAAGAGAAAGAAGTCAATACGGCAGTCGTTTCCGAAGGAAATGCCGGCAACAGCAATTTCAATGACAATCTTCACGGCGAAAGCCTGTCCGACAGGACAAAGGTGCTCTCGCCCTGGATGACGGTCGTAAAGCGTTTTTTCCGCTCGAAACTGTCTGTCATCGGTCTTGTAACCATAATATTTTTGTTTTTGTTTTCGTTTATCGGTCCGCTTCTGTCGCCGTGGGCGGCAAATAACGGAACGGTAATAGACTATAATCCTGCCCTAATCGTGGACAGTATCTCCAGCCCGGACGTGTCCTATGTCGTAAACGGCGTAACCTATACCGCGCTCGACATAACCATCACGGCGCCCCAGTTCGTAAGGCTGGGCGGCATAAGCTGGTCGCACTGGATGGGCACGGATGCAAACGGCTATGACGTTCTCACCCGCCTTATGCTCGGCGGCAGAATTTCGCTTACGATAGGTTTCGTCGTCGTCCTGCTGGAAACGGCAATCGGCGTCGTCCTCGGCGGACTTGCAGGTTACTTCGGCAAGTGGGTCGATAACCTCATAATGAGAATAGTCGATATCTTAAGCTGTATTCCCACGCTGCCCATAATGCTCATACTGTCCGTAATCTTTACCCAGAGCGGACTGGGCGGCAGCATAGCAAAGCTGTACTATATGATGATATTCCTCTGCGCCATCGGCTGGACGGGTACGGCAAGGCTGGTCAGAGGTCAGATACTTACTCTCAGGGAGCAGGAATTTATGCTTGCGGCAAAGGCTTCGGGACTTTCTACGGTATCGAAGATATTCAAGCACCTTATGCCCAACGTTGTGCCCCAGCTAATTGTTTCTATGACGCTCGGGCTGGGCAGCGTAATCCTGATGGAGGCAACCCTCGGTTTCCTCAACCTCGGCGCGCCTCTCGATACGGCTACGTGGGGCAACCTCATCAACCTTGCAAGCACTGCGGAATACAGGCAGTACTATCCCAACCTCTGGGTGGGCGCAGGCGTGTGCATTACGCTTGCAATTTTAGCGTTTAACTTTGTCGGCGACGGCCTCAGGGACGCCTTCGACCCCAAGATGAAGAGGTAAACTTATGGCGGACAACAAACACTACATATCCCGTAAGGAATCCAGGGCAATCGCAAAGGAAAATTCCCGCGCCATTCGCCACTTTGAAAAGCTCAAAAAGCGCAAGTGCAAGCCCGAAGAATATACCTCCGTTATGCAGGACGACAACAACGTCGTCGAGTTTGACGACCTTCACACCTACTTTTTCTCGGATGCGGGCACGGTAAAGGCGGTAAACGGCGTAAGTTTCTCCATTCCCGCGGGCTCGACCGTCGGCGTCGTCGGCGAGAGCGGCTGCGGCAAGAGCGTGACGTCGCTTTCCTTAATGCAGCTCGTGCAGGCGCCCAGCGGACAGATTGTTTCAGGCTCCATAAGGTTCAAGGCGAGCCTTTTCAAGCGCGACGCGCGCGGCAGAAAGATACCCGTCTACGAGACCGAAAAGGGCGCCGACGGCAAAGAGCAGTTCAGGCTCGACGCCAAGGGCAGAAAGATAATCAAGAAAAACGCGCTCGGCGGCAACGTATACGAGATGGAGGACAGGGTGGTGGACATCGCAAAGATGCCCATAGAGGCTATGCGCTCCATAAGGGGCAGGGAAATCGCAATGATTTTCCAGGAGCCTATGACTTCCTTAAATCCCGTATTCACGATAGGCAACCAGCTCGACGAGGTAGGATATCTGCATATTCAGGGCATATCCAAGTCGCAGGTCAAGGCTCACAGCATAGATATGCTCAAACTCGTCGGAATTGCCGACCCCGAGGGCGTGTACAAGAAATACCCCCACGAACTTTCGGGCGGTATGCGCCAGAGGGTAATGATAGCGATAGCGCTGCTCTGCAACCCCAAGCTCATCATCGCGGATGAACCGACGACGGCGCTCGACGTCACCATTCAGGCACAGATACTCGACCTGCTCCGCGAGATAAAGGGCAAGATAAACGGCTCGATAATGCTCATCACGCACGACCTCGGCGTCGTCGCGGAGATGGCGGACTACGTCGTCGTAATGTACGCCGGCAAGGTCATAGAGATGGGCACTGCGGAGGACATCTTCGACAGACCGCTCCATCCTTACACGATAGGACTTCAGAAGAGCAAGCCCACCGTCAATGCCGACGTGGACAAACTCTATTGCATACCGGGCTTCGTGCCCAACCCCATAGATATGCCCGACTATTGCTATTTCCGCGACAGGTGCGAAAAGTGCATAGAAAAGTGCGCGGGCGAATATCCGGGCTATATTCAGGTCACGCCTACTCATAAGGTGGCTTGCTACCTCTACGAGAACGCAAAGGAGGACGGCAATGCAAAATAAGAGCCAGCAGGAGCAGGAGTTGCTCCTCGATGTCAGGGACTTGAAGAAGTACTTCGTCGTCGGCAGAGATTTTTTCGGCAGACCCGAAAAGTTCCTCAAGGCGGTTGACGGCGTATCCTTTAAAATAGCAAAGGGCAAGACGCTGGGCATAGTCGGCGAAAGCGGTTGCGGCAAGTCGACTATGGGACGTTCGCTGCTCCGCCTCTATGACGGGGTAGAGGGCGAAGTATGGTTCAAGGGGCAGGACATAAACAAGCTCAAAAACAGCGAGTTCGACAAAATCCGCCCCAATCTGCAGATGATATTCCAGGACCCCTATGCCAGCCTTTCGCCCCGCCTCACGGTCGGCGAAATAATAGGCGAGTCTGCGCGCCAGCACGGCATTGTCGACAAGGAACATTTCCACGAATACGTGCTGCATGTAATGGATATGTGCGGACTTCAGCCCCACTATTTCGAGCGCTACCCCCACGAATTTTCGGGCGGTCAGCGCCAGAGAATTTGCATTGCGAGGGCGCTCGCGCTCAAGCCCGAACTCGTCGTCTGTGACGAGCCCGTATCCGCGCTGGACGTATCCATTCAGGCGCAGGTCATAAATATGCTCATAGATTTAAGGCAGTCGCTGGGGCTCACTTATGTATTCATCTCCCACGATCTGTCGGTGGTCAAGCATATCTCCGACGACGTCGGCGTAATGTACCTGGGCAATCTCGTCGAATACGGCAGCAAGGAGGACATCTTCAGGGAGACGCTCCACCCCTACACAAAGGCGCTGTTCTCGGCAGTACCCGTGCCCAACCCGCACGTCAAGATGAACAGAATTATGCTCCAGGGCGATATCCCTTCGCCCGTCAATCCCCCCAAGGGCTGCAAGTTCCACACCCGCTGCGAACACTGTATGGAGATATGCAGTCAGATAGCGCCCGAATACAGGGAGGTAAAGCCGGGGCATTTCTGCGCCTGCCACCTCTACAATTCGGAGGAGGACACAAAGCGCCTCATCGCTGAGGACGAGGAGAAAAAGCGCCTCGCAGAGGAAAAGCGCCTGGCGGACGCGCAGAAGCCCCTCAATAAGTTCAAGGCGGCGGTCGTCGACAAGCCCGTCGGAAAGGTAAAAGAAATCGTCGGCGATACGTACAATAAAATCAAGGAAAAGGTGAAGTCTGCCAGGGACAAGAAGTCCGGAAATGACAAGACCGAACCCGAAAATAAGGACAATGTCGGAAAAGAATAAGAAAGAGGACGACCTCGACACCACTACGACCTTTGCGGATATGAACGTAGAGGGGTTCAGGTGGTATGACCCGAGCATAAAGAAGTCAGACGGCAAAAAGACGCACCGCCAGAAGATATCCCGCAAGGAATATTGGCGGCTTGTGCGCGCAGCTTTCGCCGCCTATCTTCCTATGTTCATAATACTCATAGCGGCATTCGGGCTTATGGTGCTCATCGCGTGGCTGTGGGTGGGGTAAGAATAGGGGTTTCGTAAATTTGTTTTCTGGTGACGAAAACAAATTTGACGAGTTTTAGGGCGCTGCCCTCTTGCCGCGACCCTTCGGGGCTCTCGATATGAGAAGTCGCGGCAATTCACACCGCTGAGGCGAAGGCGTTCGCAAACAGGGTGAAAAAGCAAAAAGTGTGATTTTTGCTTTTTCCGTTAAAACATTTTGAAGCAGTGCGCTGGCGCAAAAGCGACGAACGAGCACATTTCATAGAAAGGTGGTTACCCACCTTTCGTGTGCGAGCGAGATGAGTGAGCACATAGCTTCCCGTGCGAACGGTGCCCGAAATCGCTGTTGTCATTACGGCGATTGAGAACCCTGCTTGCGCCGTAAGTTATTTTAAAAAAGCGGTTTGAAATTAAAATAAGGCTGATAAGTCGGCGCGGCGGAATTTTTTCCGCCGCGCCGACTTGCGCTTCGGGGGCGGGCAATGCAATCTTTGAGGATTGCGCCCAATGATTTCGGGCGTGCCGCGTGCTATAATGGGGTTGAGGGCAACTTTTTTTGTCAATGCTGTAACATTCGCCGTGCAATTTCCGACTATAAGGATAGAGGAGGGTACAATAATATGAAAAAGTTCATAGGAAAATTTGCTTTTATCGCCGCCCTTGTCTGCCTTTCGTCACTTGCGGCGTGCGGCACGCAGAAATCTGAAAAACAGGTAGACGTAGCATATACCGTAGGTACATACTCGGGCTATCGTGTAGACCTCGTGCAAATTCTCGGCGTCGAAGCCGCCGCTGTAATAGTCGACTATGAGGTCGGCGGCATATATATCAACAGCCTGCCCGACCCGTCGTGGAAATACGTCGTATGGACGGGCGAGGACGAATATTTGGTGCTTACCGCGGCATATGAGCAGGGGCTTGTCACGATGTCGGACATCATAGAGATATCCAAGGAGGAAGGGGCATACGCATTGATATACACCGCGCACACCGTCGGGACGTTCTCGGGTTATCGCGTGGCGGTGGAAAATACTCTGCCGGAGGGCGTGCTTGTGCCCTGCGTAGAGGTGGACTACTTTGCGCCGTCGTGGGAGTATGTCGTTGAGGAGAGCGATGACGAGCGGATATATCTTACGGATGCTTACCTCATCGGCATAATTTCCCGCGCCGACCTGCTTGCCATAGCCGCGGCAGAGGCGGAGTACTACTCCGCACAGAAATAATTTCAACCCGTGCGGTGGCGGGCTTCCCCCGCAAAATTGAGGAGGGGCAATATGAAACGCATAATAACGACGGCGATAATGTGCATAGCCGCGCTTGCGGTGTTGCTCGCGGCGTGCTGCTCAAAGGTGCTTGACCGTCCTCCCGAAATGACAGGCGGCGCGGAGGGCGCAAAGACGCTCGAATTCTGGGTTGGCGAAAGGGTTGAAGAAGGCGCGCTCGAGGGGCTTACGCTCATTGTCGGAATGTTCGGCGGCTTTGAATATTTCGGAAGCGGCTATTGCGATAAAGAACTGTTCGATCCCGCCGAGGACGAATACCCCGAATACTACGTCGCCTACACGCTGACGGCATACCCCGACTATTCCTCGGGCGACAGCGACACGGTGACGAGAATAGAGATATTCGACCCCGCCGTGACGGTTTACGGTATAGGTTGCAATTCTGCCATAGAAGATTTTGTGGAGGTGTTCGGCGACCTCGGCTGTCAGACCGAGCATACCGAGCGCTATGCAACGGCGACCTACGGCAAGACCACGATCAGTCTGACCGCCGTCGACGGGGCAAGGGCTTTGAGCATTTTCGTAGAGGTAACTAACAAGACGGGTATGATTTTTTAAGCGGTTCGGGCATAAGCAATTATTTGCCGCCCTCACAATTCGGGCGATAATACAGTTGAATGACAGGCGCGAGGCGCGGCGGAATACTTCCGCCGCGCCCTTTTAAGTGTGTTTAACTGCCATTTTTGCTAAGTCTGACCGCCGCAGAAGGCGAACGCGTTGCCGTTCAATTAACGGGTCAAAATAGACTAAATGTAATTTAATCACAAAATATTTTGTTGTATTTGTTCAAAAAAGCTGTTATATATCATTTTGATTTTGATATAAAAAAAAATAATACATAGGTTTTGGGCAAAAATCGCACTTTCGACGGCTCAAAAAGAGGGCGGCGGAGGGGTATAAATCGCGGCGGTCGGGTCAATATCTTGTGGTGAAAAAGAAAGAAAGCCACAACTTTTTAAAAAATTTGAAAACGGCGTTCATTCGTGCGCAAAAAATCGGGCAAAACGGGGCGTTTTCGGGCAAAAACACCCGCATTTCGCGCAAAATCAGCCGCTTTCAAAGAGTTGACAAATACAGCCCCGCATAATATAATAGTCAAGCGTTTTGAAAAAAGTGCGTATGGGATGAAGCGTAAAGTTACTTCAAATTCCCGCTTTAAGCCGCGGGGAAAGATAATTTGCGCCGACAACTGTAGGGGCATTCGACCCCTGCGACTAACCGTGGCTTACATTTTTGACGCCGATGGTTCGGTGTTTTTTAATGTTCAAACCGCGATACGCACGGTTAAGTTGATTACGCGCAATAAATAATTTGGTTAGTATAAAAAGGAGAAAACCATGGCAGGACAGAAAATCAGAATCAAACTTGCAGCTTACGACCACGAACTCGTTGACCTTGCGGCATCGCGCATCGTCGAGACTATGAAGAAGAGCGGCGCCAAGATTTCGGGCCCCATTCCCCTTCCCACGGAAAGAGAAATTGTTACCATTCTTCGTTGCCCCCACAAGTATAAGGATTCGAGAGAACAGTTCGAGCAGAGAACGTATAAGAGAATTATCGACATCTATACCCCCAATGCGAAGCTTTTAGACACCGTTCACCTTCCCGCAGGCGTAGATATCAAAATAAAGCTCTAAAAGGTTTCGTGAATTTTGTTTGCTAAGATGCGCAAACAAAATCCCCGATTTTGAGGGCGTTGCCCTCTTGCCTTATTGTGCTGCGGCACACGATTATCAGAAAATAAGGCAATTCATCCACTGAGGCGCAGGTATGCGCAAACAGGGTGAAAGACCAAAAAGTGTGATTTTTGGTCTTTCCGTAAATCTTATAACATAGGATTGCGGAAGGTATCCCCAAACTCGTCAAATTTGTTTTCGTCACCGGAAAACAAATTTACGAAAACAACTCAACGGCGCAAGCAGGGTTTCCCTGCGCCGGCGCACTCAATTAGTCGCTTGCGACCTCAGCAGAGGGAATGCCCTCAATTGAGTAATGCGAGAGCCCTTAAGATTGAGGGCAGGGAGGCAGCGCCTCCCCAAACTCGTCAAATTTGTTTTCGTCACCAGAAAACAAATTTACGAAAACAAGCTGTGTTTATTTCGATAACCAACGGACTTATGCCGACGCGGAATGCGGCGCTCCTTAAGACGAGTTATCTCAGAATAATAAAAATTTATCGGAGGAACTTTATCAATGAATAAAGCAATCATCTGCCGTAAAGAGGGTATGACCCAGGTGTTTACGGCGGAAGGGAAAGTAATTCCCGTAACGGTACTGTTGGCAGGTCCCTGCCCCGTAGTTCAGATCAAAACTGTTGAAAAGGACGGCTATGCCGCACTCAAGCTCGGTTTTGACGAAACGACGGAAAAGGCGCTCACCAAGCCCGAACTCGGTCAGTTCAAGAAGGCAGGCGTTAAGCCCTGCAAGGTACTCAAGGAGTTCCGTCTTGCAGACCTCAGCGCATATCAGGTAGGCGGCGAGGTAAAGGCGGACATCTTCGCGGCAGGCGACAGGATTGACGCACACGGCGTCAGCAAGGGTCACGGCTATTCGGGCGTCATCAAGAAGTGGAACCAGCACCGCCTCAAGGAAACCCACGGCGTAGGTCCTGTGCACAGGGAACCCGGTTCTATGGGCGCAAACAGCTCCCCTTCAAGAGTATTCAAGAACAAGCACTTAGCAGGTCAGTTCGGCTGCGACAACGTAACCGTCCAGAACCTGGAGATCGTCAGAGTGGACGCAGAGAGAAACTGCATCCTTGTAAAGGGCTCTGTCCCCGGACCTGACGGAAGCATCGTTACCATTAACGATACCGTTAAATAAGGAGGACGAAGTAAATGCCCAGCATTAAGGTTTACAAGATGGACGGCACGGAAGCCGGCACCATAAAACTCAGCGACAAGGTATTCGGCGCCGAGTACAGAGAAGAACTCATCCACCAGGCAGTAGTTACAAGGCTCGCAAACGAAAGACAGGGCACGAAATCGACGCTCACCCGCACCGAAGTAAGGGGCGGCGGCAGGAAGCCCTGGAGGCAGAAGGGCACGGGCAACGCCCGCCAGGGTTCCATCAGGGCACCCCAGTGGATCAAGGGCGGCGTAGTATTCGCACCCAAGAGCCGCGACTTCTCCAAGAGTATGAACAAGAAGGCAAAGGTTGCCGCGCTCATCTCCGCACTTTCCAAGAAGGTTGCAGACGGCGAAGTCGTCGTCATCGACAAGCTCGAGGTAAAGGAAGGCAAGACCAGGGAGATGGCGGCGTTCCAGAAGGCGCTCGGACTTGAAAAGTCTACCGTAGTATATATGGATAACGCTGACGAGAAGGTAATCCTTGCTGCAAGAAACCTCGAAAAGCTTGCAACCCTTCCCGTTGAACAGCTCTCGGTTTACGAAGTAGTCGCAAACGCAAAGGTAGTTTTAACCAAGGCTGCCGTCAAGAAAATAGAGGAGGCTTACGGAGAATAATGTTAGCGCATGACATCATTATAAGACCCCTTCTCACAGAAAAGGGTTACGACGGAATTCATCCGGCAGACAGCAAGAAGACCGACAGAAAGGACTACGGCAAGAAGTACACCTTCGTAGTTGCGAAGTCGGCAAACAAGACGACGATAAAGCTCGCCGTTGAAGAAGTTTTCGGCGTCAAGGTAGAAAGCGTTAACGTCGTCAACTGCAAGGGCAAGCTCAAGAGAATGGGCAGGAACGAGGGCTATACCCCCGACTACAAGAAGGCAATCGTACAGCTCACCGCTGATTCCAAGACGATTGAATTCTTCGATTCGCTGTCTTAATGAGGAGGAAAGAAAATGGCAATCAAGAGATATAAACCGACTTCCCCTTCGCGCCGTTTCATGACCGTTCTCGCAAACGAGGCGCTCACCGGCGACAAGCCCGAAAGAAGCCTTCTCTGCGACAAGAGAAAGACGGGCGGCAGGAACAATCAGGGTAAGATAACCGTTCGTCACATCGGCGGCGGAAACAGAATTAAGTACAGAATAATCGACTTCAAGAGGAATAAGGACGGAATACCCGCAAAGGTAACCTCCATCCAGTATGACCCCAACAGGTCTGCAAACATCGCCCTCTTGGTATATGCAGACGGCGAAAAGAAGTACATTCTTGCGCCTTTGGGACTTAAGGTAGGCGACACCGTCGTCTCCGGTTCCGCTGCAGACATAAAGGCAGGCAACGCGCTTCCCCTTTCCGACATTCCCGTCGGTACTGTCGTACACGCAATCGAGCTTCAGCCCGGACGCGGCGCACAGATAGCAAGGGCAGCCGGCATCTCCGCGCAGATAATGGCTAAGGAAGGCGCTTACGCAACGCTCAAGATGCCTTCGGGCGAGATGAGGCTCGTTCCCGTAAAGTGCCGCGCAACCATCGGACAGGTCGGCAACGTAGAGCACGAAATCGTACACCTCGGCAAGGCAGGCAAGACGAGATATCTCGGCACCCGTCCTACCGTAAGAGGTTCGGTAATGAACCCCAACGATCACCCTCACGGCGGTGGCGAAGGCAAGAGCCCTGTCGGTCACGCAGGTCCTATGACCCCTTGGGGCAAGCCTGCGCTCGGCTATAAGACGAGAAAGAAGAAGAACACCTCTTCTAAATATATCCTGAAGAGAATTAACTGATTGGAGGAATAAGGTAAATGTCAAGAAGCGTTAAGAAAGGGCCTTACGCAGAAGAAAGGCTTATGTCGAGAATCGAAGCAATGAACGCTGCGGGCGAAAAGAAAGTTGTAAAGACCTGGTCGAGAGCAACTACCATATTCCCCCAGATGGTCGGACATACAATCGCCGTATATGACGGCAGGAAGCACGTTCCCGTATATATCACCGAAGATATGGTAGGCTGCAAGCTCGGCGAGTTCGCGCCCACCAGGACGTTCAAGGGTCACGCGGCAAAGACGACTACGAAGAAGTAAGGAGAGTTTAAGTTATGGCAAGCAATATGAAGAAGAAAACTGAAAAAATTGCCGCAACCGCCGATAAGCGTCCTTACGCAACGGCAAAGTACGTCAGAATTTCCCCCTACAAGGTGAGAACGGTTCTCGCCCTCATCAGGGGAAAGAGCGTTGAAGAGGCGGCAGCAATACTCGCATACTGCAACAAGGGCGGCAGCGAGGAAGTGAGGAAGGTGCTTTTATCGGCAGCTGCCAACGCAGAGCATAACGACGGTATGGACAGGAGCGACCTCATCGTTGCGGAAGCATTCGCAAACGGCGGTCCCCACCTCAAGAGAATGCAGCCCGTTTCCAAGGGAAGAGGCCACGCAATCTTAAAGAGAACCAGCCACATCACGGTTATTCTCGACGCGAAGAAGATTTAAGGAGATAGAAGTATGGGACAGAAAGTTAATCCTCACGGTTTGAGAGTAGGCGTAATCGCAGGCTGGGACAGCCAGTGGTACGCAGACAAGAAGGACTTCGGCAAACAGATAAAGGAAGACAACGTAATCCGTAACTTCATCAAGAAGAAGTATTTCGAGGCAGCAATTTCCAAAATCTGCATCGTAAGGGCAGCTAACAAGATAGAAGTTACCATCTATACCGGCCGTCCCGGCGTGCTCATCGGCAAGGCCGGCGCGGAGATCGACGTAATAAAGAAGGACCTTGCAAAGCTCACGGGCGGCAAGATAATCATCATCAACGTCATCAAGGTAGAAAAGATAGACCAGGACGCGCAGCTCGTCGCAGAGGCGGTAGCCTCCCAGCTTGAAAAGCGCGTATCCTACAGAAGAGCAATCAAGCAGCAGCTTTCCAAGGTATCCAAGACGGGCGTAAAGGGCGTCAAGATAACCGTCAGCGGCCGCCTTGACGGCAGGGAAATCGCCGGCAGCGAGAGCTATCACGACGGTTCCATTCCCCTTCAGACAATAAGGGCGAACATCGACTACGGCTTTGCAGAGGCACACACCACGTTCGGCGTTCTGGGCGTAAAGTGCTGGATATACAAGGGCGAAGTTCTGTCGGGCAGCAAAAAGCTCATAATCTCAGACGGAGGCGAAGAATAATATGTTAATCCCCAAGAGAGTAAAAAGAAGAATGCAGCACAGGGGCAGAATGAAGGGCGAAGCTCACAAGGGCAACAAGATTGCCTACGGCGAGTACGGCCTCGTTGCCGAAGAGTGCGCATGGATATCCTCCAACCAGATAGAGGCAGCCCGTATCGCAATGACCAGGTTCATCAAGCGTGGCGGCCAGGTCTGGATTGATATATTCCCCCACAAGCCCATCTCCAAGAAGCCTGCAGAAACCCGTATGGGTTCCGGCAAGGGCTCGGTAGAATATTGGGTAGCGGTTGTTAAGCCCGGCAGGGTTCTCTTCGAGATGGCCGGCGTCAACGAGGACGTTGCAAGGGAGGCAATGCGTCTTGCGGCGCACAAGCTGCCCATCAAGTGCAAGTTCGTAAAGAAAGAAACAGAAGGCGGTGAAGCAAATGAAGGCTAAGGAAATTAAGAATTTGAGCGACGAAGAACTTAGCGCAAAGTTATCCGAATTAAAGACCGAGCTCTTCAATCTGCGTTTCCGTCATGCAAGCGGCCAGCTCGAAAACCCCATGCAGATCAACCTCGTCAAGAAGGACATCGCAAGGGTCAACACCGTAATAAGAGCAAGGCAGTTAAAGGGTTAAGGAGCGGATATCATGGAAGCAAGAACATCACTCAGAAAAGAAAGAGTAGGTCTCGTAGTTTCGGATAAAATGGACAAGACGGTAGTCGTTGCCATCACCGAAAAGAGCAAGCATCCCCTCTACAAGAAGACCATAACCAGGACGACGAAGTTCAAGGCTCACGACGAGAATAACGAGTGCGGCGTCGGCGACAAGGTCAGAATAGTAGAAACGAGAAAGCTCTCCAAGGACAAGAACTGGAGAGTTGCAGAGATAATCGAAAAGGCAAAGTAATCTTTGCCCTTCGGTTACGGCATCTCGGTTTAATCCGTCACGGTGAGGTGTCTGCAACGCGGACATACAGCCCCACCCTCTGAACGGTTTAATACCATATGAGTTGTAAGTAGACATAAATTTTTTTCTCGTAAATTTTCTTTTCTCGTGTAAAAAGAAAATTGCTACGAGTTGGGAGGCTCTGCCTCCCTTGCCGTGACGATATTGATTGCTCTCGATTATGAGAAGTCACGGCAATTCCCACCGCTGAGGCGCAGGTATGCGCAAATTTGGTGCGCTGGCGCAGGGAAACCCTGCTTGCGCCCGTAAGTAATTGGTAAACGGTAAGCGGTGCAGACGATAAGTTTAAATAAGGAGAATTTATATGATACAACCTCAGACGAGGCTCAAGGCCGCAGACAACAGCGGCGCTAAAGAGCTTATGTGTATAAAGGTGCTTGGCGGTTCGTTCAGAAAGACGGGCAACATCGGCGACGTAATCGTATGTTCCGTAAAGACCGCAACCCCCGGCGGCGCCGTAAAGAAGGGCGACGTCGTAAAGGCGGTCATCGCAAGGAGCACCCAGGGTATAAGACGCAACGACGGAACCTATATCAGGTTCGACGATAATGCAGCAGTTATAATCGGCCAGAACCAGGAGCCCAAGGGCACCCGTATCTTCGGACCGATCGCAAGAGAATTGAGAGAAAAGAACTATATGAAGATCATCTCTCTCGCACCCGAAGTTCTTTAATATAAGAGGAGAAATGCAATGAACGTAAAATTGAATGATACCGTCGTGGTTATCACCGGTAAGGATGCGGGCAAGCAGGGCAAGGTTATCGCCACTTCTCCCAAGAACAACACGGTGACGGTCGAAGGCGTGAACCTTCAGAGCAAGGCAAAGAAGGCAAGAAGGGCAAACGAAGTTTCGCAGATAGTCAAGCAGGAGGGCGCAATCGACGCCTCCAACGTAATGGTTGTCTGCGCAAAGTGCGGCAAGGGCGTAAGAGTAAAGCACTCGGTAGTAGAGGGCAAGAAAGTAAGAGTATGCGCTAAGTGCGGCGCCGTCCTCGACAAGGCATACGTAAGCAAGAAGGCAGCGGCAGAGGCGGCTAAGGAAGCTCCCAAGAAGCGTACCAGAAAGCGCGCCGCAAAGAAGGAAGAGGCAGCGTCCGAAGAGGATAAGGCTGAATAAGGAGGATACGAAAAATGGCAGAAAAAGTATATAAGAGCAGAGTAGCTCAGCAGTACGCCGAAGAAGTCGTACCCGCACTCGTAAAGAAATTCGGCTATAAGAACCCTATGGAAGTGCCCAGGCTTGTAAAGATAGTAATAAGCTCCGGTCTCGGCGACATCAAGGACAACGCAAAGTCCATTCAGATGGCAGTAAACGAAATCAAGCAGATAACCGGTCAGCAGCCCATACTCACCAAGGCGCGCAAGTCGGTTGCAAACTTCAAAGTAAGGGAAGGGATGAACGTCGGCATAAAGGTAACCCTCCGCGGCGAGAGAATGTTCGACTTCTACGACAAGTTCGTATCCATCGCGCTTCCCAGAGTACGTGACTTCCGCGGCGTTCCCTCGGACAGCTTCGACGGCAAGGGCAACTACTGTATGGGGCTCAAGGAGCAGCTCATCTTCCCCGAAATCCAGTACGACCAGGTAGAGAAGATACGCGGTATGGACGTGTGCATAGTTACCACGGCAAAGACCGACGAAGAAGCAAGAGAGCTTTTAAGGGCGCTCGGTATGCCCTTCAAGAAGTAAGGAGAAATAGTTATGGCAAAGAAGTCAATGATTAACAAGCAGCAGAAGCCTGCAAAGTATTCAACAAGAGCTTATACGAGATGCTCAATCTGCGGCAGACCCCACGCGGTTCTTCGCAAGTACGGCATCTGCCGTATCTGTTTCAGAAACCTTGCTTACAAGGGTGAAATCCCCGGCGTAAAGAAGTCGAGCTGGTAATTAAGGAGGAACGAAAAAAATGACAGATCCCATAGCAGATATGCTCACGCGCATCAGAAACGCGCTGGCTGTAAATAAAGAAACTGTAGAAATTCCTTCCTCGAACATGAAAAAGGCAATCGCCGACATCATGCTTAAAGAAGGTTACATCTCCGACGTAAAGCTCGTAGAGGACGGTTATTCCGGCAAGCTCGTAATAACCCTCAAGTACGTCGGCAAGAGGAAGTCGGTCATCACGACGCTCCAGAGAGTGTCCCGCCCCGGCCTCCGCACCTATGCAAATGTAGAAAATATGCCCAAGGTAATGGACGGTCTCGGCATCGCCATCATCTCCACCAACAAGGGCGTAATGACGGATAAGCAGGCAAAGGCCGCAAACGTAGGCGGCGAAGTGCTCTGCTACATCTGGTAAGGAGGTTATACGCAGTATGTCAAGAATAGGTAAAATGCCCGTAGTCATTCCCGCAGGCGTAACCGTATCCTTCGCTGACGGCGTAATAACCGTAAAGGGCGCAAAGGGTACGCTCACCCAGAAGGTAGAGGGCGACATCGCAATAAAGGTAGAAGGCGCGCACGCGCTCGTGGAAAAGGGCAGCGACAGTGCAGAGCTCGACGCAAAGCACGGTCTTTACAGGGCTCTCCTTCACAATATGGTCGTCGGCGTTTCGCAGGGCTATGTAAAGAGCCTCAAGGTAAACGGCGTCGGCTGGAAGGTCGCAAAGCAGGGCAAGAAGCTCGTTATGAACGTCGGCTTCTCCCACCCCGTAGAGTTTGAAGAGCCCGAAGGCATCACGCTTTCCTGCCCCACCCAGAACGAAATCACCGTTGCAGGCATCGACAAGACGCTTGTCGGCCAGACGGCGGCAAACATCAGAACGATAAGAATTCCCGAACCCTACCACGGCTACGGCATCGCATACAGCGACGAAGTAATCGAGCGCAAGGAAGGTAAGACGGGAGGCAAGGGCAAGAAGTAATTTCGGGTATGCGGCGTAAAGCCGCGGCTTAGCGTCCCGCCCCGCCGCGCTCTCCGTGCGGCGACAAGGCAGGGTCGCGCCAAATCCGAAGGTTTGTCCTCATAAAAAAGGAGACATTATGATCAAGAAAATCGACAAGAACGAAGAGAGACTTCGTAGGCATACGAGGGTCAGGAAGAAGATTTCCGGAACGGCAGAAACGCCCAGGATGAGCGTATATCGCAGCCTCAATCACATCTATGTCCAGATAATCGACGATGTGAAGGGCGTAACGCTCTGTGCTGCATCCACGATGGAAAAGGAAATCAAGGCAGAAGTCGCCGAAATGTCCAAGAGCGACGCTGCAAAGGTAGTTGGCAAGAAGGCTGCGGAAAAGGCGCTCGCACTGGGCATCAAGGCAGTCGTGTTCGACAGGGGCGGATACCTCTATACCGGACGTGTACAGGCAGTTGCCGACGGCGCAAGAGAAGCCGGTCTCAATTTCTAAGGAGTAATAATCATGGAAGAAAAGAAAGAAAAAACTGCTAGAAGAAACGACAGACCCAGAAAGAGAGAAGAGGACGACGGCTTCATCAAAAAGCTCATCCAGGTCAACAGAGTAACCAAGACGGTCAAGGGCGGCAGGAATATGCGCTTTGCGGCGCTCGTAGTCGTCGGCGACGGCAACGGCTCTGTCGGCTACGGTATGGGCAAGAGCAAGGAAGTTCCCGAAGCAATCGAAAAGGCAACCGCTCAGGCAAAGAAGAACCTCCTCAAGGTAAATCTCAAGGGCACATCCATTCCTCACGGCGTAACCGGCGTGTACGGAAGGGGCAGCGTGCTTATGATGCCTGCATCCGAAGGTACCGGCGTTATCGCGGGCGGTCCCGTCCGTGCGGTTATGGAAGCCGCAGGCGTAAAGGATATCCGTACCAAGTCTCACGGCACCAACAACCCCATCAACTGCGTAAAGGCGGCAGTTGCAGGACTTGCCGCGCTTAAGTCTCCCGAAGAGATTGCAGCCGCAAGGGGCAAGACGGTAGAGGAAATTTTAGGCTAAGCGGAGGATATTATGGTAAAGATTACGTTAATAAAGAGCGTATCCAACGAGACCAAGACGGTAAAGGCAACCGTTGCGGCGTTGGGACTTAAGAAGATCCGTTCGACCAAGACCCTTGAGAGCACTCCCGCAAATCTGGGACAGATCGAAAAGGTCAAGTACCTTCTTAAGGTCGAAGAGGTATAAGGAGAAGATATTATGAGAATTGATACATTACAGCCCGCAGAGGGCGCAACGACTTCTCCCAAGAGATTAGGCAGAGGCATCGGTTCCGGCAAGGGCAAGACGGCAGGCAAAGGACATAAGGGTCAGTGGGCTCGTTCGGGCGGCGGCGTTCGTCCCGGATTTGAAGGCGGTCAGATGCCCCTTCACAGAAGAATACCCAAGAGGGGTTTCCACAACAAGTGGGCAACTTCTTACCTCATTGTAAACCTTTCGCAGCTTGAATCGGTTCCCGCAGGCACGGTCGTAGACTATGACTACGTGGTAGAAAACAAGCTTGCCAAGCTCGTAAAGAATAACGGCGGCTTAAAGGTTCTCGGCAAGGGCGAAGTAAAAGTAGCGCTTACCGTGAAGGCAGCAAAGTTCTCCGCAAGCGCAAAGACGGCAATCGAAAATGCCGGCGGCACCTGCGAAGTAATTGCAAACGACGCCGAATAATCTTATCGGCAGGCATACGGCGCAGCGCGCGGGGGCAATTGTGCCCTTACGCGGTCGCCGCAAGAGAGGTTCTAAATGTTTGAAACAATAAAAAATTGTTTTAAGAATAAGGATATACGCAAGAAGATATGGCTTACGCTTCTTCTCTTGCTTGTTTTCAGGCTCGGCTGTTACATTCCCGTGCCCGGCATAGACGCCGGCGCGTTCAGGGACGTCATTCAGGACAAGTCGTTTCTGGAAATAATGTCCGCAATTTCGGGCGGTTCACTCACCAACGCAACGCTCTTTGCACTCGGCATAAGCCCGTACATCAACGCCTCGATTATAATTCAGCTTTTGAGCGTCGGCATACCCGCGCTTGAAAGACTGTCCAAACAGGGCGAAGAGGGCAGGAAGAAGATTGCGCAGATAACAAGATATGTCACCATTCTGCTTGCAGTTGCGCAGGCAATCGGCATCATAGTCAATTTCGGTCTGTCCAGCGAAGGCGTAGTCGACCTTGTAAGGTTCGGCGGCAACACCTCGATAGGCGAAGTGGGCGCAAAGTGGATTGCAGGCATCTTCCTCACCGTAGTATATACGGCGGGCGCAATGCTTGTAATGTGGCTGGGCGAAAGAATTACCGAATACGGCATCGGCAACGGCATATCGCTCATCATCTTCATCGGCATACTTTCCACGGCGGGCGACCAGATAGTCGCAAAGTTCGTAACTGCATTTACTGGCAACCCTGCAGTTTTGTGGGAAGTTCTCGGTTTCATCATTCTTACGATATTTGAGTTTGCGGCGATAGTTGCGGTCGATTTGTCCGAAAGGAAGATCCCCGTCCAGTACGCAAAACAGGTAAAGGGCAGAAAGATGTACGGCGGTCAGTCGTCGGTCATCCCTATGCGTATAGCAGGCGCAGGCGTAATGCCCCTCATCTTTGCGTTTGCGTTCATCTCCATACCCGCAATGCTCGCCAGCTTCTTCTGGCCCGGCACGGCGTTCGAGACGGGCGTAACCAACTGGTTCGCGGCAAATTCGCCCAACTGGTACGGTCAGTTCATCTATATGCTGGCGCTCTGTCTGCTCATATTCGCATTCTCATTCTTCTATGCGTCTATGCAGTTTAACCCCGACGACATTTCGAGGACGATACAGCAGAACGGCGGCTTCATTCAGGGCATTCGCCCCGGCAAGCCCACGGCCGATTATCTCAGGAAGATAAACGGACGCATCACGCTGTTCGGCGCAATATACCTGACGATAGTCGCACTCATTCCTTCGGTACTTGCCGTAGTTCTTACGGGCGTGGGAATGTCGACCGACCTCATCAGCGTGTTCTCCACCACGGGTATTCTGATTGTTGTCTCTGTCGCGCTTGAGCTCGACAAACAGCTTCAGTCGCAGCTTATGATGAAGAACTACAGGGGCTTCCTCAAATAATCGGGCAGGCGGGCATAGATGCCCGAATGTCCCTTCGGCAGTCATCAAGGAATAAATTGTGTGCGCCGGCAGCGTTCATTTGCGCAGGCGCACCCCGCATATTGCGGCACCTGCCCGCGGCGCCTTGCCGCGCGGCGGACGGCCGCGCGCGCGGACGGTCAAACGCCAGAGGCGTCGATGCCGTTCCCGCACAACTTAAAGCAAACAAACGGGAGAGACATCAGATGAACATAGTATTACTCGGCGCGCCCGGCGCAGGAAAGGGCACCCAGGCGAGCCTCATAGAGCAGAAATACAATCTCATCCACATTTCCACGGGCGACATATTCCGCGCCAACATCAAGGGCGGGACGCCCATCGGCAAGGTGGCAAAGAGCTATATCGACGCGGGCAAACTCGTCCCCGACGAAGTTACCTGCGACATAGTCAGGGACAGACTTCAGAAGGACGACCTCGGCGGCGGATATATGCTCGACGGCTTCCCCCGCAACGTATTCCAGGCAGAAGAGCTTGACAAGTTCGCAAAGATAGACGTCTGTCTCAACATCGACGTCGACGTATCCCTCCTTATGGACAGGATATGCGGGCGCAGGGTGTGCAGTTGCGGCGAGAGCTATCACGTCTCCACGCTGGGCGGCAGAACGACCTGCGCAAAGTGCGGCGGCGAGCTGTATCAGCGCGCGGACGACAATCCCGAAACGGTAAAGAGCAGATTGGATACATACTTCAGCCAGACGGCGCCCGTAGCCGAGTACTACAAAAAGCAGGGCAAGCTGGTCACCATAGAGTGCGGCACCAAGTCCCCCGACGAGGTGTTCAAGCTGGTCACGGCGGCTCTCGAAGGTCTGGGTAAATGCTAAGCGTAAAGAGCGAACAGGAAATCGAGCTGATGCGCGAACCCTGCCGCATAGTCAAAGAAACGCTGGAGTATGTCGGCAAACACATCTGCGCAGGTATGACGACCAAAGAGGTCGACGAGCTTGTGTATAAATACATCACGGCAAACGGCGCAACGCCTTCGTCGCTGGGCTATTGCGGCTATCCGGCAAGCGCCTGCGTATCGGTAAACGAAGTCGTCGTTCACGGCATCCCCGGCGACAGGGTGATAGAGGACGGCGATATCGTCAGCGTGGACATCACGGCGGAAAAGAACGGCTTCAACGGCGACGCGGCGCGAACCTTTATGATAGGCAACGTTTCAGAAGAAAAGCGCAGGCTCGTAGAGGTCGCGCGCGAATGTTTCTTCAAGGCAATCGAAGGGCTCAAGGCGGGCACGCCCCTCTTCGACATCGGCTACGCGGTGCAGACCCACGCCGAAAGCCACGGCTACGGTGTCGTCAGGGCGCTTGTAGGTCACGGCATAGGCAGGGAAATGCACGAGGACCCCTCCGTTCCCAACTACGGAAAGAAGGGCACGGGAATGCGTCTCAAGGCAGGCATGACCATCTGCATAGAGCCGATGATAAATATGGGAACGTACAAGGTGATTTTCGACAAGCGCGACGGCTGGACGGTCACTACCGCCGACAAAAAGCCCTCTGCGCACTATGAAAACACCGTGCTCATCAGAGAGGACGGGGTGGAAATCCTTACCCTGTAAGTGGCGATATGAAGTTAAAAACTCCCTTCAGAGGAGAGATAGTCCGCAGCGTGCAGGGGCGCGACAGGGATAAGTTCTATGTCGTGGTCGGCACGGACGGAGGATATGTCAGTGTGGCGGACGGCGCAAAGCGCACGCTCGCAAATCCCAAGCGCAAGAACTTAAGACACGTCAGGCTGTATAACCTGTCTGCGGCAGACATCGGCGTGAAGATGCCCTTCGACGGCTCTTTCGATGCGTCGGTCGCATACGGTCTTAAGCAAATTGAAAATAAACTTATAAACCAAGTTCAGTCGGAGGAGTAACATTTTGTCTAAGGACGATGTAATCGAGGCAGAGGGCAAGGTAATAGAGTGCCTTCCCAATGCAAACTTCAAAGTTCAGCTTTCCAACGGTTATGTCATCACGGCGTACATCTCGGGCAAGCTTCGCCTAAACTATATAAGAATTATAGAGGGCGACACCGTAAAGCTCGAAATGAGCCCTTATGACCTCACCAAGGGCAGAATAACCTGGCGCAGCAAGTCATAAGGCGCGTAAAAAGGTTTAAGGCTCAATCGGACGATGAACGGCCAACGGCGGCGCTTGCGGAAAAGCCCCCCGTAAAAGGCGCCTGCAATGCGGGCGCAGGTAAAAGGGCATTTTCCGTGCGCGTGCAGCGCGGGCAAATCCGCGGCTGCAAGTCGGTTCTTTCAATCCTGACGGCACCGACGACAAATAACTTTTAAGGAGTACCATTATGAAAGTAAGACCCTCGGTTAAGCCTATGTGCGACAAGTGCAAGGTCATCAAAAGAAACGGCAAGGTTATGGTTATCTGTTCCAAGAACAAGAGCCATAAGCAGAGACAGGGCTAAAATAAGCGCTGCCTATAAAAAAACTTTAAAATCACGCAAAAATTGCCGAACTTTGTGTCGGTAATTTCTTGCTTTTTCAACTTCGGTTGTGTTATAATGTAATATGCAAAATTTCGGTGAAAGGAGCTTGTCCGCGGAAAATTACGGGGGCATAGCATACTTTTGCCGCCATTTTCACGTTATCCGGCAGCAGCGCGACCGCGCAGCGACGCAGCGTGCGGACAAAAATTCCCGTAAAAAAGCGCCGTAAGGCGCGCGTCCCGCCATTTTCTGCCGCATTATCCGCAATCGTCTGATTTTTTTGGACGCAAGTCCAATAAATTCAAAAACAATTCCGCCTTCGGCGGCGCAGACATTCCAATCTTAAAATGCGCTTGCCGACGTCGCGGGTTTCCATATATAAAAAATAAAAATCAAGAGGGCTTAAAAGGCCAATTTAACGGAGGAAATAAATCGTATGGCACGTATTGCCGGTGTAGATTTACCCAGAGAGAAGAGAGTAGAGATAGGTCTTACCTATATATACGGTATAGGACTTGCTACATCCAAGAAGATCCTTGCCGCAACGGGCGTAGACCCCGATACGAGAGTTAAGGATCTCGACGAGACGACGGTATCCAAGCTCAGAGAGTATATCGATCACAATTACAGAGTAGAGGGCGAACTCCGCAGCGAAGTTTCGCTCAACATCAAAAGACTTATGGAAATCGGCTGCTACAGGGGCATCAGGCACAGAAAGGGTCTGCCTGTAAGGGCAAGAGAAACGCAAGGACGAGGAAAGGACCTCGCCGCACGGTAGCCAAGAAGAAGGGCGCAAAGTAAGGCAGGAGGAGTATAAAGCTATATGGCAGCAACAAAGAAGACGACCGTTTCAAGAAAGCGCAAGGAGCTCAAGAAGGTCGATAGAGGTCAGGTACACATTCAGTCATCTTTCAACAATACTTTGGTAACCGTTACGGATATGCAGGGTAACGCAATCAGCCAGTCCAGCGCAGGCGCGCTCGGCTTCAAGGGTTCCAGGAAGGGCACTCCCTTCGCAGCCCAGATGGCTTGCGAAACGGCAGCAAAGGCAGCAAAGGAACACGGACTTCGCTCGGTAGAAGTCTATGTAAAGGGTCCTGGTGCAGGCAGGGAGTCTGCAATCCGCGCCCTTGCAAACTGCGAGCTGGAAATTACCCTTATTTCGGACGTATCGCCCATACCCCATAACGGCTGCAGACCGCCTAAGCGTCGTAGAGTATAAAGGAGGAAGGTTTAGATTATGGCAACATACAGAGAAGCAAAATGCCGTCTTTGCAGAAGAGAAGGCGCAAAGCTCTTTTTGAAGGGCGACAAGTGTTTTAGCGGCAAGTGCCCTTTTGAAAAGCGTCCCGTTGCACCCGGCGTACACGGCGCAGGCAGGAAGAAGGTATCCGAATACGGCCAGCAGCTCAGAGAAAAGCAGAAGGTTAAGCGTATTTACGGCGTACAGGAAGGACAGTTCAGGGCATACTACGAGGCGGCTGACCGTATGAAGGGCATCACCGGTGAAAATATGCTCTCCCTCCTCGAAAGAAGGCTGGACAACGTCATCTTCCGTATGGGTCTCGGCGTATCCCGCGCACAGGCAAGGCAGCTTGTAAACCACGGACACTTCACGGTAAACGGCAAGAAGGTAAACATCCCCTCCTACATCGTAAAGGCGGGCGACATCGTAGCCGTAAAGGAAAACAAGACATCGAACAAGTACTTCGAGGCGATAAAGTCCGCTAAGGCGGCAAATCTCCCCAAGTGGCTGGAATTCAACCCCGAAAAGCTCGAAGGCAAGGTCATTGCACTTCCTCAGAGGGACGATATCGACAGCCAGATTGCGGAGCATATGATTGTCGAATTGTACTCCAAGTAATAATTAAAATTCAGGAGGTAGCATATGATCGAAATGGATATGCCCAGAATAGAGGTTGTGGAAAGCGAAGACCAGTCCTATGCGAAGGTAGTCGTTGAACCCCTCGAAAAGGGTTTCGGTCTTACAATAGGCAACTGCCTTAGAAGAATACTCCTGTCCGCACTGCCCGGCGCGGCGGCACAGGGGATAAGGTTTCTTGACGGTTCGGTAAAGCACGAATTTTCCGCAGTTCCCGGCGTCAAGGAGGACGTTACCGAAATAATCCTCAACTTAAAAACTCTCGCAATCAAGACCAAAGTCACGGACAGGGACTATGTAAAGGTAGTGCACCTCTACAAGGAAGGACCTGCAGAGGTCAAGGCAAGCGATATCGAGCAGGACGCCGAAATCGAGATAATCAACGGCGACCAGCACATATGTACCGTTGACGAGGGCGGCAAGATAGATATGGAAATAACTATCGGCCGCGGCAGGGGCTATAAGGGCGCAGACCACACGAGGTCGGAGCTCATCGACTATATCCCCATCGACAGCATCTATACACCCGTCAAGAAGGTTAACTACAGCGTAGAGAACACCAGGGTCGGACAGAATACCGACTTTGACAAGCTTATGCTCGAAGTATGGACGAACGGCGCATTCTCCGCAAAGGAAATCGTATCTCTTGCGGCAAAGATAATGCAGGACCACACCAGTCTGTTCGTCGACCTGTCGGATACGATAAGGGATATGGACATACTCGTCAAGAACGAGGATGACCGCCAGCAGAAGATACTCGCTATGGCGATCGAGGATATGGATTTATCAGTACGTTCGTACAACTGCTTGAAGCGCGCGAACATACACACAGTAGAAGATTTAACCAAAAAGACGGAAGACGAAATGCTCAAGGTAAGGAACCTGGGCAGAAAGTCGCTGGACGAAGTAATCTTGAAGCTTCAATCCTACGGTCTTTCGTTAGCAAACAAGGAGGACTAATAAAATGCCCGGTAAATTGGGAAGAACATCAGAACAGAGAATTGCATTGCTCAGAAATCAGGCTTCCGAACTCCTTTGGTACGGCAGGATTAAGACGACGGCTGCAAAGGCTAAAGAGCTTCAACCCTATGTCGAGAAGATAATAACCAAAGCAATGAGCGTCTATGACCTCAACGAAGAAAAGGAAGTTACAAAGACCGACGCAAAGGGCAAGGAAGTTACCGTAAAGGTAGTAAAGGACAGCGCAAAGAAGCTTGCGGTACGCCGTGCAATAATGGCAAAGCTGCGCGACCTTCAGGAAATAAAGGGCTTCAACGAGAAGAAGTCGGAGTATAAGGCAAGGACGAAGGACATCCAGCATCCCCTTATGGAGAAGCTGTTCAACGAAATCGCTCCCAAGTATGCTCAGCGCAAGGAAGAACTCGGTCAGGGCGGCGGCTATACCCGCATCTACCTTCTCGGCGAACGCCGTGGCGACGCTGCAGAAGAGGCTATCATCGAGCTCGTTTAATCTCATAAGAAGTGCAAAGCGACGGAATTTTCCGTCGCTTTTTTCGTTGCCCGAATTTATGTGGCGAAGATTGGTGTCGCCGCGCGCCTTGAACGGCGCGCGGCGACAGAGAAAGCAAACGACAGAAAAGAGGGGCGCGCCGGCAGAGAAAGGGCGCGGACGAATACTTCGTCCGCGCCCATAATTTTTGTCTTTCGTCAGATGGGAATTATGCGCAAAATTCTCTTGCTGAGTATCATCAGGACGAGGTCGCATATCCATACGATAGTGAAACCGAATACGAGCCTGATGATAAATGCGACGATCTTGCCCTCCTGAAGTCGGGTAATTGCACCGCAGAGCCACGAGGTTACGGGGATAATCGCAAGTATTACACTGACTATATATCCCAGACCGAAATAGTCTCTCTTTCCTTTAGCCATTGAGAAATCTCCTTTATTTTTAGTTTATATACATTATAGTTCTTTATTCGCCCGATGTCAATAGTAAATTTTTCATTGTCTGCCGTGGCGCGCAATTATGGCAGGCAATTGATTTTTTCGCGCGGAGGTAATATAATATGGTCAATACAATATATGCGGCATCCGTGCTCGGCAGTATATGCGGCATATGTTCGGAGGCATTGCGTATGGGCAAACGATTGCAGGATATGACGCTTGAAGAGCTCTGGCAGCTCTTCCCGATAGTCATCTCGCCACATTCCGACGGTTGGAAGGAGTGGTATGAGGAGGAGAGCGCGCGGCTCAAGAACGCGCTTGCGGGGCACGGCGTACAGCTGCACCACGTCGGCAGCACGGCGATAGAGGGCATATGCGCAAAGCCGATTGTCGACATTCTCGCCGAGGCGGGCGAGGGCGAGGATATCGAAGAGCTCGCAGAGATAATTGCCGAAAACGGCTATATCTGTATGAGCGAGGGAGAGGGGCGCAAGTCGTTCAACAGGGGATATACGGAGGACGGGTTCGCCGAGAGGGTGTTTCACCTGCACTTAAGGCGTGCGGGCGACAATGACGAACTGTATTTCCGCGACTATCTCAACCGGTTTCCCGCCGTCGCGGAGGAGTATGCCGCCCTTAAGCTCGGGCTTGCCGAAAGGTTCAGGCACGACCGCGACGGCTATACCGCGGCAAAGGGCGACTTCGTAAAGAAGTACACCGCCATCGCAAAGGCGCTGTACCGCGGCAGGTACTGAATTCCGACTGAAAAGTGCGACGAATGAAGCATACTATGGGGGCTATATCGGCTGCAAAGGGACGATAATCTCTGCAAAAGCGGCAAAAGTTTTAAAAAGCAATTCAAAAGTTGCAAATAGAAAACGTGTGTATTTGGCTGTTCGACAGCGCAGTGCTATACTCTGTATACAGAAAAATAAAGGAGGTTGGCTTATATGAATATAGGCGACAAATTGGCAAAAGCGAGAAAGACGCATAACCTGACGCAGGAACAGCTTGCCGACCTTCTCGGGATAACAAGACAGGCTGTTTCGCGGTGGGAGGCGGGGTTGGCATATCCCGAGACGGATAATCTCGTGCGGCTTTCGGAGATACTCGAAGTCAACTGCGACTACCTTTTAAAGGACGGCGTGAACGAAAACGGAGAAAAGGTAGTCGAAGTCAAGATAGTAAGGGAAGTCCCTTCATCGCGGCGAATAAATTTTATGTTTTTATTGATGATTGCGCTCTTTTTAACAGGAGCATATTTCGCGCTTGTGGGGACGTGGAACGTCGTCGCGGAGCTTATGAAGGACGCGGCAATCAGGCGCGAGGTCGTCGTCATAGTGTGTATGGCCGTGCTCGGCGCTATCGGGTATGCAATGATAGCGGGTGCGGCAGTAATCCTCGCCAAGTGCATTGGGCGCAGGGAATACTTTTTCAGAAACTGCGCAGAAAAATGACAGCCCGTCTGAAATGAGTGCCTCCGCCCTGAAGAATATTCAGATAAAAAATGCCGCCGCAACGGATTTGCCGTTGCGGCGGCTCTCATATGTTCAAGTTATTCACAGTTATTTGTCGAGTTCGGGCAGATGTATCTCCGTCGTGCCTATGTCGGTAATCTGCGTATGCATCATCATCGCCCTGGTCACCGTCTTGTCGCCGTCGGTGAACGTCACAGAGCAATTGACGACTGTCGAGGTGATTGAACCGTCGTTGATGAAGAAGTTATAGCTCATCTCGCCAAAGCTCGTCACGTCTGCAAGCTGCAGCCCTGCAAACATTCTTGCCGCGGTGGACTCTATTCTGTCCGACCTCACGCCGAAGCCGAAATCTGTCTTTACGAAGAAAGAGTGGTCGATGTCGACGGAGGTAGCCATATCCGACATAGTCTCTTCAAGCAGCTCGCCCAGGTTGACGTATTCTGCGGAGGAAACTACCAGATAGTCGCTGCCGTTGAGGCTCATCCATATCGTCAGCTTTCCGTCCTCTTCGGCGGCGAATATCTCCGTCGTCTGCGAGTCAGTAGCGGATGTGTCTTCGGAAATGCTTGTCTTGAACCAGAGCTCCGTGCCAGTGTACTTAAGGTCGAACTGCGTGTTAAGCTTTACTGTCACTTCGTCAACCGTAGACGAAATGGTGGAGTTCATCGACATCGTAAAGTTGTCAAACTCCTCGTTCATAAGTCGGTTGTAATAGCTCGCCGTCATATTTTCGCCCTCCTCGGGTTCGTGAAGGTAATAGGTATATTCGCTGCCAAAGGTCAGAATAATCACCCTCATCTGGCTTTCTTCAAGCTCTTCCCCGCGCAGTGCGGCGGAAAAGGTAATCGTGCCCTCTTCGGCGGAGGTAAGCCCTTTTCTCTCGCCGTCGGTGAGGTCGAGCTCTTCAATCTGTCTGTTGCCGAGCGTGCGCTCCTTTGTATAGGGCTTGAATTTGGCGCCCGTCGTTATGCCTGCGACCCCGTTGTCGATGCAACCGACAGCCGCATCGTCGAGCGAGGAATATTTTTCGGCGGAGATATCGCCGACGTATGACCTATTGTCGTCTCCGCCGCAGCCGACGAAGAGGGTTGTAAGTCCCGCCGTCAGAGCCGCCGCAGTGAGTATGCTTACGAATTTGTTCATAAAAATCCCTTTATGCCCGCAATTCGGGTCAAAGACATTATAGCTTAGGCGCGCTCTGTTGTCAATAGTGCTCAGTCAAGCGCCTTAAATGTAAATTTTCCGCTCTCGAAGATTATATATCCGTGCGCGCTCCCCTCCTTCGGAAGCGATACGGAGCCGGGGTTGAGGTGCAGATAGCCCTCTTTTTCGGTGACGTTTAAGGGCACGTGGGTGTGTCCCGTCAGATATACGTCGCCCTTGCCGAGGGGGGGAACTGCCCTGTGCCCGTGCGAGAGCGTCAGCTTTACGCCGTCGGCATATACCTCGGCATAGTCGGAGGAGACGTTGAAGTCAAGCACCATCTGGTCGACTTCGCTGTCGCAGTTGCCGCGCACGGCGATTATCTTTTCCCTTATCGGGTTGAGCAGCCCGCATACCTCTTTGGGTGAATAGCCGTCGGGCAGGGGGTTGCGGGGACCGTGATAGAGTATGTCGCCCAGAAGCAGCAGTTTGTCGGCGCCCTCCTCTTCAAAGCGCTCTACAAGTTTTTTGCACCATACGGCGGAGCCGTGTATGTCAGAAGCGATTAAAAGTTTCATATAATCTCCTTTAGTTTTTCAATTACGCCGTTTTCCCTGTTGGAGGCTATCTCTGTGCCTATCTTCTCCTTGAGGAGGGGATAGGCGTTTGCCGTCACGAAGGGGTGTCCGCTCTCGCAGAGCATCTCATAGTCGTTCATATGGTCGCCGAACGCCGCGCACTCTTCCCGCGTGCACCCTACGTGCTCCATAAGCGCCTTAAGCGCGTTGCCCTTGTTGGCGTTTTTCACGCTGACATCCAGCCAGTCAAAGCCCGAAATCATCACCCGCAGCCCCTCTATGCGCTGCGGCAGCAACAGCCCCGCGTGTTCGGCGGCGGGGCGACTGTCCCATACCGAAATTTTCAGCGCGGTATGGTTCTTTGCCGTCTCTGCAAGGCTGGTCACCTTACATTCGGAGGAATAGGACTTCTTCACCGTCTCGACGAAGATGGGCAGGTCGTCCTCGTAAAAGGCGCAGTCGGCACAGGACAGCACGGGGTATATGCCATCTATGCCGCGTATAATCTCCAGCGCGCGCACAATGTCCTCCGTCGGGGTGGGATTGGAGTAGATTATCTCCCCTTTGTGCCATACAAGCCCGCCGTTCTCGGCGATTATCGCAATCTTGTCGCACACGGGCGCAAACAGCTTTTTGAGGTTGGGAAGCTGTCTGCCGCTCGCGGGGGTGAATGTGCCGCCCACCGCGGTGAACTTTTCGATCAGGGGAAACGTCTCCTCCGGCATTATCTTTGTGGGCGGAAGCAGCGTTCCGTCCAGGTCGCTTGCAATGAGTTTTATCATACGATTATTATAGCGCAAATGCCCCGCCGATTGCAACTAAACGGAAGGGGTGCGCTCATACGAGTGGCGCGAACAGGGCGAGGATGCGCCTTGCCGACCGCCTTGCCGCGCCGTGCTTTACGGGCAGGCGCTGCGCGCTCAGCGCGGCAGTCTTTAAAAAGTCGTCGGCGACGGCGGCTGCGAATGCGCCGCCCGCCGCAACCGCACATTCGCAGTTCAGCCGCATAGAGCGGAAGTCGAAGTTATAGCTGCCCACCGCGGCGCAGTCGTCGCAGACAATCGCCTTGGAGTGCATAAACCCCGGGGTATATTCGTATATCTTCACGCCGTGCGCAATCAGTCTGTCGGCATATGTCCGCGTTATCTCAAATGTCAGTCTCTTGTCGGGAATGTGCGGTATAATTATGCCCACGTCAGCGCCGCGCGCCGCCGCAAATTTCAGTGCGTCCGCCAGCTTGTCGTCTATACACAGGTATGGCGTCATTATATATACCCGTCTGCGCGCCGAATATATCAGCGAGGCTGCAAAGTCCTCGTATATGCCGCCCGTGCTCTGCGCCGCGTCGGCTATCACCGCCGCGTCGACGTCTGAAAGCCCGTCAAAAGACGGTGGGGCGCAGACGGGCGTCGGGACGCAGACGGGCTGTGCCCGCGCTTTCTTTTGTTTTTCGGCGTTGAAGTTTTCTGCAAACAGCTTCCCGAATGAGGCGGCTATTTCTCCTTCGAGCATCGTTCCTCCGTCCTTCCAGTGTCCGTGGGGAGAAGTTAGGTTGGCGTATTCGTCGGCGAGGTTTACTCCGCCCGTAAAGGCAAATCTGCCGTCTATCACGGCAATCTTGCGGTGGTCGCGGCTGTTCAGTCGGTAAAATGGCAGGGGAAAGGGCTTGCGGAAAGCCTTAATCTCCGCACCCTCCTTTTTCAGCGTCGAAAAACTCCTCAAAGGCGCCCTCAGCGCGCTGCCCACTCCGTCGTAGATTATGCTCACCCTCACGCCCCGCTTTAGCGCCTGTCTCAGCGCCGAAAATATCTCCGTCCAGACACTGCCGCGCGCTATTATGAAGTACTCAAGAAAGACATATTCCTCCGCCGCACTTATGCGCGCAGTCAGCTCCCGCAGGTATTCGCTGCCGTCGCCGAAATATCTGAAGCCTTTAAGCTCGGCGCGGAAAGTGCGGTCTGCGTCTCTTTCGCAAAAGGAAAATTCCCACAGAGAGACGAGGTATACAAACGCTCCGAAAAAGGGAAGCGCGGCAATGAGTGCCAGCCACGCGCATTTAAATGCGGAGGGGGAGGGACGGCTCATTATGACGAGGGCGGTGATAAGCGAAAATATCCCAGCAATGCCGAACGCCCACGCCGCGGGCAGCAGGGAGTGGATATAGAGGCACAAAAAAATTATTGCGGCGAAGAGCGCCGCAATAAGTACAAGACATATGAAGATGCGTGAAAAAATAAAACGTAACAGGCGCATAGAAAAAAATTCCGTCGCCCGCAGGTCACATTATGAGTTTAAGGACGGTCAGCTTGGCGGTATAGGATGCCTTTTCAGCCCTCTCCTCGTACAGCTTGCCGACGTCGAACTCGCTTAAAATCTCCTTTTCAAAGTTGCTTAAGTCTATTGCGCCGTGGACGAGCATATTTATCGCCGTCTCGTTATAGCCGTATCCGTCGGAAACGGCGTAAAGGCGCAGGTTCTTTTCAAAGATGGGGCGGGCGTCCATCGTAAAGTTGACCGTGCAGAAACCGCCCAGCACCAGGTCCTTGCCGTTTGCCAGCGCGTTGGCGGGCACGGTGGAAGTCAGTTTGCAGCAGGAGGTATAAATCGCTGCGTCGCACATGCTTCCGCTGGTCGCCTCGTTTATGTTCGCCATCAGATTGTCATCTGCGGCAAAGGTGAAGAACGCCCCGCTGCGCTTAAGCCGCTCTATGTTCCTCGGATTGTTGTCTATTACAATGGGAACAAGTTTGTGATAGAGCGCTATCTGCGTCAAAATGCTGCCGAGAAAACCTGCGCCGACAATGGCTATGCTTGAGCCTGCAGGCAGATTGAGTTTGTCATATATATTCTCGGCAATGGCGACGTGTTCTATGCACAGGGCGTTCAAATCGTTCACGCTGTCGGGAATGACGGTGACGTCGGTGTATTCGCAGACTACGAAATCGCGCAGAAATCCGTCAAAGTCCAGACCGGCAATTTCAACGTGCTCGCACTCGTCCTTTGCGCCCGTTTTGCAGCTCAAGCACTTGCCGCAGGGACGAACGGAGTTCAGGCACACCCTCGCGCCCTTTTTTACGCCGTAGCAGGCGCTTCCCGTCTCGGTCACTATGCCTATGGCAAATCGCCCCGGAGTGCGGGGATAGGACACCTTCTTGTCGCCGGTGTATAAAAACGCGTCAAAGTTGGATACCAGAACGTGGCTTACCTTGACCTTTACCTGTGTGGGAGTAATCTCGCTCTCGCACTGTTCTCTCTTTTCGACCTTGCTGGGGCCGACCAATACCCATTTATCCATATGCCTATTATACGACTAAGTTGGCTTTAAATCAACCTTTTCTCGCAAAAAAGCGTCATTTTGGATAAATGTCGTCCGCGGGGGATAAAAAAATGCGCCAAAGAGGGAAAAACGATTGACTTATATATTTTTTTTCATTATAATAAGTAAGCATTTATTAAGAATTAACAGCGAGGTGAAGATATGAAGCCCGATATACATCCTAACTATCACGAAGTTACGGTAGTGTGCGCGTGCGGCGCAACCTTCAAGACAGGTACTACCAAAAACGTTGAAACGCTTAAAGTGGATATCTGCAACAAGTGCCATCCCTTCTTTACCGGCAAGCAGAAGCTTGTCGATACGGGCGGCCGTGTTGATAAGTTCAAGAAAAGATACAGTATCTAAAAACCTGAAAATGCGGCTCCGGAATTTCTTTGAAGCCGTATTTTTTATTTTTGGGTTTTATTCATCCGGTTTTGATGCTAAAATATTATTATGACTAAAAGAGAAAAGAAAAAAAATACAATATGTTCTTCGGTCGGCGGTCAGGCGGTAATTGAAGGCGTCATGATGATGGGCAAGAGCTCTTACTGCACGGCGGTAAGGGACCCCGAAGGCGAAATACAGGTAGAGCGCGTCAGGTACAAACAGGGCGGCAGGGCGACGAAAATACCCTTTGTAAGGGGCGTAGTCAATATGTTCGTCTCTCTCGTCCGCGGCACAAAGGCACTTATGCGCAGCGCAAAGATGTGCACGGAAAGCGACGAAGAGCCCAGCAGGATTGAAAAGTGGGTTGCCGAAAAGTATAAGCTTGACCTGATGCAGATAGCCAGCCTGCTCTCGATGATCGTCGGGCTGGCGCTCGCCGTAGTGCTCTTCATATGGCTGCCCAACTTCCTCGTCGGCGCAATCAAGGGGCTTGCACCCGTTCTCAACGGCACCGTGTGGGAATATCTCCTGCTCGGCGTGTTCAAGCTGGCGATTTTCATAGGATATCTCGCCCTCGTGCTCCTTATGAAGGATATGAAGAGGCTGTATGCCTATCACGGCGCGGAACATAAGACGATAAACTGCTACGAAAAGGGACTGCCCCTCACCGTAGAAAACGTGATGGGCTGTTCGCGCATACACGACAGGTGCGGCACGTCGTTCCTCTTCATAGTGCTAATAATCAACGTACTCATAGTCGGCGTCGTCAACTGGGCGTGCGGGGTACACCTCATTGCTTCCCGTCCCCTCCAGATACTTGCAAAGCTGGGCATAGAGATTGTGCTTTTGCCCGTCATTGCGGGCGTTTCCTACGAAATTTTAAAGCTGCTCGCCCGTTTCCACGGCAAGATTTCCGCCGTGTTCAAGTCGCCCGGGGTGCTCCTTCAGAAGGCGCTTACCACTCGCGAACCCGACGAACAGATGGTGGAGGTGGCAATTGCCGCGTTCAACGCCGCAATGGAGATGGACGCCGACCCCGATATGAAGGAGAGTTCCTTCGTCACGGGCGGGATACTCTCCGAAATGCTCAAGTCGACAAAGCAGAAGTTCGGAAAGGCAGGCATAGACGCTTCCGATGCGGAGTGGATATATTCCCTCGTGCTCGGCATAAAGCGCAGCGACCTCGGCAAAGAGCGCATAATAAAGCCCAAAGAGACGCGCAGGATTAACGAGATTGTCGACGAAAGACTGACGGGCAGACCGCTTTGGTATATTATAGGTGACGTCGACTTCTACGACTGCAAGATAAAGGTCGACGAGAGGGCGCTCATTCCCCGTCCCGAGACCGAAATTCTTGCCGAACACGCCGTAAAGATTATTGAAGAGGGCGACAAGGTGCTGGATATGTGCACGGGCAGCGGCTGCATAGCCGTGGCGATAGCCAAGCACTGCGCAGACAAGAAAGTCCAGGTTACCGCCGCAGACGTGTCGGATGCGGCTATAATGCTCGCCAGGGAAAACGCAGCGCTCAACGGCGCGGAGATAACCTTCGTGCAGAGCGACCTCTTTTCAAGGATACACGGCAGGTTCAACCTCATAGTCTGCAATCCCCCCTATATAAAGAGTGCGGACATCGACGGGCTTCAGAGAGAGGTAAAGGATTACGAGCCGAGGGTCGCCCTTGACGGCGGCGAGGACGGGCTGGACTTCTACCGTCGCCTCGCAAAGGAAGTAACGCGCTACATCGCCAAGGGCGGAATGCTTATGCTCGAAGTCGGCGAGGACCAGGCAGAGGAAGTCTTAAAGCTCTTTGAAAAGCGCGATTATGCTATGATGGTCAAAGATTTTTCGGGCGTAGACAGGTTCCTGAAAATAGCATTTTAACGGCAAAAAACAGAGAATTTCGACAATTTGGTCGGGGTTCTCTGTCTTATAATTTAAAGGTATGAACAGCAAGATAACCGAAATTTATTCAAGATATCAGTCGCTCACTTCCAAGCTCTCCGACGGCAGCATACCCGTCGGCGGGGAGGAGTGGACAAAGGTCGCCAAGGAGCAGGCGGAACTCTCCGAGCCGGCGCTCAAGTACGAGGAGTATATGCGCGAACAGCGCAAGCTCACGCAGGCGGAGGAGGCAATCGCCACCGAGACCGACCCCGAGATGCGCGCCCTTCTGTCGGAGGAGATATATTCCGTAAAGGGTCGCCTTTCGGAGATTGACGAGGAGCTCAAAATTCTCCTTCTGCCCAGGGACAAGAACGACGACAGGAACTGCATAATGGAGATACGGGGCGGCGCCGGCGGCGAGGAGGCTGCGCTCTTTGCTGCCGAGCTGTACAGGATGTATCTCGGCTATTGCGACCACCACCGCCTTAAGGTGGAGGTCGTCGACGAGAACGATACCGAGCTGGGCGGCATAAAGGAAATAGTGCTCAACATAACAGGCAAGGACGCCTATAAACAACTCAAGTTCGAGAGCGGCGTCCACAGAGTACAGCGCGTGCCGGAAACCGAAAGTCAGGGCAGGGTGCATACATCTACCGCGACGGTCGCCGTGCTTCCCGAGGCGGAGGACGTCGACGTGGAGATACGCGACGAGGACGTCAGGGTGGACGTATACCGCTCCTCGGGCGCGGGCGGGCAGAAGGTCAACAAGACCGAGACGGCTATAAGGCTCACGCACTTTCCCACAGGCATAGTCGTCACCTGTCAGGACGAGAGGAGCCAGCTCAAGAACAAGGATAAGGCGTTCAAAGTGCTGCGCTCGAGGCTGTACGACTACTATTCGGGCATAAACCGCAGCGAGCAGGACGCCCAGCGCAAGTCGCTCGTCGGCAGGGGCGACAGGTCGGAGCGAATAAGGACGTACAACTTCCCGCAGGGCAGGGTCACCGACCACCGCATAGGGCTGTCGCTGTACTCGCTGGACAGCTTTATGATGGGCGACATAGGGGAGATGACGGAGGCGCTTTCGCTTGCCGAGAGGGAGCGGCTTCTCGCGGGCGACGAAGAGTAATCTTTCGCCTGAAAAACGCGTTAATCGGCACATATTACGGGGGCAATTGCCAAACATTGTCATATATGGCAAAAATAGCGTCAGATGGCGCATATATGCGGGGCAATTGCGCGATGACGGGGGGGGTATAACATATGAAAAACAGTCAGTCCAAAGAGGACTATCTTGAAAGTATTCTGCTCCTTTCAAAGGAGCTGGAGGACGTGCACCAGATAGAGGTCGCGCGCAGAATGGGCGTTTCGCAGCCCGCCGTGCAGAAGGCGGTAAGGCTATTGAGGCAGGAGGGTTACATCACTGCGGAAGGGCTGCACATACGTCTCACCGAAGAGGGGCGAAGTTACGCCGAAGAGGTGTATGAAAAGCACTGCACCATACGCCGCTTTCTGGAACTTCACGGCGTAAACGGCGAGGACGCCGACGCCGACGCCTGCAAGCTGGAGCACGCGCTCTCCCCTGCGAGCTATGCGATGATGAAGAGCTTTGTCGAAGAGCGCGGCGGCTGAATTTTGTCGCCGCGTCCTTCCGCTTGTTTCGGGCAGGGTCACAATAGGCGCGGCGTGGTGCGGCACGGCGCGCGCCCGTCAGACTTCGGCTCGGGTATAAGTCAATAAACTTTAACGTGAACAGCGTGTGCGGCGGGCAAAATTTGCCCGCCGCACACGCATTTATTATTCTTTATTTAACGCATAGACGGGGGCTGAACGCTCTCCGCCGCGCGACGTAGCGCGGCGGACGAATTGAGCGCGTCAGTCAGTCGCACTCGGTAATGTTGCAGATTTTTCCGTTTTCGAGCTCTGCGGCATAGTACTTAATGACAAAGCGGTTGCGGGAAAGGGGGTACACCAGCCCTGCCGCGCGCACTTCGCCGTGCCGCAGGTAAAAGCGGGAGTGCGGCACTACTACGTCTACGAACTCGCCGAGAAAGCCGCGCAGCTTGTCGGCGCTCTCTTTGAGGTCGTCGCAGAGATACTTTGTGCAGTCGGCGCGCGTCAGAACGCTCTCAAAGAAGGCAAAGTGCATTATTTCGTCGCTTATTTCCCTCGTCTCGGTCGTCACAGAGCTCTCCAGCCTCATCTCTTCGCCGTCATAGGCGAAAACGCATTCAGCCCTGCATCCCGCGGCTGTTGCAAACGCCGTCACCGTCTTTAGCTTTTCGCCCGCCTCATAGCTCTCCGCGGCGTTCTGGAACACCCTCTTGCCCTCTTCGCTGAATATGCAGATGCATCCGTCGCCCTCGGCAATCATCACCGGTCGCCCGCCAATCTTTCCCGCCTTAAGCGACGCGGCGGCAAACTTCCCGCCCGTCTCATATAGCTGCGCGTGCCTGCCGTCGAACGAAACGTATGTCCTTCCGCCCTCGTAAAACAGGGTGAACAGCCCGCCGTCGGGCGATATTCGGCTTTGCGCAATGACTTCTAACCCTCCGCCCCGCGCCGTAAAGGACTTTATGTATATTATCGCCTCGCCGTCGCCCGTGTACACGTCGGCAAAATCCGGCGGGTTTTTCAGAAACTCCGCGCCGAGAATAAAGCTTGCGGGAAGGAACTCCCCGTCGGGCACAATCTCAATGAAGTGCCGCGCGGCAGGGTCACATTCTAAAAACTTTTCAAAGCCGTCAATCAGTCCCAGGTATATGCCGTCCGCCTTGAGCGCGGCGGTGCGGGCAGATAAAAAATAAATAGTCATATGTTATTAAATAATGTATTGATAAAGTTTTTTATGTCAATAACTCTGTCACAGACAAGCCAGAGGAGGTAAAAAATTTAACGATATGGCAAAGATAAACGGGTACAGCAGGGAAGAGGCGGAGAGCTTCGTCAAATACATCTGCCAGGGTAAGGGGCAGGGCAAGACGCTCACGAGGATATTCGAGGAATACGCCGCACACACCGGCAGGGCGAAGGGCAGCGTGCGCAATTATTACTATGCCCTGCTGAAGAGCACCGACAACGCCGAGGTGCAGGAGATTTTAAAGGGGACGAGCCTCAGGGCGGAGGATGTCCGCCCCTTCACCGACGAGGAGACAGACAAGATTTTAAAGGAGATATTGCGGCAGAAGAGCAGCGGCGTCTCCGTCCGTCGCGCCGTACTCAACCTTGCCGAGGGCGACGACAAGCTGATGCTGAGATATCAGAACAAGTACCGCAACGTAATGAGCAAGCACCCCGAGAGAATAGAGCGGCTTATGCGGGAATGCGGGCTGGATGCCTCCGACGGCGGCAGACAGGCGCTGGAAGAAAAGATAAACACCCTCTATGACAGGCTCAACTCCGATTTAAAGGAGGAGGTCAAGCGACTTACCGCCCTCGTCAAGCGCCTGACCGACGAAAACAGTCTGTTGAGGCTGCAAGTAAAAAATTTACAGTCATAGTAACTTTCATTTTTCCCATACTTAAGTTGAGCGTTACGCTCTGAGAGGTAAAGCAATGGAAAAATTCATAATAGGACTTGCCGTCGGAATGGCTGGCGGCGCGCTTCTCGTTGCCAATAACTGCAAGCTCCGCTCTCTCGTCAGGAAGAATCAGGACGAGCTGATGAAGAAGGCTGAAAGTTATATAGACGAAAAGCTGGGCACCGAAAAGGAACAGTAAAGGCGGGCTTTGCAGTCCGCTAAGTCCCTTTCGGTCGCGGAAGAGCGGGGCAGTCCTGCCTGCGGGCGGGGCTGCCCACGCTTTTTTTGTGCGGAGCAGACAGACTTTCTGTCAAAATGCTTGAAAAAAATGTGCGGCAGTGATATACTCATTTCCGAAGGATATCCCCAGGGAGGCGGACAGTGGAAAGATACATAGCGTTCGACATAGGCGACAAGCGCATCGGCGTCGCCGTGTCAGACCCGTTCAATACCTATGCCCTGCCCTCCGTGACCTATCACCGCAAAAACCTCAGGGAGGACGTCGCCGCCCTCATAGCTCTCGCGGAGGAGAAGGGCGCAACCGTAATAGTATGCGGGTTGCCCGTCAACTTCGACGGCTCGGAGGCGGTGCAGACGAACAAGGCACGGCGCTTCATAGACGCGCTCAGGGCGGCAACCTCTCTCCCCGTCGTGTGCGAGGACGAGCGGTTTACCACGCAGATGGCGCACGAAACGCTCATATCCGAGGGTATGCGCAGGGAAAAGCGCAAATCCTACGTCGACGCCCTCGCCGCGGCGAACATTCTGGACGGATATCTGGGAAGAATAAATAATCAGTTAAAAGGAGCAGCCACTATGGAAAAGGACAAGCTTACCCCCGAAGAGGAACAGGACATCAACGCAACAGACGAAGAACAGGACGAAATAATCGAACTCGTCGACGATGACAACAATATAATAAAGTTCAGACTTATGGACGTCACCGAATACAAGGGCGAAAAGTATGCCCTTCTGCTTGCCGCGGAGCCCAACGAGGCGATAGGCGACGACGAGGTTGCGATCTTCCGCTATAAGGAGGAAGAGGGTATGCTCGAGCCCATAGAGGACGACGACCTCCTCGAAGAAGTGTGGGAGTTCTATCAGTCCGAAGAGGACGAAGAGCAGTAATGCGCGACAGGTTGCGGACAGTAATTTGAAGTTACCTATTGAAATTTTTTGTTTTCTGTGATATAATGCAGGAAAAATAATCCTGAAGGGAGGAAATATTCGGTATGAAAAAGTTTTTGCGCGGCGCGCTCATCGTCATTGCCGTCGTCGTTATGGCTGTAATGTTTGCCGGCTGCGGCGACAAGTCGGGCGCAATCAAGCGCGCGTTTGAAAAAGAGGGCTACGAGGTCACCGTCGTCAACGGCGCCGACAGCGAAACGCTCAAGGAATGGCTTTCGGACGACAAGGTCGACGAGATCGGCAAGTACGAGGTCATCACCTGCACCAAGTCGGACAGCATTTTAAGCGCGCTGGATACTGCGGTCATCTTCAAGTGTCCCTCAAAAGACGACGTGGTCGAAAATTTGGGTCAGGACGCGTACGACAAGGCTGTCGAGAGCGGCTATGTCAACGGAAACTGTTTCCTGTTCTCGCTCTCCAACAAGTCGCTGGAAATCTTCAAAAACGCATAATTTTGAGCGTTGTCTTTCAGAAACAATAAAATACGCATCAAAAATTCAATTCGGGCAGGCGGAAATTTCCGTCTGCTCATTTTATTTGCTTTACAATGGCGGAAAAATATGCTAAAATACCAACGCTATAAAAAATTCACACCCGAAAGGCGGGCGAGCCGTGCGGAAAAATTCTTTCAGTTCCGTCCTATCCGCCCATAAACACAGGCGCTTTCGGGGAGGTTTTAACGGAGGTTTTAGTATGGCAGTAATCACTATGAAGCAGCTCCTCGAGGCAGGCGTTCACTTCGGTCACCAGACGAGAAAGTGGAATCCCAAGATGAGCAAGTACATCTATGCGGCAAGGAACGACATTCACATCGTCGACCTTCAGCTCACCGTGGGTCTCATCGAAGAGGCTTACAAGTTCGTCGTAGAGACCGTAAAGGAAGGCAAGAGCGTACTCTTCGTCGGCACCAAGAAGCAGGCTCAGGACGCAATCAAGGAAGAGGCAGAGCGCTGCGGTCAGTACTACATCAACAGCCGTTGGCTGGGCGGCACCCTCACCAACTTCAAGACCATCCGTTCCCGTATCGACAGAATGGTAAAGCTCGAGAAGATGGAAGAGAGCGGCGAGTTCGACCTTCTCCCCAAGAAGGAAGTGGCAAAGCTCAAGGACGAGCTTGAAAAGCTCCAGACCAACCTTCAGGGCATCAGGGATATGAACAAGATGCCCGGCGTAATGTTCATCGCAGACCCCCACAACGAGGACATCGCCGTTGCAGAGGCAAGAAAGCTCAACATTCCCATCGTGGCAATCACCGATACCAACTGTGACCCCGACCTCATCGACTATGTAATTCCCGGCAACGACGATGCAATCCGCGCAATCAAGCTCATCGCGGGCGTAATCGCAAACGCCGTAATCGAAGCAAACCAGGGCGAAACCTTCTCCGTAGAAGAGGCAGAGGTCAAGACTGAAGAGCCCGCATCAATCGAGGAAGTTGTAGAAGCTTCCGAGGAAAAGGCTGAATAATCGCGGCACAAGCTATTAAATTAAGGAGTAGATATATATGGCATTCACGGCAAAGGACGTAATGACTTTAAGAGACAAGAGCGGCGCTGGTATGCTCGACTGCAAGAAGGCGCTTACCGACGCTGACGGCGATATGGAAAAGGCGGCAGAGCTTCTCAGGGAGAGGGGCATTGCAAAGGCGGTCAAGAAGGAAAGCCGTATTGCGGCAGAGGGAGCAGTCGGCGCATATGTATGCGCCAAGTGCGGCGTAGGCGTGCTCATCGAAATCAACTGCGAGAGCGACTTCGTTTCCAAGGGCGACAAGTTCCACGGCATCGTGGATACCATTGCCAGGGTAGTTGCAGAGCAGAAGCCTGCAGACGTGGAGGCGCTCAATGCCTGCACGCTTGACGGCGCAACCGTAAAGGATTACATCACCGACGCAACAGCGGTAATCGGCGAAAAGATAGCAATCCGTCGTTTTGAAGTCTATGAAACGAGCGGCAAGATTGAAACCTATATCCATATGGGCGGCAAGGTCGGCGTTATGGTAGAGGCGGTCGACTTCACTGCAGGCGCAGAGGAAACCCTTCACGACGTTGCCCTTCAGATAGCTGCAAGCAAGCCCTCCTACGTTGCTCAGGGCGACGTTCCCGCAGAGGTAGTGGAGAAGGAAAAGGAGATTATGCTCGTCCAGATGCAGAACGACGAAAAGAACGCCAAGAAGCCCAAGGAAATTCTCGAAAAGATAGTAATGGGCAAGATGGGCAAGTTCTATTCGGAAGCCTGCCTTCTCAATCAGCCCTTCGTCAAGGACGACAGCCAGACCGTATCCCAGGTAATCGGCAACAAGTTCAAGGTTGCCCGTTTCATCCGTTGGGAGATGGGCGAAGGCATCGAAAAGAAGAAGGAAGACCTCTCCGCAGAGGTTGCAAAGCAGGTCGAGGCAATGAAGAAGAACTGACCTTCGGCGCAAAAAATCGGAATATAATATTTGCGGACGGCAGAAACAGAGCTCTGCCGTCCGTTTTTTTGCTGCCGTGCGCGCGTTTTGTCGCAAAATGCACTTTTGCGGGATATAAAATTTTTTTATATTTGTTTCATTTTGCTCATATGTATTGATTTTATTCGTCGGGCTGTGTTATAATCTATGGGTAGAAATATGTTTTCAAGGAGCGGCTTATGCAACCCAAATACAAGAGAGTGCTCATAAAGCTTTCGGGCGAGGCGCTTGCAGGCAAGGAAGGACACGGCATAAACGAAAATGTCATCTCCGGCGTGGTCGACCAGATAGAGGCGATTAAGAAGATGGGCGTCGAGGTCGCGCTTGTAATAGGCGGCGGCAACTTCTGGCGCGGCAGGCAGGGCGTCAAAATGGAGAGGACGACTGCCGACCATATGGGAATGCTCGCAACGGTTATGAACTCGCTTGCAATGATGGACGCGCTCGAACAGCGCGGCATACCCACCAGGGTGCAGACGGCGCTCATAATGACGTCGGTTGCAGAGCCGTATATTCTTAGGAAAGCTCTCCACCACTTTGAAAAGGGCAGGGTGGTAATAATGGCGTGCGGCACGGGCAACCCCTATTGCTCTACCGATACCGCAGCCGCGCAGCGCGCCTGCGAAATTCAGGCGGATGTTCTGATGATGGCGAAGAATATAGACGGCATCTACGACAGCGACCCCAAGCTCAACCCCAATGCAAAGAAATACGACCACATCAACTATATTGACATAATCAAGAACGGCATAAAGGCTATGGACGCCACCGCCGCGACGATGTGTATGGAAAACAACGTGCCCGTCATCGCCTTCGGTCTGGACGAAAAGGACAGCATAATAAGGGTAGTCTGCGGCGAAAAGCTGGGAACGGTGATAGATAATAACTGACAAGTTCAAACGATTTATTTTTTGGTGACAAAAATAAATGCGTTTGAGGTCGAGGGCGTTGCCCTCGGCGGCGCAATCTTAAAGCGCTCACAAATATAATAATTGCGCCGCCTTCACCTACTGAGGTCGCAAGCGACAAATTGAGTGCGCTTGCGCAAAAGCGTGGTTTTGCTTGCGCCGTAAATTATGTTTCGTAAATTTGTTTTCTGGTGACAGTGCTCTCGATTATGAGAAGTCGCGGTAATTCACACCGCTGAGGTGGCGGAGCCACAAATGTGGTGCGCTTGCGCAAAAGCGTGGTTTTGCTTGCGCCATATAGTATTTTGGGGAAACAGTTTTTAAGTATAGCAGTCGGCTACCGACCTTGCGCCAAAAATCATTTTTAGAAAGTGTTGGCGGGCGGGTTAAGATAAATCGACAAGCGGGGAAAGCCGCAGACAATAAACAATAAAAATTCATTTCAGGAGTATTTAAAATGGAAAACGAACAGATAGAAGAAATTTTGCTCGTGCTTGACGAAAAGCTTGAAAAGGCGCTCAGCGTGCTCAAGGAAGACTATTCCGCAATCCGCGCGGGAAGGGCTAATCCTCACATTCTCGACAAGGTGATGGTCGACTATTACGGCGCGGCGACGCCCATTCCCCAGACCTCCAACATCTCCGTTCAGGAGGGCAGGTGTCTTGTCATTTCGCCCTGGGATATCTCCATTTTAAAGGCAATCGAAAAGGCAATTCAGGTTTCCAACATAGGCATAACGCCCACCAACGACGGAAAGGTGATAAGGCTTGTGTTCCCCGAACTCACCGAAGAGAGAAGGCGCGACCTGTCCAAGCAGATAAAGAAAATGGGAGAGGACACGAAAGTCGCACAGCGTAACGTCAGAAGGGACGCTATGGACGCCCTCAAGAAGCTCAAGAACGACAAATCCATTTCCGAGGATGAGTTTTCTCTCGGCGAAAAGGAAGTCGAAAAGATGGTCTCCGAGGCAGTTGCCAAAGTGGACGCAACTGCATCCGCAAAGGAAAAGGAAATAATGACCGTCTGATCGCGGCCGGAGTTTTAGCATAATGGCTGAAAGCGGAATAAAAGGCATACCCCGCCACGTTGCCATAATAATGGACGGCAACGGCAGGTGGGCAAAAAAGCGCCTTCTGCCCCGTTCGGCAGGGCACAATGCGGGGATGAACCGTATGATAGGGCTTTCGGAAAGGGCAAAACAGATCGGAATAAAATACCTCACGGTATATGCGCTGTCCACCGAAAATCTTTCCCGGTCGCAGGACGAACTGGAAGGACTGTATGCGCTCATAAAGAAATACTTTTCTAAAAATGTCGACAGACTGATAGACGGCGGGGCGGCGCTCCGCATAATCGGCGACCTCACCCTTCTCCCCTACGACGTCAGAAAGGTGGTGGAGGACGGAGTTGCCCGCTCGCCCAAAGACGCGCAGTTCACGTTCTGCATAGCGCTTGCTTACGGCGCCCGCAGGGAGATTGCCGAAGCGTGCCGCGAAGTTGTCGGCAAGGGGTTGCCCGTCACCGAACAGACGCTGTCGGCGAATATGTACACGGGCGATATGCCCGACCCCGACCTCATAATCCGCACGGGCGGAGAGGTAAGGCTTTCCAATTTTCTTTTATGGCAGGCGGCATATGCCGAACTGTACTTTTCCGACGTGCTCTTTCCCGACTTCTCGGATGAATGTCTTGATGACGCCGTTGCGGAATTTTCGCGCCGAACAAGGCGTTTCGGTAAGGTCTGAAGGAGCAATTTGATGAAACAGAGAATTATAACCTCAATATTTTATATCGGCGCAATGCTCGGCATAGTCGCGCTCAAGATATTCGTGCCTAACTATGCGTTTTCCGACGGTTCTGTCTTTTCAATGGGCAGTCTGGGCGTAGACATACTGTTCTGGCTAGTCTCCATACTCGGCGCATACGAATTTATGCGCGCCGTCGGCAATATCTCCAGGGTGCAGTGGTGGCTTACAATGATAACCTGTACGCTCATCATTCCCACCTTCGTTATGGGCAAACTTTTTGCCGACGCGTTCGTCGCGCTCGTCGCCCTGCTGTCTGTGACAAGCATAGGAATGATGGCCACTGCGGCAATGATGGTCTTTGACTTCGAGGAAAGCAGTTTAAGGAGCACCGCTCTTTCTGAACTGTGCATACTCTATTGCGGCGTGCTCGCGTGCGTGGGTCCCAATGTCGCTCATCTCGCGTACAATTCGACCCCCGCAATAATGCTCCTCTTCGTGCTCGTGCCTGCGGTGGACACCTTTGCGTACTTCTTCGGCAAGCTCTTCGGCAAGAAAATCCCCTTCAAACTCGCGCCCCACACCAGCCCCAACAAGACGGTAATCGGCTCAATCGGCGGCATAATAGGCGGGCTGCTCGCGGCGGTTCTCGTATGGGCTTTCTGCGAATACGTCCCCCTCGACAGCGTGAAGATAGTAAATTACAGCGGCGATATTCCCCATCTCGTGCTTCTGATGCTCTTCGCCCTGCCTACGGCAATTCTCGCCCAGCTCGGCGACCTGTTCGAGAGCGCAATAAAGAGGGGCTGCAACATAAAGGATATGGGCAAAATTTTACCCGGTCACGGCGGTATTTTAGACAGGTTCGACAGTATGCTGTTTGCCTCCGTCTCGATAGTCGTGTGCTTTATGCTCATCTACTGATTTAAGAGCGAAAGTCCCTTCATAAGAGGGGCTTTTTGATTTTACAGACATTATTCACATTTTACGGGGTATAATATAAATGAAGAAAATCGCAATAGTCGGCAGTTGCGGCTCCATAGGCAGGCAGGTTGCCGACGTTGTCAGGCGCAGCGGCGGGGAGTTTTCGTTCTGTGCAATGATATCCAACCGTTCGCTTGCGGCGTTCAACGACCAGATTGCCGAATTCAAACCGCAGTATGCCGTCCTCACCGACGGGGAGGCGGCAAACGGAATAGCAGCGCCATCGGGCACGACAGTGCTTTCCGGCGAGGACGGGGCGCTGGAGGCGCTTGAAAGGTGCTCTCCCGACGTCGTGTTCGTCGCCTGCGGCGGCTTTGCCGGGCTTAAATACAGCCTCAGGGCGCTGGAGACGGGTGCAACGCTGGCGCTTGCCAACAAGGAGACGCTTGTCTGCGGCGGCGACATAGTTATGCCTCTCGCGCGCGATCTCGTGCCCGTCGACAGCGAACATTCGGCAATATGGCAGTGCCTCAACTATCGGAGGAACGCGCCATTTGAAAGGCTCGTCATCACGGCGAGCGGCGGACCGTTCCGCGGCAGAAAATTTTCCGACCTTCGCGGCGTGAAGGCTGCGGACGCGCTGCGTCACCCCACCTGGAAGATGGGCGCAAAGATAACCATAGACAGCGCCACCCTTCTCAATAAAGGCTATGAGATTATAGAGGCGCATCATCTTTACGGCGCGCCATATTCAAAGATAGAGGCGGTCATTCAGCCGCAGAGTATAGTCCATTCTATGGTGGAATTTGCAGACGGCGCGGTTATGGCGCAGCTTTCAAATCCCTCTATGGAGCTGCCCATTCAGCTTGCGCTGACCTATCCGGAGAGGAAGGAGCTGCCGCTTGCGAAGATGGACTTCAAGCGGGCGTTCTCGCTCGATTTTCAGCCGCTCGAACGGGGGCAGTACCCTATGTACGACCTCGCGCTGGAGTGCGGGGAGAGGGGCGGCATAATGCCTGCCGTGCTCAATGCGGCAAGCGAAGTGGCGGTCGACGCATTTTTAAAGGACAAAATTTCCTTCACCGACATATTTGAAATTTCTGCGGCGGTCGTCGCGGGCACGCAGTATGCGCGCGTTGAGAGCTATGCTCAGCTCTGCGACGTCGACGCGTGCGCCCGCAGCCTTGCCGCGCGGCACATTAAAGGCATATTAAAAGGGGTATAATGACACTGTTTCTCGCCTCCGGCGCATTGAATACCGTATGGTCGGTGTTGCTGGCGCTAATCATTCTGCTGCTGATGATAACCGTGCACGAGTTCGGGCACTTCATCGCGGGCAGGGCGCTCGGCTTCAGTATTGACGAGTTCGCAATAGGTTTCGGACCCAAACTCTTCGGCATTAAGGGCAAGAGGAGGGGGACATATTTTTCGTTGCGCGCCATACCGCTCGGCGGGTATTGCGCTTTCAGGGGGGAAGAGGAGGACAATTCCGACCCCGCCGCCTTCAACAACCAGCCGCCGTGGAAGAGGATAATCGTGCTCGTCGCGGGCGCGGCAATGAACTATGTCGCCGCGCTGGTGTTTGCCAACATATGTATGTCGGCGTTCGGGCTGACGGCGTATAAAGTCAACTCCGTCGCCGCCGACGAGGGCGTGCCCGCAGAGTACAGCCTTGCGGACGGTGACGTGATAGTTGCGGCGGAGGGCAGGCGGATATACCTCTCCACCGACCTCATAACCGCCTTAAAGGGCAAGAGCGAGGGCGACTTTGCGCTGATTACCGTAATAGACGCCGACGGGAACACCGTAGAGCGTTCTGTCGAGATGCGCGCCGACTGCGATTTCGAAAACTATTCGGATACGAGCAGGATCTGGCGGGCGCTGGGCGCGGGGACATACGCCGCCGAGGACGGCAACCTCTATTGGGATCTGTCCGCGGAGCAGTGCCGCCTCAATTTCGGCGAGACGCTGGGCGCTTCGTTCGGCTATACGTGGAGAATGGCGGGCACTATCTTCAGGGTATTGGGCGAACTTCTGACGGGCAGCCTCGGGTTGGACACAATCGGCGGACCGATAACCACTATAAAACTTACAAGCGAGATGGCGGCGCAGGGCGCGCAGAGCTTTTTGACAATCGCCGCCTATATAGGCGTCAACCTCGCCGTATTCAATCTCTTGCCCATACCCGCGCTGGACGGCAGCAAGGTCATCTTCTGTCTCATAGAGTGGATATTTAAAAAGCCCGTGCCGCGCAAGGTGGAGGCGGCGATACACTTCGTCGGGCTGGTGCTCATTCTCGGCTTTGCCGTGCTCGTCGACATTATGCAGTTTATGCGCTGTTGACGGCAGACATCCCCTGCGGTGCGGCGATTTTCAGACATAAATATGCGGCGGAGCCGCCCTTCTTCAGGAGGGGCGGCTCCGCCGCGTTCATATTCAATTGTATATATTTGCCGACGGGGACGTCTTCTCATCTGCGTCCGTCGGGATGCGGGCAATGCCGCCGTTTAAAGAAAACGGGGCTATGCGTTTGCCTGAGTTTTCAGCCCGTCCAGGTACTTTTTATAGTTCTTTTTGTGGAAAATCTTTGCAATCGCCTTTACTATTTCCTCAGGTTCTTCGGAGGGTATCACATAGTCTGCCGCCTCTTTCACATAGTCGGGCGAGCTCTCAAGGCAGAAGGAAAAGTCCGCGCGGCGCATTGCCTCCACGTCTGTGCGCCCCGAACCGAAGCATACTATGAAGTTGACTTTGCCGATTTTCAGCGTCTCAAGCGCCTTTTCCTTGAGCGCGTACTTGTAGTTTATCTTCAGAAAGCTATAGCCCTCCATACCCTGGAAGGGATAGCATATGACGTTGAACTCGCCTGCCGTCGGAAGCTTTTCAAAGTCGGCGATTATGCTCTTTACGATCTCGTCGCGCTCTATGATTACATATTGCTCTACGTCCAGATCCTTCGGCACCTTAGCCTTTACAAAGGAGTATGCCGAAGAGCGCCTGCGCTTTGCGTAGTAGGCGTTCGCGCCTGCGCCTTCAACGCTGTCGTAGTAGCAGTGCAGGAAGTTCTCTATGATGAGGTAGGAAAATACGTTTACGCCGTACTTTTCAAACAGTGCCTCGGGTTCTTTCCTCAGCTCGCTGTCAATCGAAACGACCGCGCCGTAGGTGCGTTCCACGGGATCGTAGACGGCACAGCCCGTCATCACGATTATGGGGTTTTTGAGCTCCACGTTCTTGAATATGCTCTTCAGCGAGGTCATCGCGCGGGTGGTCATAAAGGTAAAGTTGCACCTCTCGCCCGTCAGCGCGTTGAGTTTATACTCCATAAAGGGCGAAAGCTCGTGCTTGGCGTTGAGCATAGCGTTGTCGAGGGAGGAGACGAAGAGTATGTTTCTGTTCTTGGTGAAGTAGTGGGGAAAGGTATTCACGAACAGCGCAATCATAACGCCTATCAGCGTAGACAGTATGCGGTTTGTCGCAAACAAAAAGGGCGACATTCCGCCGTTTCTTATGCTCACCGTCACCGAAAGATATGTCAGACAGGCGACGAATGTAGCCGTCGTCACCTTAAGCTTTACGGTCAGCACTATGAGGAAGATTATCCCCGCCGACGCTATGGCGTAGAGAATGGCGTCATAGAGTATGCTGCCGCTCTCCATCTTGCATAGGTCTATGGCTATCCACTCGAAGAGCTGGATTATGATAAAGCCGTAATATCCGCCGACTATCGAGCCGACGGAGCGTATCTTCGCCTGCTTGCGTGAGGAGGCTATGTTCTGCTGCATAGCGTATACCGCCGCAATGCCCGCAAAGAAGGGGGTATAGAAGTTCGTCGGCGCGTACCAGTATTCCGTCGCCGACGAAAGTTCCCTCGGCGTCAGCTCTATGCCGCAGGCAAAGTTGAGGGCGTAAAGCACTATGTATATGCCCATTGCCAGCAGCACCGCTATAAAGGTCTTAATCGTTCTCTTGCCTATTTTCATTTTAACTCCGTGCAGGTGATTGTTATTTTTATTATATCATACCCTTCCCGATAATTCAATAGGGTAAATTTTCGGCACGATTGACGTTTTTTGCCGTTCGTGTTTCAAAAGGGTATTTGCGGGCAATGACAATTGACATTTTTGCCTTGCTTTATTATAATAAAGAGGAACTGTCTTTTGCAGGGGGCATAAACGGCGGCGTATGCCGCGTGATTGCGCCTGCTGTAGTGTGTCGGTTCGGCATATGCGTATGGCAATCGGCTATACGTGTGCGTACATTCGGTACTAAAACTCTGCCTGCCCGACGCCGACAACGCGCTCTCCGTCGGGGGCGGCGACAGGGGTGCGCGGAAAGCTGCGGCGGCATTTCGGGGTGGCTTTGCGGGCGTTTTTCGTCGGCGGGGCGGATTGAACACGGGAGAGGAATTTTAGGGAGGCGGTATGTTAAAACTGTATATTGCCGACTGCGACGAACTCGCGGACGGGCAAAAGTTCAATAAATATTACTCCCTCGCGGACGGCGTTCGGCGTGGCAAGGTCGACGCGCTCTGCGGGGCGGCAAGGCGCGCCTCTCTCGGGGCGTACGCCCTTCTCGGTCTCGCCCTCGCGGAGTGGGGGTACGGTATGGGCGAATGGCGGACGGAAGCCTGCGGCAAGCCACGCTTTGCCGACCCGGAATTGCCCTTTTTCAGCCTCTCGCACTCGGGCAGGTATGCGCTGTGCGCGCTCTCCGACGGCGAGGTGGGCTGCGACATTCAGAAAATGCGTCCCTTCGACGAGCGCGTTGCCGGACGCATAATGACGGCGGGGGAGCTCGCGCTCTTCCGCACGCTCGGCGGACGGCAGGCGGAGGAGTATTTCTACCGCCTTTGGACGGTCAAGGAGAGCTATGTGAAGTACACGGGCGAAGGGCTTTCGCGCCTTTCGTCGGCGCAGGCGGACGCCGAAGGGCATATGGTCGTCTGCGGGCGAATGACGGGCGCGACGGCAAGCAGCTTTTTTCTGGGGGAATACGCCGTCGCCTGCTGCGCGGGGGAGGTATGTTCTCTTCCGCCCGTGCTTGTCGGCCTGTAACTTTTTGGCATCTTGCGGCGGAGCGCGCTCCGACAGCGCCACGAAAATGTCGTTTTTATAAAAATTCAGGTCAAAAAAAGCGCGGATTTTGCGCCGTTGTGTGAAAATATTAGAAATGCTTAACCTTGATATTCTTATAAATAATGCATATACGTTTGCGTTTTCCTGCCCGATATGATAAAATGAATAAAATAATGGATATATATACGTAATTACGCAGTTATATGCGTAAATTTATACGCCGAAACGGGCTTTGCCTGCAAGGGAGGACGTGGTTTATGACGGAAAATTTTTCCCGCTTTAAAAAGAGGTTCAGAATAATATCGATTATTGTCGGCGCAGCGGCGGGCATATGCCTGGGGCTGCTCGTCGTCGGTGCGGTGTTGCTGGCGTTAAGGCTCGGCGGCACGGAATTGCACTGGGCGATATACCTCGCAATAGGGCTGGGCGTCGCCGCGCTGTGCGGCACGGGCGCATACTTCATTGCAATGCCCTCCGACAGGAAGATAGCTAAAAAGCTCGACAGGGACTTTGCGCTCGGCGAAAAGGTGCAGACGATGGTCGAGTTTTCGACCGTAGAGGAACCCTCGAAGATGGTTCTTTTGCAGAGGGAGCAGACGGACGAAGCGCTCGGCGCGGTTGCAAAGAAGCGCATAAACGTCAAGGGACTGTTAAAATTCGCGTTCATTCCCGTGCTCGCTGCGGCAATGTTTCTCGGCGGCGTGCTCACGCCTATGGCAAAGAACTCCGACCCGGGCGAGGTCGACCCCCCTTACGACATAACGGTCACGCAAAGGACGGCGCTTTTAAGCCTCATAGCCGACGTCGAAGGTTCGGCGCTCGGCGATATTTTAAAGACGCCTGTGCTGGAGGTGCTCAACGGGCTTGTCGAAAAGCTTAAAGGGACGACCACGCAGAGCGTGATGAAGGACGCGGTCATCTCTGCTGTCAAGCTCATCGACGGGCTTGTCGCCGCAGAGAACGACTATCTCGCCGTATATACGGCAATAGCGGCGGATGAACTTTTAAAGCCGCTTGCAACCGCCACGGTGGAGGGCGTTGCCTTCTATAAGTCGGGCGGCACCGATTTGCAGAGTATGGACGCCGTAAACGTCAAGTACAAGGAGGCGCCGCAGGCAATCTATGACCTGATGTGCGCCTGGTCGCTTGACTTTACCGCCCAGTTCGAAGAAATGACGCAGATTTCGCAGGTCACCCCCGTGCTCAGCAATTTCTCCCAGACGCTCTACTCAAAGCTCATCGTCGAAGGCAAGGCGCCCGACATAGGACAGTCGGTATTGTATGATACATACAGAACTTTCATATCCGGCTTTACCAATCTTTCGGGCGGAGCGGACGGGCTCAGTTTCGAGCTCTTCCTCGTTGAAGTCGACGGCGTGGTCAGCGATATGGTGGAAGGCGTAACGGACGAACTCGTCGTGCAGTCGTATAACTGTATGATGGACGACTACGTGAGAAACAGCCTTGCAAGGATATTCGGGCTTTCGCGCAACGAAATCGGCAGCAACGAAACCGTCATTCCCGACGTGGGCGGAGAGGAGGAAGAGGACGGACCGTCGCACAGCGGCGGCTTCGGCGAGGGCGACATCAACTATGGCAGCGACGACCTCGTGCTCGACCCCGATACGTTTGAAAAGGTGCCCTACGGCGAACTCATCGACAGATACAACGCCGCCATTCAGGAGCGCATAAATGCGGGCGACACCCCCGAAGAGCTGGCAAAGTACATAAGGAAGTATTTCGACGCGCTCTACGGCGGAATAAAGGAAGAGGCGTAACCGCCGCACTGCGCGGGGCTGCGCTTGACGCGTCGGAAAACTAAACTTCAAAACGGAAAAAATGTCGGCGTTGTCGGCATCGGAAAATATAAAAAATAAACGCATATAAAAATCAACGGAGAAAATTATGAAAAGAACCGAAAAAGTGGAAGTAAGCGATGAGAGCGTGGAGAGGGTCAAATCCTTCAGCCGCTCCGTTGCAACCGTAAAGGAAGAGCTTGCAAAGGACGTCGTAGGTCAGAAAGAGATAATCGAAAACGTGCTCATTGCGATAGTTGCGGGCGGAAACGTCCTGCTTGAGGGCGTCCCCGGCGTCGGCAAGACGCGTCTTGTAAGGTCGCTGGGCAAGGCGCTCAAACTGCCCTTCTCCAGAATACAGTTCACGCCCGACCTTATGCCCTCCGACGTCACGGGTACAAACGTAATCGAAAAGGACGCGGACGGCAAGATGAAGACGGTGTTCAACAGGGGACCGATATTCGCAAACCTCGTGCTTGCGGACGAGATCAACCGCGCAACTCCCAAGACGCAGTCGGCGATGCTGGAGGTTATGCAGGAGCATAAGGTGACTATAGCCAAGCAGACCTATGTCCTTTCGGAGCCCTTTTTCGTAATGGCAACCGAAAACCCCATAGAGCAGGACGGCACTTATCCCCTGCCCGAAGCGCAGATGGACAGGTTTATGTTCAAGCTCATAGTCGAATTCCCCTCCGTCGCGGAACTTGCCGACATAGTCAATATGACGCAGATAACTATGGATGAGACGGCAACGGCGGTAATCGACGGACCCACCGTTCTGGAGATGAGGGAACTCGCAAAGACCGTCCCCGTTGCGGAGGACGTGCTCAAGTACACCGTAAATCTCGTTTCGGGCACGCACCCCGAACTCAAGGAGACGTCGGAGACGGCAAAAAAGTACATAAAGTACGGCGCATCGCCCCGTGCGGCGCAGGCGCTCATCACGGCGGCAAAGGTAAGGGCGCTGATGAACGGCAACTACAACGTGTCGTATGAGGATATCAACGCGCTCGCGTATCCCGTATTAAGGCACAGGATAAAGGTAAACTATACCGCGATAAACGACAACCTCAATGTGGACGGCGTAATAGGGCTGCTCCTCAACGAATACAAGAAGCACAGCAAGTAATTCAAAAGAAATGGCAAAAAAGGTTATTGACGACGAGTTTCTCAGCAGGGTAGAGACGCTGCAGATGCTCGTTAAGAACAACGTTGCGGGAATGTTCGGCGGCAACCACAAGAGCAAGAGCTATGGCTCTTCCTGCGAGTTTGCGGACTACAGGGAGTATATCCCCGGCGACGACATCACCAAGATAGATTGGAATGTCTATGCCCGTTTTGAAAACCTCTATACAAAGCTCTATCTCGACGAACGCCAGATGCACACCCGCATATATATCGACGCAAGCCGCTCAATGGGCTTCGGAAAGGGCAGAAAGGACGAGCAGGCGCTTAAAATCGCCGCCACGCTCGCCTATCTTTCTGTATGCGAAATGGACAAGGTGTCCATCTACGCCATACGCGACAACTGCCTCGAAGAGGTGATTGTCGGAATGCTCGGCAAGGACGCATACGTCAGCTCGATAGGCAAGCTCAACGACATACAGTTTTCGGGCGATAGCGACATAAGCGACGCAATCGTGCCCTCCTCTGTGGGCTATGGCGACGGAATGAGCATAATCATATCCGACTTCCTCACCGACAACGACTACGAAAGGGCAATTGACCACCTCGCCTCCAAGAAGAGACACGTGCTCTGCATACAGGTGCTCTCCAGGGAGGAGATGACGCCCAAGGCGAGGGGCAAGATGCACTTCTTCGACAGCGAAGAGCTCTCCCGCACCTACCGCAAGAACATAACTAGGGATATAATAAAGGCATACAGACAGGCGGTCGAATACGCCACGGGCAGAATACGCAATTTCTGCGCCGTGAGGAATGCCGACTATATGCTCGTGCAGTCGGAAGAGAACGTCGGCGAGGTATTCTTTAAAAGGCTTGTCAATGAGGGGGTACTCAAATGAGTTTTTTATATCCTCTGGGACTTTTGGGTCTCATTGCAATACCCGTACTCATACTCATATATATCCTCAAGAGGAAATATACCGAACAGGTCATCGCTTCTACCTATCTTTGGACGCTCAGCGAGCGGTTTTTAAAACATAAAAACCCTATCTCGCGCATAACGGGCATAATAAGTCTCATACTTCAGATACTCGTCGTGGTGTTCATCTCGCTGGCGATAGCCAATCCCGTCTTTGTCCTCAAGGGCAAGGCTAACGACTATTGCTTCATTCTCGACGGTTCGGGCAGTATGAACATAGTCAGCGACGGCTCCACCCGCTTTGAAAGGGGCAAGGAGTGGATAGAGCAGGCAATTTTGAATTCCGCAGACGGCAGCTATTACACGCTCGTCACCACGGGCGAGACGACGGACGTCGTGTTCAAGGACATCGACGACAAGAAGTCGGCAATCGAAAAGCTCTCCGAAACGCAGCCTTCGCAGGTCGCCTCCGACTATACCAACGCCCTCACGGTTGCGCAGAACTATTTCTCGCTCAATTCCTCGATGAACATAGTATTGCTCAGCGACAAGGACTTTGAAACGCATACCAATGTGGAGACGGTAAACCTCTCTTCGGGCGAACAGAACTATGCAATTTCCTCCGTGGAATACCAGATAACCTCCGCGGGCACGTCGGTGACGGGCAAGGTCTACTCTTACGAGAGCGACGCAACGCTGGATATCGACGTGTATGCAGACGGCGCAGCCCAGCCCGTCGCCACGACAAGCGTGGAGGCGGCAAAGAGCGCGGCGGCGGACTTTACCGTAGACATAGAGGGCAACGACTTCACGTTCTCATCCCTCAGGGTGGCAATCAGGCAGAGCGACGCGCTCGCCCTCGACAACGAGGTTACTGTCTACCACAGGGAGAGCGCCGCGTCGTACAAGACGCTCATCGTCAGCGAAACGCCCTTCTTTCTCAATGCGATATTCGCAACGTTCGGCAATCTCCAGAGGGACGTTGTTTCCCCCTCGGGCTATGACCCCGCAACCTGTTCGGGCTACGGGCTGTATATCTTCGACGGCTACACCCCCGCAACGCTGCCTTCCGACGGCGCCGTATGGTTCGTCAACCCCACGGCAAGTCTGGAGGGAACGGGCTTTTCGAGGAGGGGAGAGGAAGAACTTGAAGCTCCCCGCACTATGGTGTTCAGCTCTTCAACTTCCACAAAGGTGCAGAACCTCCTCAAGGATACGGTCACAAGCGAGGATATAAGCGTCGCAAAGTACGTCAAGTGCGGGCTCTACGACACGTTCACAACCCTCGTTTCGCTCGGCGGCGACCCGCTCATCTTTGCGGGCTCCACCTCGAGCGGCAACCGCGAGGTCGTGCTGGCGTTCAGCCTTCAGGAAAACACCGACTTCGTGCTGTCGTACAACTATACCGTACTTATGCGCAACCTCATAAATTATACCTTCCCCGCGCTCGTCGATGACGGCACGTTCTACTGCGGCGACGATCTCACCGTCAACGTGCTCACAGGGTGCTCTGCCATAAGAATGGAAAGTCCGAGCGGCAAGGTTGAATATCTCGACACCTCTTCGGCTTCAGCCGAATACGAGATGACCGAGGTGGGCGAATATACGGTCACCGCCACGATAAACAACGCGCAGCAGACCGTCAAAGTCTATTGCTCCCTTCCCGAAGCGGAAAGGCTTGTAAGGGGAAGCGAGGTTTCGTTCTCGATAAACGGAGAGCCAAGCTCGCTCAAGCGCGACGGAAAGTACGACGACTTACTCTATATATTTATAATACTCGCATTGCTCGTCATTGCGGACTGGATGGTTTATTGTTATGAGCAGTATCAACTTCGATAATCCCTATTTATTGTTACTTGCCGTACCGCTCGTCGTCCTCTTCGCAATACCCTTTTTCATTGCGGTCAGAAAGGACAACGTAAACGTCCACAACGCGGCGTCGGGAATAATACACGTCCTTATGGCGATAATCGTCGCGTTTGCGGCGGCGGGTACGAGCATTGTCACCACCATGACCGAGACGGACGTCTATGTGCTCGCGGATGTCAGCTATTCTGCAAACAGAAACTATGACCTCATCGACGACTACATAGAAAATCTGCGCAAGTCCCTGCCCGATAACTCCCGTCTGGGCGTAATATGTTTCGGCAAGGACTATCAGCTTCTGTCCCGCCTCGGCGAAAGACCCAAGAGCGTTTCGCTCTCCACCGTTGACGACAGCGCTACGGACATAGTAAGCGCGCTTGACTTTGCGGGGTCGTTGTTCAGGGAGAGCGTGCTTAAGCACATCGTCGTCATAACAGACGGCAAGCAGTCGGACGAGAGCGACAGCAATGCGCTCAAGCGCCAGGTGGACGCGCTCGCCGACAAGAAAATTCACGTCAGCGCAATCTATCTCGACGACAATCTCCCCACAGACGTCAGGGAAGTGCAGCTCTCGTCGGTGGACATTTCCGACAACGCATACCTCAACAGACAGCAGGACGTAACTCTGACCATAAAGTGCAACTGCCCCGACTTTGCGGAAATAGGCGGGGTGCAGGAGCCGTATTCTTCGGAGGCGATTTTAAAGCTGTTCAGGGAGGGCACTCAGGTCGCGGAGCGCACGGTCTATCTTACCAACGGCGAAAATTTCGAGACATTCTCTCTGGGCACATCGGAAGAGGGAGTATTCGACTATGAGTTCAGAATAGAACCCGCAGAGGACACAAATCCCAACAACAACTCGCTGTTGTTCACCCAGCGCGTGTCGGCGGGCGCAAGCGTGTTGCTGATAACCGGGGACGAGGGCAACTTCCGCACGGTAAGGGATATGTTCGGCGAAAACGCGCAGATAGATGCATACGTAAATCTGCCGGATGTGCCCTATACGGTCGAACAGCTCAGCAGGTATGACGAAATAGTGCTTGCCGACGTCGACCCGACAAAGCTCAACAACCTCACTATGTTTCTGGAGAGCGTAGATACCGTCGTATCGCTGTTCGGCAAGAGCCTCATAACGCTCGGCGATGTGAGCGTGCAGAACTATCCTTCGGGCGAGCTCAAGGCGCTTGACAATATGCTTCCCGTGGTGTTCGGCAAGACGGACGACGCGCCCAGACTCTACACCATAATCATAGATACGTCCAGAAGTATGTACTCGGCGTCCAAGTTCACAAGGGCAAAGGAGGCGGCTTCGGAAATTGTCAACCTGCTCTCTGACAGAGATTATCTCAACCTCATAGAGTTCAGCGGCAATGCCTATACCCGTCACAACACGGCGCTTATGGCTGACAGCAGACAGGACGTCTTAGACACAATCGAAAATCTCACCGTCACGCAGGGCACAAGCATAGGCTCCGGACTTCAGGCAGCGTTCAACATAATGAAGGGCGATACCGTCTACGGCGAAAAGCGAGTAATGCTGATAACGGACGGTCTGAACTTTACTTTTGACAGCTACGAACCCGTACAGATAGTGCAGGATATGCGCGATTACAGCATATATACGTCCGTTCTCGATGTCGGCAGGGGCGGCGATACGGGTACGGAGGCGACGCAGGCAAAGGCTCTTCTGAACGAGCTTGTAACCATAGGCGGCGGTCAGTACCTCGACATAACCAACGAGGACAACCTCGAAAGCGTAATAAACACTCAGTTGCCTTCCGATGTAAACAATTCCAACGGCGGAATGTCGTATATCACCGTCGCCCGCAGGGTGGACGATGTCCTGAGCGGCATAAATCAGACCGACCTCAGCTCTACATTTGTCACTGACTACTATTACGGACTTGCCAAAGCAAGCGCCACGACCGTTCTCACCGTGGACTACGGCAAGAGCTCCGGAGGGGTGCTCAAAGCTCCGCTCTATGCCTATTGGAAATACGGCAACGGCAGGGTGGCAAGTTTCACAAGTTCTGTCAGCCAGACCAACAGCGGGCTCGGCTATTGGGGCGAAGAGATGAGGACGACATTCCTTACAAACCTCTTCGATACGTCATTCCCCGACGAAAAGGTGGACTATCCTTTCCTGCTTGACATAACTTCGGACAGCGGCTATGCTCACGTAACTCTCACCCCCGCGAATATCGATATGGACGTCGATGTTACAATATCCGTAACCTGCCCCGACGGCAGCGAGATAGTCGGCTCGATGGCATTCGGCTCGCGCACGTTCGACTATCAGTTCGTGACTGCGGATGTCGGCACCTATTCTGTGGAAGTAACCTATGACTACGGCACGTCGGGCGACGGCGGACAGTCTGACAAGGTATTCACGGCCAATCGCAACATAAGTGTCTCCTATGCGCCGGAATATGACAGCTTTGCGCTGTTCGACGCGGCAGTTCTGCACAAGATGGTCGGCTCCAACGGCACCGTCAGCGAGGACGGCAACCTCATCATAGAAAACAAAGAGGGTGAGGCGGGCGTCTACAATCTGCCCCTTGCAATGCCTCTGCTCATTGCGGCAGTCGTGCTGTTTGCTGTAGATATCGGCGTAAGAAAGCTCAAGTGGGATGACATTAAGAGCCTTTTCAAAAAGGTAAACAAGTAAGGGAGGCGGAGTAATGAAGACATTAAGAAAGTTTTTACTCATATTGACAGCTCTCTGTCTTGTGTTTGCGTTCGGCGCGTGCGGCACCTATACGCCCCCTTCGGAGGGCGGCGGAGGCGGTACCGTAAAGCCCGGCGGCGACGATGACCCCGACGTCCCCGAACCTCCCGAAGAGGACGGTTTTACCGTAACTCTCTTGTGGAACAATGAGAGTTTTACGGAGGAGCAGTACCCCAATGTCGACCTGCTTCAGGCGCAGTGGACGGATAAGGAGACAAACCAGAAATTCCGCGCCAACTTCAATTCGGAGGGCGTGGCAAGCATATCGGGTCTGGACGGCGACTATCAGGTGACGCTCGTCACCCCGCCGGACGGCTTTACCTATGACCCCAACATATATCAGGCGACGAACGCGCTCAACAGCGTGCTCATCGACCTCTATCAGCTCACCCCCACAAAGGGCACGGGCTCCGACCCGTATGACGGAAGCATAACCATCAACAGTCCTGGCGCGTACAGGGTAACCCTGCAGACCGCTACCCAGGAGATATGGTTCAGGGTCAGACCGACGGAGAGGGGACTTTATTCGATAGAGTCGCTTGTCGACGTCACTGCAAACAAGATAAACCCCATTCTATATACCTATGCGGGTACAGACGGATATGTGAATATGGCGTCCGAACAGAAGATAGACGACGGCGGTTCGGCAAATTCGTTTACCAAGAATTTCCGCTGGGAGATACAGCTCCCCAAGGAAGAGGTCGGCTCGTTGCGCTTTTTCGTGATAAGGTCGACGAATAACGACCCTTCGGCATATCCGCTCGTAGTCGACTTCATCTACGACAAGGACGGCGACTTCACGGGCGGCACGCAGCCCGCAGTGCCCGTACTCCCCGAGGAGGACTTCTCCAAGTGGGGCGACGGCGGAAACGCCGATCAGATAACCCCCGAAGGCACGTTCACCTATTGCGCGAACAGACCGGGAGTAGCAAATCATCTGCTCGATGCGGATATGGTAAAACTCAATCCCGAGGACGGTTACTATCACTACTATGACGCGGTAACGGGCGAATACGGCGACCTGCTGTTCGCAAAGATCAGCCAGCCTACGGAGATAGTCAACCTGCCGTTCACAGACACGTCTTATATGAACATCTATTACCTCAACGGAAGGAGCTATCTGTCGTTCATAAACGATTACTATGCTCATTATGTCAACCGCGACGGCTGTTATCCCGTGACCGAAGAGCTCAGGGCGTTCCTTATGGACTATTCGACCTCTCAGGCGATATTCAACGACGGCGACGGCATTGCCGAACTTGCGGGCTATAACTCCGACGAGGAGAGCCAGTGGATGTTCGCCTGCGGATATTACGCAAACTGATGCAATTTGCCGCGGCGCTTCCCCGCAAATTTTTCCGCGCGATGCGCCGCGTAGTTGCCCGCCTGTTTGCGGCGGCGATAAATTTTGATTAAAAGGACACAAGAATGAAAAAAAGACTTCTTACAAGAATTGTTTCCGCGACGGCGGCAGTCGCTATCTGCGCGACTGCGTTTGTCGGCTGCGGAAAGGATGACGGAAAGTGCGTAGACGGCGGCGAACACGCATACACGTGGACGGTCGTCACAGAGGCAACCTGCTCTGCAGAGGGCTTCAAGAGAGGCGTCTGCGGCATATGCGGCGACATCAGGGAAGAGAGCATACCCGTCGACCCCGAAGCTCACTCCTACGGCGAATGGGCAATAACCGCCCCCACCGAAAGCGAGGAGGGGCTTGCCGTAAAGACCTGCGCCCACAATGCGGAGCATACCTATTCGGTAGTTCTTCCCGCATATTCGCTTACCAGCACGGTCGGATATGACGAGCACATAATCAAGGTCAACCCTACGGCGGCGTCGGAGGGGCAGCTCTACCTTGAAAAGGAGGACGCGCTCGGCACGATAGCATTCACCGTGACAGTGCCAAAGAGGACGGTCAGCAATATGGCGGATGCAATTACTCTTGCCGTAACGCTCGGCGGCACGGTCCGCACTTCCGAAGGATACTATACCGAAAGAACCGACGGCATTCAGAACAGGTTCAGCGTCTATTTCGGCGACGACTATGTAAAGGTGCAGGAAACGGGCGACAATACCGAGACGTGGTATTCCTATGACGACGAGGGCAAGATATTCGGCATCTACAGGGCAATTCCCACGGAGAGCAATCCCGACCCCGTAGCGCGCCGCGACGAGGCTGCGACAGACCAGAATATGCAGGGTTTCAGCTATCAGTCCGGCGGCGGCGATACGCGCGTTTACGGCGCAGAAGGGCTTATGAAGAATGCCTACGAGGGCTATTGCGGTCCGGACGCCGTACTCAAGAGCGAGCCGGTATATATCAAGAACAATGACGGCACGGCATATGTGGAATTCGGCTTCAGCCGCTACGAAAATCCCAGGTTCGTCCGCTATAAGCTTTCGGCAACGCTCGACAAGTCTGGCGCGATTGTCTCAGCCACTCAGGAAACATCTATCATTCACGCGTATATGATTGCTACCGACAACGACGGACAGCCCGTATTCAAGGACGACGGCGATATAGAATGGGCGCCCGTATATCTTGACGATAGCAGCACGGGCGGCTTCCTCCCGATGTACGACCTCGACGGCAACGAGATGTTCCTCAAGGATGAAAACGGCGAAGACGTACTGAACACCTTCGGGCAGAAAGTTCCGCTCTATCAGTACATTCCCGAAGTAGAGGGCAGGCTGAATAAGGTAAGTTCGCTCCGCTACGAGATAGGCGATGACGGCAGCGTAGAGGTATGGGCGGAAGAAAGGGACGGCAATGGCAATCTCGTGAACAGCGCAGAAGCCGTCTATAAGCGTGACGAGAACGGGGATATCGTCTATTATCCCTCTACCAATATACCCGTCACCGTTCCCACCTATTACTACGACAACCATTCGGAAGTCAACCAGAGAAAGATTGTCTACGAAAATCAGACATTCAAATCTGCGGATGACGACCCCGGCGAAAACCAGTTCCCCAGCTCCGTGCTCTACATTCAGAATTTTGACATAAGCTACAGCGGGAATATCATCGGCGATGAGGTCGTGTCGGTGCCCAGCAACAAGCCGGTCTCGTTTGCAATTTCAAATATTCAGCCCACGACGGCGACGCTCTCATATGACCCGCTCACGCTGTACATACGCACGGAGGCGAGGGATATTGAACTGACCATAGAGCCCAGCGACAACGAATATTCGATGACGGGCTTCTTCAACAAGACGACCAATCAGCCTACAATAAACGCTCAGTATGCGGGCGAAGTGACGCTTGTGTTAAAGACCAAGGGCGGGCTGTGCGAAAAGGTTGTAAAGCTCAAGTTTGAAAAATCTGCGCCCACGGGCTCCGGCGGCGACTATCCTCTCAAGTCGCAGGTAAACGCATATCAGGAGATAGACGGCGAGGTCGTATATTCCTGGAAGGACTATACCTCCAAAGAACCCTATAGCGTATATACCAACCAGCCGTTCACCGCAAGGGCATCGGTTTCGGAGGCAGGCGCGGCATTCATAGATACGTCCTTCTATGTGTATGAGATCTCTGATGAGACATATAACAAGGTGGGCGACGATACGGTTGCGTATACTACAAATGCCGACGGCACCGTCACCTTCACCGCAAAGAAGGCGGGCAGGTACACAATAATTCTCCGTTCCAGCGTCTCGGCTTCGGCGACGACAAGCTTCGACGTAGTGGTAGAGGAACAGCCTGCCATTTCGGCGATGCTGATAAACGGCACGGTCTACAGCGGTCATTTCAAGTACATCAAGGCGGGAGAGGGTAACCCCGCGCCCGCAGACGTGACCGTCACGGTTGTCAACAACAATAACTGGCGTCAGGGTACGCTGACAATAGTCGTTGCAGGCAACGAAACGGTATATGACTACACCTATTCCGAAGCTGACGGCAAGTTCACGGCGACCTATAAGAGCGGCGTGAACAAGGCGACTTTCGACTTCTCGTTTGCAATCAACGAGGCATTCAGCCTTACAGTCACGCACTCAACCGGATTTGCCGACCTCATCGAGACAATAGTACTCTCCTCCGTGGAGGAGGCGGAATAACTTCCGCTCGGTCGTGCCGCCCGCAACAAGCGCGGCACGGAGCAAAAGCATTATACGGCGGCAGCCCGCAAAAGACGGGCTGCCGCCGATATTTTTTCAGAAAGGCAGAAGGGCGGGCAAAGACCGTTTTCAGGTCTTTGCCCGCCCTTTTAATCGTCATTTGCCCCGTTTGCCGCATAACGCGCGCATCTGTCGCTCTGCCGCATTGCAGGGTGAGGGGAGGAAAAGGTCTATTCCTTTGCTGCCTCGGCAATTATCTTTTCCGCAAGCGCGTAGGGTACTTCCTCATAGCGGAGGAATTCTGTGGAGAACTTGCCCCTGCCCCTCGTCATTCCGCGGAGGTCTGTGGTGTAGTCATACGTCTCGGAAAGGGGAACTTCGGCGATTACCGTAGTCATATCGCCGTCGGTGATGCTGTCGCAAATTCTGCCCCTGCGCTTGGATATGTCGCCCATAACCGCGCCCTGATAGTCGTTGGGCGCCGCAACCTTGAGTTTTACTATGGGCTCAAGGAGCACGGGGTTGGCGTTCTTCATACCCTCCTTATAGGCTATGGCTGCCGCCGCCTTGAACGCCATTTCAGAGCTGTCCACATCGTGATAGCTGCCGTCGAACAGCGTCGCCTTTACGCCCGTCACGGGGTAGCCCGCAAGCACGCCCCTGACCATACATTCCCTAAGTCCCTTTTCTACGGCGGGTATGTACTGTCTGGGCACTGCGCCGCCGACTACTTCGTCGCCGAACTCAAAGTCGCTCTCGCAGGGCTCGAAACGCACCTTGCAGTGACCATACTGTCCGTGTCCGCCGGACTGTTTCTTGTGCTTGCCCTCTGCAATGGCAGTACCCTTAATAGTCTCCCTGTAGGGCGTCTTGGGCTTGGAAAGGAGAGCGGTAATTCCGTAGCGGTTTTTGAGCTTGCTGACAATCAGCTCGAGGTGGGTTTCGCCCTGTCCGCTCAAGATGAGTTCGCCCGTCTCGCTGTTCTTCTCTGCCGAGAAGGTGTAATCTTCTTCCTTCATTCTGTTGAGGCCCGACCATATCTTGTCCTCGTCGCCCTTGTCCGACGCCTTGACCGCGCGGGGAAGGGAGGGACGGGGGAAGCGGATGGGGTCAAACTTGACCCGCGTGCCCGTGGCGCAGAGCGTGTGGTTGGTATCCGTAGAAGTCAGCTTGTTCACGGCGCCTATGTCGCCCGCCGAAAGTTCGGTCACAAGCTCTGTCTTTTTGCCGCAGAGTGTGAATATCTGACCTATGCGCTCTTCCTTGCCCGTGTTTACGTTCAGCACGGTGTCGCCGGACTTGAGTTTGCCGCGGAAAATCTTTATGTAGTTCAGCTTGCCCGTGTATGCGTCGTTCGTCGTCTTGAATATAAATGCGACAAGCGGTCCGTTTTCCTCGCGGTTGATGTTGACGACTTCGTCGGCAATGAGGTCGGTGGCAATGGTATTTCTTCTCTCGTCGGCGGTGGGCATATAGGTGACAATTTCGTCCATAAGGTTGATTACACCGCGGTTATTGAGCGCGCTGCCCGCCATAACGGGGATAACGTTGCCCGTCGCAATGCCCTTGCGTATGCCTAAAATTGCGTCCTCGCGCGTAAGACCGCCCTGCTCGAAGAACTTGTCAAGCAGCACGTCGTCGTTTTCCGCAGCCGTCTCTACAAGTCTGTTTTCCATATCGTCAAGCTGCTTTGCGTACTCCCCGGGAATGGGTATGTCCATTCTGCCCTTGCTAGAAAATTCGTATGCCTTCTGCTGCAGGGCGTTTATATAGCCCGTCATCTTGCCGTCCTTCATTATGGGTATCTGTATGGGCGCAATCTTGCCCGCATACTTTTCCCTCAGCGCCTCTATTGTGCCCGCATAGTCCGCGGTCGGCTTGTCCATACCGTTTATGAATATGATGAGCGGTTTGCCCAGCCTCAGGCAATAGTCAACGACGCTCTCCGCGCCTATGGGCAGCGCCCCGTTTGTGCCTATAACGAGCACGGCGCCGCCGCAGGCGGCAAGCCCTTCGTGCCTCTCGCCCTCAAAGTCGTAAAATCCGGGAAGGTCTATCAGGTTGATCTTAATTCCCTTCCATTCGAGGTGCGCGACGGAGGTATAGACGGACATCTTCTTTGTCTTTTCCGCCTCGTCGAAGTCCATTACGGTCGTGCCCTGTTCCACGGTGCCCATTCTGTCGATAACGCCCGCGTTGAAGAGCATTGCCTCGCACAGCGTGGTCTTGCCTTCGCCGCTGTGCCCTATTACGGCAATGTTCCTTATCTGGTTTGCTGAAATGCTCATTTTAGTGTTCCCCTTTATCTCGGAATAAAAATCCGCTTTTTTACCATTATAATATGAAACGTCTCCTTTTTCAATAGGGCTTTTGCATTTTTTTGCGCCGTCTGCGCCAATTTACGCGCAAAATATTCATTTTCGGGCATAAATTTATATGGAAAAAGGCGGCGCCCCGCGATAATGCGCGGGGCGCCGCCCGATTAACTCTCTTCAGGAAATTATATTTAACCTCGTTCAGTCTTACAGGTCCTTAATCATCAGGCGGATAATCTCCTCGTCGGTCTCTTTCATTCCAATTCTCGCAAGGTCGCCTACGTTCTCTATGGTGTTCTCTACGCCGTGTTCAAGTATGCCGTCGCCGCCGTAGAACTGGCTGCCGCGCTTGAACATCTCATAGCCTATTATGCCCGCGTCGACTGCGGAGGCTATCTTTGCCGCGCAGCTCGACTTTGCACCGTCGCAGATGAGCCCCGAAGTTATCGCAAGGGCGTTGACTAAGGTATGGGCAATTTCCTCGAAGCCGCCGCCCGAAAGGTAGGCTATGCCCGCGCCCGCGCCCGCGCCCGCGCTCACTGCGCCGCAGTATGCCGAAAGCCTGCCTATGCCCGTCTTTAAGTGCACGGTCAGAAGGTCGCTCAGCGCCACCGCGCGCAGGAGCTTTTCACGGCTTGCGCCCAGCTCCTTTGCATATACGACGACGGGCAGGGAGGCGCACATCCCCTGATTTCCGCTGCCCGAAACGATGACGACGGGCAGAGAGCAGCCGTTCATTCTCGCGTCGGAGCCTGCCGCCGCGGTCGCTCTCGCGCGGTTGTGCACGCTGTCCCCGAAGGAGGAGAGAAGCACCTTTCCGACGTTCGCGCCGTAGTCGCCCTTGAGCCCCTCTTCGGCTATTGCCGTGTTGTACTCTATCTGGCGGGAGATTACCCCGTCAATCTTCTCTATTTCCACGCTGTCCGCAAACTCTATAATGCCCTTTACGGAGAGCACGCTCCTGTCGGTGAAGCCCTCGTCGGCGTTTTCGCCCGCAATCTCGCGGGAGATGAGCTTTTTGCCGTTTTTTGTCAGCTCTACGACGTTGGTGTGGTGCCCCTCTATGCGGGCATATGCCTCATCGCTCCCCGCCGAAAGCCTTATGCCTATGTCGAAGATGCAGCCGCTTAAACTCTGGCGGACGGAAATTTTTGTCCTCTTCAGATATTCCCTAATCGCCTTTCTGTCCTCGTCGGTGAGGCGGGAGAGAACTTCCAGCTTGTCCTCCGCGCGGCCGGAGATTATGCCCGCTGCCGCTGCCGAGGCAACGCCCTTAAGCCCGCCTGTGCAGGGGACTATTACGCTCTTCACGTTCTTTAAGATATTGCCCGAAACGGTTATCTCCGCCTCTTCGGGCAGGCAGCCCAAAGTGCTCTTGGCAAGCGCCGCGGCATATGCCACGGCAATGGGCTCCGTACAGCCCATCGCGGGCAGCAGTTCTTCTTTTAATATGTTCACATAGTCGGCGCAGAGTTTTTCTTCCATATTTTCTCCGATGTAAAATCTGGTTATATCTACCGTTAAATTATAAATGTCTGCCGCGCGCTTTGTCAAGCCTATTAAGGCAATACTTCTTGACTTTGGCGGGCGGCGTTTGGTATAATTAAAATCACCAATAAACTGCGGCATTGCCGCAATAAAGAGGAATATATGAAGGAAAGGACACCTAAGCTCGTAAGGACATATTACGGGTGGATATTCGGGGCGTATACGCTGGTTGTGGGCGCACTGTTTTTGTGGAAAGTGCTGTCGCTGTATATAAGCGGCACCGCCCCCGACTATGCGGGTTCTTCCCCGTTCACGCGGGAGAGGGTGACAGAGGCGCTCTCGCAGATATCCCTCGCGTTCTGGCTGTGGATAGCCGCCATAATCGCGGGGTTTGTGCTGTGGGAGGTGTTTCCCGTAAAGGAAAAGCCCAAAAAGATAGTAGAAGATTTGCAGTATGCGCGCCTTGCAAAGCGCCTGCCCGACAGCGCTCCTGACGGGCTGGAGGAGGATTTTGCGCTGGTTGCGCGCGGAAAAAAGCTCATCTTTGCGCTCAGGGTTGCGGCGTGGTCGCTCTTTGCGATTGCGGCAATCTACGGCATCGTATATCTCGCAATTCCCGCCAACTTCCCCAACAAGGACGTCACGGCGGAAATGCTCAATATGGCAAAACACGTTTTCCCCTGCATATTCGCGGGTCTTGCGGTAATCGCGGGCGCGGCGGCATATGAAAAGTATGTCGTAAAGAGCATACTCCCCTCCGTAAAGAAGCTTACCTTCGGGCTCAAGCCGAGGGAGAGGGAGAAGTCGGCTGCGGAAAGGGTAATCTCCGACCCCCGTTTCCTGCTGGCGGTCAGGATAGTTTTCGCCGTGCTCGCCGTTGCGCTCATAATTTGGGGCGCGCTCAACGGCAACGCGAGGGCGATTATGATAAAGGCGATAAATATATGTACGGAGTGCATAGGGCTGGGCTGATATGAAGAAATTTTTTGTAAAGGTAAAAGATTGGATAGTTAATCACCTGCCCACAAAGAGGAGGCTCATTCAGCTCTATGCGGCGCTGCTCACAAACGCCAACATAAAGGGCTTTGCAACGGGCAAGATATACACGGGCAGCACAAAGACGGCGTGCGTACCCGGGCTGAACTGCTATTCCTGCCCCGGCGCAATCGGCGCGTGCCCCCTCGGTGCCCTGCAGGACTCGCTCGCGGCGAGCAGCACAAGGGCGCCCGCGTATATATTCGGCATACTCATACTGTTCGGGCTGCTTCTCGGCAGGGTAATCTGCGGATTTTTGTGCCCCTTCGGCTTAATTCAGGAGCTTTTGTATAAAATCCGCTCCCCCAAGCTCAGAAAGAGCAGGTTCACCCGCGTCCTTTCCTACTTCAAATTTGTGCTTTTAGGCATACTCATTGCCGTTCCTATAATATATGCAGGCATTCCCTCGTTCTGCAAGTACGTCTGCCCCGCGGGCACGTTGGAAGGCGCGGTAAGTCTGCTTGCAAACATACAGAATTCGGACTTCTATGCAATGCTGGGATATCTGTTTACTTGGAAGTTTGCCCTGCTCGTCGTAATAGTCGTCGCGTGCGTATTCATATACAGGGCGTTCTGTCGCTTTATCTGTCCCCTCGGCGCAATATACGGTCTGTTCTGCAGGCTGTCGCTCCTCGGGGTCAAGCTCGACAAGAACAAGTGTATCGACTGCGGTCTGTGCATAGAGGGTTGTAAAATGGACATAAAGCACGTCGGCGACCACGAATGTATCCAGTGCGGCGAGTGCATACCCGTCTGCCCCGTGCAGGCAATAAGCTGGAAGGGCAGCAAGATATTCGTAAAGAACACTTTGCCCGTCGCCCAGCCCGCAGTGGCAGAGGGCGAGAAGATTGACCTCCTGTCCATATCCAAAAGCAATGCGGCGGTAGTCGTCGCCGCGCCCGTCAGGGATGCCGGGGGTGCGGCAATGCCCGCACCCGCAGAGGGGGCAGAGTTTGTCCCCGTCACCGCAGGGGAAGGCGCAGAGGGCGAGGCGCAGGCGGCAAAGCCCTCCAAATTCAAGGCGGCAATGTCGGCGTTCGGCGCAAAGTTCAAAAGCCGCTCGTTTACGGCTCAGTTCGTGGCGTGGGTATTGGCAATCGCCGTGCTCATCACGGCGCTCGTCTACTACGCAACAGAGGAGACAAAGAGCACGCTCGTCTACGGAGTGGGCGACAAAGCGCCTACGTTTACCCTTCAGGTGTATAATTCGGAGAGCGAGTGGAAGGAGTTCTCGACAATCGAGTGCAAGGGCAAGGTAACGGTAATAAACTATTGGTACACCGACTGCGACCCCTGCAAGGCAGAACTTCCCTACTTCGAGAGCATATTCGAGGAGTATGACGGCGCAATAAATATGTTTGCCGTACACAGCTATTCGGCAATTCCCTCGGGCGGCGTTCAGGCCTGGCTGGACGGCAATGTCGACAAGAACGGCAGGGCTTGGAACAGCTACGAGCTGACATTTGCGCAGGATACCGAGGAGACCTGCACATACCTTATGTTCGGCGGCAAGTACGCATATCCTATGACCGTCGTCCTCGACGCCAACGGCATAATCGATTTCGTCAAGCAGGGCGCCTGCTCCGAAACAGAACTTAAAGATGCGATAGAGGCGGCAATGAACTGATTTTTGCGGTAAAGTATCCGATATAAATGATGCGCCCCCGGCGAAAGATGTCTTTCGCCGGGGGCGCAATGTGTTTATGGCGTGTTATTGCCGATACCGTTGCGCAAAGGCAGCGCAAGGGCATTGGTCGGCAATGTACTTGCGACTTTGCTCCATAACAAAAAGGCGACTGCAGATGCAGCCGCCTTAAATTGTCTTGTCGATTACGCCTCAATGTTAATTGTCAGATTGTAGTTGTCGCTGATTGCGTCAAGCGTAATCGTCTTGGTATATCCGCCGGGCACTTCTATTGTGGCTGTATAGCTGTCAGCCTTGCCCACGTAGGCTATAAACTGTACGAGGTCAATGCTCGCCTTGTTGTTTGCAGACGTTACGTTGGCTTTGCGGTCGCCGTTAGCTATCGTAATCTTCATATTGGAAGCCGCACTGCCGTCGGGAAGAGTAACCGTAAGGTTATAGGTATGACCCTCGCACTTGTCCGCGCAGGCTGCTTCGGTGCAGGTCGCGTCCGTGCACTTGTCGCAGAAGGGACACTTGCTCTCGCATTCGTGTGCAACGGGCACGGTCAGTTTCAGTGTGTAGCTGCCAACGCCCTTTACTTCTACCGCACAGTCGTCCTCGTATCCGGGAACGTGAAGCGCGTGGAAGGCAAATTCGGTCACATCTTCAGTCGTAGAGCCGAAGAACTCGTTTACCTGCTTCTGGGTTATGGCAACCTTGCCGTCCTCTCCGAGCGTCACTCCGAGGGGGTTAAGGTCAACGCACATCTCCGTGCATATCTGTATTGCAACCTTGCCTCCGTCCCTGCCGCCTGTCTGACCGTTGATGGGTTTGTCGTCGCTGCCCACAACCGTGAAGTAGTAGGTGGTTGCAGGATCATTGGTGTTCTCATCTCTGCCGTTGCCGCAGGCGGCAAACAGCGAAATGGCAAATATTGCGGTTAAAGTTGCCACAGTCGCGGCAAATATCTTGAATATCTTTTTCATCTCTTTAAATCTCCGTCATTTTTATTATATATCTGCGCCGAAGTGTTCGAGATATAAGCCGAATACAAGCCAGCCGTTTTCAAAGCCGTCGTATGTGCTGATGAAGTCCTGAATGAGGGATACGACTTCGGCGTTTGCGCGTACCATACCGTAGTAGGGGTCGTCGGCAGGTTTATCCGTCGCTGCCTGGAGGTATGTCAACATCTTGCCCCTTTGCGTGCCGATGAAAGAGCCTTCGACATCCATAATGTTCTCCAGCGAATCGCCGTTGCTCAATGTGCCGTTGAACTCGCTCATAAATGTGCTCTTGTATATCATATTGATATAGATGGGCTCGTCGTAGTCGGGTTCGCCGTTCTTGTCTTTGGTGTAATAGCAGTCGGTAGCGCTGTCATATACTACGTCGACAGCCGAAAGGTAGAACTTATTGGTCGTCTCGTCATATATGCCGCGACCGCCGTCGGTTATCGCGTCGAAGAGCGTCGAGTAGCTCTCGCCGTGATAGGTTACTTCAAACTCGAACGCGCCCGTCTCGTTGAAGTAGACGGCAAGCCTCAGGAACATCGTCTGTCCCTTTTCAAGGTAGATATATTCGTTAAAGCCTTCGTACGTTTCATCCTGAACCTGGTTGAAGTCGCGGACGAAAGCTTGGGGGTCGTTGAGCAGTCTGTTGTTCGTGTCGTAGATGAAGAGGTAAGGCGTCGTTTCGGGCGATTCTGCCACATAGAAGGAGCGGATGCTGTATACGCCAGTTTCGGGAGCGACGAGCTTGTAATAGTCGCCTCTCGTTGCCTCGCTTGCGAGATAGTCGATGTCTACATAGTTCCTGCCGGTCGAAGCGTCGTAGGTCTTATTGCTTTCTTTATCTATGCCCTTAACTCCCGCGGTGAAGCTGTTGAACACGCTCAGTCCCTCGGTGGGGTCATAGTTGACGTAGCAGTGGTCGGTATCTGCGTGGTCGGGACCGTAGTGGTCATAGTAGTAGCAGAATTCCAGCCATTCTTCGCTGTATGTGGGGCGGTTCTGCTCCCTTGCTTTTTCCGAACAGAACAGGTCTGCCCAGTGCTTAAGCTCTTCGTTTACGGGCATAAGGTTGTAGTCGGTGCCGACATAGTGGGATACGGATACGAATGCAAGTACGTCGTTCGTGATATCCTCTCCGCCTATATTTATGGCAAATTCGTCGCCGTATGCCTGGTTGGAGTATTCGTTATAGGTAATCGAATACAGAGTGTTGTAGTAGACAGCGGTGTCGTTTTCGGAGGTGTTGCCGTTCATATGCAGGTCGCTCCAGGGGGTAAGCTGGTCGATTGTCATATAGATGAGCGGTCCGTTTGCGCTGTCCTTGTGGTAATATCCGTCTGCGCCCAAGACGGGGGTAATATAGTGGGAGTATTTAACTGCACCCTCTTCGAGTCCCAAAGCTGCGGGGCGCATTACATCCAGCGCGGTATCTGTCTCCGATGCGTCGGAAAGGCGGAGATTTCTGATTTTTACCACGTCCTCGCCTATGCTGTCGTCATCGGGGTCGGCTGCATCTTTGATGTAGGTGAATACCAACTGTATCTCTTTATCCCTGTCTGCAACGTACAAATCGTATGTTTTCCAGCCGCTGTCGCCGGACAGTCCGTCGGGGATAATGTTCTCGTTGTCGATTATCGCGTACAGACAGTCGTTGCCGACCTCCGTGCTAACGTTATAGTCAAAGGAGAGGAGCTGTCCCTGTTTCATCTTCACGCTTGCTATGAGTATTGCGTAGGAACTGCCGATGCCCTTGTTGGAGGAATATACGTATTGACCTTCCTCGTCGGTGCCTACAAGCCAGGGCCAGCTATATTCGTCCGTGTCAGCGCGATAGGTTGCCGTAACGCCGTCGCTGTTGAGTGCTTTCTCAATTTCGGAGGAGGCAGGCATCGAAACGTCGGGTTTTACCTGCTCCACGTCGTTGGAAGTGTCATCGTCGATTTCGGGGTTCTGCGTATAGTTGTCGGAGGTGAACTGACTGAACAGCGAAGTCCAGAAGGAAAGCGAAGGTTCGCTGCCCGTCGACCTGTATGCGATTAGCCCGTATCTGTCAATGACCACGGTGGTGGGGTATGCCGTGACGCCGAAGTTGTTGCCCAGCCCTATATTGTCGATGCCGAGGGGAAGTGTGGGCAAATCGTTGCTTGTCTTGTATTCCGCAACGGATTTGTTGGTATCTCCCTGATGCGTCGAGCAGAAGCCGAAGAACTCCACATCGGGGTTTGCCGTGTATGCCTGCTGGATATAGGGGAACTCCGCCTTGCAGGGGCTGCAGCCCGTGTACCAGAAGTTCAGAACCACGGCTTTTTTGGTCTTCAGGGTATCGCTCAACCTATAGGCATAGCCCGTGCAGTCGGTGAATACGAAATCCCTTATTATGTCGCCCACGGCGTAGGAGGTGGAGGAAGATGCCGTCTGGTCAATGACCTTGGAAGGTATCTTTATGGTAACTTCCTCTCTCTCGTCGGGATTGGTCTTGTAGACGGTGCCGTCAAGGTAATATCCTTCGGGCAACGAGCTCTCGTCCACTTCGAGGGTGTATTCGCCGAGCGCGGCGGAAAACTCTATCTTGCCGTCTTTGGATATGCCCGTCTTGTACGTGCTTCCGTCTGCGCGCTTTAAGCTCACCTTTACGTCGTTCAGCGAAAGCCCGCCTGCAGAGCGTACGTTTACGACGTACTTATCGCCTGCGGGGGTCTCCGTCGTATCCGTAGGGTTGATGTAGTCGGCATAGGTCACGTCTTTGGCGCAACCCGCCGCGCCGAATGTAATGGCGCAAGCCATTGCAACGGTCAGAATTTTTGTCAGTTTTTTCATCTTTGTCCTCTGTACGGCGCAGGTTTTGCCCTCCGCCGAATAACATTTTTGTTTAGGGTCGTTTTCTATTATATAATAGCAATATCTCAAAGTCAAATAATTATCCGCAAAAGCCCCCTTTTTTATGCGAGAAACAGAGACAAAAGAGGGGGATTTATGCAATTATTCAGTATAGAATTAAGCCCTGCTTATACATATCATAAGCAGGGATAATGTCGCGGGCATTCCGCATATGGCGCAGAGTTGGTTTTCTGTGCGCTTAAAGTTTTTCAAAGAACAGATTGTCGCAGAGGTATGCCGCAGGGTTTTTCTTTGCGCCCAGAGCGCACATAACCTTGACAAGCGTCATCTCAATGGTCATATCGCGTGCCGCTATGACGTTTTCGGGCAGTTCGGACATAGAGGAATATACCCCCGCCGCGCTCATCACCGGGGCAATGATTACGGGAATATTCAATCCTTTGCAGCGCAATGCGAACTTTTTGAAGTTGAGTTCGTCGCCGACAGTGCATATAGTGCCGCTGTGCGACAGCTCCACGACAATTGCAAGGGGACGGCTGCGGAAGAAGTCATACATCTCGAAGTTGAGAAGCGAGCGCATCGTTATCAGCAGCACTTCGTCGCAGAGCGTCGGCGCAAGCGCCTCAGGTGCGTTGGCGTTGACCTCTTCGGGAGAGGGGACGTCGGGCGAGGGGTTGAATACGACTTCGCCGCCGGCGATTTCGGCAAAGTGCGCGCCCTTCACGCTGTGGTAAAAGCCGTTTACTTCATCGGGATATATAAGGCGTGAGGCAAGGTGTATCTTTGCGTTCTCGCCGTCGTTTGCAAAAGAGCAGAAAACGCCCTTCACGCCCGCCTTTTCTATGAAGTCGACGGCGCCGCAGAAGTTTTTCAGTCCGTTGCTGCGCCCGTCGTCGAGGGGATACAGCGCAGAGACGAACACGACGGGCAGGGGGAAGTCGCAAAGCACCTGCGAAAACCAGTTAACGGTAAAGCACAAAGTGTCCGTGCCGTGGGTGACGATTACGCCGTCATATTTCCCGCAGTCGGTCGCCCTTACGCAGTCGTAAAGGGCGTACAGGTCGTCTTTCTGTACGTTCTCGCTCAGGATATTTATGGGCGAAAGGCTGTCGAACGTCACGCCGTTTCCCCGTTCCGCGGCATATTTGTCCAGCAATAATTTGCGCTTTGAAGTATTCAGTCCCACGCTCTTGCCGGACTGTTCGCTGCCTATCGTGCCGCCCGTAAAAATGACAAGTATCTTTTTTTTCACCGCCTGCCTCCTTAAAAACATTAAAGATTATAGCCCAAAGAGCAAAAAATGTCAATTGAGTTGCATAATCGGGTATTGATTATTGCCATACGTTAGTGTATAATTAAGGCGAAAGACAACAAACGCATATCTTAAGGGGGATATAAAATGTACGATTTCACGTTTTGCGCGCCGACAAAAGTTTTGTTCGGCAAGAATTCCGAATGCAGGCTGGGCGAGCTTTTAAAGAGCTTCGGCGCGAATAAGGTTTTAATTCACTATGGCGGGGGCAAGGCTCTCGGCGGCGAACTTCTCGCCAGGCTGCGCTGGTCGCTTGACGAGGCGGGCATAGGCTATGTCGAGCTGGGCGGCGTAAAGCCAAACCCCAGGCTCAGCCTCGTCGAGGAGGGCATTGCGCTGTGCCGGAATGAGGGCATAGATTTCATCGTCGCCGTCGGCGGCGGCAGCGTCATAGACAGCGCCAAAGCTATAGGTATGGGGCTCAAAATAGACGGCGAGCCGTGGGACATATACAGCGGCAAGGTAAAGCCCGTTGCAACCGTGCCCGTAGGCGTCGTGTTAACGCTTGCGGCATCCGGCAGCGAGATGAGCAATTCCTCCGTCATAACCAACGACAGGACGCAGGTAAAGAAAGGCTGCACGGCGGAAATTTCCCGCCCGGCGTTCGCCATTCTCAACCCCGTTCTCACCTATTCGGTACCGCCCTATCCCACGGCGTGCGGCTGTGCGGACATAGCAATGCACACTATGGAGAGGTATCTTACGGGCGGCGGGACGCTCAAGGTCACCGACGCCATAGGCGAGGACATAGTGCGCACGGTAATAGCCTGCTCCAAGCGGCTCTTGAAAAACCCCGAAGATTACGAGGCGCGCGCAAACCTGATGTGGGCTGGCGCGCTGTCGCATAACGGACTTACGGGCTGCGGCGGCGACGGCGGCGACTGGGCAACGCATACGCTCGGACACGAACTGTCGGCGCTCTACGACGTGGCGCACGGCGCGGCACTCACCGCGCTCTGGGGCGCGTGGGCGCGGTATGTCTATAAGGATGTGCTGTGCAGATTTTACAACTTCGCCGTGCAGGCAATGGGCGTACGCCCGAGCGGCACGAGGGAGGAGATTGCCTTAAAGGGCATAGAGGCGGCTGAGGAGTGGTTCCGCACTATAGGTCTGCCCACGTCGATAGGTGAGCTGGGAATAGAACTGACCGAAGAGCAGCTCCGCGATATGGCAAAGCGCTGCGCCGAACACTGCGGCGGCGTAAAGGGAAGCTGCAGGCGGCTCAAAGAGCAGGATATGTACGAAATTTACAGGGCGGCGCTGTAATTTTGCGCGGTGCGCGAAAAATAGCGCAAGGAAACTTGTGCCCGCGGCGATGCGTCGCCGCGGGCATTCAAAATGCGCGCTGTATTCGCGTTACAAGGCGCGCGCCGCTATGGGCGGCTGTCAGACAGAGGAACAAGGAACAGATGAAATATAAAAACCCCGTGCTGTTTTGCGACTATTCCGACCCCGACGTCATCCGCGTCGGAGAGTATTTCTATCTCGTCGCATCGTCGTTTAACTTTATCCCCGGCGTGCCTGTCTTAAGAAGCCGCAACCTCGTCGAGTGGGAGCACGTCAACTACGTCATAAAGAGGATGCCCTTTCCCGAATTTGACGGCGAGACGCGGCGTGGAGAGGGGGCGTGGGCGCCCTCGCTGCGCTACCGCGACGGCAGGTTTTACTGCATAATTCCCATTTACGGCAGGGGCATATACGTGTCGGAGGCGACAAGTGCGGAGGGGGAGTGGTCGCCGCTGCGCTGTCTTGTCGCAAATGAAGGGGCAATCGACCCCTGTCCCGTCTGGGCGGGCGACAGGTGCTATCTCGCCGTGGCGTTCGCGCGCAGCAAGGCTGGCTTCAACTCCGTGATAGGGCTGTACGAGGTCACGCCCGACCTCACCCGCTGCATATCTGACGGATACAGAATAATATATGACGGGCACGCGCAAAACCCCGTAATCGAGGGTCCAAAGTTCTATATGCGCGACGGGTGGTACTACATTCTCGCTCCCGCGGGCTCGGTCAGGAGCGGCTGGCAGACGGCGCTCCGCTCGCGCAGCGTTTTCGGCCCTTACGAGAGCAGGGTCGTGCTTATGCAGGACGATACTCCCGTCAACGGACCCCACCAGGGCGCCCTCGTTGACGCGCCCGACGGGCGCGACTGGTTCGTGCACTTTCAGGATATGCGCGTTTACGGCAGGATTGTCCACCTTCAGCCCGTGGAGTGGGTCGACGGTTGGCCGATTTGCGGGGAATATAAGTACGACGGTCTTGCGGGCAGACCTGCCGCGGGCGGCGACTACCCCGTCGGGGTTGTTACGGGCGCGCATATTCCCTGCTGCGATGACTTCTCTTCGGCAGAGCTTTCCCCGATATGGCAGACGCAGGCTAATATGTGCGGGGAGTGGTATTCCTGCGGCGGCGGGCTAAGGCTCAACTGCGTGCATATCGGCGGCGACGTCGATCGGCTGCCCAACCTGTTCACCACAAAGCTGACTTATCGTAACTTTTCGGCGCGTTGCAAGCTGCGCTTTTCGCCGAAGGAGGAGGGCGACGAGGCGGGCTTCGGCGTGACGGGCGAAAAATACGCCTTCATAACCATCTTGCGTTCGGGCGGCAGGAATGTCGTAAGGCTGCTCGACGGTCGGGAAACGCCTCTCGGCGAATGCTCGGACGAGGTGGAAATCGGCATAGATGGCGTCAACAGAAACGTGTGCGAATTGTGGCTTAAATTTTCGGTCAACGGTAAAACGGTGGGCGGGGAATATCCCGCAACGGCGGGGCGCTGGGTGGGCGCGCGGTTCGCCCTCTTTGCGCGCAACGCCGCGGGCGATAGCGCGGGCAGCGCACTATTCACCTCCTTTACGGTCGGCGGGACGGACGGCGAATAGCGGGGACATATATCGCAATTGCCCCCGCATATATGCCGCAATCAAAGCAAAAGAGCGCAAAAGCGGGCACTTTTCCCGATTGCCCCGCACATATGCCGCAATCAACGCAAAAAAACAGGCGGGCGCGCACCAAAAAGGTGCGCGCCCGCAGATTTTCAGATTATTACCGTCGCCGTGGGAGGAAGTTAAAGTTCGGCGTCGTCCTGGTTTTTATATCCCTGCCCGTAAATCTCCTTTGCGGAGGAGACAATCATAAACGCGCTCTTGTCCTCTTCCTTTACTACGTCGCGGAGGCGGGGGTAGAGGAAGGGCTTTATGACGCACAGCAAAATGCGCTTGTTCTCCCTGCTGTACGCGCCCTGCGCGTCTATGAACGTCGCGCCGCTGTCCACCTCGTTGAGCACTCTTTCGCATATCTTCTCCGCCTTTTCGCCTGAAGAGATGACGAATACCATCTTGGCGGTGTTGCCGCCGTACAGCACAAAGTCGAATACCAGCGTGAACACCACTACCGAAAGCGCCGTGTAGAACAGCGTTTCAAGGTCGGGATGCACGAACAGCGAGCAGAGCACTATTGTCATATCCGTCGTCATCGAAATCATTCCCGTCTTTAAATAGCGGAACTTTCGCCTGAGGAGCTTTACGAATATATCCGTTCCGCCCGTCGAGGCGCCCATTCTGAATATCAGCCCCATACCTACGCCGAACAGCACGCCGCCCGTCACCGCGTTGACGATTACGTTGTCGCTAAGGGGCAGAATGTCTATGCCTTCCGCGCCGAACAAGTGCGACCAGAGCGCCATAAGCAGAGAGGATGCCGTCGTCGCATAGCCCGTCGACAGCAGGAAAGCCCAGCCGAAGAAGATGAACCCGATTATGAACACGGGAATGTTTAGCATAATCAGAAGAAAGCCCGTCGGAATGCCGCTAAGCGCATTGATAATCAGCGAAATACCCGTCATACCGCCGGAGGACAGGTTGGCAGGTTCTATGAAAAGCGATATGCCCAGCGAGTAAGTTGCGCAGCCCAATGTTATTATGGCGTATTTCTTTACCTGCGCGAGCGCTGCAGAGAGCTTATTCGGAGGCGAGAGCTTTTTTTCTGGTGATGCGGCTTTTTTCATATCGGCTTCCTGTATTATTAGTTTATAGTCGGTAGTGCTAACATATATATTATAAATACTAATACATAAGGTGTCAACTTGTTGCCTGTCTGTTCTTTACATTTTTGATTTCGTGATGTATAATATCGCAAAGATGTGACGAATATGTTGCATAATCGGGGATGAAATGGTAAAAACGACAAGATTAAGAAAGAAGTATACCCTATTTACGGGCAAACAGTTATTGTGGCTCATTCTGCCGATAGTAATTGAGCAGATTTTTTCGACTTCGCTCGGACTTTTCGACAGTATGATGGTTTCGGGCATAGATGCCGACGGCAGTTCGGGTCTTGCGGTTTCAAACGTCGACTATGTAAACAATCTGATAATTCAGCTATTTTCGGCGTTTGCCACGGGCGGCGCGATAATAACGTCGCAATATCTCGGCGGCGGCGACAGGGAAAACGCCAACAAGAGCGGCAAGCAGATGCTTATGCTCGTAGTGCTAATCTCGCTTGTCATAGGCGCGCTGTGCCTCGCGCTCAACTACCCCATACTAAAGCTGTTCTACGGCGAAGTCAGCGAGGCGACCTTTGAAAATCAGCGCATATACTTCTATGTTACGGCGGCGTCATTCCCGTTCATAGGACTTTTCAATGCCTGCGCGGCGCTCTTAAGGGTACAGCGCCGCAGTCTTTCCACAATGATAAGCGCCGCAATAAGCTGCGTCCTCAACGTCGGAATGAATGCCATTTTCCTCTTTGCCCTCAAAATGGGCGTGCTCGGCGCAGGGCTTGCAACGCTCATCTGCCGCGCCATACCCGCGCTCTTTATGCTCTATCTTCTCGGGCAGAAGAAGAACGTCGTCTGTGTCGGGCTCTTCGGCAGGTTCCGCTTCGACTGGCCGATGCTCAAAAAAATTCTCCACCTTGCCATTCCCAGCGGCATAGAAAGCTGTCTTTTCCAGCTCGGCAAGCTGATGACGGCGACCTTCGTCAACGTCGGCTGCTATGTGCAGGAGGTAGAGGTGGACGGCGTAATCCACTACATAAACTATCAGGCTAACGGCAACTCGATAGCCAACCAGATAAACAACATAGCCTCCGTCGTCGGCAGCGGCGTCGGCACGTCCTGCCTCACCGTAATAGGGCAGGCTGTCGGCACGGGCGACGCCGACCAGGTGCGCTATTATATAAAGAAGATGTTTCTCATCTCCTATCTTTCCAACGCAATTTTCGTCGGGCTCATAATGGGTACGGCGCACTGGCTGGTTCTTCTGTACGGATACAGCGCAGAGGCGCAGAAGATAGGTCTGACCTGCCTGTATTTCTGCTTAAGTTTCCAGTTCGTCACATATCCCCTGTCGTTCACCAGCCCCGCAATACTCAAGGCGACGAGCGACGTCAAGTACGTAATGTACAGCGCAATAATCTCGATGATCGTGATGAGGGTGGGGCTGTGCTTCATACTCACCACAGACAAGATACCAGGACTTCCTCAGCTCGGCGCGATGGGCTATTGGATAGGTATGTGCGCAGACTGGGTACTGCGTTCCATACTCTTCAACGTAAGACTGCTCACGGGCAGATGGAAGAAAGCTTCGGGGCTGATCAGGGAGACGCCTGCAGTCGCCGCGACCGGTGCCGACGGCGGTACGGGAACAATTTCGGAAGGGGACGCGGCGGCGCTCTCGTCGGAGGATAAAGATGATATTCCGTCAGATGTTTAAGGAAAAGTATATGCGCTTCCCCGAAGGTCGGGCAAAGGCGGCGACATTCAGCTACGACGACGGAGTAAAGGCGGACAGAAAACTGCTTGCCGTCTTTGAAAAGTACGGGCTCAGGGGCACGTTCAACCTCAATTCCCTGCTCTTCGACTGTGTAAACTGGCACGACAGAATGGACGAGGAGGAGACATATGCCCTCTTTGCAGATTGCGGGCAGGAGATAGCCGTGCACGGCGCGCGACATCTCTTTCTGAATAAAGTGACGCTCGCGGAGGCGGTTGCGGAGGTGTCTGACTGCCGCAGATATCTCGAGGAGAAGTTCGGCAGAATTGTCACGGGAATGGCATATGCCTACAACGGCTACAATTCGCAGATTATGGACATTCTTGGGGAGCTGGGTATAAGCTACGCGAGGACGACGACGGCTGCGCACTCATTCGCGCTGCCCGAAAACTTCCTCGAATGGCACCCCACCTGCCACCACGGCGACCCTCAGCTCGGCGCGCTGGCGCAGAAGTTTGTCCGCTCTTCGCCCCTCGAAGAGTTTAAAAACCGCGAGCCGTGGCTCTTCTTCGTGTGGGGTCATTCCTACGAATTCGACGACAACGACAACTGGCAGATAATAGAGGGGCTCGCAGAGGAGCTCTCCGGCAGGGAGGACATCTGGTTTGCGACCAACGGCGAAATATGCTCCTATGTCGGGGCGTATCGCTCCCTTGTCTTTTCCGCCGACGGGGAGAGGGTATATAATCCCTCCGCACAGCCCGTCTGGATAGAGGTGCGCTCAAAGACCTATATGGTCGGCGCCGGGCAGACAGTGCTCTTCGACAGACAGCGCCAGCTTGAAAAATAACATCCTGCTATTCGGCGGGGCGGCAGAAGCCGCCCCGCTTTTTCCGTGCGCGTTTTTGTGCATATCGGGGCGCAAAAGGCGACAAGTGCGAAAATTTTGTCAATAATCATAGTCAGCTATTGCAATTATCGCCGATAGATGTTATAATGTTATGGCAAAGGCAAAATGCAAAATCAGGTTTAACAGGAGATAATATGAAAATCAAAATTACGGCAGATTCCACCTGCGACCTCGGCAACGAGCTCATAGAAAAGTACAACGTCGGCATATTTCCCCTCACCGTAGTGCTCGGTGAAAAGGGCTATAAGGACGGCATAGACATCAAGCCGCAGGATATATTCGACTATGTGAAGAGCACGGGCAACCTGCCCAAGACTGCGGCGGGCGCGGTCGACGAGTATGCGGAGTTCTTCGAGGAGAACCTCAAGGGCTATGACGCGCTCATTCACTTCAGCATTTCATCGCTCGCGTCGTCGTCGTACAACGCAGCGAGCAAGGCGTCTGCCAATTTCAAGGGCAAGGTTTTCGCGGTGGACAGCCGCGCACTCTCCACGGGGCAGGGGCTTCTCACGCTTAAGGCGTGCGACCTCGCGGCGGAAGGTCATTCCGCCGAGGACATAGTAAAGACGGTCAAGGCGCTCCGTCCCTTCGTAAACACCTCCTTCGTGCCCGACGCGCTCGACTATCTGCACAAGGGCGGAAGGTGCTCGCTGGCGGCTCTTCTCGGCGCAAAGGTGCTGAAGCTGCACCCCGAAATCTGCGAAAACGCAGACGGTCAGCTCATCGCCAAGAAGAAGTATATGGGCAGCATTGAAAGGTGCATCCGCTCCTATATCAACGACCTGCACGAGGAGTTCCGCTATTATGACAAGACGCGCTGCTTCATAACGCACAGCTCTGCGGACGAAAGCCTTGTCGAGCTCGCAAAAAAGATGGTTGCAGAGCTCTTTGACTTCAAAGAAGTGCACGTCACCGTCGCCGGCAGCATAATAACCTCGCACTGCGGCAGGAATACCCTCGGCGTGCTGTTCATTCACGAATAAGCAAAAAGACGCGGCATTTGCCGCCCGCAAAGTACCTTAAAATTGTTGACAAGTGCATTTTGCGCGTATATAATGATACTGCAAATTTAAGTTATTCTTTGGGGCGGGGTGCAATTCCCCACCGGCAGTAAAGTCTGCGAAGGTTGAAGTTTCAACCCCGAACGGGTGCAATTCCCGTACCGACGGTATAGTCCGGACGGAAAAAGAAATATTCCTTCAGGCGATGATTTCGGCGCGCCCTTTTGCGCCTTTAGTCTGCCCTGCAGGAAGAGCTTGAAAATCCCGCGCCCCGAAAGCAATTTCGGGGCGTTTTTTCACAAGGAACGACTTAAATGAAAATACATAATTAAGGAGTTCTTTACAATGGTAAACGCAAAGACTGAATACTTCAACGCCACGCGCGTTGCGGTAATCGCAATGTTTGCAACCGTAGCCGGCGTACTCTACGCGTTCGGCTTCCCTATGGCGGCGATATTCCCCTCCTGGCTGGAGCTCAATTTCTCGGATATCCCCGCGCTCATCGGCACGTTCGCCCTCGGTCCCGTTTCGGGCGCGATAATCGTCTTTATGAAAGTGCTCGTAAAGCTGATAATCAAGGGCACGTCTACTATGTTCGTCGGCGAGCTTGCCGACCTCATAATAGGCATAGCATTCGTCGTTCCCGCAGGGCTCATCTACAAGAAAAGGCGCACTTTCAAGGGCGCGCTCATAGGTATGTCTGTCGGCACCGTTTCGTCGGTGGCGCTCGCCATAATCGCCAACTGGCTCGTCCTCGTGCCCTTCTACAAGGCAAGTTTCTTCGGCGGAAGCTGGGAGCCTCTCGTGGGCGGTATGCAGGCAATCTTCGGCGAGGGCTGCACGGTGGACACCTTCTACGCCTTCTATCTCTGGTGCTCGGTTCTGCCGTTCAACCTTATGCGCTGCCTCATAGCCGTTGCAATCACGCTGCCCGTATATAAGCACGTGTCCAGGGCAATCAACCGCCTCGGCGACAGGCTTGCGCCCAAGTGCCCCGCCGAAAGCAGCGCGGAGGAGTGCGCAAAGACGGAGAAAAAGCGTATGATAGTGCTCATCTCGGTTTGCGCCGCAGTCGTCGTACTGCTTGTAATAGGCGTGCTCTTAAGGTACTATATCCCCATTTGGATGGGCAAATAAGCTACTTATTCAAGTTAATATTTGAAATAAAAAATTATTGCAAAATACTGCCGTACGCTATATAATATAGTTGTATGGCAGTTTTTTTAACGGGTAGCCCCGAGGCTACAATGCAGTATGCGGAAAACTTTGCGTCGACCCTCAAGGGCGGCGAGGTCATTCTCCTCGACGGGGAGATGGGCGCGGGCAAGACGGTATTCGTCAAGGGGCTCGCAAGGGGGCTTGGCATAGAGGACGAGGTGACAAGCCCGACGTATGCCTATATGAACGAGTACGGCGACGGCAGGCTCTATCACTACGACTGTTACCGCCTTTCAAGCGGCGCTCAGGCAGAGGCTATGGGACTTACGGAATATTTCGGCGGCGCGGGCATATGCGTGCTCGAATGGGCGGAAAATATCGCCGACGTGCTCCCCGCGGGCTGCATAAGGATAACAATCGAAAAACTCGGAAAGGTCAACAGGGTGATAAGGGTTGAGTAACTATCTCTGCGTCGACACGTCGTCGCGCTATCTTACCGTAATAGCCGCAAAGGAGGAAAGGGTGGTAAAGCACTTCATTCCCGACTGCGCGCTCAATCATTCGGTCGTGCTTATGGACGAAATAGACAGGGCGCTGGACGAGGCGCAGCTCTCCCCCGCGGAGTGCGATTTCTTCGCCGCCGTCACGGGTCCGGGGTCTTTCACGGGCATAAGAATAGGCATTTCCGCAATGAAGGGATTTGCAACGGCGCTATGCAAGCGCGCCGCCGGCGTAACCTCTTTCGAGATGATTTCATATAATGTAAACAGCGATTGTCATTACGCCGTGGCGATAGACGCCGCGCACGGCAACTACTATGTGGCGGGATACGCTCCCGACGGCAGCGAGGACATAGCCCCGTCGTACCTTTCGGGGGGGCAGACGGAGGCGCTCGGTCGTCCCATATTCGGCTTTGAGGAGCTGCCGCTGGCGCGCTACACAAGGCTCAATCCCGACGAATGTCTTGAAAGGGCTGTAAAGCTTGCGGAAGGCAGACAGGGCGGACTTGCCGCGCTGTACGTCAGGAAGTCGCAGGCGGAGGAAGAGCGCGCAAAGAGGCTGGGCGGCGTATGACTGTAAGGAAATGGCGGTTTGAAGATATCCTCGTCATCTCCCAGCTCGAAAAGGAGTGCTTTCACGGCGAGGAGTGGAGCTATAAGACGCTCGTCGGCGCATACGAAAACCCCAACACGATTGGGCTCGTCGCCGAGGAATACGGCGAAATAATAGGCTATGGCTGCGTCACCTGCGTGTTTGAAAACGCCGACTTCGAGAATATTCTCATAGTCGAACAGTACAGGCGCGGCGGGCGCGGCAGGCGGCTTTTGTACGAGCTTCTGGGCGAGTGCAAGTCGCGGGGCGCGGAGAAGGTCTTTCTCGAAGTCAGGGTATCCAACTCTGCGGCGCTCGGACTGTATCTTTCGGCGGGCTTTGCGGGGCTGCACGCGCGCACGCGTTACTATCCCGACGGCGAGGACTGCCTCGTAATGCAAAAATCGCTCAATTAGCGCCCGCAACACGCGCGGGGCGCGGCGGAGGTAACTTGTCATAATAGTCGACGGTCTGGCTGTCAGCGTTGCGCGCAGGGGAAGCGGCAGGGACGTTCTGCTCCTGCACGGCTATCTTTCCTGCAAGGAGAGTTTTTTCTATCAGACGGAGGCGCTCGCCGCAGGCGGAATGAGGGCTGTCGCGCCCGATATGCCCGGGTTCGGCGCAAGTCAGGCGCCGCAGAGCGCGTGGAGCGTGGAGGACTATGCGGGCTGGCTTATGGATTTCATCCGCGCGGAGGGGCTTTCCCGCCCGTCGGTCGTCGCGCATTCGTTCGGCGCAAGGGTGGCGTTCGTCGCCTTTTCGCGCTGGCAGGAGCAATTTTCCCGCCTCGTCGTCGTGGGCGGCGCGGGGCTGGTAAAACCGCGTTCGCGGGCATATATCAGACGGGTAAAGGCATACAGAGCCGTAAAAAAGCTCTTTCCGAAGTTCGCCGAAAGGCACTTCGGCAGCGCCGAATACCGCACGCTCTCCCCCGTGATGAGGGAGAGCTATAAAAAAATAGTCAATGCCGATTTGCGGCAGTACGCGGCAAAAATCACCGCGCCCGTGCTGCTAATCTACGGCAGGGAGGACGCCGTCACGCCGTACGGCGAAGAGGGCGTCATATTCAATCGTACTATATCGGGCAGCAGGCTTAAGGATATGCCGGGCGGGCATTTCTGCTTTTCGGAATTTCCCGAGGAGTTCAATCCGCTTATGCTCGCGTTTCTCAGGGAGAATGAATAAATGGGTATCTTTATCTCGGTCGGAAAGACCATAGAATGTGTGCTTATAGCCGTCGTCTATGCCTCTCTGCTCGTAATGATTTCGGGCAAAATTCTGGGTATGATGCAGTCGTCGGCATACGTCGGAAAAAAGCTCGTAAAGTGGGCTATGCGCAAGAACAATATGCTTATGTCAAGGCTGTCGCTGCTCACGCTTTCGTCGCTGCTCACATACAGCATACTTTCGCTGTGCTTTTCGTTCGCGGGGCAGTGGTCGGCGGTCATAGGGCTTGCGGCAATCGTCATATTCTGCTGCGTCTATCTCTATGCCGACGCAAAACACTCGGTCAAAAGCCCCGTTACGCTTACGCCCCGCCTCAAGCGCCTCTACAGGGTGCTCTGGCTGGTGCTGGCAATACTCATCTACATAGTCGTCACTCTTCTCAACTTTGCCGACTATGTCTGGGGAGAGACGCTCTTCACCTCTTTGAAGTACGTCTTTCTCACCTTCTTCCCCGTGCTCTTAATTCCCATCGTCTGCCTCACCAACCTCATCTGCCTTGTCTATGAGCTTCCCAAAAACAGAAAGTACATATCCGAGGCAAAGAAAAAGCTCGTCGCATCCGGCGCGACGGTGGTAGGAATTACCGGCAGCTACGGCAAGACGAGCGCGAAGAATATCCTCTGCCACCTGCTGGAGGGCGACTTTAAGGTGCTTGCAACCCCGCGTTCGTACAACACGCCTCTCGGCATTGCGCGTGCGCTCAACGAAAACGAGGAGGAGTTCGACCTGTTCATCGCCGAGATGGGCGCGCGTCACGTCGGCGACATTTCCGAGCTGTGCTCTCATTTCACCCCCGACTATGCGCTGATTACGGGTATCTGCAACCAGCACCTCGAAAGTTTCGGCAGTCTGGAGAACATAGTAAGGGAAAAGGGCAGGATAATCGCCGCGGCGAAGAACTTAACTTGCGTCGCGCCCGACTGTGCGCCGCTGTTTGCGGACGCGGAGGGCAAGATTAAGATAGCGGACATAGTCAGCGACGTCGTCTCCGACTGCGACGGCACGCAATTCACGCTTACGCTGGGCGGAAAAGACGTCCGTGCAAAGACAAAGCTTCTCGGCGAACATTCGGCATACAACATAGGGCTGTGCGCCCTGCTCGCCTATGAACTCGGCGTAAGCGCAGAACACATCGTCGAAAGAATTGCCTCAATAGAGTTCATAGAACACAGGCTCCAGCACATAGTTTCAAACGGCGTCAACATCATAGACGACGGCTATAACTCCAATATCGTCGGCGCGAGGGCGGCGCTTAAGGTGCTCTCCTTGTTCGGCGGCAGAAAGATTGTCGTTACCCCCGGGCTCGTAGAGCTTGGAATTCTCGAGGAGGAGGAAAACAGGGCGCTCGGCGCGCAGCTCGTCGGCACGGACTGGGTAATTCTCGTCGGCGAAACGCTTGTCGGCGTCATCTTCGAGGGCTATAAGGAGGCGGGCGGCGACCCCGAAAAGGTGACAGTCGTGCATACTCTCACAGACGCGCAGGAGGAGCTGCGCGGGCGGCTTTCAAAGGGCGACACGGTGCTCTTTTTGAACGACCTGCCCGATATGTACATCTGACGCAAGCAGCCCGCAGCGGGGCATAGAGTTAAATAAAAAATCAAAGCACTTCCGATGAGGGCGCATATGCGCAGGGTAGTTCAATCGGAGGTGTTTTTTTATGGTAAGGGAATACGATATCTGCGTCATATTCGGGGGCGTATCCTCCGAAAACGAAATTTCGGTAATCACTGGCACAATGGCGTGCAACGTACTCAAAAAGGGCGGCAAAAGCGTATTGCCCGTCTATATAACACAGGAGGGCGAGATGCTCTCCGACGACCGCCTTGCCGACATTTCAGTCTATAAGGAGGGCAAATTCGGCGGAATGTGCGCCGCCAGCTTTATGAGGGGCGGGGCGCTGATTTTAAATCGCAAACGCAGGGTAAAGGCGTTTGCAAAGTTCGGCGCAATTCTCAACTGCTGCCACGGCGGCGGGGGCGAGGGCGGCGCGGTTGCCGGCATTGCCGAGGTTGCGGGCGTGCCCTTTGCCTCGGCGGGAATGTTCGAGAGCGCGGCGTTTATGGATAAATATCTCACCAAGCTCGTCCTTGCGGGGCTGGGGGCAGGCATAGTTCCTTATGTCTACGCGCGCAACCGCCGCGACGCGCTCTCATCTGCGGGCGCGCTGGGCTATCCCGTAATCGTCAAGCCCTGCAACCTCGGCTCGAGCATAGGCATTTCACGCGCAGACGACGAAGAGGCGCTCGGCGCGGCGCTGGACGTCGCGTTTTCGCTCGACAGCGCTGTCATAATGGAGCGCTATCTGTCGCCGCGCAGGGAGATAAATTGCGCCGCATATTGCGACGGCGGCAGGATTGTTGTCTCTCCCTGCGAAGAGGTGTTTACCTCTGGCGACCTTTTAAGCTATTCCGACAAGTACTCGGGCGGCGGTAAGCGGCAGTTCCCCGCCGACCTCGGGGAAAGGGAGGCGGACTTCATACGCAGTCAGACGGCGCGGGTGTACGGCGCGCTCAATATGCGCGGCATTGTGCGCTTCGACTACATAATGAGCGGCGGGGATATCTTCATAAGCGAGATAAACACCGTTCCCGGCTCGCTGTCGCAGTATCTCGTATCTGCGGACTACCCGTCCTTCTTCCGCGTGCTGGAAAAGGTAATCGCCACGGCGCGCGCCGACTGTGCGGAGAAGGCGTCAAAGCGCATATTGCATACGGGAATACTCAACAACATTGCGACAAATGCTTGCAAGATTAAGTGAAATTAGTGTAAAATAGTTATAAAAGTACAGGCGGAGGCTTCAACTTTTATGGCTAAGATTGCAATGAAGACGCCCATCGTAGAGATGGACGGCGACGAGATGACGAGGGTGCTCTGGAAGTGGATAAAGGAGATACTCATAGAGCCCTATGTCGATTTAAAGACGGAATATTACGATTTGGGACTTCCCGAGCGCGACGCGACCGACGACAAGGTTACAGAACTCAGCGCGGAGGCGACAAAGCGCCTCGGTGTCGCGGTAAAGTGCGCCACAATCACGCCCAACGCACAGAGGGTGGAAGAATATAAGCTCAAGAAGATGTGGAAGAGCCCCAACGGCACGATAAGGCGCATCCTCGACGGAACGGTGTTCCGCGCGCCCATACTCGTAAAGGGCATAACGCCATATGTTCCCGGGTGGAAAAAGCCGATAGTCATAGGCAGGCACGCCTACGGCGACATCTATAACTCGGTCGAAAGCAGGGTACAGGGCGGACAGAGCGCCTATCTCGTCGTCTGCGACAAGGACGGCAAGGAGGTCAGCCGCCAGCTCGTTCACTCCTTCAAGGGCGACGGCATAGTGCAGGGCGTGCACAACCTCGACGCGAGCATTTTCTCCTTTGCGAGGAGCTGTTTCAACTTCGCGCTCGACAACAATCTTCCCGTATGGCTGGGCGCAAAGGATACCATATCCAAGATTTACGACCACCGCTTCAAGGACATCTTCGCCGAAATCTACGAAAACGAGTACAGGGCGAAGTTCGAGGAGAAGGGCATATACTATATGTACACCCTCATCGACGACGTCGTGGCAAGGATTATGCGCTCCGAGGGCGGCGTGCTTTGGGTGTGCAAGAACTACGACGGCGACGTTATGAGCGATATGGTCGCAACGGCTTACGGCTCGCTGGGAATGATGAGCTCCGTGCTGGTCTCCCCCGACGGCAAGTACGAGTACGAGGCTGCCCACGGCACCGTCACCCGCCACTATTACAAGTGGAGAGAGGGGCAGGAGACTTCGACCAACTCCGTCGCAACAATATGGGCGTGGACGGGCGCTCTTGCAAAGCGCGGCGAGCTTGACGGCACGCCGGAGCTCACGGCGTTTGCAAAGAAGCTCGAGAGGGCTACGATAGAGACGATAGAGAGCGGCTATATGACGGGCGACCTCATTCCCCTCTTTAAGCGCGAGGGGGTAACACCCGTAAAGCTCGAAAGCCGCGCCTTCCTCGAAAAGATTGCCGAAAAGCTCTGACGCGGCGCAAGACGGCAGAAAAAAGCGGAGTCCCGCCGTGGCGGGGCTCCGCATTGAGTTTTCTGGATAAATTTCAGTACACGGGCAACGTCCCGGGCGCCGTCGGCGAGAGGTATATTACTGCCGCGATAATGAGAATTACCAGCCAAAAGACAAAAGTTGCGACGGAAATGATAATTCCCGCAGTGCAAGTCCGTTGGCGTTAGTGCAGTTCTTTCTGTTCAGGTATCCCGCAAGGCTGAGAGCAAACGCGATTATGCCGGATATGCAGTAAATATATCCGAGCACGATGCTCAGACGGGATATTACAAATCCCGCAATTCCCAGCCCGTTTGTGTGCTTGAGTGTCGGCGATGCGGAGGCATAGTAGTTGTCGGTCGGTACGCCGCAGTTGGGGCAGACGACCGCGTCGTCGTCGAGCAGGCTGCCGCGTTTCTTACAGTACATACAGTCACTTCCTTTTAATTCGGTCTGCAATTATTATATTCTCATCATTCCGAATTGTCAATATCAATGGCACGATGTGCAGAAAAACAGCGCAGTCTGCAATCTTTTTGCCCGCGGGCAGAGGTAAAGGTAAATGAAACTTGAATTTGAACTCGTTCCCGACAGTTGTTGGTACATAAATCTCAGGAGCGCCCTCCCCGGGGAGGTGTGGGACGCCGTCAGAAAGAAGGCTTATGCCCGCGCGGGCGGCAGGTGTATGATCTGCGGCGCTCTTTCTCCGCGGTTAGAGGCGCACGAGCGGTGGGAGTACGACGACGAAAAGGGCATACAGAAGCTTAAAGACATAGTCGCAATCTGCCGCCCCTGCCACGAGGTCGTTCACATCGGCAGGACGCAGCTTATGGGCAGGGAAAGGGAGGCAAGCGAGCACTATATGAAGGTGAACGGCGCAAGCTACGCCGAATACCGCAAGGCGCTCGGCGAGGCGAACGCCCTCCACCGCGAGCGCAGCGCAAGGGAGTGGCAGACGGATATCTCCGCTCTAAAGGACTTTCTGTAACCGCAAACACGCCCACGTCTTTTGTGCGCGTTATTTGCCGCATATTCTCGGTGTAACGGCGTTGCCTGCGGCATATATGCGGGGCAATGGCTCCTTCCTGCGCTACGGGCAAAAAATAGCGTTGTCTGCGGCATATATGCGGGGCAATTTTAATATATGGCGCGACGAACGCAAAAAAACGGGGCGGTTTAAAACCGCCCCGCGATATTTATATCTTTACTTTGTTCCCGTAGAGCCGAAGCCGCCCGCTCCGCGTTCGGTGGAGGAGAGCTCGTCGACTTCCTCGAAATCCGCCGTTATATAGGGCGCAACCACGAGCTGCGCAACTCTCTCGCCCGCGGCAATCGTCTGGGGAATTTCGGTGTGGTTGTGCAGCGCGACTTTTACCTCTCCGCGGTAATCGCAGTCTACGACGCCCACCTTGTTGGCGGGGGCAAGTCCCTTTTTGGAGGCAAGTCCGCTCCTCGCGTAGATAAATCCCGCATAGCCTACGGGCAGTTCCAGCGCAATGCCCGTCGGTATCATCGCGGTGGCGTGGGGGGCAATCTCAATCTCTTCTGCCGTGCAGGCATACAGGTCAGCGCCCGCGGCGTCCTTGCTGCCGTATGTCGGGAGCTTTGCGTTTTCGTTCAGCTTCTTTACGTTGATTTTCATATGTATCCTCTTATCTTTATACTACCGAAACTTCGTCCCAGAGCACGACTTCGTCCCTTTCGAGAGAGGGCTTTACGAGTATCGTGCGCTGGTTGGAAGAACCCTTGAACTTGAGGTTAAGGTCTTTCAGCGCCTCTATAAATTTGCCGTCCACCAGCACGTCCAGCGTCTTTAATATGTCCATCACGTCGTCGGGGTCGCCCTGTCTGCCCGTAAGCAGATCCGCCTCGAAGTCATAGCCCGTAAAGCACCAGAACGATTTGTCGGGATATGCCGCCCTCAGCCTCTTCATAAAGGGGGCTAAAACCTTTGCGTTTTCGGGCTCGAAGGGGTCGCCGCCGAGCAGGGTAAAGCCCTTAATGTATTCGTGGTTCATTCCCTCTATAATCTTGTCCTCGACCTCTTTGGTGAAGGGCTCGCCATAGTCAAAGTCCCACGTCTCCTTGTTGAAACAGCCCTTGCAGTGGTTTCTGCAGCCCGAAACGTACAGGCTGACCCTCACGCCGGGACCGTTGGATATGTCATACCATTTTATAGTTGCATAGTTCATAATGCGTTTCCCTGTTTGCCGCTTTTCCGCGGCTGTCTGTGCGGCGTTTCTTTTCGCGGCATTGCCGCCCGCGCTTGCTGTCGCCGCATTTAAAGCCGTTTTCGCCGCCGAGCTGTAAGCGTGGCGGCGAAAAGGTGCATTTTATTAAGTTGAATTAAAGGTGTAAAACCCTCGCCTTAATTTCCTTTGTCTTGCCTACGTTCCAGAAGTTCTCGCCCAGGTATCCGCAGGTGCGGCGGGTGACGTTCATCTTCCTCTGGTCCTTGTTGTGGCAGATGGGGCATTCCCATTCGTTGTCGTCGTTTATTATAATCTCGCCGTCGAAGCCGCAAACGTGGCAATAGTCGGACTTGGTGTTGAATTCGGCGTACTGAATGTTGTCGTAGATGAACTTTACGACGTCCTCCATAGCCGTCAGGTTGTTGCGCATATTGGGTATCTCGACATAGGAGATTGCGCCGCCAGAGGATATCTGCTGGAACTGGCTCTCGAAATTGAACTTGGAGAACGCGTCAATCTTCTCCCTGACGTCTACGTGATAGCTGTTGGTGTAATAGCCCTTGTCTGTTACGTCCTTTATGGTGCCGAAGCGCTCCTTGTCTATCCTTGCAAAGCGATAGCAAAGGCTCTCTGCAGGGGTGCCGTAGAGACCGAAGCCCAGCCCCGTTTCCTTCTTCCACTTCTCGCAGTGTGCCCTCAAGGTGTTCATAACCTTGAGCGCGAACTTTTCGCCTTCGGGAGTGGTGTGGCTGACACCCTTGACGAGCTTGGTCACCTCATAGAGACCGATATAGCCGAGCGATATCGTCGAATATCCGTCCATCAGGTACTTGTCAATCTTCTCGCCCTTGCCGAGCCTTGCAATGGCGCCGTACTGCCAGTGCACGGGCGATACGTCCGAAAGCGTGCCCATAAGCGCGTTGTGGCGGCACATAAGCGCATCGAAGCAGAGCTGAAGCCTCTCTTCGAGGAGCTCCCAGAACTTCTTCTCGTCGCCGCGTGCAAGTATGCCGCACTGGGGAAGGTTTATGGAAACTACGCCCTGGTTGAACCTGCCCTCGAACTTATAGTTGCCGTTTTCGTCTTTCCAGGGGGAAAGGAAGGAGCGGCAGCCCATAGGCGAGAATACGTTGCCCTCGTAATTTTCGCGCATCTTCTTTGCCGAGATATAGTCGGGATAGAGGCGCTTGGAGGAGCACTTTACGGCAAGCCTGGTGAGATAGTCATATTTGCCGCCCTTGAGGCAGTTGTTTTCGTCGAGCACATATATGAGCTTGGGGAAAGCGGGGGTGACAAATACGCCCACTTCGTTCTTTATGCCCTGATAGCGCTGCTTTAAGATTTCTTCTATTATCATCGCGTTCTCTTCGATGTACTCGTCCTTCTCGTCGAGGTATAAAAAGAGCGTGACGAAGGGAGACTGACCGTTGGTCGTCATAAGCGTATTTATCTGGTACTGTATGGTCTGGACGCCCGCTTTGAGCTCGTCCCTGACGCGGAGGTCGACAACTCTCTTCTTGTCGCTCTCGCTCATACTGTCGCCGAACTCCTCGTCGCATTCCTTCATATACTTTTCGCGCGTGCGGCGCAGGTATTTGCCGAGGTGAGCGACGTTTACCGACTGTCCGCCGTACTGCGAGGATGCGACCGAGGCGATAATCTGCGTGATTATCGTGCAGGCAACCTGGAAGGACTTGGGGCTTTCAATCATCTTGCCGTTCATCACGGTGCCGTTGTCAAGCATATCCTTTATGTTTACAAGGCAGCAGTTGAATATGGGCTGAAGGAAGTAGTCGGCGTCGTGGAAATGTATTGCTCCCTCGTCGTGCGCCTTGGAGATGTATTCGGGGAGCAATATTCTCCTCGTCAGGTCTTTGGAAACTTCGCCCGCGATGAGGTCGCGCTGGGTGGACGCGGTGTGCGCGTTCTTGTTGGAGTTCTCCTCCATAACGTCCTTGTTGGCGTTCTTTATGAGCGAGAGTATGCTCTCGTCGGTGGTGTTTGCCTTTCTGACGAGTGCGCGCTCATAGCGGTAGAGGATATACGCCTTCATAAGATGGAACTTCTGCAGTTCCATCAGCTTTTCCTCCACCATATCCTGGATATCCTCTACCAGCAGTCTGGATCTGTGGCGTGCGGCGATGTCGTCCACAATGGAAGTGATCTGTTCGTCGGTCGCCCTGTCCTCAAAGTCAACCGCCTGGTTGGCCTTGCTTATGGCGTTGAATATCTTGGCTCTGTCAAAGTCTACTGTTTTGCCGTCTCTTTTAATGACTTTCATCTATTTAATCCCCCTTTGGGTCGTGTTCTTTAATCGGGAACATTTTCATTGTACTACAGATATTGTGTTATGTCAATACTTCCCGTACAATATATTGTGTGTCAAACGATTGCTTTTACTTATAGCAGACTGCCTTTCCGAGTGACAGCTTTATTATTATATGCCCCCGTACAGATTATGTCAAGGAAGTCAACACAATATCTTGTATGAAAGTTTTTAACAAATTCACTATATATTGTGTATGATTTTGCGTAAAAGTGCATAAATCGCGGCATAAAAGGGCGTTTATGCGCGTAAAAGGTCAACCGCGCGCAAATTTTTCCAATATTTCCCTGCGCGGATGTTCCCCCGCCGCAAACTATAAGAAATTGTTATACCCGATATTTTGCGCTATGTCGCCTTGGTGTTTTGGCGTCCTGCGCCCTGCCGTCTCCCCGCCGCCGTCTTGCGGCGGGCGGCGGGCGGGGAAAAGAAAGCGGTTAAGAGGGGGAGTGGCGGAGTGTTGGAGCAGAGGAGGAAAGCCTCGGGTCGCAGAGGGTAAGGCGGCGCAGCGTGGCGGAGGAGGAAAGGATTGTTGCCGAGACGGAAGAGGTTGGTCGTTCGGGCGGTAAAGACTTTGCGGAAGGAAGTTGCGGCGGGTTTGTGGGGGGTGTCGGGGTAGCGGGGAGGGCGGCAAATGCGGCAGGTTTAGCGGGGCGGCAAATGCGGCGGCGATGTCCGACTGTTCGGATATCGCCGCCGCCCTTGAATTTTGAACGCTTTTCGGGCTTTAGTCGTTTTTATGGCTTTTGTCGCTCCAAAGCCTTAGTTGCTTCTGCCGAATTTTACTTCTCCGAAATTTTTGCCGCGCAGAATGTTGCCTCGATTTTTTGCCGTCAGGCGGGTGCGGCGGCTGTATGCCGTGTGTTTCCGCCCGTTCCATACGCGCGTGCGCGACATAGAATAGAGTTAAATAGGCGTTGTCCCGGGCAAATATATGCCTCGATTGGACATTATCCCAAGCAAATTTATTCCCACGCTCGGGCGTTGCCGCAAGTAAATTTGCCCTCCGATTAAATTGCCGCTCCCAAACAAAAAACCGTTTTTGTCGAAAAAAGACGGCGAAAAAGCGGCAAAAAATGTGCAACTCTACCGACGGTAGAGTGTAAAAATTGAACAGTAGAGGCGTTTTGAAATACGTAGAAAGACAGCGCTTGATTTTAATTCGCGGCGGTATTATTATAATGACACAGTATAATCAAATACATCAAGGAGATTTTAATTATGGCCGGATACGTAATAACCTGTTGTTCAACCTGCGACCTTTCCGGGGCGCATATGGAAAAACTCGGGGTAGATTTCGGTACCTATCACTATATAATAGACGGCGTCGACCATCTCGACGACCTCTACCGGTCCGTGACCCCAAAGGAATTTTACGGCACGATTGACGCGGGTGCAATGCCCACCACCTCGCAGGTGACGCCCGAAGAGCTCATCGCGGTGATAGAGCCGCATTTGAAGGCGGGCAAGGACGTCCTTCACATCGAATTTTCGTCGGGACTTTCGGGCGGCTATGCCTCGGCGCTCGCCGCGCAGAAGGAGCTTGCGCCCAAATACCCCGAAAGAAAGTTCTATGTCGTGGATTCGCTCGCGGCTTCGTCCGGCTACGGTCTGCTCGTCGACAAGGCGGCGGAGCTCAAAGAGGGCGGAATGGGCATCGACGAGCTCAGGAACTGGTTGGAGGAGAACAAGCTCCGCCTTCGCCACTGGTTCTTCTCGACAAATCTTCAGCACTTCAAGCGCGGCGGAAGAATTTCGGGCGCGTCGGCGGCGATTGGCACCCTGCTCGGCGTATGTCCCGTTATGGATGTCAATTCGGAAGGCAAGCTCATCGTCCGCAAGAAGGCTATGGGCAAGAAAAAGGCAATACGTGAGATGTTCTCGATTATGTGCGCTCAGGCAGAAGGCGGCTCCGACTACCGCGACAAGGTCTTTATGTCCACTTCTATGGCTTATGACGACGCCAGGGCGATTGCCGACCTCGCAGAGGCGAATTTCCCCAAGATGAACGGCAAGGTCGAAATCAACGACATAGGCACGGTAATCGGCTCCCACACGGGGCCGGGAACGGTTGCGCTGTTCTTCTTCTCTTCGGATAAGCGAGGAATTTAATACAACAGTCGAAATAGCTATGGGCGGCGCCGTTTTCGGCGCCGCCCTTTAAAATTCTTGCCGAATGGGGCATATCCTGCGGGTAAATGCAATGACGGCGACATATATGCGGGGCAATTTTAAAATAGAGCATAAACGGCGTTTGTCGGGGCATATGTGCGGGGCAATTGCAAAACAGCCCGAATATGGCGTTATCCTCGGCATATGCAGGGGGCAATGACTTTTTGTTGCGGCATATAAGGCGGGTAACCTCGCAGATTGCCGAATGCGGGCGCATATATGCGGCGCAATTTTCCGGGTAATTAAATGCCGTATGACGGCATAGTATATTTAACTATGGCGGCAAAGAGATGCAAAGGCAGCCTGCGGCAGAGCGGGGCGAAGCGGGGCGGCGATATATTTTCGGCGATAGGTGCGGCGACGGGGCTGGGAAACGCTATGCGCTTCCCGGGGCTTTGCGCCCGCTACGGCGTGGCGTTCGTCGCCGCATACGCGCTCTGTCTCGCGCTCGTCTGTCTGCCTTTGCTCGTCGCGGAGATGTCCGTCGGCGCAAAGTTCAGATCGCCGCTGTCGGGCTGCATAGGCCGTCTTTCGCCGCGCGCGGGCTTTCTTGCGTGGGCGGCGGTCGCAAATTCGGCGTTCATAGGGCTGTACTACGGCGGAGTGATGCTCGGCACGGGCAACGCCGCGCTTGCGGCGGCGGGGGCGGAGGGCTCTTTCCCGCAGTCGGTCGCGCTCTCTGCGGTCGTCTGGGCGGCGGTGTTTGCGCTTCTTTCGGGCGGTTCTGCCCGACTTTCGCGCTCCGGCAGGTTGTCGCTGTGCTCCTTTCACATCGCAATCTTGCCCATAGCGGTCGTCGGGTTCGGCAATATAAAAGTCGCCTTTTCGCCCCTTTCGCTGCTTTCGGGCGCGGTGTGGACGGATGCGCTCTGCCAGGCGATGCTCTCGCTTTCGCTCGCGGCGGGGGTTATGCCCGCGTTTGCCGCGGAGATGTCTGCGGAGGTCAGCCCTGCAAGGTGTGCGGCGAAGATAGTCGGGGCAAATTTCACCGTCTGTCTCATCGCATATGCCGCAGTGATGCCGTACGGAGTAATCGGCGGCAACGGCGACGGGCTCTCCGCTTCGGGCGAGCTGTTTCCCCGCATTTTTGCTGCGGTGTACGGAGAAGGGGCGTCGGGTAAGGCGTTTAGTTTTATCGCTTTTGCAGCCCTGCTCGTCGTCGCGGTGCAGTCGGCGTGTTCGCTCATCTTTCCGCTCGTACGCGAACACGGCGGTGCATTGCCCGCGGTCTGCGCGGTCGGGTTTATTATCTCGCCCTTTCTCGCGGCGGACGGTGATATGGTGGCTGCGTGCGACTTTGTCGCGTGCACGGTTGCCGCTCCGCTTATAGCCGCAGGCGAATGTCTGCTCTTTGCGCGCACCGGCAGGCAGTTTATGGCGGACGGCGCGGCGTCCTTTTTGGTCAGATACATATGCCCCGCGGCGTGCGCGCTTGCGGCGGTTTTCTCGCTCTGCTGCGCCCGCATTTCCGGGCTGGGCGTGGCGTCCCTCGCCGTTGCCGTCGTCGCAGAGGCAGCTCTGATGTCGCTAAAACTCTTTCCGCCATTGACTAAGCGGCTGTTTGGTGGTAAAATGGTGGTATGGAAAAGATTGAAAGCGTGCGCGACGCACTTTCGCGCAGGGGTTTTAAGGCATACTCGGTCGCAGACGGCAGGCAGGCGGTCGAACTCGTAAAGAAGATTGTCGGCAAGGGCAGCGGCATAGGTTTCGGCGGCTCGGTCACTGTAAGTCAGCTCAAGCTTATGGACGAGCTGGAGGCAAACGGCAATACGCTCTACACGCACTGGAAGGACGGTCCTGCGGCAAAGCGCAAGGCGGCGGTCGCAGATTACTACATCTGTTCGGCAAACGCCCTCACCGAGGACGGCGTAATCGTGCTCACCGACGGCAGCGGCAACAGGGTATCTGCGCTGTCCTTCGGTCCCTCCAACGCTATAGTCATCGTCGGCGAAAACAAGATTGTTGCAGACAAGACGGCAGCGGAGGCGAGGATAAAGAGCGGAGCGTGCGCGGGCGCGAACGCCAAGCGCCTCGGCTTCGATTTGCCCTGCGTAGATGGGGAGTGCACCGATTGCGCTTCGCCAAAGCGCATATGCGCGGTCACGGCATATTTTGAAAAGCCGTCTTCGGGTCTGGAAAATACATACGTCATACTCGTCGGACAGACGCTCGGCTATTAAAAGCGCCCGCCGCGCGGCATTGGTTGTGCGATAAGTGACAAAAAATGACAATTATAGGCAGATTATGACTGTGTCGGGCTGTTACGTCATAACAAAGTATGACAAACGGCATTTTAATTGACAAATATCCTGCGGCAAGATATAATGTATTAAAGACTTTTTCCCGCAGAGGAAAGAGAACGAGGGAGACAATGATTACCAACATAACGGTCATAATCTATTCGGTGATTGCCGCCGTGCTGATTGTGGCGTACTTACCCAAAATATTCCAGTGCTTTCACTTCAGGTATCGCGTACCCAGGCGTACGGCGACTTCCAAGCGCAGAATAGCGGTCATAGTGCCCGCGCGCGGAGAGAGCGAAGTGATAGGTGATCTGTTTGCCTCCCTTGCGGTGCAGGACTATGACGGAAGGCGTTTCGACGTCAACGTCATCGTAAACGAGGCGAACGACCCCACGGTGGGCATTGCCAAGTCCTACGGGGCGAGGGTGTTCGTCGTGTGCAACCAGAAGTGCAAGGGCGACGCCATAGACGGCTATTTCAAACAGATAAAGGAGAGCGAGTTCAACCGCTATGACGCTTTCGTCATAGTCGACGCCGACGCGGTGCTCTCGCCCAACTATATAACCGAGCTCAACAACGCGCTCGAATACGACTGCGACATCTACCTTTCGCGCAAGCGCATAAAGAATTTTCTCGGCACGCGCAGGGACAGGACGATTTTCACCGACTGTTCGGCGCTTACCTATGCTCAGCTCGACGACCTGTCTAACATCTACCGCACAAAGAGGAACATTCCTATGAATATGTGCGGGCAGGGTATGATGATACGCCGCAGGACCATTGCGGAGATCGGCGGCTGGCCTTACCGCACGCTTACCGAGGACTATGAAATGCGTATGGACTGTTTCCTCAGGGGATTTACCTCGATGTATTATCCCTATGCGATAATCTACACGGAGGAAACGCTTACCCACAGGGCGGACTACGTAAGACGTCTGCGCTGGCTGACGGGATACTCGCAGTGCGACGCGCGCTATAAAAAGAAGATTAAGGCGCAGGCAAGGGCAAGGGGAAAGATGACCGAGGGCGAGTTTGAATATTTCTATTCGCTCATACCTGTGGCGTCGTTCATAGCGCTGAGCTTTATCACGGCGTTCGTCGGCATTGGCATAAGCGTGTTCACGGCGTTCAGCGGCGGAAATTGGCTCTATCCCGTACTTCTGCTGATAGTTCTGCCTATGGGGCTTTTATACCTCTTCACGTTTATCTATGCAATGCTGTGTATGATTGCTATGCACGACTCTTTCCGCAGAATACCCGTTTCAGAGAGGGGGCTCGCGCTTATGTTTGCGCCCTTCTATAACTGGGAGTATTTCCCCATCTTTATCCACAGTCGTTTCAAGGCAAAGCACGGCTGGGACTGGAAGCCCACAAAACATATCAGGTTCAAGGGTATAGACAGGCTTGCCCCCGCACCCGAGATCGCGCCCGCGGCGGAAGAGGAGGAAGAGGAAAAACCCGTAAAGGACGCAACTCTGTGACCGTTCCGCAACGCTTATCCCGTTGCGGCGAAGTCTTTGCGGTCGCCATTCGCGCAGAATGAGCAGGATTAAAAAACTTAAAACGTAAAATTATAGCCGCCCCGGTTACGGGGCGGCATTTTTGTAGCCGTTATGCGGTTTTTTGTAGGCTCTGCGCGCCTTTACCCTTACGGATTGCCGCACATCACTTTGCCTCTTCGGGCGAAGTCGTTGCGGAAGCTGTCGCGCAGGGCGCTGCCTCGGATGCGGTCGCGGGCGCTGTCTTGGGCATTGTCCCTTCGGGGGAGGTGCTCCCTTCGGCTATGCCCTTTCTCCTGTCGGGCAGGTATTCGAGCGGTCTCGAATACGCGTTTTCATAGCAGAGTTTCCATTCTGCCTCGCACTCTTCGCGCATTGCCGAAATACGCCGGCGGCGGGCAAGCGCCTCGTCGGGGAATACGACGGGCAGAATGTTTATCCTCAGTTTTCTCATTCTCCCCTTTTTGTCCGTCCTGAACGTGCAGAATATGGGAACGACGGGCACGTTATATTTGACGGCAAAGGTAAAGACCCCGTCCTTCATCGGTCTGGGCTTGGGGTAATTCACCCACATAGCCTTTTCGGCGTAGAAGTTGATTATCTTGCCTTTTTTAATAAGTCTTTCCATTTCGGCGTTCAGGTTTTTAGCCGCCGTGAAGTTGGAGCTGAAAGGCAACATTCCGCCGTGGCGTATTATATGTCCGCCCACGCCCTTCTTGTTGTTTTCCTGGGTCATCGTATGATAGCTCCTGAAATGCCCGACCGCCTGCCTCACGAACAGCGTGTCGAGGAAGGAGATGTGGTTGCACACGCACAGCGCGCCCGTGCCCTTTACCTCTTTGAGGTATTTCTTGCCCGTCACCCTGGCGCCGTACATAATTTTTAGCGCGACGGGGGCAAGCAACTGTAAAAATACCCGCCAGAAGCCGCAGATGAGCATTTCGGGGAAGGGCTTGCGGTACTTGAAGTCGCCGTCCGGCGCCGTCCAGTTGTCGCCCATAGGAATATAGTCATAGTCGAACCTTCTGTATCCCTCCAGCGTATTCTGTATGAGTATCCTCTTTTCGAGGGAGCTTCTCTTTTTTCTCTCTTTTTCCATAATCCACATTTTAACAAAATGCGTATGCGCTGTCAAGAAAAGTCTTGACAATGTATGAAGGTAAATATATAATATAATTAGTTGCGCTCGCAACTAATTTTGCCGATAAATGGAGGGCGGAATGGCTACCTTTCTCAAGAATATAACGCTTATATCGCAGAGTGCGGCGCTCTACCGCGACGATCGTCTCAAAAAGGCGGAAATTTCGGGCTATCAGGCGAGGTACATACTCTCTGTATTCAACAACGAGGGCGTCTCGCAGGAAAAGCTGGCGCGCATAATGCTCGTAAACAAGAGCAACGTCGCCCGTCAGGTCAGCGCGCTGGAGGCGGCGGGCTATCTTTTGCGCCGGCAGTCGGAGGATGACAGGCGGGTGATGTGCGTCTACACCACCGAAAAGGGCAAAAAGATTGTGCCGCTCATCCGCGAGGTCAACGCCGCGTGGAGGGGGCTGATATGCGAAGGGCTCAGCGAAGAGGACAAGGAGGAGCTGAACAGGCTTTTACAGCTTCTCGTCGACAATGCGCAGCGCCATCTTGAAAGAGAGGTGTACGACAAGGGAAGATGAAAAGGGTAATAGGCTATCTCAAGCCCTATTCGGGCAGAGTGGCGGCAGAGCTCGTATTCAAGTCCGCGGGATCCGCGGCGGAGCTCTTTCTGCCACTCATAATGGAATATATGATAGATGACGTCGTGCCGACGAAGGACGTGGCGTCGTTTATGCTGATGGGCGCGGCAATGCTCGCCTTTTCTGCCGTGGCGCTGGTCGGCAACATAATCGCAAACAGGATGTCGGCAACCTGCGCGGGGCGGATGACGCACGATCTGCGCTATGCGCTCTTTTCGCGCATATCCTATCTCAGAAGTGCGCAGGTCGACCGCTTCACGTCGCCCTCGCTCATATCCCGTCTTACCAGCGACACCTACTATGTCAACCAGGCAGTCGCGCGCACAATGCGCCTCGGCATAAGAGCGCCAATACTGCTCATAGGCGGGCTGGTTTTCTCGTTCATTCTCGACTGGCGGCTGGCGCTCGTTTTGGCGGCGTGCGTGCCCTTTGTCGTCGTCGCCGTGGTTATAATCACCAAAAAGAGCGTAAGGATGTATTCCGTCGTGCAGGCTAACGGCGACGGCGCCGTCCGTGCAATGCAGGAAAACATCACGGGCGTAAGGGTGATTAAGGCGCTCTCCCGCACCGACTACGAGATTGAAAAGTTCGCCCGCGTCAACTCCGAACTTACGGAAAACGAGTTCAGAAGCAACCGCATAACCTCGCTCACCAACCCGCTTGCCACGCTCATATTCAATATAGGGCTGGTGTTCGTCATACTTGTCGGCGCATACACGGGCGCGCTTGTAGGGACCGTGCTGGCGTTTCTGTCCTATTTTACTTTGATACTAAACGCAATGCTCGGCATATCCAAGATATTCGTCGTGCTGTCGAGGGGCATAGCCTCGGGGCAGAGGATAGAGGAGGTGCTGGCAACCGACCCCTCTATGCCCGCGGGCGACTATCCCGACGGCGACGCGGACTATGCGATAGAGTTCCGCAACGTCAGCTTTTCCTATAACGGCAACAGGAACAATGTGGAGGATATCTCCTTTGCCGTCAGGCGCGGTCAGACGGTGGGCATAATCGGCGGCACGGGCAGCGGAAAGACTACGCTCATCAATCTCCTTATGCGCTTTTACGACGTCGGCGAGGGTGCGGTATATGTCTTCGGCAAGGACGTAAGGAGCTTCGAGGGCGAAGAACTCCGCAAGAAGTTCGGCGTCGCATTTCAGAGCGACTTCCTCATTGCCGACACAATACGCGCCAACATAGACTATTTCCGCGGCATATCCGAAGAGGACATCGCCGCCGCGGGCGAGAGCGCCGTAGCCGACGAATTCATTCGCGGCGTCGAGGGGGGAATGGACTATCGTCTCGCCCAGAAGGCGACAAACCTGTCCGGAGGTCAGAAACAGAGGTTGCTCATTGCCAGGGCGCTGGCGGGCAATCCTGAAATACTCGTGCTGGACGACAGTTCGTCCGCGCTCGACTACGCGACGGACGCCAGGCTCAGAAAGTCTTTGAAGGAGCGCTATTCCTCGTGCACCAAGTTCATAGTCGCGCAGAGGGTCAGCGCGGTCAGGCACGCCGACCTCATCGTCGTTATGGACGACGGAAGGATTTGCGGCAAGGGCACGCACGAAGAGCTTATGGCAAACTGCGAGGAATATCGCCTCATAAGCGTTGCGCAGATGGGAGGCGACCTATGAAAGAGCCCAGGATGAACATATCCGACAAGCGCAGCTTCGGCGCGCGCAAGGCCGACTGGCGCTATACGCTGACCCACCTTGCAAAGTACATAAAGCCGTCGCTGCCGCTGTTCGTTATAGTAATACTTCTCAACATACTCTCCGTCGCGCTGGCGCTGCTCGGTCCGTACGTATGCGGTCTCGCAATAGACGAAATCAAGCCTGACGGCGCGACCGATTTTGAAAGGATAACCTATTACTGCGTGCTGCTCGCCGCCGTATATGTCGTCTCGGAGGTGGTCAACTACCTCAGCACTATAGGAATGGCGGGAATAGCCCGTAAGGTCAGTATGCGTATGAGGGCGGACCTCTTCTCGCGTCTTGTCAGGCTGCCCGTCAGCTATTTCGACACCCGTCAGGCGGGCGACATAATCTCCGTGCTCAGCTACGACATAGATACGGTGGGGACGTCGCTCGCAAACGACATAATAATGATTGTCAAGAGCATCGTCAACATCATCGGTTCGCTCGTGATGATGCTCATAATCGCCGCGCCGCTCGTGCTCGTATTCGTATTGACCATACCGCTGTCCTTCATAGCCACAATGATAATTACCAAGAAGGTGCAGCCTCTCTACAGGGCGCGGTCGGCAAAGCTCGGTCAGTTGAACGGCTTTGCGGAGGAGGTGCTGTCGGGGCAAAAGACGACAAAGGCGTACGGCAGGGAGCAGGAAATAATCGACCGCTTCGAGGTGCGCAACAAGGACGCAACCGACGCGTACACCCGTGCGGAGTACTTCGGCACGATATCGGGTCCGACTGTTACGCTGATAAACAACCTCTCGCTTACGCTCATCTCTACGTTCGGCGCATTGAGCTACGCCTTCGGCTGGTTCGGCATAGGCGTCGGGCAGATATCCTCATTCGTGCTCTATTCGCGCAAGTTCTCTGGACCCATAAACGAGATTGCCGAAGTTATAGGCGAGTTTCAGTCGGTAATCGCCGCCGCAGAGCGCGTGTTCAGGGTGCTTGACGAGGAGGAAGAGGGGCATTTCGACGTCGTCACGGAGCAACTGGGCGACGTTTGCGGCGACGTGCGCTTCGAGGACATCTCCTTCGGATACGTGCCCGAAAAGCAGGTCATAAAGAATTTCTCTTTAGACGTAAAGCGCGGCGACGTCATCGCAATTGTCGGACATACGGGCGCGGGCAAGACTACGCTCATAAACCTTCTGATGCGCTTTTACGACGTTGACGCGGGCAGGATATGCGTCGACGGCAAGGACATAAGGGACGTTCCCCGCGGCGAGCTGCGCTCTGCATTCACTATGGTCTTGCAGGATACCTGGCTGTTTGCGGGCACGGTGTATGAAAATATCGCCTACGGCGCGGACGGCGCGACGAGGGAGCGCGTGGAGGAGGTGTGCAGGGCGGCAAAAATCCACTCCTTCATAATGGGGCTGCCCGACGGGTACGACACGTATCTGAGCGACAATGCCGTAAATATATCGAAGGGGCAGAAACAGCTCCTCACCATAGCAAGGGCAATGCTGGCAAATTCCTCTATGCTCATCTTGGATGAGGCGACGTCCAACGTCGACACCCGCACGGAGCAGATAATCCAGTCGGCAATGACCTCGCTTATGAAGGGCAGGACGTGTTTCGTAATCGCGCACAGACTGTCCACCATAAAGAACGCCGACAAGATAATAGTTATGGAAAACGGCAACGCCGTGGAGCAGGGCACGCACGCCTCGCTTATGGAAAAGGGCGGCGTCTATGCAAAGCTGTATCATTCGCAGTTCGAAAGTTACTGACGATGCCTGCGTGCAACGCAAATGTCAAAAGAGGGCGTTTTCCGACAAAAAACTGTCGCAAAACGCCCTTACCTTTAACTACCTATTGACTAAACTGCGTAATTTTTATATAATATATACAGTATATCAGTATATTAAATTAACGCAACCCGCCACGAACGGTGGCGGTGCGGATATAAGGAGTAAATATGATTGAATGGTATCAGACGTTGACCGCTATGGAACAGATATTTTTCTGGCTGGGCATAGTATCAACGCTGTTTCTCGTGGTGCAGATAGTGCTTATGTGCTTTTCTGCGTTCGGCGGTGACCTCGACCTTGACGGCGACGGCGACATAGACGTCGACGCCGACAGCGGAGTATCCATATTCACCGTAAAGTCGGTTACGGCTTTCTTTGCCGTCGGTAGCTGGGCGGGACTGTTCACAAGCGTGCTCGTCTCCGACGACATAAGCTGGGTGGCGGTAATCGTCGCAATAGCATCGGGACTTGTCGCAATGTTCGCGGTGGCGTTCATCATCCGCGCAATGCTCAGGCTTCAGTGTAACGGCGCGCTCGACCACGAAAAACTTGTCGGCAAGCGTGCCACGGTCTATGTCTCAATTCCCCCCGCGCGTTCGGGCAGGGGCAAGATAACGCTGGAGGCGCAGGGCAGGTTTATGGAAATAGACGCCCTCACGGAGAGCGCGGAAAGGCTTGCCGTCGACGAGGTGGTGGAGATTGTCGCCACCGAAAACGAGTGTGCCGTCGTAAAGAGATCGGCGTCGCCCGAAGAGTAACTTTAAAGTTCGGGTGCGGCATTGCCGCATTCCCGCAAGTAATCAGGAAAAACGGGGGGGCATTTGCCCGCAGTATGAGCGGGCGTCGCCCTCTGAATAAGGAGAATATAAAAATATGTTGAACTTACTTAGCGTAGGCTCTACAATCGCCGTCGTTCTGTCGATAGTCATAGTGCTCGTGCTGGTTATGATGCTCCTCGTCGTGCTCGTCAGGTACAAAAAGTGCCCGTCGGACAAGATAATGGTCATCTACGGTAAAATTTCGCCCAACAAGGACGGTACATACCGCAGCGCAAAGTGCATCCACGGCGGTGCGGCGCTCGTACTGCCCTTCGTGCAGAGCTATACCTTCCTCGACCTGACGCCGCTCTCCATTTCGGTCGACCTCAAGAGCGCGCTGTCCAAGCAGAATATCCGAATTGACGTTCCCTCGATATTCACCGTCGGCATTTCCACCGACCCCGCAGTTATGCAGAACGCGGCGGAGCGCCTTCTCGGTCTGTCCCTGCCGCAGATTTCAGAGCTCGCCAAGGATATAATCTTCGGTCAGCTCCGTCTTGTTATTGCGACGATGGACATAGAGGAGATAAACACCGACAGGGATAAGTTCCTGGAGGCAATTTCAAGGAACGTCGAGGGCGAGCTCAAAAAGCTCGGCTTAAGGCTTATAAACGTCAACGTCACCGATATTTCCGACGAGAGCGGCTATATCATAGCACTCGGTCAGGAGGCGGCGGCAAAGGCGATAAACGACGCAAAGATTTCGGTTGCGGAGGAAAACAAGAAGGGTGCCATCGGCGAGGCAAACGCGCAGATGCAGCAGCGAATTAACGTAGCCGAGGCTGAGAGCAAGGCAATCGAGGGCGAAAACAAGTCCAAGGCGGAAATAGCGCAGTCCAGGGCGCTCCTTAGGGAAAAGGAGGCACAGGCGCTGAAGCTCGCCGTCACTGCCGAAAACGTTCAGGCGGCAAAGGCAAAGGAAGAGAGTTATGCCGCAGAACAGCAGGCGGAAATCGCCAGGGCGTCGAGGGAAAAGGCAACCAAGGAAGCGGACATAATCGTCGCCAGCGAGATTGAAAAGAGAAAGATAGAGATAGAGGCGGACGCCCAGGCTGAAAACATCAGGCGCAAGGCGAAGGGCGAAGCCGACGCAATCTTTGCCAGAATGGAGGCAGAGGCGAGGGGCGTGTACGAGACGCTCTCCAAGCAGGCCGAAGGTATGGATAAGCTCGTCAAGGCGGCGGGCACCAGCGACGAGGCTGTGCGCCTTATGATTGCCGATAAGCTCGAAACGCTGGTAGCAACGCAGGTAGAGGCTATAAAGAACCTCAAAATCGACAAGATCACCGTATGGGATAACGGCGGCGAGGGAGGAAAGACCTCTACGGCAAATTTCCTTTCGGGTATGCTCAAGTCGCTCCCTCCCCTCAACGATCTGTATGCTATGGCAGGGCTTAAGATGCCCGAAATCGTAGCGCCAGTGGCGGAAGAGGTTAAGCCCGCGCAGGCGGCTGAGCCCGTCGCTGAAGAGGCGCAGCCCGCGGCGGAGGTTAAGCCTGCAGCAGACAAGAAGTCAAAGAAATAACGCTTTACCGCAATATATCGGCGGGGCAAATCAATTTGCCCCGCCGTTTTTTCATTCATCGCCGCATATATGCGGTGCAATGCGCAAAACTAAGGCATATGCGCGGGGCAATTGCGGAGGGAGAAGTCGTAAACGCACCGTTTCTGCGTTCGCCGGCATATATTTGCGGGGCAATTATAGTTCATCGCAGAAAATAAAGGCGGCGGAGCGCTCTTTATAAGGGGCGCTCCGCCGCATATTTTTCGTCTTTAATGTGCATTATTCAGGGCATATGTGCCGCCGATTAGTCTTTGGGCAGGCTCTGCAGATATTCGTGCATTGCAAATGCCACGCGTTTGGACTGTTCTACGGCCTCTACGACCGTCTTTGCGCCTTTCACTACGTCGCCGGAAGCGAACACGCCGGGGCGCGTCGTCTCGCCCGTGTCGCTTATCTTTGCAAGACCTCTGTCGTTTATCTCCAGCCCCTCGGTCTGCGTCAAAATCATATTCGAGGGCTTCTGCGAAACGCATATCATAATGGTATCTGCCTTCATAAGGTGCGCCTCGTCGCTCATAGAGACGACCCTGTGGTTCTCGTCGCAGACGGTGTCCTTGAACCATACGCCCTCGTCGGTGATCTCCACGGGCGCCTTGTTGAATATGAACTCCGCACCCTCGATTTCGGCGTATTCCTTCTCTTCCTTGCTCGCGGTGTATCTGTCTGAACGCACGGTAATCTTCACGTCCTTTACGCCCATTCTCAGCGCCGTCCTCGCAACGTCCATAGCGACGTTGCCCGCGCCTATCACTATTACGCTCTTGCCTATCTGCGTGCAGTAGGCTTCGGGCTTTTCGAGGAAGTGCACGCCGTAGTGCACGTGCCCCAGCGTTTCGCCCTTGATGTTGAGCGTAACCGGCCAGGAAACGCCCGTGCCTATCGAAATCGCCTTAAAGCCGTCGCGGAAGAGCTCTTCCACGCCGAAGGACTTGCCTATCGTTATGTTGAACTTAATCTTTATGCCGAGGTGCAGCATAAGCGTCTTATATCTGTCGATAATCGACTTGGGCAGTCTGAATTCGGGTATGCCGAAGCGCAGTACGCCGCCTATGTCCGACTTGCTCTCGAACACGGTGACGTCATATCCTAGCTGGGCAAGCTTTATTGATATGGTTATGCCCGCGGGACCGGAGCCGACGACCGCAACCTTTATGCCGTTGTCGGGTGCCTTTGTCAGTTCAAGGCTGTCAAGGTACCTCTCGGAGATGAAGTTCTCTATCGTGGAAATCTCCACGGGCTCGCCCTTTATGCCCCTCACGCAGTGCCCCTGGCACTGGTTGCCGTGGTTGCACACTATCGAACATACCACCGAAAGGGGGTTGTTGTCGAAGAGCATTCTGCCCGCTTTGTCAATGTTGCCGTTCAGAAATTCAGATATGAAGCGGGGTATGTCCGTGTTTATGGGGCAACCCGTCCTGCAGAGCGGCTTTTTACAGTTGAGGCATCTCTTTGCCTCTGCTATTACGTTATGTGCCATATATTGAAATCCTCTCGTCTATGAATATCGTATTTTGCGGCATATGCGCGCCCGTCAGAGCGCCGCCTTGATCTTTTCAATCATTTCGGCGTATTCCTCGTCCGAAAGATAGGTCTTTTGCGGGTTCATCGTAAAGGTGCCGCCCCATTCGTCGCCGCCCTTGTACTTGGGGCAGAGGTGGACGTGCAGGTGGCAGCCCGTGTCGCCGTACATTCCGTAGTTGAGCTTGTCGGGCGCAAATACCTTGTGTATCGCCCTTGCCGCCCTCGTAACGTCGGCGAAGAACTTGTCCCTCTCCCCGTCGGAGATGTCGACAATCTCGCTGACGTGGTCCCTGTATGCCACGATGCATCTGCCGCGCTTGGACTGCTCTTTGAAGAGTATGAGCGTGGAAACCTCAAGGTCGCAGATGTAAATGCCGAATTTTTCTAAGAGTTCGCCTCTCACGCAATATCCGCAGTTGGTGTCTTTCATAAAATCCCCCATATTTTTATAATTTCATTGCAAAAATCATTATACCACGTTTTATTTGATTATTCAATATTCAGAATAAATTTTTTTTGACATTTTATGTTTGACATATTTTGGCGGTGCTCCGCACGCGTCGTGACGTATTTTTTAAGTGTGAAATATTTTTAATAGGTATTGCAATTTTCGTCATATTGTGTTAATATTTAACCGATGGCGAAAAATTTTATCATCTCAACGCGGTCAGAATTTTTTGCCAAAAACATATGGGGGAAAGTGGTAATGGAACTACTTCTGATCATCGTGGGTGCGGCGGTAATACTCGCCTGTGCCTACGCCGCTTTCAATTACTTTACGGTAAAGAAACTGAAAGAGGGAACGGAACGGATGGAGGAGATTGCCGGCGCAATACGCATCGGCGCAAACGCCTTCATCAACTATGAATACAAGATTGTCGCCATAATCGGCGCGTGCATCGCGGCCGTGCTGGCAGCTTTCATAAGCTGGCAGACGGGCGTGGCGTTCGTAATCGGCGCAGTGATGTCGGCGTCGGCGGGCTTTGTCGGAATGAAGATAGCCACCTATGCCAACGTCAGGGTGGCACACAGGGCGAACGAAACGCGCGACATCGGCAAGACGCTCAAAGTTGCCTTCAAGGGCGGCTCCGTGATGGGGCTCTGCGTCGCGGGCTTTGCCCTTCTCGGAATTCTCATCGTATATCTCGTGTTCGGCATTGCCTGCGGTCAGATTGACGCCGTGGCGAACGGCGAAGAGACGGTATACTGGACGGGGCTCAATGCGGGCTTTACAATGACTGTGTCGGGCTATGCGCTCGGCTGTTCGGTAATTGCGCTCTTCAACCGCGTGGGCGGCGGCATTTATACGAAGGCGGCGGATATGGGCGCAGACCTCGTAGGCAAGACGGAGGCGCACATTCCCGAAGATGACCCCCGCAACCCCGCAACGATAGCCGATAACGTGGGCGACAACGTGGGCGACGTCGCAGGTTTAGGCAGCGACCTTCTCGAAAGCTACGTCGGCGCGATAATGTCGGGCGTAATTCTCGCCTGCGAGCTGTTTGCAAACAATGTCGGCTCGTCGATAAGTACAGAGCTTTTACGGGTGCTGCTCTTGTTCCCCATAGTCTTTGCGGGCTGCGGGCTTCTCTCCTGCATAGTCGGCATCTCCTACGTCGTCTTAAAGCCCAGGCTCTCAAAGAACGTGCATACCGAACTCAACCTCGCCACGTGGATTTCGGCGGGAATGTCCATAATACTCTGCCTCGTGCTCAGCGCTTTGATGTTCAAAGATGCCTCTAATGAGGCGTTCGAGGCGCTGGGTTTCGTCGCTGTCAACTATTCGCCGTGGATTGCGTCGATGTTCGGCATAGTCGCAGGCATAGTCATAGGCATAATCTCCGAATACTACACGAGTTATGATTATAAGCCGACCAGGAAGATTTCAAACGCCTCCAAAGAGGGCGCGGCGCTCACCATAACGCAGGGTATGGCAAACGGTATGATAAGCTGTATGCTGCCCGTAATAGTTCTGGGCGTTGCGATTTACGGCTCCTATGCGGTTTCGGGAATGTACGGCGTGGCGTGCGCGGCGATAGGTATGCTGTCCTTCGTTGCGGCGACGGTCTCCGTCGATACTTACGGTCCCATTTCGGATAACGCCGGCGGCATTGCCGAAATGAGCGGGCTGGACGAGGGCGTAAGGGAGATAACCGACAAGCTCGACTCCGTGGGCAACACTACCGCGGCGATAGGCAAGGGCTTTGCAATAGGCTCTGCGGCGCTTGCGGCGTTAAGTCTTATGAGTTCCTATCTATATGCGTTCGGCGGGATAGATCTTGTCGGCAACATATTCCTCAACATAGTCAATCCGCTCACGCTTGTCGGCGCGATAGTCGGCGCGGCAATTCCCTATATGTTCTCCGGAATGCTCATAGAGGCGGTCGCAAAGGCGGCAAGGAAGATGGTGGAGGAAGTCAGACGGCAGTTCAATACCATTCCCGGAATACTCGAGGGGAAGGCAAAGCCCGACTATAAGACCTGCATAGAGATCTCCTCCCAGGGTTCGCTCAAAGAGATGAGGCTGCCCTGCATAATCGCCATACTCATACCCGTCGTATCCGGCTTCGTGTTCGGCGCGGAGTTCGTCGGAGGCTTGCTCATAGGCGCCACAATCTCGGCGATAATGCTTGCAATCTACACGGGCAATGCGGGCGGCGCGTGGGATAACGCCAAAAAGTACATAGAGAGCGGCGGCGTAGAGGGGGTAGGCAAGGGCTCGCCCGCGCACGACGCGGCAGTCGTCGGCGATACGGTGGGCGACCCCCTGAAGGATACCGTCGGACCTTCGCTCGACATTCTCATCAAGATAATGTCGACGATATCGCTCGTAATGGTGGTGGTGTTCAGCCAATATAACCTGTTCTCGCTGTTCGCCTGAAAAAATATATTTATGCACATCGGGCGCAGACTGTTGTCTGCGCCCTTTTGTAGTGATATAATGAAAATATGGCAAAAGATCAGTTACTCGGGACGGAGCGTATGTGGAAGCTCTGTCTAAGAATGGGGTTGCCCTGCGTCGCGGCGCAGATAGTCAATCTCCTCTATAACATCGTCGACCGCATATACATAGGCAATATGGCGGAAATAGGCGACGTCGCGCTCGGCGGGCTGGGGCTGTGCGCGCCCATACTCACGCTGATTGCGGCGTTTTCCTCCTTCGTATCGGGCGGCGGCGCGCCGCTTGCGGCAAAGGCGCTCGGCGAGGGCGACATACCTCGCGCACGGCGCATACTCAACAACGGCTTCGTTATGCTCGTCGTCTTTTCGGTAGTGCTCGGGCTTGCGGCATATCTCGCGCGCAGACCGCTCCTCACTCTCATAGGCGCAAGCAAAAATAACTACGGCTATGCCGACGAATACCTCTCGATATATCTCATAGGCACGCTGTTCGTGCAGCTCAGCGTCGGACTTAACACCTTTCTCACGGCGCAGGGCAAGAGCGGGTTTGCAATGATAAGCGTCATCGTCGGCGCGGCTCTCAACATAGCGCTCGACCCGCTGTTCATCTTCACCTTCGATATGGGCATAGGCGGCGCGGCGCTTGCAACCGTAATAAGCCAGCTTGTAAGCTGTATTCTCGTTGTCGGCGCGCTCTGCAAAAAGAATAACGTGCTGCGCCTCGAGCTTGCCGCAATGAAGCCCGACCGTGCGGCAATACTCGCAATACTCGGGCTGGGGCTCGCTCCCTTCGTTATGTCGGCGACCGAATCGGTGATAGGTTTCGTGCTCAACGGCAGGCTAAAGTACTACGGCGATATGCTCGGCGAGGACGTCGGCGACCATTACGTCGCGGCGCTCGCCGTCCTGCAGAGCGTGATGATGCTCATAACCGTGCCCGTGCAGGGCTTCACGCAGGGCGTGACGCCCATACTCTCCTATAACTTCGGCGCAAAGAATAAAGAGCGGCTCAAAAAGGCATACTTCATAACGCTTGCAACCTGCTGGGCGTATTGCTGTCTGTGCTGCATAGTTATGATGTTCTGCCCGAGAATTTTCGGCAGAATATTCACCTATGAGGAGGAGATATTGTCGATAACCGACAGATATCTGCCCGTATTCGTCGCGGGTATGCTGATATTCGGCATACAGCGCGCCTGCCAGACGACGTTTGTGGCGGTGACGGAGGCGAAGATAAGCCTTTTTATAGCAATCTTGAGGAAGATACTCCTTCTGGTGCCGTTCGCGTTCATATTCCCCATATTTATGGGTGTCGGCGGCGTCTATTGGGCGGAGTGCGTCGCTGACTTTACGGCGGCTGCGCTGTGCGGCACGATATTCTTCTTCCGCTTCCGCAGAATACTCAAAAAGATGGACGGGCAGGCTGCGCCGCAGACGGCGGACGCGCAACCCGAAACGCGGCAGGCAGAATAAAATAAAGCAAAGGGGGCAAATTTATGGCAAAGATATATACATCCGTGGACGAACTCATAGGGCGCACGCCCCTTCTGGAGCTCACCAACATCGAAAGGCAATTGGGGCTTAAGGCAAAGCTTTTGGCAAAGCTCGAATATTTCAACCCTGCGGGCTCCGTCAAGGACAGGGTGGCAAAGGCGATGATAGACGGCGCCGAGGAGCGCGGCTTGCTGCGCGAAAACGGCGTGATAATAGAGCCCACGTCGGGCAATACGGGCATAGGGCTGGCGGCCGTCGCGGCGGCGAGGGGCTACCGCGCAGTCATAGTTATGCCCGACAGTATGAGCAGGGAGAGAATACTGCTTATGAAGGCTTACGGCGCCGAGGTCGTGCTCACGGACGGCAAGCTGGGGATGAAGGGCGCGATAGACAGGGCGGAGGAGCTCCGCGCGGAGATAGCGGGCGCTATCGTCGCGGGGCAGTTCGTCAACCCCGCCAATGCCGAGGCGCACCGCCGTACCACGGGGCCGGAAATCTACGAGGATACGGACGGGGGCGTGGACATATTCGTGGCGGGCGTCGGCACGGGCGGCACGATTACGGGCGCGGGCGAATACCTCAAGGGCGTAAAACCCTCCGTAAAGGTCATAGCGGTCGAGCCTGAAGCTTCCTCCGTGCTCTCGGGCGGCAGGGGCGGCGCACATCCCCTTCAGGGCATAGGCGCGGGTTTCGTGCCAGAAATTCTGAATACGTCGGTATATGACGAGGTGATAAAGGTAACGGGCGGGCAGGCATATTCCGCGGGCAGACTGCTGGCAAAAAGGGAGGGCGTGCTCGTCGGGATATCGTCGGGCGCGGCGCTCTGGGCGGCGACCGAGGTCGCAAAGCGCCCCGAAAACGACGGCAGGACGGTCGTCGTGCTCCTTCCCGACACGGGCGACAGGTATCTCTCCACCGAGATGTTTGCCGAATGACGGCGATTTCTTTAAACAGATAGCGAGGGCGGCGGCACTGAGAAGTGCCCGCCGCCCCGTCTGTTTGCGGCGGGGAAGCGCCGCGTTCAAAGATAAGACCGCGCTTATGGATAAAGTTGCCTGAAAAGACAATGCCGCCCGCCTGTATTCAGGCGGGCGGCTGTAAATTTCAGTCGTCTTTAAGTTTTTTGGCAAGTTTGTCAAGCGTATTTCTGTCCTCCACCCACAGCGAAACTTCGCCGCATTGCGGGCAGATTGCCACTTTGGGGCTTCCCAGTCTCCCGAAAAACTTTTTGTTTTCTCCGTCGGTCAGGGTTATGCCCGCGTTGGAGGCGAACACCCTTATGCCGCAGCCCTCGACCATATCGCTTCCGCAGCGCAGACATTTTCGCATCGCGGTTACCTCTTTATCTCATAATTCTGGTTCATCAGGCTTATGATGCTCTCTTCGTCGTCGGTGATGTTGAAGTCGCCGTGCATAGTGTGCTTTATTACCGACGACGCGACGGCAAAGTTGACTATATCCTCGGGCTTCATCCTGCGCATTATCGCGTATATCATACCGCTCGCAAACGCGTCGCCGCCGCCCACTCTGTCGAGTATGCTGAAGCGGAAGGTGTTGCTCTCGTACGTCTCGCCGTCGTACCACATAAACGCCTTAAGGCTGTTTTCGCTGCCCGAATGTACATAGCGCACGTGCCTGCCTATCGCCTTTATGTTGAACCTGCGGCTGAGCTCGCGGAAAATTCTGTCCTGCTCCTTATAGGTGGGGTTCATCGTCATTCCGTCCTTCATATCCTTGCCGTCGGGTCCGGGCAGATTTATCGGCTCTATGCCGAAGAGCACGTCTACGTAGGGCAGATATTCGGTTATGCAGTCCCTCGCCTCCTGCCAGCCCCACAGCGCAGAGCGGTAGTTGCAGTCAAAGGATACCGTAATATTCAGTTCCTTCGCCGCCTTGAGGGCGTACATAATGAGGTCCCTGCAGTTCTTGGAAAGGGCGGGGGTAATGCCGCTTAAGTGCAGCCACGTAAAGCCCTTCAGCTTCTCCTTGAAGTCGATCGTCGAGAAGTCATAGCGCGAAAAGGCGCTGTCCTTGCGGTCATAGGTGACCTTGCTCGCCCTCACGCCGAAGCCCTCTTCGAGGAAGTATATGCCCATTCTGCCCTCCCCGTATACGCAGGGCGAACAGTGGACGTCGTTGCTCCTTATGTATCTTATAGCCGCCTTGCCTATCGAGGAATCGGGCACTACGGTGAAGTAGGAGCTGTCAATTCCGAGGTTTGCAAGCGACACGGCAACGTTAGCCTCTGCGCCGCCGTACCTCACGGTAAATTCGTCCGTCATCCTTATCTTCTCGTTGTTGGGGGGTGAAAGGCGAAGCAGAAGTTCGCCCATCGTTATAAATTTCACATCAGCACAGTTCATAGTCGCGTCCTTCCCGTCTGTCATAACAGACAGTTGTTTGATAATTCAATTATAACATCGAATTTGCCTTTTGTACATACCCAATTTAAAAAAATTTTCAGGCGGACGGAAGAAGGGGAATGGACTAGGAAGCGAAAGGCTCGCGGCTTTATGGCAAAAAATAAGCCCGACGGGTTTAGACTGTCGGGCATAATATCCTGTTTTATTCGGGCGAGGCTTTCAAGCGAAAGCGTCTCAAGCGTATATACCAGCGAGCCGAGACCGAAGGAGAGGGGGGTGACCATTTTCAAAAGCACCGATCTCGCGGCGTTTGCGTCGTTGTTCTCTACGGTCGAATACCAATAGGTATTGCTCTGTCCCGCCATCGCCGCGGCAAGCGTAAGCGTCACTTCGTTATAGCGGTATTCCAAATCGCTCTCGTCGCCGTTTTCCCCGTCGTAGAAGATATAGGGTGCGGCGGCGTCGAGCGCGGCGATAATCGCCTTTTGCTCCTCGTTTTCATCGTTGAGTTCAACCGCTCCTGCGCAGATTGCCTGAACGGTCTGTTTTGCTGCCGACTGTGGGGAGAATACGTCAAAGGCATATGCCGAGCCGTTCGCCTTTGTCAGCGCCCTGACGGCAGCGCCGAGCTGGCTGTTTTCAAAGAGCGAAAAGCCGTTATTGTCCGAAAGCGAAAGGGAGGAGGTGACTTCTGCCTTTCCCGCCTCCGCCGTCGTCACGGTGGCTTCCGTGCAGTCGTGGTTGTAATATGTCTCGTACACGGCGTCAATCTCGACGTATGCCTGCTCTATGCTCGCCGCCGAGAGGTTGGCGGGCGTAGTGCTCTTTATGTCCTGATGCGAATATACGGGCTGAAGGTTGCCGGTTGCAAGGCGGAATATCGTCTTTGTCGTCACGCTGTCCGAAAACTCGTGCGTTGACCCGTCCGAGGTCAGCTTGTATTCGCCCGAAAGGGAGAGCGTCGTCTCGTATACGTATACGGTCTCCTTTGCGTAGTCCGCCGAGCGGTAAGCTTCGGGAATATCCGCAGAGTTCCAGTCATATCCGTCCTGCATATAGAACTTTGTCGTATAGCTGCCGCCGTCATAGTTCACAGAATAGGTCGAATTTCCGCCCGCCGTAAAGCTAATCTTATATGTGGCGACTTCTGCGTTGTTCTTCCACAGGTCGGAATAATCTCCCTCTACGTTTGCCGAAGTTCTGACGTTCCAGTTGGCGTTCGTCGCAACGCGGTTGTCGGGCGTCTTGCCGCCGCAACCTGCCAATGTGACTATGCTGCCCGCCGCAATGAATGCGACAACAATCTTGCTAATTCTTTTCATACGCCACATTATAGCATATATTTTTACGAAAGTAAAAACTTTTATGCGGCAAATAATTAAAATTTACAGCGATGTGTGTTATAATGGGCGTGTGAATTGAGAGGTAAATCTATGGTAAATGCCTGCATAGCCCCGACATTGTCGGCGGCTCTCACCCATTTCAAAGAGATAATAGCCCGCAACGCCGCCGTCGCGGAAGAGGAAAGGCAGAATATAGCCGTGTTCTGCGAGGACAGGCTGTCCCTCGCCGCCGAAAAGGCTGTGTGCGAGGCGGCGGGCGGCTCTTTTTCGGTGTGCGTCTACACGCTGTCAAGGTTTCTTTCCGCCAAGCGCGGCAGGGCGGACAACGTGCTCACCAGCCAGGGCTCGGCAATGGCGCTGCGCAGCATAATAGACGCAAACGCGCAGAAGTTAAATCTGTTCAGAAAGCTCTCCGCTACGGGCGCCGCGCAGGAGGTGTACGACACAATTGCCCTCTTGTATTCTTCGGGCGTTTCCGCCGAGGATCTGGGCAGGGCGGAGGCGCAGGGCGAGCTATTAAGGCGCAAGCTCGCCGACTTAAAGCTGCTCTATTCAGAGTATTCCGCCTATCTGGAGGAAAACGGGCTCGTCGACAGAAACGAATATTTAAGGCAGCTCCCCGAAGTCATATCTTCCTCGGCGGAGCTCGTCGGCGCGCACGTCGTAATTCTCGGCTTTCAGGCATTCACGGCGTCCGTGAGGGAGTGCGTCCGCGCCTGCATAAGGACGGCGGCAGACGTAAGCGGTCTGTTCATAGGCGGCAGGGAGAGTTTCTACGTGAACCAGGCGTGGTCGTCCTTTTCGGGCGTTGCCGCGGAGTGCGGAAAGCCCGCCGATATTATCAACCTGCCCTCCGACAGGGTTGGCGCGGCGGAGCACTTAAGGCGCAATCTCTTCGACACGCTGTCATTTCACCGTGCGGAGGCGTTTCCCGCCGACGGCAGGGTGAACGTCGCCGTCGCCGCGGACGAGGCGGAGGAGTGCAATTTTATCGCCGCCGAGGTCGTAAAGTGCGTAAGGGAGCTTGGACTGCGCTACCGCGAAATCTCCGTAATGCTGCCCGACATACCCGCCTATCAGCCCCTTTTAGAGCGGGCTTTCCGCGCGTACGGCATACCGCTGTACGCCGACAGGCGCTATCCGCTCGTCTCTCATCCGCTCTGCCGGTTCCTTATGGGCTACCTTGCCTGTCTTTCGGACGGCTGCAGGCTGCAGAGCGTTGTGCAGGTGGTCAGTTCTCCCGTGTTCCTCGCGGCGGCGGGGGAGGGCGCCCGCGCCGACAAGGACGTATTCGTCAACTATCTTCTCCGCGCGGCATCGTCGCGCGGCGGGGTAAAGAGGGAGATAAACAGACAGATCTGCGAGGAGCCCGACCTGTCCTACACGGCGGTTTCGCGCATACGCGACCTCTTTCTGGAGGGGCTTTCGATGCTGTCGCAGGCAAAGGGAGCGGCGCTTGCGGGCGCACTCAAGGCGCTTGCCGATCGCTTCACTGCCGACGTCACTCTCGGCGAGGCGTCGAAGAGTGCGGCGTTTTCGGCATATCCCGAAATCGCGGCGATGAACGCCCGCGCATACGAGTGCGCTGTACAGGTGCTTCAGGAGGCGGAAAGGCTTGCTGCGGGGCAGAAGTTGTCCGTCAAAAAGCTGTCCGCCATTCTGAAAAGCGGCTTCACCGCGGCGGAGATATCGCTCATACCCCCCAAGCAGGACGCAGTTTTTGTCGGCGATCTGTCCGCCACGGCAAACACCGGCAGCAAGGTGATTTTTGCGGCGGGACTTACGGACGGCGTGCCAGCCTGCTCGCAGGATATAGCCATTCTGACCGATGCCGAGCTCGCCTCCTTAGAGGAATTAAACCTCGCCGTTTCGCCCAAGATAAGCGAGGTCAACGACAGGGTGAGGGAGATAACCGCTCTCAACCTCGTCGCCTTTTCTGAGAGGCTGTACCTCATATATCCGTTGCGCAGGGGCGGGGAGGAGTGCGCCCGCAGCGAGGTTGCGGACTATGCGCTCCGACTGTTCTCGTCGGGAGGCAAGCTGCTTGAGGCTGCGCCCTGCGACTACGGCGACGGCAACTTTGCAATATATCCCGACTATTTTTCCCGTCCGCTGCCCGCACTCGGCAGACTTGCGGAATATTCAGCGGGCGGCGGGACGGCTTCCCCGTCTAAGGAAACTCCCGTCGAAAAGTATTCGGCTGTCTGCGCCGCTCTCGGCGAATATGCCGAAGAGAAGGGCGACGGCTACATATCCGCCGCGCTTAAAGACATTACGGGCGGCAGGGGGCACAATTTCAGCCTTGCAAGCGGAAGAAAGCTCTACGGCAAGTCGCTGTCGCCCACCGCGCTGGAGAGCTATTTCTCCTGCCCTTACAAGTGTTTTATGACGCAGGGACTTAAACTTGCCGAAAGGGTGGAAAGCGCCCTTCGTCCTCTGGACAGCGGCAATTTCATCCACTCGGTTCTCGAAAAGACGGCAGGCTCGCTGGACGGGTTCGGCGGCGAGGAGGACTGCGCGCGCTTTGCCGCGGACGCTGCTAAGGAGTTGCTCGCAAAGCCGCAGTATGCGGCTATGAGCGCCGACAAGCGTGGCGAATACACCGCAAAGGCGCTGTCCGAGGAGGCGGTAAAGGTGTCGGTCGGCGCCTATCGCCAGCTTGCAAATTCACGCTTCAAAGTGACGGCGACCGAGCTCGGCTGCCGCATATCCCTCGGCGAAATCTCGCTCTGGGGGCGCATAGACAGGGTGGACAGTTGCGACGACCTCGTCAGGATAATAGACTACAAGACGGGCGCGACGGATGACAGCGCAAGTTCGTACTATATGGGTTTAAAGACGCAGCTTCCCCTCTATCTTCTCGCCGCGTCGAAGGGCAGGAGGGCGGCTGGCGCGTACTATTTCCCCGCAAAGGTGGAATATTCCTCTTCGGAGGCGGGCTCGTTCTGCCTGCAGGGCTTTATGGACGGCAGCGCGGACGTCGTCAGATGTTCGGACGTCAACGTGCAGGAAAAGGGCAAGAGCGTATACGTCAACGCCTATCTCAACGGCAGAAAGCTGGACAAGGCTATGGAAAGGGAGCAGTTTGCCGACTTTCTGGACTATGCCGTTATGGTTTCGGGCGGCGGAGCGGGCGAAATGCTGGGCGGCAACATAGCCCCTTCTCCCGTGCAGGACGCGTGCGGCTATTGCAAGTTCGGCGGCTGCTGCGGCTATGACCTGAGAAAAGAGGGCGAACGCAGAATGGTTAACGTCAACTGCGCCCGCATTGCGGAGATATCCCGTCAGGAAAAGGAGGGCAAGAAAGATGAATAGAACGCCCGAACAGCTCCGCGCGATTGAAGCAAGGGGAAGGGTGATGGTATCCGCTTCTGCAGGTGCGGGCAAGACCTCGGTAATGATAGAGCGCCTTGCCGACATAATCTGCGGCGGAGCAAGCCTCGACAACGTCCTCGCCGTCACATTCACAAAAAAGGCGGCGGCGCAGATGAAGACCAAGCTGCGCTCCGAACTGATATCCCGCCTTAAGGACGCCGACGAACAGCTTGCCGCGCACCTCAAGGCGCAGCTCAACAAGCTCAACCAGGCGGAAATAAGCACGATACATTCCTTCTGCGCCAAGCTCATACGCACCTATTTCTACGTGGCGGACGTCGACGCCGCGTTCGAGATAGTAGCCGAGGGCGCGGAGATGCAGGAACTTATGCAGTCGGCGATGGACGCCCTCTTCGACAGGCTGTATGCCGAAGATGACGCGCAGCTTTTATACGCCCTCGAAAGACTGCGCCGCAAGCGCACCGACGAGGGGCTTCGGAAGATGATAGTTTCCGCCTACGAGCGCGCGCGCATTTTGCCGGACTACAGGGAAGTGCTCGCAAAGAGCGCAGGCGCAACCTTCTCGGAGGAGGGGTTCTGCGCGGTATGCAACGAGTTTGCCGAGTGGCGAAAATCGCGCTGCCTTGCCCTGGCGGAGCACGTCGACAGATTTGCGGAGGGCTTTTCGCCCGTCCTCAACGGCGAAAAATATCACAAGGTGCTTGCGGAGGCAGTCGAAACGCTGAAAGGCGTTGCGGCGGAGGGCGACGTGTTCGCCCCGCTGCCCCGCCTAACAAAGAGCAACAAGCCCCCCGTCAAGCCCGAAACGAGCGAGGACGACGTCAGATTTTCTGCGTTCATCTCGTCGGTCAAGGGGGAATATTCCAAGCTGTCCGCCGATATGTGCGGCGAACAGACGGAGCGCGCCCGCTTTTTTGAAAGCGGCAGGCTCGCCGCGGCGTTTGCATATCTTCTCGAGGGGTTCGACGGCGAATATGCCGCGTTCAAGCGCGAGGAGGGCAAGCTCGATTACGCCGACTTGGAGCAGATAACGTATGACATTTTAAAGTACGGCGACGGCGACGTCAGGGCGCAGGTCAACGACAAATACCGCTTTGTGTTCGTCGACGAATATCAGGACGTCAACCCCATTCAGAGCGCCATAATAGATATGGTCGCCGCGGGCGACGTGTTTATGGTCGGCGACGTCAAGCAGGCTATCTACGGCTTCAGGGGCAGCAAGTCGGCAATCTTCACGGATAAGTGCAGGGAGGCGGAAAAGGGCGGAAATTTCATCGTCCTGCCCGACAACTTCCGCAGCAGCCCCGCCGTGATAGACTTCGTAAACAGGCTGTTTTCGCGCGTTATGGCGCGCCCTCTGTCGGACATAGACTATACGGGCGGACACGCAATGCGCGGCGGTTCGCGCTATCCCGAAGGGCGCCGCGGCAGTGCGTCAATATGCCTTTTCGACAAGGCGAAGGAGGAGCGCGAGCAGGCGGAGGGCGTCTATTCGGTTCTGGGGCATACGGGCAGCGCAAAGGAGACCACGCCTGGCGGGCTTGCCGTGCTCTCCGCGGTGCACAGGGCGCTCAGGACGCAATACTTCGACCCCGACGCGGGGGAGACGAAGCGCGTGGAGGCGGGCGACATCTGCGTGCTTACGCGAAAGCGCTCCAACAAGAGCGTGCAGTCGATAGTGAGACTGCTCTCTGCGGAGGGCTATTCGGTGCGCGGCGCGGCGGAGCAGAATATCTGCGACTTTGCCGAAATCCGACAGATAATCGAAATACTCTCCTATCTCGACAACGCCCGCCAGGATATACCGCTCGCTGCGGCTATGCTCTCCCCTCTCGGCGCATTTACGGAGGAGGAGCTGGCGGATATAAGAATACTCTCGGGCAATGTCCCGCGCGGCGTACCCTTCCGCGACCTCGTAAGCGAGTACGGCAAGACGCATATCGACGGGCTGGCAATCAAGATAAACAAGTTCTTTGAGGAAGTCGAACGGCTGAGGACGCTTTCGGACTATCTCGGCGCGGCGGCGCTCATAGACGAGATAACGGCGCGCGGCGGCTTTGTCGGCAAGTTCGCTGCCGCCGAGAGGAGCGCGGCACTCCGCAGGCTGCAGGCAGAGGCATATTCGCCCTCCGGCGAGCTGTCGCTGTCAGCGTTTATGGCAAAGCTGCGGGCTGACGCGTTCGTCGTTACGATGCCTTCCGCGCCGACTGCCGACAGCATAACGGTAATGACTATGCACGCCTCCAAGGGGCTGGAATTTCCCGTAGTCATCGTCGCGGACATATCCGAAAGTTTTGAAGGCGACAGCTCTTCGGATATGCTCTTCGACGAAAGATACGGCTTTGCGCCGCGCTGTTACGACGTCGCAAAGGGCGTCTATTACACCACTATGCTAAGGCGGCTCATTTCAATAAAAGACAGGGCGGAAGAGCTCAACAACGAGATAAATCTCTTCTACGTCGCCTGCACGCGCGCAAAGTATTCGCTTGTAGTGCTCACGGGCAGCGCGCAGTATGACGAGGTGTCCGCCATCTCCGCCGACTGCTATTCGTCGCTCTTCGACGTTTCTGAGTTCTCGCCCGAGGCGCTGCCTCTCGACGCGCTTTCGGAGTGCGGGGAAGGGCGAGTATTCCTCGACAAGGCGAGGGCGGACGGTGCGCTCAAGGCGCAAATTCTGGCAATGTTCGGCGAAAAGTATGCCCACGAAAGCGGTGCGGACCTGCCCGTCAAGAGCTCGGCATCCCGTCTTATACGCTTCGACGGGGAGGACGACGTCAGCCCCAGACTGTTTGTCGAGGACGCCCCCTCCGGCGGAAAGACGGGCATAGAGCGCGGCATTGCATATCACCGCTTTCTCGAACTGTGCGACTTTGACGTAAAGGACGAGGAGGGCATCTCGCGGGAGATTGAAAGCTGGCTGGGCGCGGGGCTAATCACCGAGGCGCAGCGCGCTCTCCTCAAGAGTGGCAAGCTTGCCGAAATACTTTCAATGCCCGCATTCTCATTCAGGGAGGGCAGCACGCTCTACAGGGAAAGGGAGTTTATCTGCCGTCTGCCCTCCTGCGGGTACCGCGCCCTCGAGAGGGGCGAACGGTGCAACCTCGGCGTCGGCGAAGAGGACGGCAACGGGGTAATAGTGCAGGGTGCAATCGACCTTCTTTCGGTCACTTACTGCGGCGGCAGGGCGGTGCACGCCGACATTATAGACTACAAGTTCTCCTCTCACGGCGACGAGTACATACTCAAAAAATACGCCCCCCAACTGCGGCTGTACAGACAGGTCGTCGCCACCGTATGCGGGTTGGACGACGGCGACATAACGACTACGATAGTCAACATCTTCGCGGGCAGGACAATTCCCGTCGACTGAGCGGACGGTGCAAAAACTTCATAATGCGTCAAAAAACGGCAAAGTGGTCGGTATTCCGCTCTGCCGTTTTGGCTATAATCTGCACTGTATGCTGAACATAGTTGAAGTAATAGATGATATCTTTTTACGGCTGTATTCGGCGAGTTTTCCGCTCGTCGCGCTCATAGACCTGGGCTGTTTCGCCGCAATATGCTTGTTGTCGCTCTTCTGCGTAATAATCTCAAAGAAGTTTCGGTCGGCGGGCAAGCGACCTTTTTTTCACCTCGTCAACGCCTTTTCCGCGCTGACGCTGGCGCTGTTCTGTCTGCACTTCGAGTTTAAGGAGGCGCTCATCGTTTCCGTCGCACTGTGGTTTTCGGGCTATCTTGTATATGGTCTTATGTGCGCCCTCACCCCCAAAAAGGCGACGCGGCGCGAGGAACGCGCCCCCCTGAGGGTGCAGGAGGCAGGCCGTCCCTATCCTGCGGCGTTCGTCGCGCCAAATATCCCGCCCGCGCAGAGCACGGTGAGGCTGGAACACGCCCTGTCAATCGCCGACAAGCTGCTCCTTAAAAACCTCGGCAGGGGCGACAGGCAGGAGCTTGAAAAGATGAAGACGGCGCTCACCGTCCTCAAGGTCAAGGGCACTCTCCTGCCCGAAGAGGGCGAGGCGCTCAACGAGATGTTCAACGCCCTTTTAAAGCTTATGGCAAAGTACGACTTATAGCCCCGCTCTTTGCAGAGGCGCAATGCCCTTCCGCATCGTCGCCGCGCAGCCCGCCTATCTGCGGCACAGCGCGTCTATGAACATATCCTTTGCCGCGGTTTCGGCAAAGCTCTTGCCGCGCACAATGACAACGTCCCCCAATATCAGGCAGTTAAAGGCATATTTCCTGCCGCCTATCTTGCAGCTTTCGGGCGCAAGGTCTTCGGCGGTAATCTCCTCCAGGTATCCCAAAAAGATGCCGTCCTCGGAATATGCCGCCCTGCCGAGCTTAAGCCCGTTGAAAGATACGGGCTTTTTTGTCGCCTTCTTATAGCTCAAAGTGCGCTTCCATACCATATCTTCAGCGGCGACGTAAAACTCCCGCTGTTCGTCGTCGGCGGCAAGGATGCCGCAGATCTTTCTGCCGTCAAAGTCTACGCCGAGCACGGTTGCGTCCGCCCTGCCCTCGCCGCCCTCTATGCGTCTGCCGTAAAGTTTGCTTATTTTCATAGTCGTTTTCTCCTTACGCTTTAACTTATTTTGCCGCCCCGCCCCGCGATAACGAAAAAATTTGACTTTTGATGTCGATTGTTATCATACGCGCCCTTTTAATAAAAAGTTGACAGATGACTTGACAGGTGTAAAGGTTTGGTATATACTTTGTTCAATCTTATAAAAAGGCGGCATTATGGATTTACTCAGACAAAGATATGATGTGATAATCGTAGGAACGGGCGTGGCGGGGCTCAACTGCGCGCTCAACCTTCCGCGCGACAAGCGCGTGCTCGTCATCTGCAAGAGCAAGATAACCGACTGCGACAGCTATCTCGCGCAGGGCGGAATATGCAGGCTCAGGGACGACGGGGACTACGACAGCTATTACGAAGATACTATGCGCGCGGGTCACTACGAAAATAACCCCGCCGCCGTCGAGAGCATGATTAAGGGCTCGCAGGAGGTCATAGGCGACCTCGTAAACCTCGGCGTAGAGTTCGCCAGGGAGGAGGACGGTTCTTTTGCATACACAAAGGAGGGCGGACACTCCGTGCCCAGGATATGCTATCACGAGGACAGCACTGGCAAGGAGATAACAACCACCCTGCTCGCCGCGGTAAAAAGGCTTGAAAACGTAGTGTTTGCCGAAAAGGTGACAATGCTCGACATAATAGAGGATGACAACTGTTGCTACGGCATAGTCGCGCTCGACAATGCGAGCGGGGAGGTATACGACGTCCTCGCCGACTACACCGTGCTCGCAACGGGCGGGCTTGGCGGCGCGTTCGGCAACACCACAAATTTCGGCATATTAAAGGGCGACGCGCTTGCAATATGTATAAACCGCGGCGTCGCCGTCGACAGGATAAACTACATTCAGGTGCATCCCACTTCGCTCTATTGCAAGAAGAGGGGCAGGCGTTTTCTCATCTCGGAATCTGTAAGGGGTGAGGGAGCGTACCTTCTCGACAAGAACTTCAACCGCTTTACGGACGAACTCAAGCCGAGGGACGTCGTAAAGGACGCCGTGTTCGCCCAGATGAAGAAGGACGGCACCAAGTTCGTATGGCTTGATATGCGCCACATTCCCGCAGAGGAGATTGTCGCGCACTTCCCCGCAATCGTCCAGAGGTGCAGGGAAGAGGGATATGACGTATTCACGGAGTGCATACCCGTCGTGCCCGCAATCCACTACTTTATGGGCGGCATAAGGAGCGACCTCAAAGGCAGGACGACTATGACAAGGCTGTATGCCGTCGGCGAAACGTGCTGCAACGGAGTGCACGGCAAAAACCGCCTTGCCTCCAATTCCCTGCTCGAAAGCCTGCTGTTTGCAAAGCGCGCCGCAGAGGACATAGCCTGCGGCTATTCCCGCGCCGACGCGGAGGGCGAAGCGCGCGCCGTGGGCAAGCTGGACGCGGCAAAGTACAGTCAGCCCAAAAAGCTGCTCGCAAAGTATAAAAACCAGGTCAGAAAGGCGGTCAGAGCGGCGGCAGAGGGCAAGGACATAAACGTAAACTATAAGGAGAACTGAAAGATGAACAACCTCACGGAAAAGATGATAATGGACAGACTTATTCAGCAGGCGCTCGAGGAGGATATAGGCAACGAAGACGTCACCACAAACGCCGTTATGCCCGAATACAAGAAGGGTATGGTCAAGCTCATCGCCAAGCAGGACGGAGTAATCTGCGGACTCAACGTGTTCGAGAGGGCTTTCAAGCTCCTTGACGAAAACACCAACGTCGCAAAGTTCTTCAAGGAGGGCGACGAGGTAAAAAAGGGCGACCGCGTCGCAATCGTGTCGGGCGATATAAGGGTGCTGCTCTCGGGCGAGAGGGTTGCGCTCAACTATCTTCAGCGAATGAGCGGCATCGCAACCTATACGAGGAGCGTCGTAAAGCTCCTTGAAGGGTGCAAGACAAGGCTTCTTGACACTCGAAAGACAACGCCCAATATGCGCGTATTTGAAAAATACGCCGTAAGGGTGGGCGGCGGCAACAACCACCGCTATAACCTCTCCGACGGCGTGCTCCTCAAGGACAACCACATCGGCGCGGCGGGCGGAGTAAAGAGGGCGGTAGAGATGGCAAGGGCATACGCCCCCTTCGTCCGCAAGATAGAAGTCGAGGTGGAAAACCTCGATATGTGCAGGGAGGCGCTGGAGGCGGGCGCCGACATAATAATGCTCGACAATATGTCCGTCGAGGATATGAAGAAAGCCGTCAGGATGATAGGCGGCAGGGCAGTTACCGAATGCAGCGGCAACGTTACCCTCGAAAACATCAAGAACATCAGGGAGACGGGTGTCGACTTCGTTTCGTCGGGCGCGCTCACGCATTCCGCGCCCATACTCGACCTGTCGCTCAAAGAGCTTCACCCCGGGGAGGACGACAAGTGAAGGCTGCTGAAAGACGCAGGAAGATTGTAGAATATATCCGCGGCGCACAGTCGGCTGTGTCAGCGGGCTCGCTCAGCGAAAAATTCGGCGTTTCCCGCCAGGTCATCGTGCAGGACATAGCCATTCTGCGCGCAAACGGATACGAGGTAATCTCCACCAGCAGGGGCTATGTGCTCGACGGCGGCGGTCGCGCGACGCGCGTTTTCAAGTGCAGGCATACCCTCGACGAGCTCGTGGACGAGGCGGAGATAATAATTTCGCGCGGGGGCAGCATAGAGGATGTATCCGTCAGCCACAGGGTGTACGGCAAGATATCGGCGCACCTCGGGCTTACCACCATAACCCACGCGGAAGAGCTGTACCGCTCTTTAAAGTCGGGCGCGTCCAAGCCGCTTATGAGCGTCACCGACGGCTATCACTATCACACGGTATGCGCCGAGAGCGAGGCTAAACTTGACGAAATGGAGGGTGCTCTGCGCACGGCGGGCTATCTCATAGAAATTTAATCGGCGCGCGACGGAGAAAGTTTATACTATGGAAAAAATTACGGACAAAGTTCTGACGGGCGAAAGGGCGCTGTTTCAGACGCGCGGGTTGCAGATTGTCGGCTGTACGTTTGCGGACGGCGAATCTCCCCTTAAAGAGAGCGCCGACATAGACATTTCGCGCACCCTCTTCGACTGGAAATATCCCATATGGTATTCGCGCAACGTTGCAGTCAGAGACAGCCGCCTCACCGTAAATGCAAGGGCGGGCATATGGTACACGCGTGACATCTCGCTTGAAAATTGTAGCATAGAGGCGCCCAAGACGTTCAGGCGCAGCAATAATATTCGCATTTCCGATTGCGATATGCCCAACGCGGAGGAAACTCTTTGGGCGTGCAGGGGCGTAAAGCTCGAAAGGGTAAAGGCAAAAGGCGACTACTTTGCAATGAATACGGAGGACGCAGAGTGCAACGCCCTCGAGCTCGACGGCAACTACTCATTCGACGGCGCGAAGAACGTCGTCATAACCTCGTCGCGCCTCATCTCCAAAGATGCGTTCTGGAACAGCGAGAATGTTACGGTTAAGGACAGCTTTATTTCGGGCGAGTACCTCGGCTGGAACGCCAAGAACCTCACGTTCATAAACTGCACGCTCGAAAGCTTGCAGGGACTGTGCTATGTCGAAAACTTGAAGCTTGTCAACTGCAAACTCATAAATACGACGCTCGCGTTTGAATATTCCACGGTGGAGGCGGATATTGTCGGCAGCGTCGACAGCGTGAAGAACCCCGTATCCGGCAGAATTGTCGCCGACGGCTTCGGCGAAATCATTATGCAGGCGGACGAGGTGGACGTTTCCGCCACGGAGATAATCATTCGTGAAAAGAACTGAAAAATTTGACTTTGACAAGCCGACCGAAAGGCGCGGCACATCCTCGCTCAAGTGGGACGTCGGAAAGGGCGAACTTCCTATGTGGGTCGCCGATATGGACTTCGAGTGCGCCCCCTGCATAAGGGAGGCGGTTTTAAGGCGTGCGGAACACGGCATATACGGCTATAACATCGTGCCTGAGGAGTGGTCGCAGGCATATGTGAATTTCTGGAAAAGACGTCACGGCTGGCAGATGAGGGCTGCGTGCCTGACCTTTACAACGGGCATAGTTCCCGCAATTTCCTCGCTCGTAAAGCGGCTTACAAACGTCGGCGACAGCGTCGCGCTGTTTACGCCCGTGTACGACATCTTCTTCCACAGCATAGAAAATGCGGGCAGGCACACGCTGGAAGTGCCTCTCGTCTATTCGGACGGGCAATATTCGATAGATTTTGCCGACCTGGAGGAAAAGCTCTCCCGCCCGCTGACCACGCTCTTCATTCTGTGCAACCCGCACAACCCCTGCGGCAACGTGTGGACGACGGAGGAACTTAGGCGCATAGCCTCACTCTGCGCGGCGCACGGCGTTGAGGTAATCTCCGACGAGATACACTGTTCGCTGACGGATATCGGCACTGAGTACGTTCCCTTCGCCTCGGTAAGCGAGGAGGCGGCGGCGATAAGCGTCACCTGTCTTTCGGCGAGCAAGAGCTTCAACATAGCGGGTATGCAGTCGGCGGCAATCTATGCCGAAAACGAGGTGTTGCGCAACAAGGCGGTCAGGGGCGTCAACTCCGACGAGGTGGCGGAACCCAACTGCTTTGCGGTGGAGGCAACCGTCGCCGCGCTCAACGAGGGAGAGGAGTGGCTGGACGCCGCGCGTGAATATTTAGACGTCAACAAGGCGTATGTACGCGCATTTATCGCAGAAAATATCCCCTCCGTAAAGTGCGTAAGGCAGCGGTGTACGTATTTAATCTGGATGGACTGCTCGGCGTTCTCTTCGGACAGCGACGCCCTTGCGGAGTTCATAAGGGAGAGGACGGGGCTCGTCGTCTCCTCGGGCGCGCAGTACCGCGGCAACGGAAAATTCTTCCTCAGGCTCAATACAGCCTGCCCCCGTTCACGCCTCGAGGACGGGTTGGCGCGGCTTAAGAGGGGGATAGAGGAATATATCTCCCGAAAGGGCGATTGAGCGGCATATATGCCTTAACCAAGGCGTTTGCGGCGCGCTTTTAAGAAAAAAGGCAATTGAACGGCACATATGTGCGGGTCAATTGAAATTGCCCCCGCAATATGCCCCGACTAATGCTGTGCAAAACGGGCGGCACATATGCGGCAGATAACGCAATTGCCCCCGCAATATGGCTCATTTGCCGCACTTTTGCGGCACAGGCAGTTCAAGAGGGCGCAGCCCTGCAATTTCTGCAGGGCTGCGCCCTCTTTTTTCTGTAATTTGCGCCCGCTTTTTTTATATGGGACGCGCCGCGCGGAATACCAACGCGGCGCACTGTTTTTGATATGCGGCAATAAAGTCTATCTTCTCAGCTTGTACAGATGCCCGTCGAAGGAGACTATGCCGTTCTTTTTCATCTTGTCAAGCATATTCTTCACTCTCTCCGCGGGGAGGTTGAGCGCCGAAGCCAGCTCGCCCGCCGCGGCGGTCGGGTGCTCTGTCAGGTAGTCGACAATCAGCGAATACTGCACGGGACGCAGCTCGTCGTCGCGCCCGCGTTCCCGTCGGTCGTTTCCGCTTTTCTCCCCGACGTAAAACTTCAGCGTCAAAGAAATTTCATCGGGGTCAAATCTTTCGCGGAATTCGGGCGGCTCCCAGCCCTTTTTGCGCCAGACGGAGTATATTGCAGGTATGCCGCTGCCGGAGCCCTTGCCTATCCCCAGCCGCGCAAACAAGTTCTTCGTCGCCTCGTTCCTCGGGTCGGATATGCCGCCCTTTTTCGCGCTGTCCGGGTCGGTGCGGAAGCGACCGCCGTTTATGAATTCTATGCGGTCTGCCCGCTTTCTGATCTTCACGCCGCCGCCCTCGGAATAGTCGGCGTTTGAAAGGCTGTTGAAAAGCGCCTCTCGCAGGGCGTTATAAACCGACAGCCCGTCTGCGTATTCCGCCATCTTTTCGCATACGGCGAAATAGAAGTTGTATAGGTTATAAAGTTCGCCGTCGGCGGAGGTCACGGCGCTTTCCCCGTCGTTGTATTCGAGCAGGAAGGAGGGGAAGCGGCGGAGTATGCTCTCCCGCTTGCCGAACGTCCACAGTGCGGCTACGGTGGGGTGCAGTCGCCCGTCCCTGCCCTTTTTCGCCGCGCCTATGCGCTTTAAAAAGCTTATGTCCGTAATCTGTTCGTCCTGCGCCCCGTCCTGCGCGGCAAGCCTCAGCCTGTAATCTCTCACGCAGTCGAAGTCGAGGGCGGACAGACCATTTTTAACAGTCTTTGCGTCGCCCACAGTCTCCCTGGCGTCCCTGAGCATTGCATTGACCTGCTTCTGACTGCACAGATAGTCGCCCTCGCCGCTTCTTAAATATGTCCCCGTAAAGGGATTGTCGCCTATATACACGGGGCGGTCGCACCTTGCCGCCCTCGGCACGGTTATCACTACTATGCGCTTGCCCTCATAGTCGACCTTCTTCACGTCCTTTGCGGTGAGCACCACGGCGCTCACCCGCTTTTTGTCCTTCACCGTCCGCCAGAACGTGTCAATCAGCTTGTCGCGGTTTGGCAAATCTATCGCGTTCAGACTGTGGTCCTTTTTTTCCTCCACGCCCAGAAGTATTACGCCGCCCATCGTGTTTGCAAAGGAGGAGTATGTTTCCCACATACTCTTGGGGAAGCCCCCGAGTGCCTTTTTCGCCTCTATGCGGTTGTTTTCGGTGTATTTTTCAATTTCCAGATAGTCTATCATATTTTTCCCCGTCGCAGAGATTATAACATCTGCCGCGCCAAAAGGCAATACCGTCCGCCATTTTTGCGCCGCGTTCGTTGCGCATCGTCGGGCTTTCGTCCGGTGCTTTTTATGTATGGGGAGGGATTAAGCGCGCAAAAAAAATTGCGCCGCGGCGAAATTTTCGCCGCGGCGCATAGCCTTAAATTTTAAGCAGTTTTATCTTTCGTTATCTGCCCATCGTGAACAATACATATGCGAGGGGTGATACGCCGATCGCATTTTTATCGTTATCGAGTTCAGACAAGCTCTCGTAAAAATCTGTCATAACAGCACCTCCCTTATTGAATTATTGTCTTTGGCAGAACATAGCCGCGCGTCTGCGCGGTCGCGGCAACTTTCAGAGGTTGCCCGACCACATGGAAAGACGGCTGCTTGCAGAACCCTGAGCAGTCCAGGTTGCCATGTTCATCGAAATTAAGAAGGTTTTAAATAAATTACTCATAATATTACCTCGCTTTTTAATTTGGAATTATTCTCTTGTCAGTGTAAATGTTTAAGCCTTATCTCGCACAGTCAAGAACGACGTAGGAAAGTGGGCTTACCCCGAAAAGTTCATTTTTCTCTTCAAGACTTGAAAGCCTTTCATAAATCATATCCATATATTTTGTACCTCCTTGCAGGTATCTTCAAATCAGGTCGTATCACCCTGTTTGTCTTTGATTTCGGTCGGGCTTCTTTGCCCTTTCTGGTTGTAGTATAGCATCTGCGGTAATGTTAGTCAATAACATATTAAAAAATTTTTCAAATGCCATAATTGTTTGTTTATAACATTACTATATGATAATCTCGATAAAATATGTGAATTTAAAGTGTGAAATTTAATATTTTGTTGAAAACTATCAAAAATCCCATATTTATACGGAAATTCACATTTTTTACTCCGCCTCATATATAACCCGTTTTACGGGGCGATAAACGCTTTATTCGGCATAATAAAAAAATTTCCGCAGACGCCTTTTTTGCCTGCGGAAAAGTTATATGGGGGGGGGATATGATGAACTATTTTTCGGCTATTTCAAGGAAGTCCTCGGGGTTGGTGAGTTCGCCGTTTTCGTATACGGCAAAGTGGAGATGGGGTCCGAGGGCGAGTTCCGCGCCGTTTGCCTCTGCCACGGTGCCTATCGCCTGACCGCGTTCCACGCTCTGTCCCGCTTCAAGCCCTTCTGCTGCGTCGATATACGAGTACACCGTCTTGAGCCCGTTGTCGTGTGCGATTGTAACCGTCGTGCCGTCAAGCCTGTCGCCGACTACAATGCTTTCAATCGTGCCGTCCAGGCAGGAAACGACTTCGGTGCCCGCGTCTGCGGCAAAGTCAAGCCCGCTGTGGAAGTGATAGTGCCCCAAAGTTACGTCCTTGCAGAAAACGTAACCCGTCACTATGTCGACATCGCTCACGGGGAGGGCAAAAGTCGTCTCTCCGGAAGTGGGCGTATCGTCATCGTCCTGTTCGTCATCGTCGTCGGGCGTGTTGTCCTCGTCCTTGTCGTCATCGGGGTTTTTGATTTCGTCCTTGTCGTCCTGGTCAACCGTCGAAAGATTTCTGCCCCAGTCGTTCGCCGCGAAAACGCAGGTTACTGTCACGGCGGCAATAACCATAAGGCACGCCGCAACGATGAGCGCTCTCGTCAGCAGTTTCTTTCTTGTCATCCTTCTTTGTTCGTTCATTTTTAAAACTCCTTATCTTGTCTTATTTTTAATTTTTTGATTTGCGCGTCTGGCAGTGCGGGGTTGTCCGCACAGTGATTATTGACGGGTGCGGCGCGGTATATACGCTTCCCCGCAAAAATTTAATAACCGCCGAAAATTATCGGGGATGCTACCGTTACTCCGCTATCCTTTACGCATATGTGCAGGTTGACCTCCTGCCCGTACAGCGTCACGGAATAGGGCAGGTCGGCGCGGCAGTAGTAATTCTCGCTGTCCGAAAGGCTTTCCGTAAAGAGTATTTCGCCGTTGACCGACGCGAGGAACTCGTCTATGTCGAGCGTTTCGAATAGGGTGCTTTCGCCGCACACCTCTTTAAGGGTCAGCCGCACCAGGGGCGCGCTCTCGGGCGAGGCGGTAACTACTCTGCAGTCGGAAGAGCTGTTACCCGTGAAGAAGGTATATCGTGTGCCTCCGCGGAAGGCAAGTCTCTGCGGGAGCAGCACAAGCGCGCACAAAAACAGCGCGAATGCGGCGAAAAGCAAACTTGTAAAGGCTACCCGGCCGGACGAACGCATAGAAAATACCCTCCCGTAAAAATTACGGAAGGGTTATTGCCAGCGTCCCGCGCTTTTATTCGGCACTCCTTAAAAAAATTTGTCGCGGCAAAAATCAGCCCGCCGCGAGGAGTAAATTTTCCTCGCGGCGGGCTGATTAAATATCTGTTTGCCTGTTCTATTTGCAGCCGCCGCACGTCTTGCAGTTGCCGCTGCACTTTTTCACGGGCTTCCCCGTGGCGGAAAACATCGCCCCGCTGTAGCACCTGGTCGCGGGCTTGCCGCAATCGGGGCAGTTGACTTCGTCGGTCGCCTTCTTTACCAGCTCTTCAAATTCCTTGCCGCACATCGGGCATCTGTATTGCAGAATAGGCATCTATTTTCTGTTCCTTCTGTTGTGCTTTCTGGGGCGCCTCGTCAGAATGTTCGACCTGACCATAAAAACGCCCGCGACGGCGGTCAGCGCAATCGTCGCGCCGACTACCAGCCAGAACCATACAAGTCCGTCCATTCCCTGGAACGGCACGGGCATATTCATTCCCCAGAACCCCGCAATCATCGTCGGGATAGCGAGCAATATGGTTATGATGGTCAGCTTCTTCATCGTGTCGTTGGCGTTGTTGGAGATTACGGAGCCGTAAGCGTCCATCGAGACGGAGAGCGTGTCCTTGTAAATCTTACACATTTCCACCGCCTGGTTGGACTCTATCGCCATATCGTCGTATAAATCCTGATATTCCTCGCTGGTCGAAACCGCCTCGACTTTTGCAAGCTTTTCGTGCACTTTTGCGTTGGAATTCAGCGAAGTGGAGAAGTAGACAAGCGAATTTTCCAGCTCCAAAAGCTGCAAAATGTCCTCGTTTTTCAGCGTCTTTGCAAGTTCCGCCTGCACGCGCTGGCTCTTTCTGTCAATCTGCTTGAGGCAGTAGAGGAAGCGCTTCGCATTGCCCATCATAAAGTTCAGCGTAAACAGCACGGGCTTGTCGCAACCGACCTTCACTCTGCCCGTGATGAAGTCCTTGAGTACGGGGTTGCCCTTCAGGCAGACGGTTATTATGCACTGTTTGTTGTAGATTATTGCGAGGGGCAGGGTGGAGTAGGTATCTCCGGAATCCCTCTCCTCGATTATCGGACAGTCGACGACGAACAGCGAGCAGCCCTCGTCAAATTCGGTACGCGCGCGTTCTTCTTCGTCCAGCGCCGCCTTGATCATATCCTCGGGCACGCCCGTTTCGCGCGCTACGTTTTCAACTTCGCCGTCGGTCGGGCTTACCATATCTACCCAGCAGAGCGGCTTGAAGGTTTCCATACGGTTGAGCGCGCCCGCCCCGCAGGAAACAAAATAATTGACCATAATTCACCTCTTTTCGATGCGCAAAGGCACGCCTCTCCGCACCGAACGGCAAAGGTCGCTTCGGTTATGCGGAAAGGTAAGTAAAGTTGCTTTTAAAACTTGGGTTAGCGTCCATACACAATCCCTTTCAGATAATCTTTATAATATTATTATATCCCACAAATTCCGCATTTGCAACAAATTGCGCCAAAAAAAATGCCGCCCGCTATGCCTTTTGGTAAAGCGGACGGCTTAAAGCGTACAGCGGAAGCGGAGCCCCGCGGCAGATTGCCGCGGGGCTCCGGCGTACGTTCAGTCATAATCGTCGGGTCGGGTTTAGCTCCGCGCCCATTGCGGGGGGGGGCAGGCGGCGGGCTTATTCCCGTTTCCGGGCGGTCAGATTACCGTCTTGCCCTCCACAAAGCCTGCAATCATTCCCTCCACGTCATACAGAGAGGCAAACGACGCAATCAGGGTTTCGGGCGAGGCAATGGAAAATTTATTTTCGTCGAAATACTTTCTGAGGGCGGAGAAGAACTTCTCGTCGCCCATAGCGCCGCGCAGCGTCTCGAACATAATGAGCGCCTTGTTGTAGGCAATGTTCGCGTATTCATAGTCGCTGGCAAAGTCGCCGAGCGATCTCGTCATAGTCGTGTCCGCCTTGCCGAAAATCTGGTTGTACACCGAAAAATATGCCCTGTATGCCTTGGTTGCGCTGCCGAGCATCGCCGTGCGGGTAAAGCCGTATTCGGGGTGGCTCTCAAAGAAGCAGAGAGAGGAATATTCCGCAAGCCCCTCGTCCTGCCAGGCGCAGGTTACCTGGTTATTGCCGACCATTGCGTACCACCACTGGTGCGCAATCTCGTGCACTGTGGTATATACGCTGTCCACGCTTTCCATATCGTCGGAAATCATCACGAGTGCGGGGTATTCCATTCCGCTCACCGTCAGCGGCGTCATCACTACCGAGAGGGTGGGGTAAGCGTATTTGCCGAACTTTTCAGAAAAATAAGCCGTGCTCTGCGCGGCGCACTCCGCAACGTTTTCGGGCTGCGTTTCTCCCGTATAGTACAGCGTTATGTCGCAGCCGTCCGCGCTCGTCTTTGCCGTCTTAAAGCTGTCGGAAAGCACCGCGGCGAAGTCCCGCGCCGAGTTGAGTTCGTACTTGTATGTCGCCGTGTCGCCCGTCACCGTGCGGCTCAGCTCCCTGCCGCTCGTCGCGGCGGTAAACTGTTTGGGCAGGCTGAGCGTCACCGAATAGTCGGCGCACTCCGACACGAAGGGGTCACCCGTGGAATAGTACGGCGTCTCAATGTAGCCCTCTTCGCTGCGGGCGCACAGCACCGGGTAAAAGTTGCCCAGGTTTACCGTGTTCTCCGTCACGCCCGTGCGGTGGTTTACGTCGGCGAGTTTAAGGGTATAAGTAATCGTAACCTGCGCGCTTTCGTCGGGGAATAAGCCCTTTTCGAGTGTTACGGTGAGTATGTTCTCGTCCTCTCCGCCGACCTCCCAGCCGACGCAGCCCTCGACGCCGCTCACCGTCATTTCGCCGTAGCTTATGCCGTCATAGTACGCGTCCGACGCCGTCTCTTCGCCGACGGGCGAATACTTGGCGCCTTCTCGGTAGGCGTTGCCCCAAAGGTTGAACTTCAAATCGCATATCTCGCTGTCTGTGTCGTTGACGTATGTCAGCGCGGTAACGCCCTCCACGGTGTTTTCGCCGTCGTATGCGGCGGTTATTTCGTAGGAGCTCAGTTTGTCCTTGTCGTCCGTCTTGCAGGCGGCGACGGGTAGAATGCTTGCCGCGGTCGCCGCGGTCAGAATGAATGCCGTTGTCCTTTTCATATTCATAGGGTATGCGGCGGCTCGTCCGCGTAGAACAAGTAACCTTTTTTGTCGCCCGTAAATAGTATGGGAGTATGAAAATCTGCGTATTTCCGCGGGGCAAGTCGGACCCGCCGCCCGACATTCCCGACTGCGACGTCGCCCTGTTCAGTTTTTCGGCGCTCGGCGAGGTCGACTACGAGCGAGAGCTTTCAGGCAAGACGGATAAATTCGGCGGAATGGCAAGGCTGTCATATTCGGCGGGTTGCGCCGTTCTCTGCGGCTGCCTTACGGACAGCCGCGGGCTGAGGCGCCGTTCGGTAGCGGCGGCGGACAGGGGCAAGCTTTTGGGCATATCGGATATGCTTCACGTCGTCGACGGGGACGAGGTAAGGTGCGGCGCGGGGCTGGGCATATACCGCCTCGGCGGGTACAGCGTCGGCGTAATTGTCGACGGCGACCTCTTCTTTCCCGAGGTGGTAAAGTTGCTGTCGGAGTGCGGCTGCAATCTCATCGCGGCGGTGATGGAAGAGGTGTCGGACGACATACCGCCCCTCATAATAAGGAGCTACGCCTACCTGTACGGCGTGCCCATAATAATGGTGTCGTCGCGGGCGGCTTATTTTGCGGATATATCGGGGGTAATCGCCTCCTCCAACCAGGAGGTATGCACTTTTGAAACTGTTCCGAAAAACTGCTATCGCCTCGTCGCTTCGAGGAGAAGGGGGCTTATGGCGCGCGACGCGGGCGACTATTGAAAAAAATTTGCGCTACGCCCCGAAACGGGCTTGTCTTTTGCGTCGGCTTATTGTATAATGTATAAGCAATAATATCGTTTGGAGCGTTTGGCTTATGTACAGCATGACAGGTTACGGCAGGGGAGAATTCAGGCAGGGCGGAATAGAACTTACCGTCGAAATCAAGACGGTCAATAACCGCTATCTCGATATCGCCGTCAAGTGTCCGCGCATCTTCGTCGCGTATGAGGAGGTCATCCGCACGACGGTAAGGGACAGACTGACAAGGGGTCACGCCGACGTGTTCGTCACGCTTACAGACAAGCGCGAAAGGGCAAAGGGGCTCTATCTCGACGAGGGGGCGGCAAAGGCATATGTCGACACTGCCGAGAGGATAAAGGAGCTGTTTCCCGCGCTCGCGTACGATGTCACGATATCGTCGCTTATGCGCCAGCCGGACATCGTCCGCGCGGAGGAGGCGGCAGGCGCGGACGAAGAACTCATTGAAGCGCTCAAATCGGCGCTGTCCGCCGCGCTTGAAAATCTCGACGTAATGAGGGAGAGAGAGGGCAAAAAGCTCGCGGAGGATATGCTGTCCAGGGTGAGCACGATAGAGGCGACGGTCGCAAAGGTCGTCGAAAGGGCGCCGCTCGTCGCCGAGGACTATAAAAAGCGGCTCGAAGAGAAGGTCAGAAACTATCTCGACGGCGTAAACCCCGACGAGGGCAGGCTGCTCACCGAAGTCGCAGTGTTCGCCGACAAGAGCAACATAGACGAAGAACTGACAAGGCTCAAGTCGCACGTAGTCCAGTTCAGGGAGATATGCGAACTGCGTCTCGTAGGCAGAAAGCTCGACTTCCTCGTCCAGGAATTCAACAGGGAGGCAAACACCCTCTGCTCCAAGTCGAACGACATAGTCATCACAAAACTCGGGTTAGAGCTTAAAAACGAAATAGAAAAAATAAGGGAACAGGTACAGAATATTGAGTAAAGGTACGCTTCTCGTCATATCGGGACCATCGGGCGTGGGCAAGGGCACAATAGTCGGCGAAATATTGAAGTCGAGAAAGGCGGCGCTGTCCGTCTCCTGCACGACCCGCGCGCCCAGGGAGGGCGAAACCGACGGAAAGAGCTACTTCTTCCTCACCAAAGAGAAATTTGAAGAGCTCATAGAAAATAACGGATTTTTGGAATATTCCAAGCACTTCGACAACTATTACGGCACGCCCAGAAAGTTTGTCGAGGACAAGCTCGAAGAGGGCGACGTCATTCTCGAAATAGACGTCGACGGCGCGCTCAACGTAAAGAGGGCATACCCCGGGGCGGTGCTCGTAATGATAGCCCCGCCAGACAGGCAGTCGCTCGTCGCGCGTCTGCGCGGCAGGGGAACGGAGGATGAAGAGGTAATCTCGCGCAGGCTTGAACGTGCGGACTACGAACTGTCCAAGAGCCCCCTCTATGACAAGGTAATAATAAACGACGACCTCGGCAAGGCAGTCGGGGAAGTCATTGCAATACTCGAAAAAGGAGACAACAAACAATGATTAACGTACCCGCAGTAGATACACTCATCGAAAAACTCGGTCACGACGGTCAGCCCGCTTCGCGCTATGAACTTTGCGTAGTCGTATCCAAGCGCGCCCGCCAGCTCATTGAGCAGAACAGCGTCAACAACGTCAACGAAAACCCCGGCAAGCTCAAGGAAATCGCCCTCGCCTGCGAGGAAATCGAAGAGGGCAAAATCAAGTCGGTAAAGGACTAAGGCAGAAGGATATTACGGCTCGCGCCGTAATATTTCATATATGCGGTTATTTTTCGCGCAGGGAAAGCGCCCGCGCGTAAAATCAAGGTTATAGCAGGGTATGTACGCACAGGTAATAGTCGATATCGCCCATTCGCAGGTGGACAGGGTGTTTGAATACTCCTGCCCGCCGGAAACAGAGGTCGGGTGCAGGGTAAAGGTGCCGTTCGGCGGCAGAGTGCTGGAGGGGTTCGTCATAGGTTTAAGCGAAACCCCCTCTTTCGCCGCGGAAAAAATCAAGCCCGTGTATGAAGTCTACGACGAACAGCCCGCGCTCGTGCCCGAATGTTTTTCGCTGATGAACTTCATCGCCGCGCGCTACCGCGTGCCCAAGGCGGCGTCCTTGAGGCTGTTCATTCCCTCGGAGATGCGTCTCGGCAAGGTCAGCGAGGTCTATAAAAAGTATATCCGCCTTACAGGCAGGGAGGGGGGAATACGCCCCTCGGCGAAAAAGCAGCTCGCCGCAATGGAGGAGCTGAAAGGCGGCGACAGGGAGTTCACGCCCTTCTGCCTTAAGTATTCGAGGAGCGCCGTCAACGCCCTCGTCGAAAAGGGGGTTGCGGAGGTATATAAGGTGCGGCGCAACCGCACGCCCATTCCCGAGGGGGAGGAGGCGGAGCGGGGCAGAAGCCTGACCCCCGCGCAGCGGCAGGCGGTCGAATATATCGAAAGTTCCGAAAAGCGCGTTCACCTCATTCATGGCGTTACGGGCAGCGGCAAGACGGAAATCTATCTCACGCTCATCGCCCGTCGGCTTGCGGAAGGCAAGTCGTCGATATTCCTCGTTCCCGAAATATCGCTCACCCCGCAGATGCTCTCCCAGCTTAGGCGGAGGTTCGGCAGTCAGGCGGCAATTCTGCACAGCGGGCTGTCCGCGGGCGAGAGGTTCGACGAATGGTGGCGTTTGCGCTCAGGCGAGGCTAAAATAGCCATAGGCGCGCGCTCCGCAATCTTCGCCCCGCTTGAAAATCTTGGCGTCATAATAATCGACGAGGAACACGATACCTCGTATAATTCCGAGACTGCTCCGCGCTACTCTACGATAGAGATAGCCAAAAAGAGGGCGGAATACAACGGCTGCAAGCTCGTCCTCGGCAGCGCAACGCCGTCTGTCGAGAGCTATATAGAGGCATCGGAGGGCAGATATGGGCTGGTCACTCTTACCGAGAGGATAAACGGCAAGCCGCTGCCCGAAATAGTGATTGCCGATATGCGCAGGGAACTTAAGCGCGGCAATCCCTCCAACATCTCCCGCGCGCTGCGGGCAGAGCTCGAAGGGGCACTCTCCTCGGGCAACCAGGCAATAATCTTTCTCAACCGCAGGGGGTATTCGCAGACGGTCATCTGCACCGACTGCGGCTATGTCGCAAAGTGCGAAAACTGCGACGTCTCGCTCACCTATCACAGCGAGGAAAACTGCCTCAAGTGCCATTACTGCGGCGCAAGATATCATACGCTCTCCGCCTGTCCCGAATGCGGCGGGCGGCATTTAAGGTACAGCGGCACGGGCACGCAGAGGGTGGTGGCGGAGATAAAAGAGCTCTTTCCCTCATCGCGGATATTGAGAATGGACAACGATACGGTGAGCGGCAAGGACGGTCACTATAAGATATTGAAGCGCTTTTCTGACAGAGAGGCGGACATACTCGTCGGCACGCAGATGATAGCCAAGGGGCACGACTTCCCGTCGGTTACGCTCGTGGGCATACTCGACGCCGATATGAGCCTGCACTTTTCGGACTATCGCAGCGGCGAGCGGACGTTCCAGCTCATCACGCAGGTTGCGGGCAGAAGCGGCAGGGCGGGCGCAAAGGGCAAGGTGGTGCTTCAGACCTACTCGCCCGACAACTATATTCTGCGATTTGCAGTGAGCTACGACTATCGCGGTTTCTTTGAAAACGAGGTCAAGATGAGAAAGGCGGCGCTCTTTCCGCCATATTCGCTCATATGCAGGGTGATGGTCGTCGCCGACGAGGACGGCGCGGCGATAGAGGCGCTTAAGACGGCGTATTTTGCCGTCGAAGAGCTGCGCGCGGCGAACTCCGACGAGTTCATATTCCTCAACAAGATGCACTCTCCCATAAAAAAAATTCAGGGCAAGGTGCGCTATCAGGTACTTATGCGGCTCAGAACGGACAGGCTGTTGCCGCGCATATACGACATAGCGGCGGGGGCGTCGTCGCCTGCCGTACTCGTCTATGTGGAGGAAAACCCCGTAAATCTCTCATAGCCCTTTTGTCGCGCGTAAAACGCGTTCGTCGGGGCATATTGCGGGGGCGATTTGCATAATTTTCATTGCCGTTTCGGCAGGAGGTAAATATTGTTATGGCAAAAAGATATGTCGTACAGGTGGGCGACGAGGTGCTTCGCACCCCCTGCGAAGAGGTGAGAAAGTTCGACGGCGAGCTTGCCGCCCTTCTCGACGATATGAAGATAACCATCAGGGCGGAAAACGGCGCGGGACTTGCCGCCCCCCAGGTCGGGGTGAGCAAGAGGGTGGTCGTCATCGACCTCGACGAGGGGTATTTCGAGATGATAAATCCCAAAATTCTCTCCGTCAAGGGCGAGCAGACGGGACCCGAGGGCTGCCTTTCGGTCAAGGGCAAGCAGGGCACGGTTACGCGCCCCAACAAGGTCAAGGCTGAATACCGCGACAGGACGGGCAGAAAGCATACGGTGACGGGCGAAGGGCTGTTCGCGCGCTGTATGTGCCACGAGTTCGACCATCTCGACGGCATACTCTATATCGACAAGGCAACAGAGGTTGTCGACGTAAAGGACGAAGAGGAATAAGGATGAAGATTGTCTATGCGGGCTCTCCCGAATATGCCGTTGCGCCTTTAAAGGCGCTCATTGAGGCAGGCAAAGAGGTCGTGGCGGTCATAACCCAGCCGGATAAGCCCACCGGCAGAAAGAAGATGCTTACTCCCACGCCCGTAAAGAGCTATGCCCTCTCTCTCGGTTTGCCCGTCTATGACTTGCCAAGACTGCGCGAGCACGCCGACAAACTGCGCTCTCTCGGCGCGGAGCTGATGATAACCTGCGCCTACGGTCAGATTTTAACGCAGGAAATTCTGGACGCGTTTCCGCTCGGCGTCTACAACCTGCACGCCTCCCTTCTGCCGCTGTTCAGGGGCGCAAGTCCCATTCAGTCGGCTATTCTTGCGGGCTGCGGGCACACGGGGGTGACCGTAATGAAGACCGAACTTGCCCTCGACAGCGGGGCGATACTTCTCGTAAAGCGCACCGAAATAGGCACAAAGACGGCGGGCGAGCTGTCCGAAGAGCTTTCAAAGGTTTCGGCAGAGGCGGCTGTGGAGGCGGTAAACCTCCTTGAAAGCGGGCAAAACCAGCTTATGCTGCAGGACGAGGCAAGGGCGACGTACTGCAGGAAGATATCAAAGTCTGATGCAAAGGTCGACTTTTCAGAAAGCGGGGAAGAGGTTGCGCGCCTAATCAACGCGATGAGCCCGTCGCCCGCGGCATACTGCTCGCTTGCGGGCAGCGCCGTAAATCTCCTTAAAGCTGTTCCCTGTGCGGGTACGGGCACGGCGGGAGAGGTGCTCTCCGCCGATAAAAACGGCATAGTCGTCGCCTGCGGAAGCGGTGCGGTCAAAGTGTTGCGCCTTCAGTTTGCTGGCGGCAAGGCGATAGCCGCCGCGGACGCCGCAAACGGCAGAAAGATAAAGGCGGGCGACTTCCTTGACTAACCCGCTCGCAGACCCCTATCTCATACTCTCCAAAGTATATTCGGGGGGCAAATACTTAAAACAGGCAATAGCCGAAACTCCGGCAGAGCCGCTCAACAAGGCGCGCACGGTCAGAATTTGCTACGGCGTGCTCGAAAAGGACGTCTGTCTCGGCTATATAATCTCGCAGAATACGCGTACTACGCCCAAAGCCGCGGTCAGGCTCATTTTAAAGATAGCGCTGTATATGCTCGAGTTTATGGGCAAGCACGACTATATGGTCGTCGACAGCGCGGTGGAACTCTGTAAAAAGCTGGGTAAGGGCGGCGCGGCGGGCTTTATCAACAGCTTTCTGCGCAGCTATACGCTGCCGCCCCTTCCAGAAAGGGCGGACGAGGCGCTTTCGGTAAGGTGTTCCGCTCCGCTGTGGCTTGTAAAGCGAATAAAGCGCAGCTATAAGGGAGAGGCGGAGGCAATTCTCACCGCGCCTTCAAAGGGGCTTTCCGTCCGCTTTGTCCGCGGAGAGGAAAAATATCTCTCCGCCCCGCATACGGATACGCCCTTCAAGGGGGTGTACATCTTCCCCAATTTCGTGCGGGACGTGGGCTTTTTTGCGGGCGACTATACCTTCCAGTCGGTGGGGTCGGTTGCAATCTGCAACGTCGTCGAACCCTGCGACAGCCTGCTCGACGCCTGCGCCGCGCCTGGCGGGAAGAGCGTATATCTCGCCGAAAAGTGCGGCAAGGTCACCGCGACCGAGCTACACCCGCACAGAAAACAGCTCATCGAAGAATATGTAAGGCGTATGGGCGCGCATAACGTCGCTGCCGAAGTCGGCGACGCAACCGTGTTCAATCCCGCCTTCGGGGGCGCGTTCGACGCCGTGCTCTGCGACTGCCCCTGCTCGGGCACGGGCGTTATTAACGAAAACCCCGACATTCTCTTAAACAGGCGGGAGGAGGACATAGCCTCGCTTTCGGCTACGCAGAGGGCTATACTCGACAACTGCGCGCGGTATGTAAAAAAGGGCGGCAGGCTGTACTATTCCACCTGCTCGGTGCTCCCCGAGGAGAACGACAGCGTCGTGCACGCTTTTTCAGAGAGCCATCCCGAGTTTGTGCAGGAACAACTGAATTCTCCCCTTCCGCACAGAAAGAGCAGGTACGGTCTGCAATTTCTGCCGCACATATCGCTCGGCGCGGGCTTTTTTGTTACGGCATTCAGAAGAAGATGAAAGATATTTTACAGGATTTAAGTTATAGTCAGACGGAGGAGCTGGTGCTCACCCTCGGCGAAAAGAAGTTCAGGGCAAAACAGCTCTTCGACGGCATAAACAAGGGCAGGCGCATTTCGGAAATTCCCGGGCTTTCGGCGGAGTTCAGGGCAAAGCTTACCGAGCGGTTTGAAGATTGTCCCGCGGAGATTGTAAGGACGTATAAAAGTGCGGACGGCACGGAAAAATACCTCTTCCGCCTCGCCGACGGCAACATAATAGAGGGCGTGCTTATGAAGTATAAGTACGGCAATACGCAGTGCGTATCCACGCAGGTCGGCTGCCGTATGGGCTGTAAGTTCTGCGCCAGCACTTTAAACGGCAGAATAAGGGACCTCACTGCGGGCGAAATACTCTCGCAGGTGCTCGTCGTCAACGCGCTGCACGCCGAGGGGAAGATCAGGGGCGTCACCAACATAGTGCTTATGGGCAGCGGAGAGCCGCTGGACAACTACGACAACGTGGTAAAGTTCCTCAAAAACGTCACCGCGGCGGAGGGGCTAAACATATCCGCGCGCAACATCTCCCTTTCTACCTGCGGGCTGGTGGAGAGAATGTACGACCTCGCTGAAGAGGGGCTTCCCGTCAACCTCACGGTATCTCTGCACAACACCACGGACGAGGAGAGGGCGCGCACAATGCCAATAGCAAAGAGGTATAAGATCAAGGATATTCTCGACGCCTGCACCAATTACTTTGAAAAGACGGGGAGAAGGTATATCTTCGAGTATTCGCTCATAGAGGGCGAAAACTGCGATGCTCGTCACGCCGAGGAACTCGTGCGGCTTCTGAAGGGCAGACCCTGCCACGTAAACCTCATAAGGCTCAACGAGGTCAAGGAAAGGAATTTAAAGGCGCTCGGCGACAAGCAGGCATACCGCTTTCTGGGACTTCTGGAAAAGGGCGGACTGTCTGCAACGCTGCGCAGGCAGATAGGTTCGGACATAGGCGGCGCGTGCGGTCAGCTCCGCGCGGGCTATCTGGAGGGCGGGGAAAACTGACCCCGCGCAGAGGAAATACACCTCAAAGGAGATCGAAAGATTATGATAAAGATTGCACCTTCCATACTCTCGGCGGACTTCTCGGCGATGGGCGAGGCGATAAAAAAACTTGAAAAATCGGGTGCAGACCTCGTGCACTGCGACGTTATGGACGGCTCTTTCGTCGCGCCAATAACCTTCGGCGGGCAGATGGTAAAGAATATCCGTCCGCTCACAAAGCTGCCGCTTGACGTGCACCTTATGATAGAGCACCCCAAGACGCAGATCAAGTTCTTTGCCGACGCCGGCGCGGACATAATTACCGTGCACTACGAGGCGTGCGCAAAAATCTCCCCCGCATATCTCAGGGAAACGCTCGAACTTATCAGATCTTACGGCGTGAAGTGCGGGGCTGTCGTAAACCCCGACGTGGATATAGAGCGCATCTTCGACGTATTCGACATCGCAGATATGGTGCTCATAATGTCGGTGTTCCCGGGCTACGGCGGTCAGAAATTCATTCCTACTGCCCTCGAAAACGTAAAAAAAGCCAGGGCGTATGCCGACAGCATAGGCAGGACGGATATGGACATAGAAATCGACGGCGGCGTAAACCTTGAAAACGCGGCGCAGATACGCGCGGCGGGGGCAAACGTGCTGGTCGCGGGCTCCGCGGTGTTCGGCGCAGAGGATATGGCGGCGGCAATCGCCAAGATAAGGGGCTGAAATGAGGGGAATACTTCTTCTCAACGGGCAGCCCTACGAGGGGCAGATTGACGATAAGGGCGCGCTCGTCATCTGCTGCGACGGCGCATACGAGTGGGCGCGCGGCAGGGTGCGGATAGATAAAAACGTCGGCGACTTCGACAGCCTCCCGTATATGCCCGAACCCGCCCCGGAGGAGATATATCCGACCGAAAAGGACTTTACCGACGGCGAAATAGCTATGATAAAGCTTCTGGACGCGGGCGCGGACGAGATAGAAATCTATGGCGGCGGCGGACGGAGGGAGGACCATTTCCTCGGCAACATTCAGCTTCTGTACCTCGCGGCAAGGCGGGGCGCGCGGGCGGTGATGATAACCGAATACTCGCGCATTTTCGTCGGCTTCGGCAGGGTCAACCTCGACGGAAACGAGGGTAAGACGCTGTCGGTGTTCCCTTTCGGGGGGGAGGCGCATATAATGGGTAGTGCAGGGCTGAAGTATCCCTATCCGCCCAAGCTCGTCTACGGGCAATGTATAGGGCTGTCAAATGTCGCCGTGAGCGATTGCGCCCACATCGATGTGTCGGAGGGCGACTTTGTCCTTGTAATAATCAACAGGGGTGATGTATGACCGTAATATGCGTAAAACCGCCAAAGCCGATAAGGAAGATATTAAAGCTGATCTGCCGCAGATAGCATATGCTGATATGCACTGCGACAGCGTGACCGCCTGTTGCGACGAGGGCGCAAGGCTTAAGAGTTTTACGGGTCAGGTCAGCGGCGAAAAGCTCAGAAAATCGGGCTGTGCCGTGCAGTGTTTCGCAATTTTTACAGAGGGAAAAAACGCCGCCGCGGACTTTGAAAAGTACACGGCGTTTTATTTTGACGAGATTGCCCGCGGCGGGCTCGTCGAGGCGGTCTGCACGGCGGACATAACGTCTGCGATGGCGCGCGGAGAGACCGCAGCGGTGCTCACGGTCGAAAACCTCGGCTTTTTAAGGGGTGATGCGGCGGCAATACCCGCCCTCGCGAAGCAGGGCGTAAGAGTGGCGTCGCTTGCGTGGAACAACCCCAACGCCTTTGCGGACAGCTCGCTTACTCCCGCAGGTGAGAGCGCTGTCGAGGCGCTTAACTGCGGCAAGGTAATCGTCGATATCTCCCACCTTTCGGACGGGGCGGCGGAGCGCGTCCTCTCGATAAGCCGCGCGCCCGTCGTTGCAAGCCATTCCAATTGCCGCGAAATCTGCGCCGTCGGGCGCAACCTTACGGACGCGCTCATCAGGCGGGTGGCGGAGGGCGGAGGCGTGGTCGGGCTCAACTTCTCAAAGACCTTTCTGGGCGACGGCGACGCGGAGGAAAATTTCGTGCGGCACTTCAGACATCTCCTCTCGGTCGGCGGCGAGGACGTCCTTGCGCTGGGCAGCGACTTCGACGGCATACTCGCATATCCCGAAATAGCCGACTGCACTGCGGTACGTCGCATATTCGGCACGCTTCTCCGCTGCGGAATACCCCTGCGCACCGTCGAAAAGTTCGCCCTCGGCAACTTTTTGCGGGTATTCAGAGAGGTAGTAGGCTAAATTTCATCTTTTCTACATGCGGCGGAGGGGCAATGCCCTTGCAATCTGCGCGGCGATATGGTAAAATAAGCCTATGTTCAGGAAAATTTTGTGCGGCGCGTGTGTCGCCGCCGTGTTATCGGTTTGCCTATTCACCTTTTCAGGCTGCGGCGAGGCGCAGGTCGACTATACCCTGTCGGAGGACGGGACGTACTATATCCTCAGCGGGGTAAGCGGCAACAAGGGTGCGTTAAAGCAGTATTTCGTGCCGCAGTACTACTCGCCCGAAGAGGGCGGCGAAGAGCTCCCCGTCAGGGAAATCGGCGAGGAGGCGTTTATGGGCTGCACGAGTCTTAAGAGCGTCACTTTGCCTGAGGGCATCGAGAAGATTGATACGCGTGCGTTTTCGCTATGCAAGTTCTCTTCTTTTACCATTCCCGAAAGTGTTACCTATATAGGTTATGGCGCATTCGGAATGTGCGACGCCCTGAAGGAGATAGTCATACCGCACAGTGTGACGGTCCTTGCTCCTCTTGCGTTTGCCTATTGCAGCGGGCTTAAGACGGTAAAGGTAAAAGCCGATATAACGGTGCTTGCGGACAGAGCATTTGCAAACAATGTCGTACAGTCGGGGGGCAACGTCTATACAGATACAAGTCTTACCGAGGTTTACCTTCCTGCAACGCTAACTAAAATCTACGCGACGGCTTTGAATGGCAATGCCATAACCGATATCTACTTTGCGGGCAGCGAGGAGCAGTGGGATGAACTGTATTTCTATGAAATGCAGCCGTCTGAAGAGGACGAGGATGTTATGGAAGAGGTAAAGCTCAAAAAAAGCGATGTTATGACGGATACTGTCACCGTGCATTTCAATGTGCAGTTCTGACTTGGGTTAAGGCAGGCGCCGCGGAATAACACTGCCTCACAATGCAGAGCATAATATCGGGGCGGGCAGAGCGCGGCTTTGCCCGCCCTTTAAAATTCATTGCGGGCGGCGAAAGAGGGGCTAAATAAAATCTGTCCTTGTGCCGCCGCAGTATGTGCGGCGCAGCCAATGGCGCAGACTAAAGGAGGGAATATGTCGCAAAACAACAATTTAAAGCAAATAATATTGAGGTGGCTGCCGTGTGCCGCGTGTGTGCTCTTCGGCGCCATAGCCGCAATATTTCACCCCGTGGTAATGGGTGAGGCAAGGCTGCTTGTCTATCTGCAACTGTCTGCGGCGGCAGTCCCGCTCGTCATAATCGTTGCCGAGCGCATTTTCCGCGTGCGAGTGCCCTATTTTATGCACGTCATAGTCGCCCTGCAGATAATACTCGCAATCGATTTCGGCACGGCGCTCAATGCCTATGTGTTCATACCTTATTACGATAAATTTCTGCACACTTTTTTCGGCGTGTGGTGCGCCGTTTTTATGTACTATTTCATTCTCCGCTGGGGCGGACAGGCTCTGAACAAGTGGGGAATGTATGCCCTCGTGTTGCTGTCCGTGCTCGGCTTTGCCGCGCTTTGGGAGATCTTTGAATACTATACAGATTTGATATTCGGCAACAACGCACAGGGCTGGAAGGGTATGGCGGAGGGTAAGAACCCCCTCACCGATACTATGCTCGACATAGTCGTCGCCGCGATAGGCGCATTCATCTTCTTTCTGTCGCTCTTTATAGACGGGCGCAGCGGCGGCAGGCTATACGGCACTTTTGCCCCTCTCCGCCCCGCTGCCAAGCCGGAAGAGAAAACGGCGGCAGAGAACGACCCGCCTGCATCGGGCGGAGCTCAGGACAACGGGAGGATGTACGGGGAATGAAGGGAAATATCTATTTTACTGCCGATTTACACCTCGGTCATTCGAGCGTGATTGAAAGTTGCGGACGCCCGTTCGCCTCCGTCGGGGAGATGGACGAGGCTCTCATCTCCAACTGGAACGCAAAAGTGAAGGGCAACGACAAGGTATACATAGCAGGCGACCTCGTCTGGGACGGCAAAAGGGCGGCGGAGTACCTCTCCCGCCTCAAGGGCAGAAAGATACTCGTTGCGGGCAACCACGACGGCAAGCTGCTCTCCGCCGACGACTTGCGGCAGCACTTTGCCGAGGTGTGCCGCTATGCCGAACTCAGTATATGCAGCCTCAACGTCACGCTCTGCCACTACCCTATGCTGGAGTGGAAGAACAGCCGCATAGAGGACAGCAGGCGTATGGGTTTTCTCGTGTTCGGGCATATGCACAACAACGTGCAGAGGGCGGACTATACGCCCGTACTGTGCCGCCCCAACGCGCTCAATGCGGGCGTGGACATAAACGGTTATGCGCCCGTGACCTTCGGCGAGCTCGTGAAAAACAACAGCGCCTTCAAGCACGAAAAGCTTAAGGGTACGGAGGCGGAAAGGGTGCTCTCCGCGCGGGAGGAGAGGTTTGCGGAAATCTTCGGAGATTTCGATTGACCCCGCAATATGCCCCGACTGACGAGGTGTGTTTGTGTAATTGCAGGAAATTTAAGTTGCAGATATGTCCGATTTCCGGCGTTTTCGGCGCAATTTAAGGGGCAATCTGCGATTGCCCCGCATATATGCCGCCGCCAACGCGCTTTTTGCCGATAAATTTCAGCATTGAGCGTCGTGAGCGGGCAAAAAATTTAATAGTAAAGGGCGGGCGGCATATTGCCGCCCGCCCGAAATTTATTCAGCTTTAAAGAACTTTATTTTTGATAGTTTTGTCCTTGTTTGCGCGGCAAACTCACTCGTTCCCGCCGACAGAAGGGCTGTCGTCCGCGGTGGAACTGTCGCCGTCTGCGACTTCTGCGCCCTCTTCTTCAGTCGTCGCCGCCTCTGCGACCGCCGCCTTTCTGAACCACTTCCTGAAAATCTGTCTGCGGTAGAGCAGCACGTTGAGCGCTATGAAAAAGAGCAATATTACTGCAAAGGTTATAAGGCACTCCGTCCGCCCGAGGCAGGCATAAGTGGCGAGGAACATAAGGGGGAAGCCGAATACAATCGCGGGCAGGCTCTGGTAAACGAGGTTTTCGCTGGCGGGGGAGCGGTAAGAACCGTCAATTTCCCTGAGCAGAATAATGCCCGTGCTCGCCGTGCCCGTAAGCATACCGAACATTGCGAGGAACTGCTCGTGCACATACCCGCCGAACAGCGTTTTGGAGGTAAAGTAGACATATGCAAAGGTTATCGCTGCGCCTGCGACCGCCATAAGCAGCAGCACCGCCCAGTGGCCCTTGAGCAGGGGAAGCTGTATCGCCGCCACGCCAGAAACTATCATAAGGTCAAAAGCAAAGCCGCCTATGCGGTTCATCATAAAGTTGTTTACAATCTGTTGCTTTATAATCTTCTTGCTCTGCAACTTGTTGAGCACTGCCTTTACGGGTACGGTAAGCAGGGTGCCGATGAGGAAGTTGAAGCCGAAGAGCACGTTTTCAAGTGAGGGCAACAGCGCCGAAAGCCCCGCCATAATGAGGTAGGAGACGCTGTAAATGATTATCACTATGGCGAACTGCACGGTGAGCTTGTCCATAGAGGAAACGACGGGTATCTCGTTTTCGTCCTCATAGTCCGAAAGTTCTGCGCGTTTTTCCTCCTTGTTCACGGAAATTACGCCCTTTCTTCTGAGCACGTTCAGATAGATTACGCCGACAATGCACGCGACGAGGAAGCCGAGCGCGGCTATCGTAAGCCCGAAGTTGCCGCCGCCTTCAAGTCCGTAGCCCTCGTATATCACGCCGTAGTTGAGCGCCTGACCCGTGCCCTGACCGAAGCCGAAGGCAAGCAGAATGCCCGCCGCGTCGATAAGTCCGCTTACGTGGAATGCCGCAACGGCAATCATCGTTATGGCTATGCCGAAGAACGCCTGCAGAAGGTACGTGCTTACGGTGATGACGCCGCTGTCGAAAACTTCGCCTGCGCGGTGCTTGGTGAACTTCTTCTTGGAACTCCTCATACCCATCGCAACAAAGCCAAGTCCCAGACAGTGATAGGTAATGAGTTCAAGTATCTCTATGCCGCTGTAAGTGCTGTCCGAGGGGCTGAATACGCCCAGATTGAAGAGGTAATCTCCCGCTGCGAAATATGTAATGGTGGAGATTACAAGAAGTACTATCCCGCCGAGCACAGAGGAAGGAATTAGTGATTTTTCAAGCGCGGGTATAAACCTCTTGAGCGTGCTTGCAAGCAGCAGACTGAATAAGAGCACCGCAACTATGAGCACGAACGACCACACGCTAAATTCCGAGAAAACCATCGCCGTTCTCCTTTTTGTTTTTATAGTTATAATAAATATTTACATACTTTAGCGCGCAGAAATCTCTGCCCGCCGTCAGTTGATAAGTCTGTCCGTCGCAGTAAAAGTCCAGCCTGCACCTGCCGCACACAGTCATCGCGGTGACGTCGGAATAGTTAAAGGTTAGCTCGCCCACTTCCAGCCTGTCGCCGTAAAGGCGCGCCTCCGCGCCGTCGGCGAGCACATCTTTTTTGCTCTGTTCGCGCCGCAGCACCCTCAGCTTTACCGTCTCGCTGAAAATAAGACCGCAGTCGGTCTCCAGCGAGTTGACCCACTCGTTCTGCCACTTCGTCCATTGTTTTATCGTCCTCACGGGGAAGGAGGGGGAAAAGTGCATATCCTCGCCGACTTCCGCCTTTATGCCGCAGTGCGAGCAGGATATCTCATTCCCCGAAGAGTGTATGGTTCCAACCGCTCCGCAGGACGGGCAGACATATACCGCCCTCTCCATAACTTCCGCCCTGTTGCCGGAGGTTGTGTGCGAGCATTCGCTCTCGTCGACGTGCAGGCTGCTCTTTATCAGCTCGTACAGCTCGTCGTCGGTCATATTCTTATATTCTTCGTATTCAATCACGCGCTCCACGCTGCCCGTCACCTTTCCGCGGCGGGGTTTGTCGGCATAGCGCGGAATTACTCCGTACCCGCCGCGCACTATGAACACCGCTACGGGAAGCTTTAGAAGCCTGACGAGCTTGGTGAGCGAGGGCTTTATGTGTACCGTTTCGCCCGTAAAGGTTCTGTTGCCCTCCGGCGAGAGGGCTATCGAACAGCCCTCTTTTACAATTCTGACGCAGGTCTTTACCGCCGTGAAGTCGCTCTCGGACTTCTTAATGGGTATGGGTGCGGCGGCGTGCTTTATTATCGCCGAGACGATGCCCATGGTAAAGAGGTCCTCGCTGGCTATGGTGTAGGGAGGGCGTCTCACCGAAAGATATAAAAGGTGCTGGTCGAGTGGCGTCTGGTGGTTGAATATGTAGAGGTATTGCCTGCCGCCGTCGTCGAACTTCTTGCCGCGGTAGTGATAGGCAAACTTTACGTACAATCCCACAAGCAGACGCTGGAGATAATAGTAGAACATGTGCCTCTTTCTGTGCCACGTCTTTTTACCCTTCATCCCCTGCGTATCTCCTTAGCTCTTATACTCTAACAATAATATTATGATAGCGTTTTTTTCAATGTAATTCAAGTCTTTTTGCAGAAAATAATTGTGAAAATTTGCCAGCCGAAGAAAGGCGGCGGGCATCAGGGCAAAATCGCCGCGGCGGAGCGCAAAAAAATGATATTATGCCCGCAAAACAATTGACAAACGCGCGCGCGGAAAATATAATCATAGTCGGATAACTTCTATAGCATAGGGTCTTCCAAGCAATAATTTCTGGACCACTTCGCCGTGGCGAAGTCAAGGCCATACGGACAGCCGGGTCCGCTGCCGAACGGCGGTTTTCCGCTTTATTGATTGAGTTAAAAGCTCAAATTTTATAAGTTGGTTACTTTATAACCGAAATGCGTAGACGCGCAAACTTGTGAAACGGTCAATAAGAGTAGTAAAATTGTTTGCAATATAGACTCTGTATGCCAATCCATTTTCAAAGGCGTTTTCGTCGGGGCTGTCGCCGCCGACGGGGCAACTGTCTTTGGTTATCCGCCATTCGGATAGATATGTGATTTTTATGCGCAAGTTGTGTTTATGCAGCTTGCGTTTTTTTTCGTGAGGTGGAGAGTTGGAAAGCAAAAGATTAAATCAGAACAGGGCGCCCATATACGAAGCGCTCCAGATGTTCAGGGAGATGAGGGTCGTGCCCTTCGACGTGCCGGGGCACAAGCACGGCAGGGGCAATCCGGAACTGACGGCATTCCTCGGCGAACAGTGCGTTTCCATAGACGTCAACTCTATGAAGCCGTTGGACAATCTCTGTCATCCCGTCTCTGTCATCAAGGAGGCGGAGGAGCTCGCCGCCGAAGCGTTCGGCGCGGCGCACGCGTTCCTGATGGTCGGCGGGACTACGAGCGCGGTGCAGAGTATGATACTCTCCGTCTGCAAGAGGGGGGACAAGATAATTCTGCCCCGAAACGTCCACCGCAGCGTCATAAACGCCCTCGTGCTCTGCGGCGCCATACCCGTCTACGTCAACCCTGAAGTCGACGTCAAGCTGGGCATCTCCCTCGGAATGAAGAGGGAACAGGTGCAGCGCGCGATTGCCACCCACCCCGACGCGGTTGCGGTGCTCGTCAACAATCCCACCTATTACGGCATATGCAGCGACCTCAGGGCGATTGTCGATATGGCTCACCGCGCGGGAATGTACTGCCTTGCCGACGAGGCGCACGGCACGCACTTCTATTTCGGCGAAAATATGCCCGTCTCCGCAATGGCGGCGGGTGCGGATATGTCCGCGGTATCTATGCACAAGAGCGGCGGCAGCCTCACCCAGTCCAGCCTTCTCCTTACGGGTTCAGACATAAACAGCGGCTACGTCCGCCAGATTATAAACCTCACCCAGACGACGTCGGGGAGCTATCTGCTTATGTCCAGCCTGGACATAAGCAGGCGCAATCTCGCCCTCAAGGGCAGGCAGGTATTCAGGCGCGTCGTCGAGATGGCGGACTACGCAAGGGAGGAGATAAACGCCGTCGGCGGTTACTACGCCTTCGGCAGGGAGCTCATCAACGGCGACAGCATCTTCGACTTCGACCCCACAAAGCTCAGCGTGCACACGCGCGACATCGGGCTTGCCGGGATAGAGGTGTATGACCTCCTCCGCGACGAATACGACATTCAGATAGAGTTCGGCGACATAGGCAATATTCTCGCGTACCTTTCGATAGGCGACAGAATGCAGGAGCTGGAGCGGCTCGTCAGCGCGCTCGCCGAGATAAGGAGGAGGTACCAGAAGGACAGCTACGGACTTTTAAGTCAGGAATATCTCGCGCCCGAAGTCGTCATAAGTCCTCAGCAGGCATTCTATGCAAAGAAGAAGAGCGTGCCCCTGAAGGAGAGCATAGGTTGCGTGTGCAGCGAATTCATAATGTGTTATCCCCCCGGAATTCCCATTCTCGCCCCCGGCGAGAGGGTTACGGGCGAGATTATCCAATACATCGAATACGCCAAGGCAAAAGGCTGTTCTATGACGGGACCGGAAGACCCGGAAATAGAGAATATAAACATACTCGCATAAGGAGAAAAGGCATATGGAACTGTGGTTCAGCGAATTTCACGCCCCCGACGTCAAGCACAGCATACGCGTCAACAGACACCTCTACTCCAAGAAGTCGAGCTATCAGCAGATAGACGTTTTCGATACGCCCGAATTCGGCAGGGTACTAGCGCTGGACGGCAACGTGCTCCTCACCGAGCGCGACGAGTTCATCTATGACGAGATGATAACCCACGTGCCTATGTCCGTCCACCCCGACATCCGCGACGTGCTGGTCATAGGCGCGGGCGACGGCGGCGTCGTGCGCGAACTCACCCGCTACGAGGGAATAAGCAAGATAGACCTCGTAGAGATGGATCCCGAGGTAATCGAGGTCTGCCGGGTATATCTCCCCGAAAACGCGAGGGAACTCGACAACGAGCGCGTGCACATATATTACGACAACGCACTCAGGTTTTTGAGGCGCTGTCACGCAAATTATGACCTCATAATCGTCGACACGACCGACCCGTTCGGTCCGCTGGAGGGCTATTTCACCCGCGAATTCTACGGCATATGCTACAACGCGCTCCGCGACGACGGCATTATGGTTAACCAGCAGGGCAGCCCTTTCTACAAGCACGACGCCGACGCGCTCCGCCGCAGCCATCACAGAATAGTTTCGACCTTCCCCATAAGCAGGGTCTATCAGGCACATATCCCAACATATGCCGCGGGCTATTGGCTTTTCGGCTTCGCAAGCAAGAAATACCACCCCATAGACGATTTCAAGGCGCAGCGGTGGGAAGAGCTTGGACTTGCCACAAACTACTATACCACAAGGCTGCACATAGGCTCCTTCTATCTGCCAGCCTTTCTTGAGAGAATGTTGAAGGAGGTGGAGTGATGTTAAAGCCCAACGTTCAGACGTTCATCGCCTGCGACGCCGACTACAGGGAGGCGGAAATAGTGCTCTTCGGCGCACCGTTCGACTGCACCACGAGCTATCGCCCCGGCGCGCGTTTCGGACCTTCGGCAATGAGGGCGGAGAGCTTCGGAATTGAGACTTACAGCCCCTATCAGGACAGAGATTTAACTGACATAAAGGTGTTCGACAGCGGCGATTTAGAGCTGTGTTTCGGCGACAGCAGGCTGGCGCTCAGGGATATCTCCGCGCGCGCTTCGCGCATACTTAAGGACGGTAAATTTCCCTTCCTCATCGGCGGCGAGCACCTCGTCACGCTCGGCGCGGTCAGAGAGGTCGCAAAGGCATATCCCGACCTCCGCATAATTCACTTCGACGCGCACGCAGATTTGCGCGACGACTACCTCGGCGCAAAGCTCAGCCACGCCTGCGTAATCAGGCGCTGTCACGAGCTTGTCGGCGACGGCAGAATTCACCAGTTCTGCATAAGGAGCGGCGACAGGTCGGAGTTTGAGTTTGCGAGGGAGCATACCGATATGCACCCTTTCTCCTTCGACGGGCTGGACGAAACCGTTGCAGAGCTCAAAAAAAGCGGCGCGCCCGTCTACATAACCGTAGACCTCGACTGTCTTGACCCGTCCTGTTTTGCGGGCACGGGCACGCCCGAAGCGGGCGGCGTCACCTTTAAGGAGCTGCTCTCCGCGCTTTTAAAGGTTTGCACTCTCAACGTCGTCGGCGCAGACGTCAACGAACTTGCCCCCGCGCTGGATACAAGCGGGGCTTCCACGGCAATGGCGTGCAAGGTACTCAGGGAGTTCCTGCTCGCACTCAAAGGATAAATAAAATTACGGAGACAGATATGAGCAAAGTTTTGATTATAGGTTGCGGCGGCGTGGCAAACGTCGCAATAAGAAAGTGCTGCCAGGTCAGCGACGTATTCACGGAAATCTGCATTGCAAGCAGGACAAAGGAAAAGTGCGACAAGCTCGCCGCAAGCCTCAAGGGCAAGACGGCGACTAAGGTTACGACGGCAAAGGTAGACGCGGACAAGGCGGAGGAGGTAATCGCGCTCATAAAGAGCTATAAGCCCGACCTCGTTATGAACATCGCCCTGCCCTATCAGGATCTTACCATAATGGACGCCTGCCTCGCCTGCGGCGTCAACTATATGGATACGGCAAATTACGAGCCGGAGGATACCGACGACCCCGAGTGGAGAAAGGTCTACGAAAAGCGCTGCAAAGAAAAGGGCTTTTCGGCGTACTTCGACTATTCGTGGCAGTGGGCGTACAGGGAGAAGTTTGAAAAGGCGGGGCTCACCGCCCTGCTCGGCTGCGGGTTTGACCCCGGGGTAACGCAGGCATACTGCGCCTATGCCAAGAAGCACAAGTTCGATAAAATCGACACGATAGACATTCTCGACTGCAACGGCGGCGACCACGGCTATCCCTTCGCCACCAACTTCAACCCCGAAGTAAACTTAAGGGAGGTCTCCGCCCCCGGCAGCTATTGGGAGGACGGCAAGTGGGTGGAGATACCCGCAATGAGCATCAAGAGGGAGTATGACTTCGCCGAGGTCGGCAAAAAGGATATGTACCTTCTCCACCACGAGGAGATCGAAAGCATTGCCGAAAATATCCCCGAGGTAAAGAGAATACGCTTCTTTATGACCTTCGGGCAGAGCTATCTTACGCATATGAGATGCCTTGAAAACGTCGGTATGCTCTCCACCACGCCAGTTATGTTCGAGGGCAGGGAGATTGTGCCCATAAAGTTCTTAAAGGCGCTGCTGCCCGACCCCGCAAGCCTCGGCCCCCGCACGCACGGCAAGACGAATATCGGCTGCATATTCACGGGCGAAAAGGACGGCAGGAAGAGGAGCTATTACATATACAACGTCTGCGACCACCAGGAGTGCTATAAGGAGGTAGGAAGCCAGGCGATAAGCTACACCACGGGCGTGCCCGCAATGTGCGGCGCGCTTATGCTGCTGACGGGCAAGTGGAATATGACGGGCGTGCATACGGTAGAGGAGTTCGACCCCGATCCCTTCATCGAGGCGCTTGCGCAGCACGGTCTGCCCTCCGAGGAGAGCGACAGCCCCGTGCTCGTCGACTGATGAAGGGGCAGAAGAGCAACTCGCCCGTGTTCTCGGCTCTCGGCGGAAAGAGCGCGGAGGAGCTGTTCGGCGCACTCGGTACGCCCTGCTACATAATAGACGAGGGCGCGCTCAGGCGCAATCTTGAAATACTGAAGGGGGTATCTTCCCGCACGGGCGCAAAGATATTGCTCGCGCAAAAGGCTTTTTCCAACTTTGCGTTCTATCCTCTCATATCGGAGTATCTCTGCGGAACGGAGGCGAGCGGACTTTACGAAGCGCGCCTCGGCAGGGAGGAGATGCCTCGGGGCGAAGTGCACGTGTTCTGCGCCGCCTATCGCGACGACGAGTTTGAAGAGCTTATGCGGTACGCCGACCACATAGTGTTCAATTCGCCCGCCCAGCTAAAGCAGTTCGGGGCGCGGGCAAAGGCGTGCGGCAAGAGCGTGGGGCTTAGGATAAACCCCCGCATATCCACGCAGGAGGGACACGAGATATACGACCCCTGTGCAGAAGGCAGTCGGCTGGGCACCACCCGCGCCGCGTGGAACAGAGAGATGACCGAAGAGCTCGTTGCCCTTCTGGACGGACTGCACTTCCATACGCTGTGCGAGCAGAATTCGGACGCGCTGGAGGTGACTTTCAGGGGCGTTGAGGAGCAGTTTTCGGACGTCCTCCCCCGCCTGAAATGGCTCAATATGGGCGGAGGACACCACATAACGCGCCGCGACTATGACGTTGCAAGGTTAGAACGCGTATTGACAGGGGCACGCGACAGATGGGGCGTTCAGGTCTATCTCGAACCCGGGGAGGCGGTTGCACTCAATGCGGGCTTTGTCGCCACGCGCGTGCTCGACGTAGTGCAGAACGAGGGCGTAACGACGGCTGTAACCGATGTCAGCGCCGCCTGCCATATGCCCGACGTCATAGAAATGCCATACACGCCGCCCCTTCTCGACGACGGCGAGGGGGAGGGCGTTTCTGTAAGGCTTGCGGGTCCCACCTGCCTTGCGGGCGACGTCACGGGCGACTACGAGCTTTCTGCCTGCCCGAAGCGCGGCGACCTTCTGCTCTTCGGCGATATGGCAATCTACACTACCTGCAAGAACAATACGTTCAACGGTATGCCTCTGCCCGACATCTGGAAGAGGGGCGAGGACGGCAAGCTCACCCGCATAGCGTCCTTCGGCTATTCCGACTTTAAGATGAGGCTGGGAAACAGAGGCTGAAAGGGCGGCAAAGTCGGCGGCTGAAATTGCGTAAACTGAGGTCGGGCGGCGGCGACAGCCCCGCAAAATGCGGCCGTGAAAATCGCAGATAAATTCAATCGGGCGGCACATATGTGCCGCCCAATGCGTTTTTTTGACTTTTCCGTATGGGGAAAAATTCAAAACCACCAGTGAACTGGTGGTTTGCACATACCCTAAAAGGGTTAATTGCCGGCACACCCGTCAACGGGTATCGAAATTTGGCAACGCATCA